>NZ_CFGI01000006.1:0-141899 GCF_001347015.1 Streptococcus pneumoniae
CTTTTTTTCTATACAAAAATAGGCTCCATAATATCTATAGAGGATTTACCCACTACAAATATTATAGAGCCCTTTTTAATATGTATAGTGGATTGAATCTGGGATAGAACACTGTTAAAAATTGATTTGAGTTTCCTACTCGATTTCTTCAGATTTTATTTCAATTGACTATAAGAACTGGTATCTGGTTTCAAATATTGGCTTGTCGTCCCTTCACTTGTCTGAATGGCTTGATTCGTTCCTTCTGATAAGGGAAAATGATATTCTTTAGCTGAAATGGTCTGAGAATCCAAGCTAACAGATGGGGAGAAAAATAGCTCCAATTTGAAGCACACTGGATGGGAGTTGTTGAAAAGCAGTCATCTAGTTTTTCTTTTCTGCTTTGGCTTTTTTTCTTTGTCATCAGGGAAAGTGACTTGCTTCAAATCAGGGAGTTTAGGAAACTCTTCAAATATCTTGCCCAAGTTGTCTCGTTTTGTAAATTTTACAGCCATAGGTGTACCTCGATTCTAAATTCTACCTTTTCGGCACCAATTAGTAATTTAAAGTTCTCAGGAGTTAGTTGCATTGCTTTTTCATACATAAGCATAGTATGACACTTTAGGGTTACCGAACAAGTCTAATCACTCCTTTCAAACTTTTGAAGATGTCCTACAAGTTTTTGAGAAGAATATTGTCAAGTTCATAGTTAAGCAACGATAGAGTGAAGTACTTTTTGAAAACAGGTACACTTCAGGTGAAAAAAACGACATTTCAGATTTTCTGTTCCAGAAATAGCTATCGCTATGATATAATTATTTTATGATTATTACTATTCCTATAAAAAACCAAAAAGATATTGGCACACCATCTGATTCAGTCGTAGTCCTTGGCTATTTTGATGGTATACACAAGGGGCATCAAGAATTATTTCGTGTTGCCAATAAGGCTGCGAGAAAGGATTTATTGCCTATCGTCGTTATGACCTTTAATGAATCTCCAAAGATCGCTTTAGAGCCTTATCATCCTGATCTGTTTTTACATATTTTGAACCCTGCTGAACGCGAGAGAAAATTAAAGCGTGAAGGTGTAGAAGAATTATATCTCCTTGATTTTAGTAGTCAATTCGCTAGTCTCACGGCAGAAGAATTTTTTGCAACTTATATCAAGGCTATGAATGCCAAAATTATTGTTGCAGGTTTTGATTATACATTTGGTTCTGACAAAAAAACAGCAGAAGATTTAAAGAATTACTTTGATGGAGAAGTTATCATTGTTCCACCTGTAGAAGATGAGAAAGGAAAAATCAGTTCAACTCGTATCCGTCAAGCTATTTTAGATGGAAATGTGAAAGAAGCAGGAGAACTTTTGGGGGCACCGCTTCCATCCAGAGGTATGGTGGTTCATGGTAATGCTCGTGGTCGTACGATTGGTTATCCAACAGCTAATTTAGTGCTTTTAGACCGTACTTATATGCCAGCAGATGGTGTTTATGTCGTTGATGTTGAGATTCAACGACAGAAGTATCGTGCTATGGCTAGTGTCGGGAAAAATGTGACCTTTGATGGAGAGGAAGCACGTTTTGAAGTCAATATTTTTGATTTTAATCAAGATATTTATGGGGAAACCGTCATGGTTTATTGGCATGATCGCATTCGAGATATGACAAAATTTGATTCTGTTGACCAATTAGTGGATCAGTTAAAGGCTGATGAAGAAGTCGCTCGGAATTGGTCTTAAGAGATTGAGTAAACAAAAAAGAGGTTGTCTGTAACCCAAAAGATAGATGATTTAGTCTAACTTTTGAGGTCACGACATTACCTCTTTTTATTCTTTTTCAAAGGTGAATCCTTCTCCAAGGATTTCATGGGCTTCTGTAATGGTTATAAAGGCTTGAGGATCGATTCGATGAATCATTTCCTTCATTTTCACAATCTCATTCCTACCGACAATACAGTAGATAATCTTCAAATCTTTTTGACTATAGTAGCCTTGACCTGAGATGAAAGTAACGCCTCTTCCTAGGTCATCATTGATCGCCTTAGCAAGTTGGTCAGGACGTTTTGTGATAATCATAAAGCCTTTACCTGCGTAGCCACCTTCGCCAATCAAATCAATGACACGCGAAACAATAAAATCAAACAAAAGCGTGTAGGAAACCAATCTCAAATCCTTGAAGATAAGGAGAATGAGCATGAGAATACAAAAATCTAAGATAAAAAGTAGTTTTCCCATTGATATATGAGTGTATTTATTGAGAATACGAGCTAGAATATCAGTTCCGCCAGTTGTACCTCCAGCATTAAAAATAATTCCAAGGCCAATTCCCAATAGGATTCCTGCTATAAGGGCTGTGATTAGTAAATCACCTTGAAGATCAATATGAAGTGGAATACGCTCAAAAAAGGCTAACCAGGCGGATAAGGATAAGGTTCCTAGCAAACTAGAATAGAGAGATTTTGCTCCAAATATTTTCCAAGCTAGGATGAAAAGGGGAATGTTAATCAGCAAGTTCATGAGCGAAACAGGGATTTTAAAAAGATAAAAGGTGATAAGGGTAATACCTGTTGCCCCTCCTTCAAAGAGATGATGAGGAACTACAAAATAAGTCAGACCAAAAGCATAAATAGCAGCACCTAGTAAAATGGTTAAAATAGGATAAATTTTTTTAATCATAGGACACCTCTTTTCTTATAAGTTGATTATATCAAATTTTTACGGAAAATTTGAATGACTCCATTAGGATTTTTAATCTTTTTTTGATATAATTAGAAGTAAGAAAACCAATCTGAATCCTAAAATAGAAAGATTGATACTATGACAAAAATTAAGATTGTAACCGATTCATCTGTTACTATTGAACCAGAACTCGTAAAACAATTAGATATTACAATTGTTCCATTATCTGTAATGATTGATAATGTTGTTTATTCTGATGCTGATTTGAAAGAAGAAGGTAAATTCCTTCAGTTGATGCAAGCAAGTAAGAATCTTCCTAAGACAAGTCAACCACCTGTAGGTGTCTTTGCTGAAGTTTTTGAAGAGCTATGCAAGGATGGTAGCCAGATTCTTGCTATTCATATGTCCCATGCTCTTTCGGGGACTGTAGAAGCAGCACGCCAAGGTGCTAGTTTATCTACTGCAGATGTGACTGTTGTTGATAGTTCCTTCACTGACCAAGCCTTGAAATTCCAAGTTGTTGAGGCTGCGAAATTAGCACAAGAAGGTAAAGATATGGAGAGGATTTTAGCTCATGTAGAAGAGGTTAAAAAACACACAGAACTTTATATTGGCGTTTCAACTTTGGAAAATCTTGTCAAAGGTGGACGAATTGGCCGTGTAACTGGATTGTTGAGCTCACTTCTCAATATCCGTGTTGTCATGCAAATGAAAGACCATGAATTGCAGCCAATGGTTAAAGGTCGTGGAGCTAAAACTTTTAAAAAATGGTTAGATGAGTTGATAACATCGCTTTCTGAACGTTCTGTAGCAGAGATTGGAATTTCATATTCTGGTAGTGATGATTGGGCAAAAGAGATGAAAGAAAGCTTACAAGCTTATGTTGAAAAGCCAATTTCTGTTTTGGAAACGGGTTCCATTATTCAAACTCACACGGGTGAGAACGCTTGGGCTATTTTGGTACGTTACCACTCCTAAAAAAATAAAGAAAATGGGAAGAAATAGCGTTTTTAACTTGACCTAAAAGGGATTTTAGGATATGATTATATTTGTTAATTAGAAATTATTTGGAGGAATCGTTAACATGGCAAACAAACAAGATTTGATCGCTAAAGTAGCAGAAGCTACAGAATTGACTAAGAAAGACTCAGCAGCAGCAGTTGAAGCTGTATTTGCAGCAGTAGCTGACTATCTTGCAGCTGGTGAAAAAGTTCAATTGATCGGTTTTGGTAACTTTGAAGTTCGTGAGCGTGCAGAACGTAAAGGTCGCAACCCACAAACTGGTAAAGAAATGACAATTGCAGCTTCTAAAGTTCCAGCATTCAAAGCTGGTAAAGCTCTTAAAGACGCTGTTAAATAATCAGCCTTTGAAAAGCCTATTGTATCAAGCTTTCTAGCTTGGGCAGTAGGCTTTTTACGTACGATAGGCATGTCGTATATCTGAGGTGTAAGTCCTCGGTGGGCACCTGCTACCGGTGAACCCAATAGCGATTCCCAAGCCTGACTATCGTGAGGTAGCGGATTAAAATGGTCTGGGGATAGACCGTTTTAAGTCTGACGTTGGAAATAAGAATCGTCAGAGGAAGGGATGGCGAAATCGTGGCTCTACGAACAGGAACGTGATAGTAAGGCGTATATAGCGGATAAGGGGGCTTCAAACTCTAAAGTCCAAAAAGGTAGTCGTAACCTATATGCGTAAATCACGAGAGTAATTGAATTCGGACTAAGGTTTGTGTGAAAAAGATAAATCTTCCTAGAGCCTAAAGACTCTGCGTCAGATTTCCTATTTTCACTGTAACCTTCTAACGTCCTCATATCTTGTATAAACTAGGAAAGATGTACGACTTATCCGCGAGGTATCATGAGCGCTGAAAGCGTAGTAACAACGAATCATGAGAAGTCAGCCTAGCCCATAGTAGTGAGGAAACTTCTGTAATGGAAGTGGAGCTAAGAGGGGAATAATCTAGTAATAAATATAGTTAAAAAGTTGAATGCTCCGAAAATATTGTATATATAGTAGTTCAATCTAAAATAGTACGAAACAATTTCTAAAACATTTATAGAAATTAATTTTACTTCCTCAATCGATTTGTTCTCATCTTATTTCAATCTGCTATACGTACGTAAATAATGAAAAGAATTAAATAATAGACTTGTGCGATAACTATTTGAAGCAAGATTAGCTTATTAGAAAATCCAACAAGATAGCGAAGGATTTGTAATATAAAATATACATAATTTATTTTATGTTACAAATCCTTCGCTAAAATACTTACCATTATCTTGAATGCCTTAGGGAAACATGCTATACTACTTGTATGATTATTTTACAAGCTAATAAAATTGAACGTTCTTTTGCAGGAGAGGTTCTTTTTGATAATGTCAACCTGCAGGTTGATGAACGAGACCGAATTGCCCTCGTTGGGAAAAATGGTGCAGGTAAGTCTACTCTTTTGAAGATTTTGGTTGGAGAAGAGGAGCCAACTAGTGGAGAAATCAATAAGAAAAAAGATATTTCTCTGTCTTACCTAGCCCAAGATAGCCGTTTTGAGTCTGAAAATACCATCTACGATGAGATGCTTCATGTCTTTGATGACTTGCGTCGGACTGAGAAACAACTGCGTCAGATGGAGTTGGAGATGGGTGAAAAGTCTGGTGATGATTTGAATAAACTGATGTCAGATTACGACCGCTTATCTGAGAATTTTCGCCAAGCAGGTGGCTTTACCTATGAAGCTGATATTCGAGCGATTTTGAATGGCTTTAAGTTTGATGAATCTATGTGGCAGATGAAAATTGCCGAGCTTTCTGGTGGTCAAAATACCCGTCTGGCTCTTGCTAAAATGCTTCTTGAAAAGCCAAATCTCTTGGTCTTGGACGAGCCAACCAACCACTTGGATATTGAAACGATTGCCTGGCTAGAGAATTACTTGGTAAACTATAGCGGTGCCCTCATTATTGTCAGCCACGACCGTTATTTCTTGGATAAGGTTGCGACGATTACGCTGGATTTGACCAAGCATTCCTTGGATCGCTATGTGGGCAATTACTCTCGTTTTGTCGAGTTGAAAGAGCAAAAACTAGCTACTGAGGCAAAAAATTATGAAAAGCAACAGAAGGAAATTGCAGCTCTGGAAGACTTTGTCAACCGCAATCTAGTCCGAGCTTCAACGACTAAACGTGCCCAATCTCGCCGTAAACAACTGGAAAAAATGGAGCGTTTGGACAAGCCTGAAACTGGTAAGAAATCAGCAAACATGACCTTCCAGTCTGAGAAAACGTCGGGCAATATTGTCTTGACTGTTGAAAATGTGGCTATTGGTTATGATGGGGAAATATTGTCAGAGCCAATCAACCTAGACCTTCGTAAGATGAATGCTGTTGCCATCGTTGGTCCAAATGGTATTGGGAAATCAACCTTTATCAAGTCTATAGTAGACCAGATTCCTTTTATCAAGGGTGAAAAGCGATTTGGCGCTAATGTTGAGGTTGGCTACTATGATCAGACTCAAAGCAAGCTGACACCAAGTAATACTGTACTGGATGAACTCTGGAATGATTTTAAACTGACACCAGAAGTTGAAATCCGCAACCGTCTTGGGGCCTTCCTTTTCTCAGGAGATGATGTTAAAAAATCAGTCGGCATGCTGTCAGGTGGCGAGAAAGCGCGTTTGCTTTTGGCTAAATTGTCTATGGAAAACAACAATTTCTTGATTCTGGATGAGCCAACCAACCACTTGGATATTGATAGTAAGGAAGTGCTAGAAAATGCTTTGATTGACTTTGATGGAACCTTGCTTTTTGTCAGCCACGACCGTTACTTTATCAATCGTGTGGCAACTCATGTACTGGAATTGTCTGAGAATGGTTCGACTCTATACCTTGGAGACTACGACTACTATGTTGATAAAAAGGCTGAAATGGAAGTCAGTCTGACAGAGGAAGCTTTAACCAGCAATCAAGCAAAAGAAGCAAGTCCAGTCAATGACTATCAAGCTCAGAAAGAAAGTCAAAAAGAAGTTCGCAAACTCATGCGACAAATTGAAAATCTAGAAGCTGAAATAGAAGAGTTAGAAAGTCAAAGTCAAGCCATTTCTGAACAAATGTTGGAAACAAACGATGCCGACAAACTGATGGAACTACAGGCTGATCTGGACAAAATCAGCCACCGTCAGGAAGAAGCTATGCTTGAGTGGGAAGAATTATCAGAGCAGGTGTAAAGATGGAACATCTTGGAAAAGTATTTCGTGAATTTCGAACAAGTGGAAATTATTCTTTAAAGGAGGCGGCAGGGGAGTCCTGTTCAACTTCCCAGTTATCTCGCTTTGAGCTTGGGGAGTCTGACCT
This sequence comes from Streptococcus pneumoniae, assembly GCF_001347015.1. Lineage (GTDB taxonomy): Bacteria > Bacillota > Bacilli > Lactobacillales > Streptococcaceae > Streptococcus > Streptococcus pneumoniae_E. The sequence continues at coordinate 7,006 of NZ_CFGI01000006.1, forward strand.
AGCAGTCTCACGTTTTTTTGAGATTTTGGATAACATTCATGTCACAATCGAAAATTTTATGGATAAGGCTAGGGATTTTCATAATCATGAACATGTTGCCATGATGGCACAAATTATTCCGCTTTACTACTCAAATGATATTGTAGGTTTTCAAAAGCTTCAAGAAGAACAACTTGAAAAGGCTAAGAGTTCGACGAATCCCCTTTATTTTGAGCTGAACTGGATTTTGCTACAGGGTCTGATCTGTCAAAGAGATTCGAGTTATGATATGAAGCAGGATGATTTGGATAAGGTAGCAGATTATCTCTTCAAAACAGAAGAATGGACTATGTATGAGTTGATTCTTTTCGGGAACCTCTATAGTTTCTACGATGTGGACTATGTCACTCGGATTGGTAGAGAAGTTATGGAGAGGGAGGAGTTTTACCAAGAGATTGGTCGCCATAAGAGATTGGTGTTGATTTTGGCCCTCAATTGTTACCAGCATTGTTTAGAGCATCTTTCTTTTGACAATGCAAGCTATTTTGAGACTTATACAGAGAAGATTATTGGTAAAAACATTAGTCTGTATGAACGAAATATTTTACATTACCTAAAAGGTTTTTCCTTATATCAAAAAGGACAGTGTAAAGAAGGTTGTAGCCAGATGCAAGAGGCCATGCATATTTTTGACGTGCTAGGTCTTCCAGAGCAAGTAGCTTACTATCAGGAACACTACGAAAAATTTGTCAAAGATTAATTTTCCCAAATAAGGGAAAAAGAAAAAAGCTCCTTTCGGTTTTGATACAATAGTTTCAAAATTTGAGAGGAGTTTTTATATGAATCGCTATGCCGTACAGTTGATTAGTCGTGGAGCTGTTAACAAGATAGGGAATATGCTCTATGATTATGGAAATAGTGTCTGGTTGGCTTCTATGGGAACTATCGGACAGACAGTTTTAGGAATGTATCAGATTTCTGAACTCGTCACATCTATTCTCGTCAATCCCTTTGGCGGAGTCGTTTCAGATCGTTTTTCTCGTCGTAGGATTTTAATGACGACAGACCTTGTTTGTGGGATTCTTTGTCTGGCTATTTCTTTTATAAGAAATGACAGCTGGATGATTGGAGCTTTGATTGTTGCTAACATTGTGCAGGCTGTTGCTTTTGCCTTTTCTCGTACAGCCAATAAAGCTATCATAACTGAAGTGGTGGAGAAAGATGAGATTGTGATCTATAATTCTCGCTTAGAGCTGGTTTTGCAGGTTGTAGGTGTTAGCTCTCCTGTTCTTTCCTTCCTTGTTTTACAGTTTGCAAGTCTCCATATGACGCTACTGCTAGACTCGCTGACTTTTTTCATTGCTTTTGTTTTAGTGTCTTTCCTTCCAAAAGAGGAAGCAAAAGTTCAAGAGAAAAAGGCTTTTACTGGGAGAGATATTTTTGTAGATATCAAGGATGGGTTACACTATATCTGGCATCAGCAAGAAATTTTCTTCCTTTTGCTGGTAGCTTCCAGCGTTAATTTCTTTTTTGCCGCTTTTGAATTTCTCCTTCCCTTTTCGAATCAGCTTTACGGGTCAGAAGGAGCCTATGCAAGCATTTTAACTATGGGGGCTATTGGTTCCATCATTGGGGCTCTTCTAGCTAGTAAAATTAAAGCCAGTATGAAAATGCTTCTGTTTTTATTGGCTCTGACTGGACTTGGGGTGATGATAATGGGATTTTCCCTCCCATCCTATCTTACTTTTTCAGGTAATTTCGTTTGTGAATTGTTTATGACGATTTTCAATATTCACTTTTTTACTCAAGTACAAACCAAGGTTGAAGGTGAATATTTGGGTAGAGTTCTCAGTTCGATTTATACCTTAGCTATACTATTTATGCCTATTGCAAAAGGATTTATGACAGTCTTGCCAAGTGTACATCTCTCTTCTTTCCTGATAATTGGAAGTGGTGTTATCATCTTGTCTTGTATATCGTTTATTTATGTTCGAACTCATTTTGAAAAATTGATATAAGGCTGCTTGAGTTTCAAAAATAATTTCAAACTAAGTGTTTTTTCCGCCCTTCTCGTTTGTGAGGAGGGCTTAGTTTATGGTAAAATGGTCTTATGAATAAAAGAATGAATGAGTTGGTCGCCTTGCTCAATCGTTATGCGACTGAGTACTATACTAGCGACAATCCCTCGGTTTCAGACAGTGAGTATGACCGTCTTTATCGTGAGTTGGTCGAGTTAGAGTCTGCCTATCCAGATCAAGTATTAGCAGACAGTCCGACCCATCGTGTTGGTGGCAAGGTTTTAGATGGTTTTGAAAAATACAGTCATCAGTATCCTCTTTATAGTTTGCAGGATGCTTTTTCACGTGAGGAGCTTGAAGCATTTGATGCGCGTGTTCGTAAGGAAGTGGCTCATCCGACCTATATTTGTGAGCTGAAAATCGATGGCTTATCTATCTCGCTTACTTATGAAAAGGGGATTCTAGTTGCAGGTGCAACACGTGGAGATGGTTCAATTGGTGAAAATATCACAGAAAACCTCAAACGCGTCAAGGATATTCCCTTAACTTTGCCAGAAGAACTAGATATCACAGTTCGTGGGGAATGTTACATGCCACGCGCTTCTTTTGACCAGGTCAACCAAGCTCGCCAAGAAAATGGAGAGCCTGAATTTGCTAATCCTCGTAATGCAGCAGCTGGCACCCTGCGACAGTTGGATACAGCAGTAGTAGCAAAGCGTAATCTTGCAACGTTTCTCTATCAAGAAGCCAGCCCGTCAACTCGTGATAGTCAAGAAAAAGTTTTGAAGCACCTAGAACAGCTCGGTTTTGTAGTCAATTCTAAACGAATTCTGGCTGAAAGCATGGATGAGATTTGGAATTTTATCCAAGAAGTAGGACAGGAACGGGACAATCTGCCTTATGATATCGATGGGGTGGTGATCAAGGTCAATGACTTAGCAAGCCAAGAAGAACTTGGTTTTACCGTTAAGGCTCCAAAGTGGGCAGTGGCTTACAAGTTCCCTGCTGAGGAAAAAGAAGCTCAACTCTTGTCAGTTGATTGGACAGTTGGCCGTACGGGTGTTGTAACCCCGACTGCTAATCTAACACCAGTACAGCTAGCTGGAACAACTGTTAGCCGTGCGACCCTGCACAATGTGGATTATATTGCTGAAAAAGATATCCGCAAAGACGATACGGTTATTGTTTATAAGGCTGGAGATATTATCCCTGCCGTTTTGCGTGTCGTAGAGTCCAAACGGATTTCTGAAGAGAAACTAGATATCCCTAAAAACTGCCCAAGTTGTGATTCTGACTTGTTGCACTTTGAAGATGAAGTGGCTCTACGTTGTATCAATCCGCGTTGCCCTGCCCAAATCATGGAAGGTTTGATTCATTTTGCTTCTCGTGATGCTATGAATATTACAGGCCTTGGTCCATCTATTGTTGAGAAACTCTTTGCTGCAGACCTAGTCAAGGATGTGGCAGATATTTACCGTTTGAAAGAAGAAGATTTCCTACTTTTAGAGGGGGTTAAGGAAAAGTCTGCTTCTAAACTTCATCAGGCCATCCAAGATTCCAAGGAAAATTCTGCTGAGAAGCTCTTGTTTGGTCTAGGCATTCGCCATGTCGGAAGTAAGGCTAGCCAGCTCTTACTCCAACATTTCCACTCGATTGAAAATCTAGCTCAGGCAGATCCAGACGAAGTGGCTAGTATTGAAAGTCTGGGTGGGGTGATTGCCAAGAGTCTTCAGACATATTTTGCGACAGAAGGCTCTGAAATTCTCCTCACAGAATTGAAAGAAGCAGGAGTCAATCTGGATTATAAAGGTCAGACTGTAGTGGCAGATGCGGCCTTGTCAGGTTTGACCGTTGTATTGACAGGAAAATTGGAACGTCTCAAACGCTCAGAAGCTAAAAGCAAACTCGAAAGTCTGGGTGCCAAGGTAACAGGCAGTGTTTCTAAAAAGACCGACCTTGTTGTGGCAGGAGCAGATGCTGGAAGTAAACTGCAAAAAGCACAAGAACTTGGTATTGAGGTTCGAGATGAGGCATGGCTAGAAAGTTTGTAATGATCGTTTAAAACCAGAGTTTAGATAATATGACTATGTCTGTTAATTGAGACGTGATTGACAAAAAATTATTAGTGAAACAGAAACAAATTAAAAAAAGGAAAAAATAAAAATGTATACCTACCCTATGCGCATTCATTACCATCGCAAGAATGGTGAATACGGCACTTGCTCTTTTGTAAAGAGTAAGGATCAACGAATTGATTTACTAACTTACCAAGAAGATTATTTTGGTGCCTTATTTAGTTTTGAACACCCAAGCGTTCATCCCTTAGAAAGCTTGAATTTTGTGGTTCATACAGGTCAAACTAGTAAAGAATATGCTATCCGTTTTAATCACTATCCCCTATTAACAGAGGTCTGGATTTTGGAAGGCGATGATCGGATTTATTACTCTGAAAATCCTGCTATTGCCAGTCCTTTCTATAAAAATCAAAATCCTTTTGCCTTTGATAAGGCCATTAACAGTGCTAGTTTTGACCATCATTGGGGTTACCAAGGGGAATTGGGTTGCCGTGTAGAGGACAATCAGGCTCATTTTTCCCTTTGGTCACCAACAGCGACAGCAGTGCAGGTTGTGGTTTATGAATCAGCTGCTAATGATGCCTCTGTTTGGAAAACTTTTGATATGGAAAGAGGCAATCGCTACTCTTATAACCATAAGGACAATACTATTGGTGTCTGGAGTTTGGATGTTGAAGAAGATTTGACTGGTAAGGCTTATCAGTATCAAGTCCAATTCCCTCATCACGAAACACTGACACGTGATCCTTATACAATCGCGACCAGCCCTGATGGCAAACGTTCTGCTATTCTGAGCCATGCAGAAAAACAAGTCGAAAACTTCGAGGTCAAGCATGGTTCTGATGCTGCTTGGCGTTTGGAAAATCCATGTAAGGCAGTTATTTGTGAAATGCATATTCGTGATTTGACCCAATCACCGACCTCAGGTGTGGATGAACATCTTCGAGGAACGTTCTTGGGTGCTGCTCAGACTGGAACGGTTAACCAGTACGGTCAGTCAACTGCTTTTGATCACATCAAGAAGTTGGGCTACAATTATGTTCAGTTGCAACCAATTGCAGACCGTCACAAAGAATACGATGAGGACGGGAATGTAACCTACAACTGGGGTTATGACCCACAAAACTATAACGCGCCAGAAACTAGTTTTTCAACTAATCCAGACGACCCAGCTCAGGTTATTCGTGATTTGAAGACCATGGTTCAAGCTTACCACGATGCGGGCATTGGTGTTATTATGGATGTGGTCTATAACCATACCTTTTCAGTTGTTGATGCACCTTTCCAAACAACTGTCCCTGATTACTATTATCGTATGAATCCAGACGGTACCTTCCAGAATGGAACGGGTGTTGGAAATGAAACAGCCAGTGAACACGAAATGTTCCGTAAGTATATGATTGATTCTCTTCTATACTGGGTGCAGGAATACAATATTGACGGCTTCCGTTTTGACTTGATGGGGATTCATGATGTCAAGACCATGCAGATGATTCGTCAGAGCTTGGATGAAATCGACCCTAACATTATCCTCTATGGAGAAGGATGGGATATGGGAACAGGTCTTGCCCCTTATGATAAGGCTAAGAAAGACAACGCCTACGAAATGCCAAATATTGGTTTCTTTAATGACAATCAGCGTGATGCTGTCAAAGGTGGAGAAGTTTACGGTGCAATTAAATCAGGTTTTGTCAGTGGTGCTGCGACAGAGCCAATTCTAGCTAAAGCAATCCTAGGAAGTCGTGAATTAGGAACCTATACACATCCAAATCAGGTGCTTAACTATGTAGAAGCCCATGACAATTACAATCTTCACGATTTATTGGCAACCCTTCATCCAGACCAAAGTTCAGAACAAATCATGCGCAAGGTTGAGACAGCCACAGCCATGAATCTGCTCATGCAGGGGATGGCCTTTATGGAAATCGGTCAAGAATTTGGTCGTACCAAACTGGTTGCGACTGGTGAGAATGGTGAGTTGACACATGATGATAGAGAGCGTGCGATGAATAGCTATAATGCTCCTGACAGTGTGAACCAAGTCAACTGGGATTTGATCAATGAGCGTCAAGACAGTATTGAATTTATTCGTCAAGTCATCCGATTGAAGACAAAAACTGGTGCCTTTTCTTACTCTAGCTATGATGAAATTTACCATCATGTCTTTGTGCATTCTGCGATTGAACATAGCGGCTGCCTTATCTATGAAGTTCACGGCAAAGAACATCTCTTGGTGGTTGTGAATGCTAAATCAGAACCCTATCCATTTGAAAATGCAGGAAATTTAGCTATGTTGGTAACCAATAGTCGTTCAAAAGAAGATAATGTTTTAGATGATATTAGTCTAGCCGTCTTGAGTGTTTTATAAAGACCATCTATCTCGCTATTCTAACACATCATTGGAAGTGAACGAATAGAAAGAACTTAGCTGATAACTCACTTGTATAGAAAATTTGATAAATATTTTCATCAAACGTGTAAAGTCAGGAAATTGTTTTCCTGATTTTATTTTTTTGCTATAAAACAATAATAATCATAGAAAAAATGCGAACTTTTTGGTATTATAGTAGAGAAAAGAAAGGCGTTTTCGCAATTTTTTTGAAAAAATATTGATTTACAAGTGGACACATCAGTGAATTTGTTGAAGATTTTCAAAATAATTTTAAAGAAGTATAGTAATTTACTTGAATCTTCTCTAAAAAGGTAGTATAATAAAAACATAGAAAACGCTTACAGAAAAGAGGGGGTATTATGGATAAAAGAGAAGCTTTGCGCACCTTTATGACAGGAGAAAATTTTCACCTTCAGCATTATCTAGGAGCACATAAAGAGCAAGTGAATGGAGAGTATGGTTATACTTTCCGTGTTTGGGCACCTAATGCTCAGGCTGTTCACTTGGTTGGTGATTTTACCAACTGGATTGAGGGTCAGATTCCAATGGTAAGAAATGACTTTGGGGTCTGGGAAGTCTTTACCAATATGGCTCAAGAAGGGCATATTTACAAATATCATGTCACACGTCAAAATGGTCATCAACTGATGAAGATTGACCCTTTTGCTGTCAGATATGAGGCTCGTCCAGGAACAGGGGCAATCGTAACAGAGCTTCCTGAGAAGAAATGGAAGGATGGACTTTGGCTGGCACGAAGAAAACGTTGGGGCTTTGCTGAACGTCCGGTCAATATCTATGAAGTTCACGCTGGCTCATGGAAAAGAAATCCTGATGGTAGTCCTTATAGTTTTGCCCAGCTCAAGGATGAACTCATTCCTTATCTCGTTGAAATGAACTATACTCATATTGAGTTTATGCCCTTGATGTCCCACCCTTTGGGGTTGAGTTGGGGTTATCAGCTTATGGGTTACTTCGCTTTAGAGCATGCTTATGGTAGACCAGAGGAGTTTCAAGATTTTGTCGAGGAGTGTCATATCCATAATATTGGGGTTATCGTAGACTGGGTACCTGGTCACTTTACCATCAATGATGATGCCTTAGCCTATTATGATGGGACACCGACTTTTGAGTACCAAGACCATAATAAGGCTCATAACTATGGTTGGGGCGCTCTCAATTTTGACCTTGGAAAAAATGAAGTCCAGTCCTTCTTGATTTCTTGTATTAAGCATTGGATCGATGTCTATCATTTGGATGGTATTCGTGTGGATGCTGTTAGCAACATGCTCTATTTGGACTATGATGATGCTCCATGGACACCTAACAAAGATGGGGGAAATCTCAACTATGAAGGTTATTATTTCCTTCAACGCTTGAATGATATTATTAAGTTAGAATATCCAGATGTGATGATGATTGCAGAAGAAAGTTCGTCTGCAACCAAGATTACGGGAATGAAAGAGCTTGGTGGTCTAGGATTTGACTACAAATGGAACATGGGCTGGATGAATGATATCCTCCGATTCTACGAAGAAGATCCGATTTATCGTAAATATGACTTTAACCTAGTGACTTTCAGCTTTATGTATGTTTTCAATGAAAACTATCTCTTGCCATTCTCGCACGATGAAGTGGTTCATGGTAAGAAGAGTATGATGCATAAGATGTGGGGAGATCGTTACAATCAATTCGCAGGCTTGCGTAATCTCTACACTTACCAAATTTGTCACCCTGGTAAGAAATTGCTCTTCATGGGTAGCGAATACGGTCAATTCCTAGAATGGAAATCCGAAGAACAGTTGGAATGGTCTAACCTAGAAGACCCAATGAATGCTAAGATGAAGTATTTCACTTCTCAGCTAAACCAGTTTTACAAAGACAACCGCTGTCTGTGGGAAATTGATACCAGCTATGATGGTGTTGAAATCATTGATGCGGATAATCGAGACCAGAGTGTTCTTTCCTTTATTCGTAAGAGTAAGAAGGGCGACATGCTAGTCTGCGTCTTTAATATGGCACCTGTTGAACGGAAAGATTTTACAATCGGACTACCCGTTGCAGGAATTTACGAAGAAGTATGGAATACTGAGTTGGAAGAGTGGGGCGGCGTCTGGAAAGAACATAATCAAACTGTTCAAACGCAAGAAGGACTATGGAAAGATTATGAGCAGACCTTAACCTTTACCCTACCGGCTATGGGAGCAAGTGTTTGGAAAATCAAACGCCGCTTGAAATCTGCAAAAACCGTCACAAGTAAAAACCAAAAAGGAGTAGAAAATGAAGAATGAAATGTTAGCTTTGATTCTTGCTGGTGGGCAAGGAACTCGTCTCGGTAAACTCACTCAAAGCATCGCAAAACCAGCTGTGCAATTTGGTGGGCGCTACCGTATCATTGACTTTGCCCTATCAAACTGTGCCAACTCAGGAATTCATAATGTTGGGGTCATTACACAGTATCAACCTCTTGCTCTCAACAATCATATTGGGAATGGTTCAAGCTGGGGACTAGATGGTATCAATTCTGGTGTCTCTATTCTTCAACCTTATTCTGCAAGTGAAGGAAATCGTTGGTTCGAAGGGACTAGTCACGCTATTTACCAAAATATCGACTATATCGACAGTGTCAATCCTGAGTATGTCTTGATTCTGTCTGGGGACCACATCTATAAAATGGACTATGATGATATGCTCCAGTCTCATAAGGATAATAATGCCAGCTTGACAGTAGCAGTTTTAGACGTCCCTCTTAAAGAAGCGAGCCGTTTTGGTATCATGAACACAGATGCTAACAATCGTATTGTTGAATTTGAAGAAAAACCAGCTCAACCTAAATCTACAAAAGCTTCTATGGGAATCTACATTTTTGATTGGCAACGCCTTCGTAATATGTTAGTCGCTGCTGAAAAGAGCAATGTAGATATGTCAGACTTTGGTAAAAATGTCATTCCGAATTACCTTGAGTCAGGTGAAAGTGTTTATGCTTACGAATTTAGTGGTTATTGGAAAGATGTTGGTACGATTGAGTCACTTTGGGAAGCGAACATGGAGTATATTTCTCCAGAAAATGCCTTGGATAGTCGTAACCGTCAATGGAAGATTTACTCAAGAAACTTGATTTCACCACCAAACTTCCTCGGAGCAAATGCTGATGTGGAAGACTCATTAGTTGTAGATGGATGTTTCGTTGATGGAACTGTTAAACATTCTATCCTTTCAACAGGCGCGCAAGTTCGCGAAGGAGCGGAAGTTGTTGATTCAGTTATCATGAGTGGAGCTATCATTGGTCAAGGAGCTAAGATTAAACGTGCCATTATTGGTGAAGGTGCGATTATTTCTGACGGTGTCGAAATTGATGGAACAGATGAAGTACAAGTTGTAGGATATGATGAAGTAGTGGGGGTAGCAACAGATGAAGATTGATAAATATTCTGCCATTTTAGGAAATACAGTTGGTTTTCATGATATGTCGACATTGACGGACCACCGTCCAGTAGCAAGTTTGCCATTTGGTGGGAAATATCGTTTGATTGACTTCCCACTTTCAAGCCTTGCTAATGCAGGTGTTCGTAGTGTCTTTGGTATTTTCCAGCAGGATAATATCAGCTCAGTCTTTGACCATATTCGTTCAGGACGCGAGTGGGGCTTATCAACTCTTCTTAGCCATTACTATCTAGGAATTTATAATACCCGTGTAGAAAGTAGTACAGTTGGAAAAGAATACTACCAACAGCTTCTTACTTATTTGAAACGTTCTGGCTCAAACCAAACAGTTGCCCTCAACTGTGATGTTCTGATTAACATCGATTTGAACCAAGTTTTCCACCTACATAGTACAACAAAAGGGCCTATCACTGTAGTTTATAAAAAACTAGCTAAGAAAGATGTCTCAGAAGTAAATGCAATCTTAGAAGTTGATGAGACAGACCATGTTCGTTCTCATAAACTCTTTGATAGCAAGTCAACAGCTGAAACGTTCAATATGTCTACAGATATCTTTGTCGTTGATACACCTTGGTTGATTGAACGCTTGGAAGAAGAAGCTAAGAAAGAACATCCAGAGAAGTTGCGTTATGTTTTACGGGATTTGGCTGCAAAAGAGGGAGCTTTTGCCTACGAGTACACAGGCTACCTAGCCAACATTCACTCTGTAGAGTCTTATTACCAAGCTAATAAAGATATGCTTGAATCACAGAAATTCTATTCTCTCTTCTCACCAAATCAAAAGATTTATACAAAAGTTAAGAATGAAGAACCGACCTACTACTCTAATACATCTAAAGTCAGCACTTCTCAGTTTGCCTCTGGTAGTATTATTGAAGGTCAAGTGGCTAATTCTGTTCTATCACGTAATATTCATGTCCATAAGGATAGCCTGGTGAAAGATAGCCTGCTCTTCCCTCGTGTTGTGATTGGAGAAGGAGCTCAGGTCGAATATGCTATCTTGGACAAGGGTGTTGAAGTTGAGCCTGGTGTTGTGATTCGAGGAACTGCAGAACATCCAGTTGTCGTTAAGAAAGGTAGCAAAGTAACAGAGGATATTCATTCATGAAAATTTTATTTGTAGCAGCTGAGGGTGCGCCCTTTTCAAAAACAGGTGGTTTGGGAGACGTCATTGGCGCTCTTCCAAAATCACTGGTAAAAGCGGGACATGAAGTTGCAGTGATTTTACCCTACTATGACATGGTAGAGGCTAAATTTGGAAATCAAATTGAAGATGTGCTTCATTTTGAGGTGAGTGTTGGTTGGCGCAGACAGTATTGTGGAATTAAGAAAACAGTATTAAATGGTGTAACCTTCTACTTTGTTGACAGCCAATATTATTTCTTCCGTGGTCATGTTTATGGTGACTTTGATGACGGAGAGCGCTTTGCATTCTTCCAACTTGCTGCCATTGAGGCTATGGAAAGAATTGACTTTATTCCTGACCTTCTCCATGTTCATGACTACCATACAGCTATGATTCCTTTCTTGTTAAAGGAAAAATACCGTTGGATTCAAGCCTATCAAGGAATAAAAACTGTTTTAACCATTCATAATTTGGAATTCCAAGGACAATTTTCAGAAGGAATGTTATGGGATTTGTTTGGAGTCGGTTTTGAACGTTATGCTGATGGTACCCTTCGCTGGAACAACTGTCTGAACTGGATGAAGGCTGGTATTCTTTATGCTGACCGTGTTTCAACCGTTTCGCCTAGTTATGCTCATGAAATTATGACCAGTCAGTTCGGATGTAACTTGGATCAGATTCTTCGAATGGAATCTGGCAAGGTATCTGGTATCGTGAACGGGATTGATGCTGATCTGTATAATCCTCAGACGGATGCCCTGTTAGACTATCATTTTAATCAGGAAGATTTGTCTGGAAAAGCCCAGAATAAGGCAAAATTACAAGAGAGAGTTGGCTTGCCTGTTAGAGATGACGTTCCACTGGTGGGAATTGTTTCTCGTTTGACACGTCAAAAAGGTTTTGATGTCGTGGTGGAGAGTCTTCACCATATCTTGCAAAATGATGTTCAGATTGTTCTTTTGGGAACTGGCGATCCAGCCTTTGAAGGAGCTTTCTCATGGTTTGCTCAGATTTATCCTGACAAGCTATCAGCAAATATCACTTTTGATGTCAAACTAGCTCAAGAAATCTACGCTGCTTGTGATCTCTTCCTCATGCCAAGTCGTTTTGAACCATGTGGCTTGTCTCAAATGATGGCGATGCGTTACGGAACCTTGCCATTAGTCCATGAAGTTGGTGGCTTGCGAGATACCGTTCGCGCTTTCAATCCAATCGAAGGAAGCGGTACTGGTTTTAGCTTTGACAATCTATCTCCTTATTGGTTAAATTGGACTTTCCAAACAGCTTTGGACTTGTATAGAAACCATCCTGACGTTTGGAGAAACTTACAAAAACAAGCTATGGAATGTGATTTTTCATGGGATACAGCCTGCAAGTCATATCTAGACTTGTACCAAAGCTTAGTTAACTAATAGATAAAATCGTATGATGACTTCATACGATTTTTAGGCTATTTAGAGAGGAGAACTGATGTTTCAAGTAAAAGGCTTGTGTGTTATGGATGTTGATGGAACCTTAATCCTAGAAGAAGTGATTGATTTGTTGGGAAGAGAGGCAGGTCGCGAGGCGGAAATTGCGCAGATTACAAGTCAGGCAATGCGAGGAGAGATAGACTTTGAAAGCAGTTTACGAAAAAGAGTGTCCTTGTTGGAAGGTCTTCCTGATTCGGTCTTTGATAACGTCTTCAACTCAATTCATCTATCGCTAAATGCACAGAAATTTATCTCTATTCTCCAAAAGAATGAAATCCTAGTTGGTCTAGTGTCCGGTGGATTTACTCCAATAGTTGAGAGATTAGCAAAATCACTTGGCATTGCCTATTTCTCTGCCAATCAACTTGAAGTCAAAGATGGTCTTCTAACAGGAAAATTAGTTGGACAAATTATAAGTCCTGAGGTCAAAAAAGAGATTCTGGAAAAATGGAGAGAGGAACTCAAACTTCCTAGAGAAAGAACAATTGCAATCGGTGATGGGGCCAATGACCTATTAATGTTGAAGTCATCAGGACTGGGAATCGCCTTTTGTGCAAAAGAAGTACTTAAAAAAGAAATACCACATCATGTTGACAAGAGAGATTTTTTAGAAGTTCTACCTTTGATTGACTGTTTAGAATGAGGGAAAATATGAAGATTGTAATTGCACCGGATTCGTTTAAGGAAAGCTTGACCGCTGAAGAGGTAGCTGAAGCAATAAAAAGAGGCTTCCAACAATCGATAGCAGATGTAGACTGTCTCCTCTGCCCTGTTGGTGATGGGGGAGAAGGTACTGTAGATGCTATTCGACATTCTCTTGACCTAGAAGAAAAATGGATCCAAGTGACAGGCCCTTTTGGACAAAAAGAAGCCATGCGCTATTTTCAAAAAGGGGAACTGGCACTATTTGAAGTAGCTGATTTGGTTGGTCTTGGAAAAATTCCGATAGAGAAACGAAATCCACTGCAAATCCAAACTTGTGGTATTGGAGAGTTAATTCGTCACCTCATCGATCAAGGGATTAAAGATATCTATATCGGTGTTGGTGGTACGGCCAGTAATGATGGCGGACTAGGGATTGCTGCTGGTTTAGGTTATCAATTTTATGATAGGGATGGAAATGTCTTGCCTGCTTTCGGTCAATCCTTATTGAACTTAGCTTCTATTTCAATAGAAAATCGCTATGAAATTCCTGAAGATGTTCACATTCGTATTTTAGCAGATGTCGTGAGTCCCTTATGTGGTCCTCAAGGTGCAACCTACATTTTTGGCAAGCAAAAAGGCCTAGATCCTACTATGTTTGAGGATGTAGATCAGGTGATACAAAATTTTTATGAAAAAGTCTCCCCTGCAACATTGGAACTTAAAGGAGCAGGAGCTGGCGGAGGCATTGCTGGCGGTTTGTGTGCCTTTGCTCAGGCAAGTATCGTGTCGGGAATTGATACCTGCTTGAATCTAATCAACTTTGATAAGAAAGTTTCAGATGCTGACTTGCTGATTGTTGGAGAAGGAAGACTAGATTGTCAAAGCTTTGCTGGGAAAACGCCTATAGGTGTTGCAAAAAGAACCCCTGTTGGAGTTCCTGTTATTGCTATTTGCGGTAGTCTTGCTGAAGATTTACCTTCCCTACCATTTGAAAATATCCAAGCTGCCTTTTCTATTTTGGAGAAAAGTGAACCTTTAGCAGATAGTTTGAAAAATGCCAGTCTCTATCTGGAGCGCACGGCCGCCAATATCGGGTACTTATTAACTATGCGCAAGATTTAGCCAAACCATTTTTTCCATAAGGATGTTTTGGATTGTTCTTCCTTTTTAACTTCCCAAAGTTTTGCAAAAGCAAGTCGAAGGTTCTTTTCTTCTACTTGAACGGGTGCATTGGTGTGGATAATCAGGCCAAAAGGAGAAGAAGCGTGGTCTTCAGATACAATGGTCGCTTGACTATCAGTTTCTTTTGCTTCTTTTAAGTAGAAAACTTGTTTGTCAAATTCGATAGTTGGTGAAATCTTCACAAAAAGTGGCTCTGCTTTTTCCTGAAGATTTTCTAAAATAGATAAAAAACCTTTTTCTAACTGAGGGCTATTTGCTGTGTCAATATCTGCATATCCAAGAACTCTTTCTTCAAAGGTACCAAGATAGCGTCTTTGCTCATCCGGATTTAATTTTGGCCCACCATGAGCTTTTTCAAGTAATTGTTTTGATAAATCTGTCATGAAAACAGTATATCATAAAAGATAGAATAAAACAGACAAAAGAAAGCGATTACTTTATAAAGTTAAGGAAAATTTGCACAAAGATAACGTTTTTTCTTGAAAAAGGAGGGGTTTTAAGGTATTATAGAGGTGTAAAAAATTTAACTCATAAGGAGAGTAAAAAATGTCAATTATTACTGATGTTTACGCTCGCGAAGTCCTAGACTCACGCGGTAACCCAACACTTGAAGTAGAAGTTTACACTGAATCAGGTGCTTTCGGACGTGGTATGGTTCCATCAGGAGCTTCTACTGGTGAACACGAAGCAGTTGAACTTCGCGACGGTGACAAATCTCGTTACGGTGGTCTTGGTACACAAAAAGCTGTTGACAACGTAAACAACATCATTGCTGAAGCTATCATCGGCTACGATGTACGTGATCAACAAGCTATCGACCGTGCTATGATCGCTCTTGACGGTACTCCTAACAAAGGTAAATTGGGTGCGAATGCAATCCTTGGTGTGTCTATCGCTGTAGCTCGTGCTGCTGCTGACTACCTTGAAATCCCACTTTACAGCTACCTTGGTGGATTCAACACTAAAGTTCTTCCAACTCCAATGATGAACATCATCAACGGTGGTTCTCACTCAGATGCTCCAATCGCTTTCCAAGAGTTCATGATCTTGCCAGTTGGTGCTCCAACATTTAAAGAAGCTCTTCGTTACGGTGCTGAAATCTTCCACGCTCTTAAGAAAATCCTTAAATCACGTGGTTTGGAAACTGCCGTAGGTGACGAAGGTGGATTCGCTCCTCGTTTCGAAGGAACTGAAGACGGTGTTGAAACTATCCTTGCTGCGATCGAAGCTGCTGGATATGTTCCAGGTAAAGACGTATTTATCGGATTTGACTGTGCTTCATCAGAATTCTACGATAAAGAACGTAAAGTTTACGACTATACTAAATTTGAAGGTGAAGGAGCAGCAGTACGTACTGCTGCAGAACAAATCGACTACCTTGAAGAATTGGTAAACAAATACCCAATCATCACTATCGAAGATGGTATGGATGAAAATGACTGGGATGGTTGGAAAGCTCTTACTGAACGTCTTGGTGGTAAAGTTCAATTGGTTGGTGACGACTTCTTCGTAACAAACACTTCTTACCTTGAAAAAGGTATTGCAGAAGGTGCTGCTAACTCAATCCTTATCAAAGTTAACCAAATCGGTACTCTTACTGAAACATTCGACGCTATCGAAATGGCAAAAGAAGCTGGTTACACTGCCGTTGTATCACACCGTTCAGGTGAAACTGAAGATTCAACAATCGCTGACATCGCAGTTGCAACTAACGCAGGACAAATCAAGACTGGTTCACTTTCACGTACAGACCGTATCGCTAAATACAACCAATTGCTTCGCATCGAAGACCAACTTGGTGAAGTAGCAGAATACCGTGGATTGAAATCATTCTACAACTTGAAAAAATAAAATAGTTCAGTGAACTATTTTATCTCGAACCTTGAAATTTAAAAGTTCGGCCGTTGATTTAACAACGTTTCTAGCCCCTCGGATTTTTTCCGAAGGGCTATTTTTGTATTTGAGAGACAAAACTTTTGAAAAAATCTTTTTCATAACTTTATCCAGTACATTGATTGCTTCATCTTACATGTTCTTCGTGACGTGGGTATAGATGGAATTAGTAACATCAGAATCGGAATGATCAACCCCTGTCCATGATTGTTTTTAGCGGAATTTTATTTTCAGCTAAAATGCTAATAGTTGTATGTCTAAAGATGTGAGGGGACAGATGTTTGGGAATTGGTTTTTTAAGGCGTTCGTTTGCTCGCTGGAGAGATTTACTTAGAATAGAACTATGAACTGGCTTACCAGTGTTTGTGACAAAGATGCGGTCGTTTTTATGCCAATTCTTATCTGTTGTTTTGCTCAGACGATTTAGCTCAATCATTTTGTCTAGTATCTCAATTTCTCTTTTAGTTAAGTGGGTAGTTCGAAATCTTGCAAAAGTCTTAGTACCGTCATCATCTGGAATGTATCGGTTGAATGTTGTGTGGATGTCTAATGTCTTGCTATCTTTGTGATATTTGTCTGACGTAAGAGCAGCTAATATCTCCAAACAATTGAGGAGGATAGAAGTTTGATTAGTAGCTGACTAGTCCTTGTGTTATCTTGCTATATCGTGCAGCAATATTTCTATGTACAAGGTTCTAATACCTATATTTTTGACAATAATATAAGAAAATAGTATACTAAATAGACAGTCATTTATTGTAGTGATAACGGTTAGGAGAAAATAGTGTTAAAACGTATTTTAAATATAGCATTAGCTTATGTCGGTGTTGTTATTGGTGCTGGATTATCTTCAGGCCAAGATTTAATGCAATACTTTGTTAGTTTTGGTAAATGGGGTATCATTGGAACGATTGTTCTTGGAATCATAAGTATTATTTTTGGTAAAATTATCATTACCTTAGGAAGCTATTTCCGTTCAAATGATCATTTTGAAGTTCTTTCCCAAATTGCCGGGCCTATTACTAATAAGATTCTTGATTTTGCTTTAATTGTTTCCTGCTTTGTAATTGGTTTTGTTATGATTGCTGGGGCTGGTTCAAATCTTAACCAACAATTTGGTTTGCCATTTTGGTTGGGAGGATTGATTTGTGCTATCTTGGTCATTATTGTCAGTTTTCTTAATTTTGAAAAGATTACCAGCGTTCTTGGGATATTTACTCCTTTGGTCTTTGTCATGATTATCATTATGGCAGTCCATACGTTCGTAGGGAAAAGTTTTGATTTTGAAGAGTTAGAAGCAATCACAGCTACACTTTCTTCTCCAATGCCCAATGTATGGGTTTCTTTACTAAATTATTTCGCACTAACTGTTATGACTGGTGTATCCATGGCATTTGTCCTAGGAGGTTCTGTCATGAGAATTGGTGTTGCGGAAAAAAGTGGTCTCTTAGGTGGACTTGTAGTTAGTTTGATTATTACCGTAGCAACTGGTATTTTATACGCCAATATAAAACTTGTTTCAACTGTTGATATTCCTATGTTAACAATTGCGGAGCAAATTCATCCTCTATTTTCTTTGCTGTATGCTCTAATTATTTTTGGACTCATTTTTAATACAGCTTTCAGTTTATTTTATGCCTTGGCAAAACGTTTCTCTTCAAACAAACCTAAGCGCTTTTACCCTATTCTAATTGCTACGGTAGCTATAGGATATGGTTTATCTTTTATGGGGTTTAAAGAATTGGTATCTATTATGTATCCTCTTTTAGGTTATGTCGGTTGTCTAATGCTGGTCATTTTAGCAGTGGCATGGATAAAAGAAAGAGGAAACATCAAAGGGGAAAAATCTTTAAGACGAAAGATGATTCGATTGATAACCAAAAAATATGACGATGAACAAGAATATACTATTAGAGATAAAGCGACATTTCACCAACTCGGTGAAGATTCTATTATAGATACTAAAAGTATCAAAAGTGATATCAAGGATTTGGTAAAAGAACAGTTTGTTGATGATAATGCAGAGCATAATGAAAATGTCTTATCTTAATTGCTAATAAAACTGGCAAAATCTTTAAAATCAGAAAAGTGCATCTTATCAGGTATCAAAAACACTTGATAATATGCCTTTTATTATAGAGATATTCATTCTCTTCGAAAATTTCTTCAAACCATGTCAGTCTAATCTACAAATTCAAAACAGTGTTTTGAGCTGACCGCGTTAGTTTGATCTGTAACCTCAAAGCCCTGCTTTAAGCAAGTTGTGGCTAGCTTTTTAGTTTGCTATTTGATTTTGATTGAGTATTATTTCATATTCTCTTAAAAATTGAATTTTTCAATCCTTAGCTGTGCCTGCCTCTGAAGTATTTCCATTTTTAAATTAGTAGACAATAAACATTAACTCGTCTATCTGCTAGTAGCTAGTCAGAGAAAGACTGACTTATGTATGGGGAAAATCTTCTTTCAAGTGAGCTTTATCTTTATCCGGAACTAGAAAATAGCAATAATATCTACGAACTATATTCCATCGTGTGGAGGAGAGAGACTAGTTTGGATGATTAAGAATAACCTCATATTAAAAAATAGATCATTTTTTAATATGAGATAAAAATCGATATTAAAAGCAATTTATTTCTATTTTTTAACATTTCATTGTATAATAGCAATATACGCAAATGTCATGTGTTATCAGGTTAATACTCTTAGAAAATCTTTTTAAACCACGTCAGGCTAATATACAGACTCAAAACAGTGTCGTGAGTAGTCTACGGCCAGTTCCCTAGTTTACGCTTTGATTTTCATCGAGAATAACCTTTCTATTTCAATTTTAAGGAGAAAATACAGAGTGAAAAAAATAATGCTAATTATCAATCCAACTTCTGGAGGAGAAAAAGCTTTAGATTACAAAGAGAAGCTGGAGAATAAAGCAAGAGAGTATTTTGATGATGTGGAAACTAAAATTACTCAAAAAGCCAAAGATGCTACAAATTTCGCAGAAGAAGCTGCTAGAGAAAGATATGAATCAATTCTAGTTTTTGGTGGAGATGGTACAGTCAATGAAGTTATTTCAGGGATTGCTGAAAGGGACTATATTCCTAAACTGGGAATTATACCAGGTGGTACTGGTAACCTGATTACAAAACTTTTAGAAATCAATCAAGATATTGACGGAGCTATTGAAGATCTGGATTTCAATTTAACTGATAAGATTGATATCGGAAAAGCAAATGGTCACTATTTTGGATATATCTTTAGTATCGGGTCTCTCCCTGAAGCCATTCATAATGTTGAAATTGAAGATAAAACGAAATTTGGTATCTTGGCTTATGCAGTTAATACCATGAAGTCTGTCATGACAGATCAAGTCTTTAACATTAAAGTTGAAACTGAAAATGGAAATTACCTTGGGGAAGCAAGTCATGTTTTAGTACTTCTAACAAATTATTTTGCCGATAAAAAAATTTTTGAAGAAAACAAGGATGGATATGCAAATATTCTAATTTTGAAAGATGCTTCTATATTCTCTAAATTATCTTTGATTCCGGATTTGTTAAAAGGAGATCTTGTAGAGAATGAAAATATTGAATATATAAAGGCACGTACTATTAAAATTTCTTCTGATATCGAATTAGAGTCCGATGTTGATGGCGATAAATCAGATAATCTACCAGTCGACATCAAGGTACTAGGACAACACATTGAAGTGTATTCCGTACCTAAGAAACAATCATAAAACTCAAAGCCTTGTTACCGAGGCTTTTTTATTATGTGATTTTCAGTAGGCAGATTTATTCTATCTATAATACAAGTAAAATTAAGTATTTAAGTTCTAGCAGATTTAGCAGATGATGAATAAAAGAAAGGATGGCCTAAATATTTTAACAGATTTACGAGGCTAATCATGGTATAATATAGGGTAATGAAAAATTCCAACGAGGCTGAGATGAAATTACTTTATACTGATATTCGGACTTCTTTGACAGAAATTTTAACAAGAGAGGCGGAGGAGCTAGTTACTGCGGGCAAGCGGGTCTTCTACATCGCCCCCAACTCTCTTTCTTTTGAAAAGGAACGCGCCGTGCTGGAATGCTTGTCCCAGCAGGCTTCTTTCGCGATTACTGTTACGCGCTTTGCTCAAATGGCTCGTTACCTGATTTTGAATGATTTGCCTGCCAAGAACAGTCTTGATGATATTGGTCTTGGGATGGCTTTTTATAAGTGTCTTGCGGCACTCGATCCCAAGAATTTACGTGTTTATGGAGCTATCAAACAGGATCCTCAATTTATCCAGCAGTTGATTGAGCTTTACCACGAGATGACCAAGGCTCAGATGAACTTTTTAGACTTGGAGAGTTTGACGGATGAGGACAAGAGGGCCGATTTACTCTTGATTTTTGAGAAAGTAACGGCTTATCTCAATCAGGGGCAGTTGGCTCAGGGAAGTCAATTGTCCAATTTGATTGAGGGTATTGAGAATGACAAGGTAAGTAGTGATTTTACTCAAATCGCCTTGATTATTGATGGATTTACCCGTTTTTCTGCCGAGGAAGAGCGGATTGTGGACTTACTTCATGGCAAGGGTGTTGAGATTGTTATTGGGGCTTATGCTAGTAAGAAAGCTTATACTAGTCCATTCGCTGAAGGCAATCTCTATCAAGCCAGTGTGGAGTTTCTCCATCATCTAGCCTCTAAATACCAAACACCTGCTCTGGACTGTTCTCAAACTCATGAGAAGATGGATAGTTTTGACAAGGCCTCTCGTTTATTGGAGTCTTCTTATGACTTTTCAGAACTTTCCTTGGAAATTGATGATAAGGACCGTGAAAACCTGCAAATCTGGTCTTGTTTGACACAAAAGGAGGAGTTGGAGTTAGTAGCCCGCAGCATTCGTCAGAAATTACATGAGAACTCAGACCTGAGCTACAAGCATTTTCGTATTCTCTTGGGGGATGTAGCTTCTTACCAGTTATCGCTGAAAACCATTTTTGACCAGTATCAGATTCCTTTCTATCTTGGTAGAAGCGAATCCATGGCGCACCACCCCTTGACACAGTTTGTCGAGTCTATTTTAGCTTTGAAACGCTATCGTTTCCGTCAGGAAGATTTGATTAATCTCCTCAGAACAGGTTTGTATACAGATCTTAGTCAAGCTGATATTGATGCTTTTGAGCAATATATACGTTATCTTGGTATCAATAGCTTGCCAGCCTTTCAGCAAACCTTCACCAAATCCCACCATGGAAAATTTAATCTGGAACGTTTGAATGCTCTTCGTCTACGTATTTTAACACCTCTTGAAACCCTCTTTGCCAGCCGAAAACAAAAGGCTGAAAATCTCTTGCAAAAGTGGAATGTCTTTCTAAAAGAAGGAGTTGTTACCAAGCAACTGCAAGATTTGATAGCTACTATGGAAACTCTTGAACAGGAAAGACAGGCCGAAGTTTGGAAGGCATTCTGTCATGTTTTAGAACAATTTGCGACTGTTTTTGCTGGTTCACAGATTAGTCTAGAGGACTTTCTAGCCTTGCTCTATTCTGGAATGAGTTTGTCCCAATACCGTACCATTCCAGCGACAGTGGACACTGTCCTGGTGCAGAGTTACGATTTGATTGCGCCCTTAACGGCTGACTTTGTCTACGCCATAGGGCTAACTCAGGACAATTTACCAAAAATCGCGCAAAACACCAGTCTTTTGACAGACGAAGAAAGGCAAAGCTTAAACCAGGCGACCGAAGAAGGCGTTCAATTGCTGATTGCCAGCAGTGAAAACCTCAAGAAAAATCGCTATACTATGCTTTCCTTGGTTAATTCTGCCCGTAAGCAGTTAGTTTTGTCGGCTCCAAGCCTTTTTAATGAAAGCGAAAGCAAAGAATCTGCCTATCTTCAAGAGCTGGTCCATTTTGGATTTAGTCGGAAAGAGAAGAGGATGAATCACAAAGGGCTGTCTAAGGAGGATATGGGGTCCTATCACAGTCTTTTGTCTAGTCTGGTTGCCTATCACCAGCAGGGCGAGACGAGTGAGACTGAGCAAGATTTGACATTTATTAAGGTTCTGGCGCGTGTCATGGGTAAAAAGTTAGACCAGCAAGGTCTAGAAAATCCTGCCCTTCCAAGCAGTAAGCAGTTGACTAAGGATACCTTACAAGCTCTCTATCCTACTAATCAGGAGTTTTACCTGTCTACCTCTGGTTTGACGGAGTTTTACCGGAACCAATACAGTTATTTCCTCCGCTACGTTTTAGGCTTGCAGGAGGAATTGCGCCTGCGTCCAGATGCTCGTAGTCATGGGAATTTCTTACACCGCATTTTTGAACGTGCCTTGCAGTTGCCTGACGAAGATTCCTTTGACCACCGTCTAGAACAAGCTATTCAAGAAACCAGTCAAGAACGCGAATTTGAAGCCATTTATCAAGAAAGTTTGGAAGCCCAGTTTACCAAGGAAGTTTTGCTTGATGTTGCACGGACAACTGGACATATTCTCCGACACAATCCAGCTATTGAAACCATCAAAGAGGAAGCGAATTTTGGCGGTAAAGAGCAGGCCTTTATTCAATTGGACAATGGACGCAGTGTCTTTGTACGAGGTAAGGTTGACCGCATTGACCGTTTGAAAGCTGATGGAGCGATTGGAGTGGTAGACTACAAATCCAGTCTGACTCAGTTCCAGTTTCCTCATTTCTTTAATGGGCTCAATTCCCAGTTGCCAACTTATCTAGCTGCCTTAAAAAGAGAAGGGGAGCAGAACTTTTTCGGTGCCATGTACTTGGAAATGGCAGAGCCTGTCCAATCTCTGATGGCCGTTAAAAGTCTGGCGGGTGCAGTTGTAGAAGCCAGCAAGTCAATGAAATACCAAGGCCTCTTTTTAGAAAAAGAAAGCAGTCATTTGGGTGAATTTTACAATAAAAACAAGGCCAACCAGCTGACGGATGAGGAATTCCAGCTCCTACTGGACTACAATGCCCGACTTTACAAAAAAGCAGCTGAGAAGATTTTAGCAGGCCAGTTCGCCATTAACCCTTATACTGAAAATGGCAGAAGTATTGCCCCCTACGTCCAGCAACACCAAGCCATCACAGGATTTGAAGCCAATTATCACTTGGGTCAAGCCCGTTTCCTAGAGAAGTTAGACTTGTCTGAAGGCAAACGACTGGTCGGAGAAAAACTTAAGCAAGCTTGGTTTGAAAAAATAAGAGAGGAGTTGAATCGATGAAGCCCATTCCCTTTTTAACTGAGAAGGAAATTCAAAAATTGCAAGAAGCAGAAGCGCATTCGAGCAAGGAACAAAAGAAAACTGCCGAACAAATCGAAGCCATCTACACTTCTGGTCAAAATATCCTGGTTTCAGCGTCGGCTGGTTCTGGGAAGACCTTTGTTATGGCAGAGCGTATTCTAGACCAATTGGCGCGTGGTGTCGAAATTTCTCAACTCTTTATCTCAACCTTTACCGTTAAGGCTGCGACTGAACTTAAAGAACGTTTAGAGAAAAAAATCAGCAAGCAAATCCAAGAAAGCAGCGATGTTGACCTCAAACAACACTTGGGTCGTCAGTTGGCAGACCTACCCAACGCTGCCATCGGAACCATGGACTCTTTCACACAAAAATTCCTTGGTAAACATGGCTATCTGATTGATATTGCACCTAATTTCCGTATTTTACAAAATCAAAGCGAGCAACTTCTACTAAAAAACGAAGTCTTTCATGAGGTATTTGAAGCGCATTACCAAGGTAAACAGAAAGAAAAGTTTAGTCATTTGCTGAAAAATTTTGCTGGACGCGGAAAAGATGAACGGGGGCTGCGCCAGCAAGTTTACAAAATTTATGACTTCCTACAATCCACCAGCAATCCTCAAAAGTGGCTGAGTGAATCTTTCTTAAAAGGCTTTGAAAAAGCTGATTTTACCAGTGAAAAAGAAAAACTGACCACGCAAATCCAGCAAGCCCTTTGGGGTTTGGAAAGCTTTTTCCGTTATCATCTGGATAATGATGCCAAGGAATTTGCAAAGGCTGCTTATTTAGAAAATGTTCAGTTGGTTCTGGATGAAATTGGCTCCCTAAATCAGGAGTCCGATAGTCAGGCTTATCAGGCAGTGCTTGCGCGTGTTGTCGCAATTTCGAAAGAGAAAAATGGTCGTGCTCTGACGAATGCCAGTCGCAAGGCTGATTTGAAGCCACTGGCGGATGCCTACAACGAAGAAAGAAAGACCCAGTTTGCTAAACTAGGACAACTGTCAGACCAGATAACCATTCTCGACTATCAAGAACGTTATCATGAAGACACATGGGAACTAGCTAAAACCTTCCAAGCCTTCATGAGTGATTTTGTAGAAGCTTATCGTCAGCGTAAACGTCAGGAAAATACCTTTGAATTCGCTGATATTAGCCATTACACCATTGAGATTTTAGAGAAATTCCCGCAAGTCCGTGAGGCTTATCAGGAGCGCTTCCATGAAGTCATGGTCGATGAGTATCAGGATACCAACCACATTCAAGAACGGATGCTGGAATTACTTTCTAATGGTCACAATCGCTTTATGGTGGGAGATATCAAGCAGTCTATCTATCGTTTCCGTCAAGCAGATCCACAGATTTTCAATGAAAAGTTCCAACGCTATGCGCAAAATCCAAAAGAGGGCAAGCTGATTCTCCTCAAAGAAAATTTCCGTAGCAGTTCAGAAGTGCTATCAGCAACCAATGATGTCTTTGAACGTCTCATGGACCAAGAGGTCGGCGAAATCAACTATGATAACATGCACCAGCTTGTTTTTGCCAATACCAAACTGACTCCCAATCCAGACAACAAGGCAGAATTTCTCCTCTACGATAAGGACGACACAAGTGAGGAAGAAGAGGGGCAGGCAGAAACGAAACTAACAGGGGAAATGCGCCTGGTCATCAAGGAAATCCTTAAACTCCATAAGGAACAAGGTGTTGCCTTTAAAGAAATCGCCCTTCTGACCTCCAGTCGCAGTCGTAATGACAAGATTCTTCTCGCCCTGTCTGAGTACGGGATTCCTGTCAAAACTGACGGAGAGCAAAACAATTATCTCCAATCCCTAGAAGTGCAAGTCATGCTAGACACCCTTCGTGTCATTCACAATCCTCTTCAAGACTATGCCTTGGTTGCCCTTATGAAGTCTCCTATGTTTGGCTTTGATGAGGACGAGTTAGCACGTTTATCTCTTCAGAAAGCAGAGGATAAAGTCCAAGAAAATCTTTATGAGAAACTGGTCAATGCACAAAAAATGCTAACAATCCAGAAAAACTTGATTCACACGGCTCTAGCTGAGAAACTAAAGCAATTCATGGATATCTTGGCTTCTTGGCGCTTGTATGCCAAGACCCACTCCCTCTATGACTTGATTTGGAGGATTTACAACGACCGTTTTTACTACGATTATGTTGGGGCTTTGCCAAATGGCCCTGCTAGACAGGCCAATCTCTATGCCCTAGCACTGCGTGCTGATCAATTTGAAAAGAGTAATTTCAAGGGCTTGTCTCGTTTTATTCGTATGATTGATCAAGTTTTAGAAGCCCAGCATGATTTGGCAAGCGTGGCTGTCGCACCGCCAAAAGATGCAGTAGAGCTCATGACCATTCACAAGAGTAAAGGGCTGGAGTTTCCTTACGTCTTTATCCTCAATATGGATCAAGATTTCAACAAGCAAGACTCGATGTCAGAGGTCATTCTCAGCCGTAAAAACGGTCTAGGTGTCAAGTATATTGCCAAAACGGAGACAGGAGCAGTGGAAGATCACTATCCTAAAACCATCAAACTCTCCATTCCTAGTCTGACCTATAGACAGAACGAAGAAGAATTACAGCTGGCAAGCTATTCAGAGCAAATGCGTCTGCTGTATGTTGCCATGACGAGAGCTGAGAAAAAACTCTACCTTGTCGGCAAGGGTTCTCGTGAAAAGCTGGAAGCCAAGGAATACCCAGCAGCTAAAAATGGAAAACTAAATAGCAACACTAGACTGCAAGCCAAGAATTTCCAAGATTGGATTTGGGCTATCAGCAAAGTATTTGCAAAGGACAAGCTCAACTTTAGTTATCGTTTTGTTGGTGAAGATCAGTTGACCAGAGAAGCCATCGGAGAGTTGGAAACCAAGAGCCCTCTACAAGATAGCTCCCAAGCAGACAATCGTCAGTCAGATACCATTAAAGAAGCCCTTGAAATGCTAAAAGAGGTGGAAGTTTATAATACTCTTCACCGGGCAGCCATTGAACTGCCTAGTGTTCAAACCCCAAGTCAAATCAAGAAATTCTACGAACCAGTTATGGATATGGAAGGTGTCGAGATTGCAGGTCAAGGCCAGTCAGTAGACAAGAAAATCAACTTTGATTTGCCAGATTTTTCAACCAAAGAAAAGGTAACAGGAGCTGAGATTGGTAGTGCTACCCACGAACTCATGCAGAGAATTGACCTCAGCCAGAAACCAACCCTTGCTAGCCTGACAGAAACTCTTAAACAAGTTCAAACCAGCCCAGCTGTCAGAGACAAGATCAATCTTGCTAAAATTCTTGCATTCTTTGACACAGCACTTGGTCAGGAAATTCTTGCTAATATTAACCATCTCTATCGTGAGCAACCCTTCTCCATGCTCAAACGAGACCAAAAGAGTCAGGAAGACTTTGTTGTCCGTGGTATCCTTGATGGCTATCTGCTTTATGAGGACAGAATTGTTCTGTTCGACTATAAGACAGACCGCTATGATGAACCAAGTCAACTCGTAGACCGCTATCGTGGTCAGTTAGCCCTATACGGAGAGGCTTTATCTCGAGCCTATTCGATTGAAAATATTGAGAAATACTTGATTTTACTGGGTAAAGACGAGGTTCAAGTTGTAAAAGTATAATTTATACTCTTCGAAAATCTCTTCAAACCACGTCAGCTTTATCTGCAACCTCAAAACAGTGTTTTGAGTAGCCTGCGGCTAGCTTCCTAGTTTGCTCTTTGATTTTTATTAAGTATTAGAAAGGAGACCTCATGACACTTCCAGTTAGAAAATCTCTGCATGATGCGGTTTTACAGGCTTCAAAAGCTGATACTTGGGAACAAGCTACCAAGGAATGGAATGAAGTTTCCTTGATTTTTAACGGTATCGGCCGTAGCAATTGTGTCTGTGGAAATGCCATCAAGTACGCCTACGAACTCTTTAACGGTGTCACAGGTCAACGCCTCTTTCCAATTGGTAGCGACTGTGTTCGTCATTTTCATCGATTGTCCCTTGACCAGCAATTGGAAGAGGAAGAAAAACTGCTCAGAAAGGTTGAAAATCTGACCAGAAAAGCCCAGAAAAAGGAAAAAATCAAGGTTAACAAAAGTGACTTTGACGAGCGTCTTCTAAAGTGGCTCTGGGAAAAAGGTGTTTTCAAACCTAATCGCGGCAATCAGTTCTCACCTGAAAGAGACTACCAGCTCTTCCTAGAAGTCTTTCGAGGAGGAAGTTGGACTAAGGCAGAACCCAAGAAGAAGGCTCGTATGGAAGAAGTCCTTGAAAAGTGTATCAAACCCTTTTTACTTGGAAAACCAGATGACCAACTCTATCTTGTCAAGCTAGGTAAGGAGAAAATTGACTACGAACAGGAACTCCGTATCCAGGCAGAGAAAGAGCGCAAGAAGAGGGATAAAATCGCCAAACAATATGCAGACAATCTGGTTCTAGCCATGGGCCCAGCAGAGCGTGCCTATCAAGATTACTTTGGCTTTACAGAGACCCTGACTCAAGAAGAACGCAAGTGGGAGAAAATTCTTTTTGGTAAAAATAGAACAGAACGGGCTATCAAGGCCAAGCAATATCAAAAAGAGCTGGAAAAAGACCAACGAATTGCCAGTCAAGATCCAATTGAAAGAAAACAGAAGCAGACCTGGCTCCTCAATTCCTATTTTCGTGAGCTTCCTGAAGAAAAAGCCAGATTTGCTCGGCTCTTATTAGAATATCGAAAAAGTGGAGAAGTGCCTTTTTCAACTGAATACTTATCAGACCATCTGCTAGACTTTTTCTATAAAATGAAAGCTTTTGAGTTTGAAATCGCACCAGAACAAGTCCGAGACTTTTTAAAAGAAAGCCTTCAGACAGAACATCTATCCTCAGCACAAGAAAGCTGGATAGAAGGAATTCTCCTCAACTGCATCAAACCATTTTTAGAACGATTAGTGATATGAGTAACACCTACCGTGGAAATTTCATGGTAGGTGTTATTGTATCCCCAAAATAATATAAAACAAAGTATGAAAGCGCATCTCATTTTTAAGACTTTTCGGTAAATAAAGAGTATAATTAAGGTATACTGCCTTTTTTATAGATAATACACTAATATAATAAAGGTCTTTGTAACATTTATAAATTGTATTTCAAGGAGGAATCATGGGAAAGTATTTTGGTGAAAAACAAGAACGTTTTTCATTTAGAAAATTATCAGTAGGACTTGTATCTGCAACGATTTCAAGTTTATTTTTTATGTCTGTATTAGCTAGTTCATCTGTGAATGCTCAAGAAACTTCAGGAATTCACTATAAATATGTGACAGAGTCAGAGCTATCATCAGATGAGAAGAAGCAGCTTGTCTATGATATTCCGACATACATGGAGAATGATGATGAGACTTATTATCTTGTTTATAAGTTAAATTCTCAAAATCAACTGGCGGAATTGCCAAATACTGGAAGCAAGAATGAGGTGCAAGCCTTAGTTGCTGGTGCTAGCTTAGCGGCTCTGGGGATTTTAATTTTTGCTGTTTCCAAGAAAAAAGTTAAGAATAAAACGGTATTACATTTAGTATTGGTTGCAGGAATAGGAAACGGTGTTCTTGTATCGGCTCATGCTTTAGAAAATCATCTTTTGCTAAATTACAATACGGACTATGAATTGACCTCTGGAGAAAAATTACCTCTTCCTAAAGAGATTTCAGGTTACACTTATATTGGATATATCAAAGAGGGAAACATAACTTCTGAGTCTAAAGTAAATAATCAAGAAAAATCAGCAGCCACTCCTACAAAACAACAAAAGGTGGATTATAGTGTTACACCGAATTTTGTAGAGAATCCATCAAAGGTACAAACTATTCAGGAAGAAAAACCTCTCTCTACAGAATTAACCAATCCAACAAAAGAAGAGAAACAATCTTCAAATTCTCAAGAACAATTAGCCGAACATGAGAATCTAGAGACGAAGAAAGAGGAGAAGAATTCTCCAAAGGAAAAGACTGGGGTAAATACATTAAATCCACAGGATGAAGTTTTATCAGGTCAATTGAACAAACCTGAACTCTTATATCGTGATGAAACTATAGAGACAAAAATAGATTTTCAAGAAGAAGTTCAGGAGAATCCTGATTTAGCTGAAGGAACTGTAAGAGTAAAACAAGAAGGTACATTAGGTAAAAAAGTTGAAGTCATCAGAATATTCTCTGTAAACAAGGAAGAAGTTTCGCGAGAAATTGTTTCAACTTCAACGACTGCGCCTGTTTCAAGAATAGTCGAAAAAGGTACTAAAAAAACTCAAGTTATAACGGAACAACCTGAGACTGGTGTAGAACATAAGGACGTACAGTCTGGAGCTATTGTTGAACCCGCAGTCCAACCAGCGTTACCGGAAGCAGTAGTAAGTGATAAAGGTGAGCCGGAAGTTCAACCTGAATTACCAGAAGCAGTAGTAAGTGACAAAGGCGAACCAGAAGTTCAGCCTGAGTTGCCCGAAGCTGTAGTAAGCGATAAAGGCGTACCAGAAGTCCAACCAGAATTGCCAGAAGCAGTTGTAAGTGATAAAGGTAAACCTGAAGTTCAACCAGAGTCGCCAGATACTGTGGTAAGTGATAAAGGTGAACCGGAACAGGTAGCACCGCTTCCAGAATATACAGGACCACAAGCCGGTGCTATTGTTGAACCAGAGCAGGTAGCACCACTACCAGAATACACAGGTCCACAGGCTGGAGCGATAGTCGAGCCAGAGCAGATAGCACCGCTACCAGAATATACAGGAGTTCAGGCCGGATCTATAGTAGAACCAGAACAAGTAGCTCCGCTGCCAGAATACACAGGGGTGCAAGCCGGAGCGATAGTCGAGCCAGAGAAAGTAGAAGCACCGAAAGAATATACTGGTAAAATCGAACAACCTAGTGCAGAAGATACTAAACCTGAAAATGAGGTAAGTCCTACAAATGGGGAAGCGGAACGTCCTAAAGATAAAATTAAAGAAGAAAAACAAGTCGACAAGAAACTAGAGCTTAGAAATATTTCTAATGTGGAATTGTATACTTTAGAAAATGATAAGTATCGACATGTAACATCACTTGCGAGTGTTCCAACTAATCCAACAAATTACTTTATGAAAGTAAAATCGGAGAATTTTAAAGATGTTATGTTACCCGTTAAGAGTATTGAAAGTGCTACAAAAGATAATCAAGATGTTTATAAAATTGTAGGACAAGCTAATGATTTAATTCAACATGAAAACAATAGTACTTTAGACAATTACACTTACTACCTACCTAAGATGGTGAGAAGTGAAAATGGAGTTTATACATCGTTTAAAAATCTAGTAGATGCTATGAATAGTAATCCTTCTGGAGAGTTTCGTTTAGGAGCAACTATGGATGCTCGTGAAGTAGAACTTCAAGATGGTCAAGAAAGCTATGTTAGTAATGAGTTTACAGGTACATTAATTGGTAAAAATAATGATAAGTACTACGCTATATATAATCTGAAAAAACCATTATTTAGAACTTTAAACCGTGCTACAGTAAAAGATATTTCAATAAAAGAAGCAAATATTTCTTCTAAAGATGATGCTGCTACAATTGCTAAAGAAGCGAAAAATGGTACTAACATTACTAACGTTCATTCATCTGGTGTAATTGCTGGTGAACATAGCATTGGTGGTTTAGTTTCACAAGTTACAGATTCTAAAATCTTGAATAGTAGTTATACTGGTAGAATAACTAATACTTATGACACAACGGCTACTTATCAAATAGGTGGTTTAGTTGGTAAACTTTCAGGTGCTGGTGCTTTAATCGATAGATCAGTTTCATCTATTGATATGGCTACGAATGCTAATACAGGAGATCAGGTTGTTGGTGGTATAGCAGGTGTTGTTGATAAAAAAGCAACGATTAGTAATAGCTATACTGAAGGTAATCTTAATAATGTGAAGCCTTTTGGTAAAGTTGGTGGAGTTGTAGGTAATCTTTGGGATAATAGTTCATCTGAAGTAAGTAACTCAGGTCAAATTACAAATGTATTAAGCGACGTAAATGTAACAAATGGTAATGCTATTGCTGGTTATAATTTTGACGGTATAAAAGCAACTAACACGTATAGTAATAAAAATAATAAGGTGGTAAAAGTAGTTCAAGTAGATGACGAAGTACTTAGTAAAGATTCAGAAGAACAAAGAGGTACATTACTTGAAAGTAACCAAGTTGCAGAGAAAAAAGCTGAACTTGTTCCTAAGAAAAATACTAAGATAGAAGACTTTAACTTCTCATCTAGATATGAAACAGATTATAAAAACTTAAAAGATGCTGATATTTCTAGATTAAGAGTATATAAAAATATTGAAAAATTATTACCTTTCTACAATAGAGAGACTATAGTCAAGTATGGTAATTTAGTAGATGCTAATAATGATTTATTTACTAAAGAGCTTGTGTCTGTAGTTCCAATGAGTGATAAAGACGTAATTACTGATATTAATAAAGATAAACAAAGAATTAATAAACTATTACTTCATTATTCAGATAATACTACTCAAACATTAGATATAAAATATCGACAAGATTTCTCTAAAGTAGCAGAATATGAAATAACTAATACAAAGCTAATGTATACACCTAACACATTATTACATAATTACAATAATATTATTAATAGCGTTGTATCAGAATTGAAATCTGTAAATTACAACTCAGATAAGATAAGAAAAGTATTAGATATCTCTAGTAATATAAAACTAACAGAATTATATCTAGATGAACAATTTGAGAAAACAAAAGCAAACATTGAAGATAGTTTATCAAAACTTCTTTCAGCAGATGCGGCAGTAGCTGAAAATAACAATAAGATAATAGATAATTATGTAATTGAGAAAATTAAGAATAATAAGGAAGCGTTACTTTTAGGTTTAACATATCTTGAACGCTGGTATAATTTTAATTATGGAGAAACCAATGCTAAAGATTTAATAATGTATCACTTGGATTTCTTTGGTAAATCAAATAGTTCAGCTCTAGATAATGTTATTGAACTAGGTAGATCTGGATTTAATAATTTATTAGCTAAAAATAACGTTATTACTTATAATGTATTGTTAGCGAAGAATTATGGGACAGAAACTTTATTCAAGGCATTAGAAGGATATAGAAAAGTATTCTTACCAAAAACTTCTAACAATGAGTGGTTTAAAAAACAAACAAAAGCATATATTGTAGAAGAAAAATCTACAATTGAAGAGGTAAGAGAAAAACAAGGGAAAGAGGGAACTAAATATTCTATTGGGGTATATGATAGATTAACTAGTCCATCATGGAAATATCAAAGTATGGTCTTACCGTTATTAACTTTACCAGAAGAAAAAATGATATTTATGATTGCAAATATTTCAACTATAGGATTTGGTGCTTATGATAGATATAGAAGTTCTGACTATCCTAAGGGAGACAAATTAAATAAATTTGTAGAAGAGAATGCAGAAGCAGCGGCTAAACGATTTAGAGATCATTATGATTATTGGTATAAAATTCTAGATAAAGAAAATAAAGAAAAATTATATAGAAGTATTTTAGTTTATGATGCATTTAGATTTGGTAATGATGATAATAAAGTAGTTAGCCAAGCGGATTTTTCAACAAATCACCCTGCGATAAAATATTTCTTTGGGCCAGCAGGAAACAATGTAGTTCATAATCAACATGGTGCTTATGCTACGGGAGATGCGTTCTACTATATGGCTTATCGTATGCTGGATAAATCTGGTGCAGTAACATATACTCATGAAATGACACATAACTCAGATAGAGAGATTTATCTTGGAGGATATGGAAGAAGAAGCGGATTAGGACCAGAGTTTTATGCGAAAGGATTATTACAAGCTCCTGACCACCCATATGATCCAACAATAACAATTAACTCTGTCTTGAAATATGAGGATTCAGAAAATTCAACAAGACTTCAAGTAGCTGATCCAACTCAACGATTTAATAGTGCAGAAGACCTACATAGTTATATGCATAATATGTTTGATTTAATATATACACTTGAAATATTAGAAGGACGTGCTGTAGCTAAATTAGGTTATAATGAGAAAAATGATCTATTGAGAAAAATTGAGAATATATATAAGAAAGATCCAGATGGTAATAAAGTATACGCAACAAATGCTATTCGTAGATTAACTCCTGATGAAATTCATAAATTAAACTCATTTGATAGTCTTATAGAAAATGATGTTATTACACGAAGAGGATATAAAGATGAAGGTGAGTATGAAAGAAATGGATACCACACAATTAATCTATTTTCACCAATATACTCTGCTTTAAGTAGTAAAATAGGGACTCCAGGAGATTTAATGGGACGCCGTATGGCATTCGAATTATTAGCTGCAAAAGGATATAAAGAGGGCATGGTACCTTATATCTCAAATCGATATGAAAAAGATGCAAAAGCGGCGGGAAGTAAGATTAAGTCTTATGGTAAAGAAGTAGGTTTAGTTACAGATGAATTAGTACTTGAAAAAGTATTTAATGGTCAATATAAAACTTGGACACAATTCAAGCAAGATATGTATAATAAACGTGTAGCTCAATTTGATAGACTGAATAAAGTTACTTTTAATGATACAACAAAACCTTGGACTAGTTTTTCTACGAAAACTATAAGTAGTGTTACAGAGTTGCAGCTATTAATGGATGAAGCTGTTCGAAAGGATGCAGATGAGAATAGATATTCTTGGAGTAATTACAAACCAGAATTTGACAGTGCAGTTCATAAGTTGAAAAAAGCAATCTTTAAAGCTTATCTTGACCAAACTGATGATTTTAGAAGTTCAATTTTTGAAAATAAAAAATAGTGTTTACTATTAGGAAATAAAATTAAAGAAGGTGATTACGCTTGTCATTATTTAAAAAAGAACGATTTTCAATCCGAAAAATCTGTGGGATTGTTGGTTCTGTTTTACTCGGAAGTATCTTGGTTGCACCGTCAATCATTCATGCTTCTACCTATCATTACATTGAAAAAAGCTCTCTTACACAAGAAGAACAAACAAAGATTCAGGCAGGAATTCCTACTGATAATGAGAAAACTTATGCTCTTATTTATCAGCAGGAAACTCTTCCTGCAACAGGATCCTCGACTTCTGTGCTTACAGCTTTAGGTCTATTAGCTATTGGTAGTTTAGTTCTTTTAGTTCATAAAAAGAAAAAAGTTGCTAGTCTGTTCTTAGTTACTACGATTGGACTAATCGGTCTTTCTAGCGTGCAAGCACTCGATATAAGCAATCCTTTGAAAGCTCCAAGTAATGAAGGAGTAGTTCAAATTGCTGGATATCGTTATATTGGATACCTACCCCTTAATGATGATGCAATTTCAGAAATTCAACATAAGGATGAGGGGACAAAGGATATTCTAGCGCCAGATAAAACGATGATTCGTTCTATTCAAAGTGAAATAAACACATCATTTACTCAGTCAGAAAAGTCTGAAATTCAAAGTGTTCATAATGAAGCGCCTAAAGCAGAAAAACCTAAAAATCCAGAGTCTGTAAGCACCGTTCCAAACGAGACAACTAAATCAGAGAAGCCAGAGTACACTGCACCGGTAGGCACAGTCCCTGACGAGGCGCCTAAAGCTGAGAAGCCAGAACATACAGCACCAGCTAGTGGTAATCTGGTAGAATCTGAAGTTCATGAGCAACCAGAATATACAGCTCCAATTGGCGGTAATTTAGTTGAACCAGAAGTTCATGAAAAACCAGCATACACTAAACCTATAGGTACTGTTCCAGACGAGGCTCCTAAAGTAGAGAAAACTGAGTACACAGCTCCTGTAGGTACAGTTCCAGATGAAGCGCCTAAAACTGAGAAACCAGAATATACTGAACCTGTAGGTGCAACAGGAGTGGATGAAAATGGAAACTTGATTGAACCACCTGTTAGCGAAAAGCCAGAATATACTGAGCCAGTAGGTACAACAGGAGTGGATGAAAATGGAAACTTGATTGAGCCACCTGTTATCGACATTCCAGAGTATACTGAACCAATATCTACAGTTTCAGAAGTTGCATCAGAAAGAGAAGAGTTGCCTTCTTTACATACCGATATCCGGACCGAGACTATTTCTAAAACGACTATAGAAGAATCTGATCCTACCAAATTTATAGGCGATAATTCTGTTAAACAAATTGGTGAGGATGGCGAACGTCAAATTGTTACTAGCTATGAAGAGTTACATGGCAAAAAAATTAGTGAACCAGTTGAAACAGTAACTATCTTGAAAGAAATGAAGCCTGAAATTCTTGTAAAAGGTACAAAAGAAAAGCCTAAAGAAAAAACGGCTCCTGTTTTGACTTTGGAGCGAACAGATACAAATGTATTAGACCGCTCCGCAAATCTTTCTTATCATTTGGTTAATACAGATGGAGTCAAGATCAATAAAATTACTGCGACAATTAAAGATGGAAATGAAATTGTCAAAACAGTAGATTTAACTTCAGAGCAATTAGATAAGCAGGTAGAAGATTTAAAATTCTACAAGGACTATAAGATAGAAACCACTATGACCTATGACCGTGGTAAGGGAGAAGAAACTGCAACATTAGAAGAGAAACCACTTCGCTTGGATTTGAAAAAAGTTGAAATTAAAAATATTTCATCTACTAATTTAGTGAAGGTAAATGACGATGGTACTGAAACACCTAGTGATTTCATGACTGAAAAACCTTCAGATGAAGATGTGAAGAAAATGTACTTAAAAATCACTAGTCGTGATAATAAAGTAACACGTTTAGCAGTTGATAAGATTGAGTTGGTGACTGAAGAAGGTCAAAAACTTTACAAAATAACTGCTGAAGCACAAGATTTGATTCAACACACAGACCCAACGAAAGTTCGTAACAAGTATGTTCATTATATTGAAAAACCAGTTCCAAAAGTTGATGACGTTTATTATAACTTTAAAGAGTTAGTAGATGCCATGAATGCTGACAAAAATGGTACATTTAAAATCGGAGCAGATTTGAATGCAACGAATGTACCAACACCTAAGAAATGGTATGTTGACGGCGACTTTAGAGGTACATTGAAGAGTGTAGATGGGAAACATTATACCATCCACAATACGGAACGTCCGTTATTTAAGAACATTATCGGTGGTACAGTAACCAAAGTAAATCTGGGGAATGTAAATATCAATATGCCTTGGGCAGACCGCATTGCACCGATTGCCGACACTATTAAAGGCGGCGCTAAAATTGAAGATGTCAAAGTGACTGGTAACGTATTAGGTAAGAACTGGGTATCTGGATTTATTGATAAGATTGATAATCAAGGTACACTCAGAAATGTAGCCTTTATCGGTAACGTAACTTCTGTCGGCGATGGTGGACAATTCTTGACTGGTATCGTTGGAGAAAACTGGAAAGGCGTTATCGATAAAGCATATGTAGATGCCAATATCATTGGTAACCGTGCTCAAGCTGCGGGTATTGTTTATTCGACACAAAATGGTGGGGATAACCATAGCTATAGTAGAGAAGGTGTTTTAACCAATTCTGTGGCAAAAGGTACACTCTATGTTAAAGATTCACTTAAATCAGGTGGCTTAGTTGGTAATAACTGGATGTTAGGTATGATTAAAAATAATGTGTCTATGATGAAAGTAAAGAACGGTGAAATAGCTTTTGGACACTCAGATATCGACCAAGATTCCTATTATACATCTGAGCGCGTTATCAACACTTATACGGTAAATGGTATTAGTGAGGGTAATAAATCCTATAATCGTTCGAATATCATCAAAGGTATTTCGAAAGAAGAGGCTGATAATATAATTTTAACCTACAACATTACAGCTAACACCTATGAGATGCCTGAATTACTTGTTGACCGATTGAATCGATTTGTTACTCATGATAATGAGTATAAGACAACGCAAGATTACAAAGCTGAACGTGAACAAGCCTATCGCAATATTGAAAAACTTCAACCGTTCTATAATAAAGAGTGGATTGTAAACCAAGGGAATAAGTTAACAGGTGAGTCCAATCTTGTTAAGAAAACTGTTCTGTCTGTAACAGGTATGAAAGCAGGGCAATTTGTTACTGATCTATCGGATATTGATAAGATTATGGTTCACTATGCTGATGGGACTAAAGAAGAAATGGGTGTTACACTCAAAGATTCTAAGGTGAAACAAGTTCGTGAGTATAGCATTGATGGTTTAGATGATGTGGTTTACACACCAAATATGGTTGTTAAAAATCGTGATAAATTGATTGCTGATGTTAAAGCTCAATTATCAAGTGTAAAATTGATTTCACAAGAAGTCCGTGCTTTGATGGATAAACGAGATACATCTAGAGATCCTAATGCTAATTCGGATGAACGTAAGAATGGTTATATTAAAGATCTATTCCTTGAAGAAAGTTTTTCTGAAGTTAAAGCAAATCTTGAAACATTGGTAAAACACATACTTGAAAATGAAGATCATCAACTCAACGATAACGAATTAGCTGAACGTGCTTTACTGAAGAAAGTTGAAGACAACAAAGCTAAAATCATGATGGGACTTGCCTACTTAAATCAATATTATGGTTTTAAATACGATGAGTTATCAATTAAAGATATTATGATGTTTAAACCTGATTTTTATGGTAAGAATGTTAATGTCTTAGATTTCTTAATCAAAATTGGTTCAAGTGAAAGAAATGTTAAAGGTGATAGAACTTTAGAAGCTTATCGTGAAACTATAGGTGGAACAATCGGAATAAATGAATTAAATGGATTCTTACATTACAATATGAAGCTATTCACTAACCATACAGATATAAATGACTGGTTTAAGAAAGCTATTGAAAAGAACGCGTATGTAGTTGAACAACCATCAACGAACCCTGCATTTGCCAACAAAAAATATCGTCTATACGAAGGAATTAATAATGGACAGCATGGGCGTATGATTTTACCTCTTCTTAACTTGAAAAATGCACATTTATTTATGATTTCAACGTATAATACTATTTCATTTAGTTCGTTTGAAAAATACAACAAAAATACTGAAGAAGAACGTGAAGCCTTTAAAAAAGAGATTAATCTACGTGCCAAAGAGCAAGTTAATTACTTAGATTTTTGGTCACGTCTTGCTACTGATAATGTCCGCGATAAACTTCTTAAGAGTCAAAATGTAGTTCCAACTCCTGTATGGGATAATCATAACGCTCCAGGTGGCTGGCCTGATAGATTCGGACATAGAAAAGATAAACCGGATTATGCACCTATTCGTGAGTTCTTTGGGCGTATTGATAAGTATCATGCTTATAAACCTGGATATGGAGCATATGCATATATTTTTGCAGCACCGCAACCGATGGATGCAGTTTATTTCGTTATGACAGATTTAATTAGTGATTTTGGAACATCCGCATTTACACATGAAACTACTCACGTTAATGATCGTATGGCTTACTATGGTGGTCATTGGCATCGTCAAGGTACGGATTTAGAAGCCTTTGCTCAAGGTATGTTGCAAACGCCATCGGTATCAAATCCAAACGGAGAATATGGTGCTTTAGGTTTGAATATGGCTTATCATCGTGAGAATAATGGTGAACAGTGGTATAACTATGACCCTGATAAACTTAAAACTCGTGAAGATATTGATCGCTACATGAAGAACTACAATGAAGCATTAATGATGTTGGATTATGTTGAAGCAGATGCTGTAATTCCAAAATTAAATGGTGACAATAGCAAGTGGTTCAAGAAAATTGACAGAGTCGATAGACATGTTGATGGTTTAAATAAATTAACCGTTCCACACCAATGGGATAAAGTTCGTGACCTAAATGACGGAGAGAAAACCAAGCCATTGGCAAGTATTGATGATTTGGTTGATAATAACTTTATGACTAAACATAATAATCCTGGCAATGGTGTGTTCCGACCAGAGGACTTTACGCCTAATTCAGCATATGTTAATGTTCAAATGATGGCTGGTATTTATGGTGGTAATACAAGTAAAGGTGCCCCAGGTTCATTATCATTCAAGCATAATGCCTTCCGTATGTGGGGTTACTTTGGCTATGAAAATGGATTTATCGGATATGTATCTAGTAAATACCAAGGTGAAGCTAATAGAGAGAACAACAAGCTATTAGGTGATGATTTCATTATTAAGAAAGTATCTAAAGGTGTATTTAATACTCTTGAAGAGTGGAAGAAACAATACTTCAAAGATGTTAAGTCAAAAGCAGAAAAAGGATTTGAAACTATTGAAATTGATGGTCGTCAAATTACAAATTATGCTCAGTTGAAAACTTTATTTGCTGAAGCTGTTCAAAAAGATCTTGATGGTATGTCAGATCCGAAAATTAAAGATCATTTCAAAAATACAGTGGACTTGAAATCTAAAGTCTTTAAAGCCCTACTAAAAAACACAGACGGTTTCTTTAATAAACTGTTTAAAGAAGACATTTAAATGTTTAAAATATAAAGAGGACAGTTTTTGCTCCCCCTGAAAAGTCATCATTTGATGGCTTTTTTTCTATATAGGGTACTTGAAAGGCTATCATCGGACAAAATAAAGAAGGCATGATATAATATAAAGTAGATTTCTATGTCATAAAACAAGAACTGTTTGAACATCATTCATTTGAGAACTCTTTATGTTCAAACGATAGTAAAATAGGGTCTCTAAACCCTTGCTACGAAAGGAAAAAACTCAATGGCGACTATTCAATGGTTTCCTGGTCACATGTCTAAGGCTCGTCGACAGGTGCAGGAAAATTTAAAATTTGTTGATTTTGTAACGATTTTGGTGGATGCACGCTTACCTCTATCTAGTCAAAATCCTATGTTGACCAAAATTGTTGGTGACAAACCAAAACTCTTGATTTTAAACAAGGCAGACTTGGCCGATCCAGCAATGACCAAAGAATGGCGTCAGTATTTTGAATCACAAGGAATCCAGACGCTAGCTATCAACTCTAAAGAGCAAGTAACCGTAAAAGTTGTAACTGATGCTGCTAAAAAACTCATGGCTGATAAGATTGCTCGCCAGAAAGAACGTGGGATTCAGATTGAAACCTTGCGTACCATGATTATTGGAATTCCAAACGCTGGTAAATCAACTCTTATGAATCGTTTGGCTGGTAAGAAAATTGCCGTTGTCGGCAATAAACCAGGGGTTACCAAGGGACAACAATGGCTTAAAACCAATAAAGACCTGGAAATATTGGATACACCGGGGATTCTCTGGCCTAAGTTTGAGGATGAAACTGTTGCACTGAAACTAGCCTTGACTGGAGCTATCAAAGACCAGTTGCTTCCTATGGATGAGGTAACTATTTTTGGTCTTAATTATTTCAAAGAACATTATCCAGAAAAGCTGACTGAACGCTTCAAACAAATGAAAATTGAAGAAGAAGCGCCTGTGATTATTATGGACATGACCCGCGCCCTCGGTTTCCGTGACGACTATGACCGTTTTTACAGTCTCTTCGTGAAGGAAGTCCGTGATGGCAAACTCGGTAACTATACCTTAGATACATTGGAAGACCTCGATGGCGACGATTAAAGAAATCAAAGAACTCCTTGCTACGGTCAAGGAGTTAGAAAGCCCTATTTTTTTAGATTTTGAAAAGGATAATCGCTCTGGAGTTCAAAAGGAAATCAGCAAGCGTAAAAAAGCCATTCAGGCTGAATTAGATGAAAATTTGCGTTTGGAATCTATGCTTTCCTATGAAAAAGAACTTTATAAGCAAGGATTGACCTTAATTGCTGGTATTGATGAGGTCGGCCGTGGTCCTCTGGCTGGACCTGTAGTCGCTGCAGCCGTCATTTTACCTAAAAATTGTAAGATTAGAGGTCTCAACGACAGCAAGAAAATTCCTAAAAAGAAACATCTGGAGATTTTCCAAGCCGTTCAAGACCAAGCTCTGTCAATCGGAATTGGTATCATGGATAATCAGGTCATCGACCAAGTCAATATCTATGAAGCAACCAAACTGGCCATGCAGGAAGCAATCTCCCAGCTCAGCCCTCAACCTGAGCACCTCCTGATAGATGCCATGAAACTGGAGTTGCCCATTTCACAAACTGCCATCATCAAAGGTGATGCTAATT
Source organism: Streptococcus pneumoniae (assembly GCF_001347015.1). GTDB lineage: Bacteria > Bacillota > Bacilli > Lactobacillales > Streptococcaceae > Streptococcus > Streptococcus pneumoniae_E. The sequence goes on from NZ_CFGI01000006.1 coordinate 48,574, forward strand.
CCCTCTCGATCGCAGCAGCTTCCATAGTAGCCAAGGTGACCCGTGATGAATTGATGAAGGACTATGATCAGCAGTTCCCTGGCTATGATTTCGCTACTAATGCAGGATATGGCACAGCTAAACACCTAGAAGGACTAGAAAAACTAGGAGTTACACCAATTCACCGAACCAGTTTTGAACCCGTTAAATCACTGGTTTTAGGTAAAAAAGAAAGTTAATTGAAAGGAAATACCATGGAGGAACAGTCGGAAATAGTCCGTTCTAAGAAAGAATTCGCCTTTGCATCCAGCACTATACTATCCCAAGTTGGTCGAGGAATCATTGTCGGCCTCATCGTTGGAATTATCGTCGGATCCTTTCGTTTCTTAATTGAAAAGGGCTTCCACCTGATACAAGGACTTTATCAAGATCAAGGGCACCTATTTGTTAATTTATTTATTATCGCCCTGTTTTATCTAATCATCTGTTGGCTCAGTGCTAAACTAACACGGTCAGAAAAAGATATCAAAGGCTCAGGAATTCCTCAAGTCGAAGCCGAATTGAAAGGTCTCATGACCCTCAACTGGTGGGGTGTTCTCTGGAAAAAATATATTCTAGGAATTCTAGCTATTGCCAGCGGTCTTATGCTGGGTCGTGAAGGTCCAAGTATCCAACTTGGAGCAGTTGGTGGCAAAGGAATTGCCAAGTGGCTCAAATCCAGTCCAGTAGAGGAGCGTTCCTTGATTGCAAGTGGAGCTGCCGCTGGTCTAGCAGCAGCCTTTAATGCACCGATTGCTGGACTTCTCTTTGTGGTAGAAGAAGTCTATCATCACTTTTCACGCTTTTTCTGGGTTTCCACTCTAGCAGCCAGCATCGTAGCAAACTTTGTGTCTCTGCTCATGTTCGGTTTGACACCAGTATTGGATATGCCAGATAACATTCCTCTCATGACCCTAGACCAGTATTGGATATATCTCGTCATGGGAATTTTCCTTGGATTTTCAGGTTTTCTCTATGAGAAAGCTGTACTCAATGTTGGTCGAGTTTATGACTGGCTTGGTCAAAAAATCCATTTGGATAGAGCTTATTATCCAATTATGGCCTTCATTCTCATCATACCAGTCGGAATTTTTTTACCCCACATCCTTGGTGGTGGAAATCAGCTGGTACTTTCTCTAACTGAGCAAGATTTTAGTTTTCAAGTTCTATTAGCTTACTTTTTAATTCGCTTTATCTGGAGCATGATTAGTTATGGAAGTGGTCTTCCAGGAGGAATTTTCCTACCTATTTTGGCTCTCGGTTCCTTACTTGGTGCCCTAGTTGGTGTTATCTGTGTCAATCTTGGACTTGTCAGTCAGGAGCAATTCCCTATATTTGTCATTCTAGGAATGAGTGGCTATTTTGGAGCCATATCAAAAGCTCCCTTAACTGCTATGATTCTGGTAACTGAGATGGTAGGAGATATTCGCAACCTCATGCCACTTGGTCTTGTCACTCTTGTTTCTTATATTATCATGGATTTACTCAAGGGTGCACCAGTCTATGAAGCCATGCTGGAAAAAATGCTTCCAGAAGAAGTATCCAGCGAAGGAGAAGTTACACTTATCGAAATACCAGTTTCTGATAAAATTGCTGGGAAACAAGTTCATGAACTCAACTTACCACACAACATCCTCATCACTACCCAAGTGCATAATGGCAAGAGCCAAACAGTTAACGGCTCAACCAGAATGTATCTGGGTGATATGATTCACCTGGTTATTCCAAAAAGTGAAATTGGGAAAGTCAAAGATTTGTTGTTGTAGGAGCTTTTACATAATTTATGTTATGTAAAAATAAATTTCTTAATTAAATATATTAGAAAACCGATTCTCAGCAATGAGATCGGTTATTTTTGACAGATAAGATATTTCACATACAAATAATTGAACTTTGGCTAAAAATAAGACTATAATCAAGTTAGAAATGATAAATCATAAAGCTAGAAAGGAGTTTACTGTATCAAATCTGTACAGTAAGATTAAAATCATGAAAAAGAAAACAATAGCAATTATACAATGCATTTTGTATCTCATAGCTCCTTATATAGCTCTTCAATTATGTAGAATGAACGGAAATATCGTTACTGATAATCTCTTTTTTATTTTCCTTATTCTGCTGACTATTTCATTCTGGTTTAGTATTTGGAAGCTAGAAAAAGCACTAAATAATGATTCACAATAATAACTCCGAAGACTTAGATCTGTTTTACACAGGTTTAAGTCTTTTTTATCACTTTAAAAAAACTCCTATGACATCTTTCCGAAAAACTGTAATTTTCTTGAAAAATAAATAAGTCTATGCTATACTACTAGTAGACTTATTTATGGAGAAAATACATGAAACGTGAGATTTTACTGGAACGAATCGACAAACTAAAACAAATCATGCCCTGGTATGTTCTGGAATACTACCAATCTAAGCTGGCTGTGCCCTATAGTTTTACAACCCTGTACGAATACCTTAAGGAATACGATCGATTTTTCAGCTGGGTTTTAGAGTCTGGTATCTCAAACTCTGATAAAATGTCTAATATTCCTTTATCTGTCTTGGAAAACATGTCAAAGAAAGATATGGAGGCTTTTATCCTTTATCTTCGAGAACGTCCTTTGCTGAATGCCAATACAAGCAAACAAGGTGTTTCTCAGACAACCATCAATCGGACCTTATCAGCTCTTTCCAGTCTTTACAAGTATCTGACCGAGGAAGTTGAAAACGATCAGGGCGAACCTTATTTCTATCGTAATGTAATGAAGAAAGTTTCAACAAAGAAAAAGAAAGAGACCCTTGCTGCCAGAGCTGAAAACATCAAACAAAAGCTCTTTCTAGGTGATGAAACAGAAGGTTTTCTAACTTATATTGACCAAGAGTATCCACAACAACTTTCAAATCGCGCCCTATCCTCATTTAATAAAAATAAAGAACGTGATTTGGCCATTATGGCCCTTCTCTTGGCGTCGGGTGTCCGCCTATCTGAAGCTGTTAATCTGGATCTAAGAGATCTCAATCTCAAGATGATGGTTATTGATGTCACTCGAAAAGGTGGCAAACGTGACTCGGTCAATGTCGCTGCTTTTGCTAAGCCTTATTTAGAGAATTATCTAGCCATTCGAAATCAACGCTATAAAACGGAAAAGACAGACACAGCCCTTTTTTTGACTCTCTACAGAGGTGTTCCTAATCGTATCGATGCTTCTAGCGTTGAGAAAATGGTTGCTAAGTACTCAGAGGATTTTAAAGTGCGTGTAACACCCCATAAACTGCGCCATACGCTAGCAACTAGGCTCTATGATGCTACTAAATCGCAAGTTTTGGTCAGCCACCAACTAGGACATGCCAGCACACAAGTCACTGACCTCTATACCCATATCGTCAATGATGAACAAAAAAATGCCTTGGATAGTTTATAATTTTACATAATATAACTTATGTAAAATATTTATCAAAAAAAGAAGTTGCTTATTTTTAGCAACTTCTTTTTCTTTATATCTGATACCAGTAAAGTAGCGTGGAATATCAATTGTTTCTATATTTTTGAAATTCTCATTTACCTACTACTAATTTAACTATAGCAAAAATAATGCAGATAAGGAAGAATATTTTTGCTTGTAGGAATTCTAAAAATCAAGCTTTTCTGGATTCAAATCTCTTCATAATCACAGTTAGACGCCAACGGTAGAGAACCCCGCTCACGATTAGACTAATAATCAAACCAATCCAGTAAGAATAAGCTCCAAAATCTGTTAGAGAGTCGAATACCATAGCTACTGGGAGTGTCACCCCCCAGTAACCAACCAAACCAAGGTAAAAAGGAATAACGGTATCCTTATAACCCCGTAAAATTCCCTGAAGCGGTGCTGCAAAGGTATCTGCTAACTGAAAGAAAAGGCTATAAGTTAAAAAGCGCGCTGTCAAATCGATGAATTCTGGGTCCTTACCATAAAGACTGGCCACATTTCCCCTAAAAATGTAAAGGAAGGTTAAGGTGAAGGCCGCAAAAATGAGGGCAGTCCCTCTTCCTAAACCAATATAAGTTTTCGCATCATCAAATCGCTTGGCTCCCACTTCATAAGACACGACTATCGCCATAGCCGATGAGATACTCATAGGAAAGGCGTACATAAGACTTGAAAAGTTCATAGCTGACTGGTGACTAGCGATAATCAAGGACGAAAACTTAGCCATAATCAAGCCAACCACAGAAAAGATAGCTACTTCCGCAAAAACAGTTCCCCCAATAGGCAGACCTAAACGAACTCCTTCCTTGATTTTATCCATATTAAGCGGAATGCGTTTCTCAAGATGTAGAGCTTTGAGCTTTTCCTGTTTAAATAAAACCAGAACAGAAATTCCAAGCAAAACCCAGTAGGCCAAGGAAGTACCTAAACCAGCACCAGCACCTCCTAGTTCTGGAACACCAAAGGCTCCGAAAATCAAGAGGTAGTTAAATCCGCTATTGAGAGGGAGTAACAAAAGCATAAGGTACATAGACAGTTTGGTCAAGCCCAGCGAATCCAGCAAGGAACGAATGACACTAAAAAGCAACAAAGGGATAATCCCGATAGATAAAAACCAGAGATAGCGAACCGCTACTGCTGCCACTGGTGCCTCTAACCCAATATGATTCAAGATTGGTGGTGCCAAGAAAAGCACCATCCCCAGCAAGACTACGGATAGGCCCAAGGCCAGATAGATGAACTGGTAAAAATCAGATGCAACTTCTTCCTTTTTGCCTCGACCAAGATGGTGACCAATGATGGGCACCAAGGCCGACACAATCCCTGTCAGGAATGTAAAGAAAGGATTCCAGATACTGGTTGCCATAGACACACCAGCCAAGTCCATAGTATTGTATTGACCTGTCATTGCAGTGTCAACAAAAGAGGCAGAATAATTGGCAAATTGGTAGATCAGGATTGGGAAGAAAATTTTTAAAAATAATACTAACTTCTCTCGTAAACACTTTGTCTTATACATACTTCTCTTTCTATTCTGATTTATCTAAACCAAAGAGTTTCAGACCATAGTTTTTCAAACTTAGCGGAGGGTTATTAGATTTTGAAGTAGTATGCCAACACGCACATGTACGACAATAATAGCTTCTAACTAAACCTCCATTATCATATTGAACCGCATGGTCAGCTTTTTCTTTAGTTTCATATTGAATTTTAGAACGATTAGATGCGGGACAGTAAATTCCGCTATTAGATTTTGCTTTTCTCTCCCTACGTTTTCGAAAATAATTCATATTCTAACTCCTATCAAGCTTGATAGACGATTTGTCCCTTACAGATGGTATATTTAACCTGCCCTTTTAAGGTTTCACCGATGAATGGTGAATTAGCTGCTTTCGAAGCAAAATGGGAGTCCACAAGGCGGTCAGCATTAGAATCAAAAATAGTGATGTCCGCTGGACCATTCTCAGCCAAGTAACCTGCTTCAAAATTGTAAAGCTTGGCTGGGTTGTAGGTCATTTTTTCAAGCAATTCCATCAAACTTAATTCACCAGCTTCGACCAAATAAGTCAATCCGAGAGAAAGAGATGTTTCCAAACCTGTCATGCCAGATGGTGCTTTGGTGATATCCTCAACGTTTTTCTCATCTGCATGGTGAGGCGCATGGTCAGTCGCAATAACTGTAATGACACCTGACTTGAGCCCTTCAATCACAGCACGACGGTCTGATTCCAAGCGAAGCGGTGGATTCATCTTAGCATTGCTACCTTGAGTCAAAAGAAGTGCTTCTGTCTTAGAGAAATGCTGTGGCGCTACTTCTGCTGTTACTTGCGCTCCCAATCCTTGAGCAAACTCAACCACTTTAACACTTTCTTCCTTAGACAAATGCTGAATATGAACATGGGCCTTGGTTGCATAGGCAATCATGACATCACGCGCCATCATAGCATACTCAGCTACCCCAGTCGCACCGCAGATATGGAAATATTCTTTAGCGATATTTTCATTAAAGCCAAGAATGCCGTTCAAACCTGGATCTTCCTCATGGAGACTAATAAAGGTATTAAACTTTTTGGCTTCCTCCATGGCTTCCTTGACAACTTTACTGCTTTCAAGTGGAATGCCATCATCTGAAAATCCAACTGCTCCAGCTTCTAAAAGTGCCTGAAAGTCAGTCAAATCTTGCCCATTAAAATTTTTAGTAATGGTCGCAACCGTCTTAACATTAATCTTTTCCTTGGCAGCTGACTGGAGAACTTCTTGCAGGGTTTCTACATCTGAAATGGTTGGACTAGTATTAGCCATCGTGACAACCGTTGTAAAACCACCTGCGGCGGCTGCTAGGGCACCAGTATGAATATCTTCCTTGTGGGTTTGACCAGGTTCACGGAAATGAACATGGATATCGACCAAGCCAGGAGCCACTACAAGACCAGTAGCATCAATTATCTCTGCCCCTTCTTCTTTAATCTCAGGCGCAATTTTGATAATTTTCCCATCTCGGACCAAAACATCACATACTTGATCCAAACCAGACTTGGGATCTATTACACGACCATTTTTGATTAGTAGCATCTGCTTTCTCCTTTATTCATAGAAATCAACTTGGGTATCCAACAATTTATCCCCATCATAAACAAACTTGGCTGAAAAGAAGGGTTTGTCCTCTAAAAGCCACCCAACAAAGGTGTGGTCACCCTCCCAAGTTGGCTTGCTCAAAACCTCATCATAGGGAACCCATTCTAGCGTCCCCTCGTTGCAGTCAATCAAGTCCCCCTCGAACTCCGTCACTTTAAAAACATAGGTGTACCAGTCTAAATCTGGCGTAAATTCAGGAAAAGTGATAACACCTTTTAGAACTGGCTTGGCTTTGAGCCCTGTCTCTTCGAGGATTTCACGCGCCGCGCATTCCTGAGGCGTCTCTCCTCGCTCTAGCTTACCACCCACACCAATCCATTTCCCTTTATGAACATCATTGGGTTTCTTATTACGGTGGAGCATAAGCAGTTCTTTCCCGTTATCAATGTAGCAAATCGTCGCTAACTGAGGCATATTTTCTCCTTATCTAAGCCAATCGATTGGCTCTTGTCCTGTCTCTTTTAAGAATGCATTGGCCTTGGAAAAAGGCTTGGAACCCCAAAATCCTCTGTAAACCGATAAAGGACTGGGATGGGCTGATTCGATAATCAAGTGATGAGGATTGGTAACTAAGGCCTTCTTCTTACGTGCATAAGCTCCCCAGAGTACAAAAACGACTGGTCTATCTAGATGATTGACCACCTGAATTACAGCATCAGTAAAGGGCTCCCATATCTGACCAGCATGACCATTGGCCCGTCCAGCAGGAACAGTCAAACAAGCATTAAGAAGCAAGACTCCTTGTTCAGCCCAAGCTGTCAAATCATGAGATTTCTTAACCCCGATATCATCTGACAATTCTTTCAAGATATTTTGCAAGGATGGCGGAGCTGGGATAGAGTCCGGTACAGAAAAACTCAAGCCCTGCGCTTGACCTGGCCCGTGATAGGGGTCTTGCCCTAGAATCACTACCTTAACTTCTTCAAGCGGTGTTGTCAATAGAGCCTGAAAAACCTTTTCTTTGGGCGGATAAATAGTCCCCTGAGAATAGACCTGCTCCATAAACTGATTGATTTTCGCAAAATAATCCTCAGGTAATTGCTCCTTAATCAAAGCATGCCAAGACGAGTGTTCCATAGCCAACTCCTTCGTTTTTACTGCCTCTATTATAGCAAAAAGTGGCTTTCTAAACCACTTTTTACAGTTTATCTAAACAATCCAGCAAGTCTTGATAAGAATGGACTTCGTAAGTCGGCTGGGCTTGTGTGTGATTTTCAACACGATGAGGGTTGTACCAGATAGTGTCAATCCCCGCATTATTGCCGCCTTGAATGTCGGCGGTTAGAGAGTCTCCAATCATCAGCGTCTTTTCTTTGCTAAATCCTGCAATCTGCTGACCAATCTTTTCATAAAAGAGAGCATCTGGCTTTTGTGTTTGCAGCTGTTCAGAGATAAAGACTTGATTAAAATAAGGTGCTAGACCAGATTGAGCCAAACGCCCTGTCTGAATGGCAGTAATGCCATTTGTAGCAGCATACAAGTCATAATCACGATCGATGAGGCTGTCCAAGAGTTCAGGAGCGCCTGAAAGAGTTTGTCCCTGTTGGGCGAGGTAAAATTGGTAACGCTGGGCTAGAAAACTACCGTCTTTTTCCTGTCCAAAATGAGAAAACAAACTAGAAAAGCGCGTGTTAACCAGCTCTTGTTTACTGATTTTCTTTTGCTCCAAGTCCTTCCAGAGAGCCTTGTTCATGGGAACGTAATAGTTTTTATAAGCCTGAATATCTGCAACCCCTTCTTCTTTTAGAAGTTGCGTCAAAGCCACATCCTCAGCAGCATCAAAATCAAGAAGAGTGTGGTCAAGGTCGAAAAGTAGAAATTTGTAGGACAATTTGAGGTTCCTTTCTAGGTACTTAATAGATTAGTTTATTTCTTCTTATTCTTAGTTTTATTCATCAACATACCAACTACAACTGGAGTAAGCACACTTCCAACTTGTCCAACAACTTTAAGTATCTTTTTTGCTTCATCTATTTTTTTGTTTCTACACGATTCGCACTTATTGTGCTTATAACTTGATGGTAAATCCCTAGTACATGTCTTGCATTTTTTTATTTCTTTCATTCTAGCACCTCTGTCTCAATAGAATCTGGTTTATTTGGCAATTTCATTATAGAAGTTTCAATTTTTGGCAATTCTTTTGTCCAGTAATTTATAGGCGAAGGATCAAGTAAATCAAGTCTCTCTACTAATTCCTGAGAACTGAGATAAGTTTCGTTAATAAATTTCCCAAAGTAATCCAAACTTTTTTGAGCAGCTTTTTTCTCGCCCAACTCATTATAAGCTATTGCTGCTGATAGTGAAACGATATTTACAGCTGCTAATCCATCTCGAATCTCATTCATACGAGCTTCAATTTTATCTGGTTTATCCCCTTTTAATAGCTTACCCCAAGTAGAATCTGGTTGTTCTTTGATAAAATTTACATTTGATTTTTGACTAAGCATTAAGAGATTTCTACTATCCTCTGCATCTGAAATAACTTGCAGTAACATCATTGTTCTAATGTTTGGATCTGATATCTCTCTAGCTTGCAAGAGTTTCTGTTGACAACTATAGGCTATTGCAAGTCTATCTGACTCCTGTCCTTTTCTGACGTCCTCAATAGCATATTGTACATTCTGAATCTCCTCTGCAATCTGAGCCATTTGAATTTGTGACGAATAATCAGCTAACGCTTTATTTAATTCTGGTGTCAATTTAACAGATTTCAATGGTACATTTCCAATGATTTTATTAGTATTAGTATCTACTAATACCGCCAAGAGAGAACCATCTTTCTTTGTCATTAATTTTAACACTCCTTGAGCAATTTGTTCCCGTTGTTCTGGAGAAAGAATTGCCTGAAAAACCTCTTCAGGTATACTAGATTGGACAACATTGATAAAAGCTGGAGCAGAATATAACATTTTTTCTACTTCAGATAAGATTTTATTTGCATTTTTGACTAAAGGTTTGGCTATTTCTGGTAACTTATTAAAAAAAGATGAGGGTTTTAGTTCATAACCATCAATATCAAGAATATCGAAGTCATCTTCTCCAAAAAATAAAACTTCATCCATAAATTACTACCTCATTATGTTTAAATTATTAGAAATATTATACCATATTAAACAAAATTATGATTTTGATTTTTCTTTAATATTATTTATCCAATCATTTTTACTGGAATCTAACATAGAATAATACTATCCTATACAATTGACAGCTCAAACCTTTCAGAATAGAACAATCCTAACTATCGAATACCCCAACTTCATAAATATCTATGTAATTCTAGACCTAGAATTCCTATAAACTAAATGTTTTCACACTATTCTAAGCCATTGATTGCTTTAAATTTTATTTTTTAAAGGATTCTAAAGCTAGAATAGTCCTATCACAATCAGTTTTGAATGATTCACAATTTAGAAACGCTATGATTCTACTCCTTTTACATTAAAAAGGAACTGCCCAAAGCAATCCCTTTCTAATTTTGAAATTATTTACTTAAACTTTGATAGTTGAGATAATCAATAGCCCACCTATAAAAAGAGTTATAGTAAGATTACTTATTTATTGATTTCAAGCTCCGACAACTGTGTTTGAATAACTGACAGTTCTGCACCAGCCTGAAGAAGAGCTGCTGCAGTATAGGCACCTTCTACAATTGGAACCCTATTGATCATGATACTTTTATCACTGAAATCAGCCACCATTTCTAAGTTCATTTTAGCAGAACCTAGGTCAAAAAAAGCTAATAAAGTATCTGCTGGATTTTCGGAAACAACCCTATCTACTTGATCAAAACTCGTTCCAATTCCTCCATCTTCGGTTCCTCCTACATAAGTAATCGGAACATCTTTAGCTACTTCACTAATCAGTTCAACGACACCTTGTGCAATGTGTTTGGAATGTGAAACGATAATAAGACCAATACTTCCCATTAAACCACCCCAGTTTCTAAAAGAGCAGTAAAGAGTAATCCTGATGAGAATGATCCAGGATCAATATGTCCAAGAGAACGTTCTCCTACATAAGATGCCCTTCCTTTAGTTGCAAGTAAATCTTTGGTAGCATTCACTACCTTATCAATAACCTCTTGAGTCAATTGACCAGCAGACAAAGCAGCAATAACAGGAGTCCAAACGTCAACCATTGTCTTTTCTTCAACTTCTGCTTTCCCACGTTTGACAATCATATCCAGACCACTTTGTAAAATTTCTTCTAATTTCGAATTAGAATCAGCCTTGGCCATGCCCATAAAAGCAGAGCCATACAAGGGACCAGAAGCACCGCCTACCTTACTCAGTAGTTGCATTGAGACAAGCTTAAACACATCACTGCTGGTCTCAAATTGCTTTCCTTCTAAGTTTTCCATCACTGCAGCCATGCCACGCGCCATATTTCCACCGTGGTCTCCATCTCCTATAGGGGTGTCTAGCTCACTAAGGTAATCTTTCTGTTCTTGAATCTTTTCATTAAAAAGCTTCATCCATTCAAGAGCTTGTTCAGCATTCATTCGACATTTCCTCCTTGAGTTTTACCAAGCTGGTGTTGTAACAGGTGCATTTAAAGCATCCAACCACTCATCATCTGCCAATCGAATCAATGTTAATGACAAGCCAGCCATATCGATTGAGGTCATATAGTTTCCAATTTTCTTAAACGCCAACTCAACACCTTTTTCATGGAGTAATTTAGCCACATCATTTGCAAATACGTATTGTTCCATAAGAGGAGTGCTTCCTAAACCATTGATGAGAAGGCCATAGCGTTCACCAGCTTTAAGTCGGAAACCTTCAGATAGTTTTTCAACCAATTCTGAGGCCAATTGTGCTGAAGGTTGCATTTTCTCTTTTTTATATCCTGGCTCACCGTGAATACCAACTCCATATTCAAATTCATCATCTTCTAGAACAAATCCAGGTTTCCCAACCTCAGGAACGGTTGCTCCAGACAAGGCCAGCCCAATTGTTTTAATTTCTAAGACAAGTTTGTCGGCCAAGTCCTTCATTTCAGATAATGATTTACCAGAACGAGCCGCATTACCCAAAATTTTATGAACTAAAATAGTACCTGCAACACCTCGACGGCCTTGGGTATAGAGACTATTTTCAACAGCAATATCATCATCAACCACAATGCTTGCTACATCAATACCTTCCATTTCAGCAAGTTCTTGTGCAATTTCAAAGTTCATAATGTCACCAGAATAGTTCTTGATGACCATGAAAACTCCAGCACCTTCATCAGCCGCCTTGATGGCTTCTAAAATTTGGTCCGGAGTAGGTGAAGTGAAGACTGCTCCACAAATGGCAGCAGACAACATTCCATCTCCTACAAATCCAGCATGACTTGGTTCATGTCCTGAACCTCCACCTGAAATGAGTCCAACTTTTCCTGTCTTTTCTGCCTTTCTAACGATGACATCAAAACCATCTAAGCGTTCTACCAAGTCATCATGCATGAATGACAATCCCTGCAACATTTCATCAACAACTTGTGTCGGTTCATTTATAATTTTTTTCATGAGAAACTCCTTTCGACATGTACCTTTGTTTTCGTTTTCATTATATATTTTTTATCGCTGGCTGATAAGGGACAGATTCTATTATTTGTCCCCTTTTAAACCCGTTTAAAACATTTTTTTGGTAAAATGAAGTAAGTAAAAGAAAGGTTTCCTATGGCATCATCATTTATTACAAAAAAACGGATTGCCAAGGCATTTAGAGACCTATTAGCTACTAGAGAATTTGACAAAATCTCCATTGTAGATATCATGGAATCAGCTGGCATTCGTAGACAGACCTTTTATAATCACTTTCTTGACAAATATGAACTGCTAGACTGGATATTTGAAAATGACTTAACCGAGTATATCACCAATAACTTGGACTTCATTTCAGGCCAAAAGCTATTACAAGAATTATTTTTTTATTTCGAACAAGAGCGTGACTTTTATATTCAACTTTTTGATATTCAAGGGCAAAATAACTTCTATGACCACTTTATCAGCTACTGTCGCTTGCTTGTATCAAAAATTTTAAGAGAATACGGTCAGATTGATAGCGATTCATCCGCTTATACTTGTTTTTTGCTAGACTACCATTCACATGCTCTAGCAGAAATCGTGAAGGCTTACGTCAATAAAAAAAGTCCAGTTCCACAGCCAGACTTTCTCATCATGACAATTATTGGAAAGAGGCCACAATGACATTTATTTCAAATCATAAACAGAAAATTATTTCAAGTTACATTTCGGCAGCTGTCAGCAGTCATCCTAAATTAGAAAAGCACCCTACCTTACCATTAGTCTATCAAAAAAATCGCAATCCTCATCAGGTTCCAATATTGTCGGGTGGAGGTTCCGGTCACGAACCTGCGCATATTGGATATGTGGGAGAAGGAATGCTTACTGCTGCTATCTATGGCCAATTATTTACTCCTCCTACAAGAACTGAAATCTTAGAGTCCATTCGTTTTTTAAACAATGGTCACGGTGTCTTCATCATTGTAAAAAATTTCGAAGCAGACATCAAAGAATTTAGCTGGGCCATTAACACTGCTAGAAAAGAAGGAATTAAAGTCCGCTATAGTCTAGCGCACGACGATATTTCCATTGAACCTCACAATAGATTTCAAATTAGAGGAAGAGGACTTGCAGGGACAATCTTACTTCATAAAATCCTAGGATTTGCAGCTCAAAATGGTGCCGACATCGAGCAACTAACTGATTTAGGTCATGAACTTGCTCCCGAAATCGCAACAATTGGCTTTGCAACGAAATCTGCTAGTCTCCCCCAAGCCACCCTTCCACTATTTAACTTAGAAGAAGGAAATATTTCTTATGGTATTGGGATACATGGCGAAGAAGGCTATCGTATCGTCCCATTCCAATCATCGGAAATTCTGGCAAATGAAATTATAAGTAAATTAAGATTGCACTATCATTGGAAAAAGGGTGATCAATTTATATTGCTTGTAAATAATCTAGGCACTACCAGCAACTTAGAAATGGGCATATTTATCAATGATCTCCTTCAACTCTTAGAAATTGAAGGAGTCACTATTACCTTTATAAAATCAGGAACATTTATGACCAGTTTGGATATGGCAGGTATATCCGTAACTCTTTGCCCCGTAAAAAATAAACAGTGGTTAGAAGCGCTCAATGCTCCAACGACAGCTTTTGCATGGTAATTTGCTTGTATAACTCAAAAGGGCTATATCACTTGATGGCCCTTTGCTTTTATCTTACGTTTAAAAGAACTCATTCTTGCCATTTCAAATAGGCCATCTATCCCTTACAATTCTTCCGGTGAGCTTTGAGTTTTTTCAGAGCCCAATCATAGTGACTGGAGGTGCTACTGACAAAGTAGGAACCTAGACTTGTCCCTCCCGTCCACTTATAGATACCTTTGATAAAGAGTTCGTCATTGCTAAAAACTTCTATCAACTCTAAAACCTCCCTATGTGATTGTTCTAGGAGTCTAGTCGCTTCTTCTAAGGAGGTTTTCTGGTGCTTCTTCCAAATAGCAACATTCATCTCCCCATAAGTTTTCCAATTATAAGGTTCAGGGAGAAAAGGTTTTTCGTGATCTTCTTGATTAGAATGTACCCAAGTCAAAAGTAACTGCTGCCATTCATAAAGATGGATTAAGACATCCCGTAGATTTTTATCTCTTTTCCAGTGCGCTTCCTTTTTCTTTTGGTCTTTTGAAAAATCAAAAGGAGTCTGCAACTCATCTTCACTTAGTTTAGAGATGAAGAGCTTGAGATTTTCATAATTCTCCTTAGAGGCTAGCACCAGCTCCTCTTTTGTTCTTGGTCTAGGCATAGAAGTTATCCCTTCATATTACTAGTTATTATGAGAATTTTAATCTTGTAATCTTTGTTCAAAATTTAAAATTACAAATTTCTACAACTTATCCTTTAATTTCTCAACAAAGAGATAGGCTGCTGGGCAGGTCAAGGTATTCTTAATCGTCAAATGGTTGATTTGATGGATTTTTTTACGGTCGGTATGGGGAAATTCACGACAGGCCTTTGGACGAACGTCATAAATGGAACAGAGGTTATCTCCTCCTAAAAATGGGCAAGGCATTGATTTAAAAACCTTGTCTCCATCTTCATCCACCTGCAGAAATTCAGCTTCAAAGGCCGGCAATTTCATTTTGAAATATTTGGCAATACGGGTGATGTCTGCCTCTTTGAAGTCAGGACCCAAAGTCTTACAACAGTTAGCACATGCAGTGCAATCAATCTCCGAAAAGACTTCTTGGTGAATCTGCTGGGCTATCTTGTCTAGGTTTTTAGGAGGTTTTTTCTTTAGATTGGCTAAAACTTTACGGTGCTCCTTCTGCTTTTGCAAGGCCAGCTGGTGATAATACTCAATATCAATTTCTTTAGACATGGTTTCTCTCTTATTCTATTTACTTTCCCCTATTATACCATGCCTCCGGAGCATTTAAAAGTGTACTTTACAAGACTATACTTTTCTAAAAATGCGTCAAAAAAACCTTGCAACTAGGTTACAAGGTTAATGACATTAATCGAAGTTAACGTATTCTTTTTGAAGTTCAAGAACTTCTTCCATTGTTGAACACTCTGTAAGGGCACGGTTTGCGTACTCTTCCATCTTAGCAGTATCCAATTTCTTCATCAAGCTACGTGTACGAAGTACAGATGTTGCTGACATAGAGAACTCATCCAAGCCCATTCCGACAAGAAGTGGAACAGCTTTTTGGTCACCAGCCATCTCACCACACATACCAGCCCATTTACCTTCAGCGTGAGCTGCCTTGATAACGTTGTTGATCAAGCGAAGGATTGATGGGTTATATGGTTGGTAAAGGTATGAAACTTGCTCATTCATACGGTCTGCTGCCATTGTGTATTGGATCAAGTCGTTTGTACCAATTGAGAAGAAGTCTACTTCTTTTGCAAATTGGTCTGCAAGCATCGCTGCTGCAGGGATTTCAATCATGATACCAACTTGGATGTCATCCGCAACTGCAACTCCTTCAGAAAGAAGGTTTGCTTTTTCTTCTTCATAAACTGCTTTAGCTGCACGGAATTCTTTCAAAAGGGCAACCATTGGGAACATGATACGCAATTGACCATGAACAGATGCACGAAGAAGGGCACGGATTTGCGTGCGGAACATTGCATCTCCAGTTTCAGAAATAGAGATACGAAGGGCACGGAATCCAAGGAATGGGTTCATTTCGTGTGGCATATCGAAGTAAGGAAGTTCCTTATCTCCACCAATATCCATTGTACGAACAACCACTGGTTTACCATTCATTCCTTCAAGTACAGCCTTGTATGCTTCATACTGCTCGTCTTCTGTTGGGAAATCTTGAGAATCCATGTACAAGAACTCTGTACGGTAAAGTCCAACAGCTTCTGCACCGTTGTTGTTAACACCTTCAACGTCTTTTGGAGTACCGATGTTAGCAGCCAACTCGAAGTGTTTACCGTCAGCAGTCACTGTTTGAGCATCTTTCAAAAGTGCCCATTCAGCTTTTTGTTTAGCATAAGCTTCACCAGCTGCTTTAAATTCTGCCGCTTGTTCATCTGTTGGGTTGATAATCACTTCACCAGTAATTCCGTTAACGGCAAGGATATCACCGTCTTTCACCACTTCAGTGATGTTATTTGTTCCCAATACAGCTGCAATTTCAAGTGTGCGTGCCATGATAGCTGAGTGGCTTGTACGTCCACCGATGTTTGTTACAAAAGCTTTTACAAAGTTTTTGTCCAATTGAGCTGTATCAGATGGTGTCAAGTCATGCGCAATGACAATCACTTCTTCATTGATAGAAGCTGGGTTTGGCAATTTCTTACCAAGAAGGTTTGCCAATACACGTTTTGTCACGTCACGGATATCCGCTGCACGTTCTTGCATGTATGGGTTGTCTTCCATGCCTTCAAAGATAGTGATGAACATATCAGTCACTTCTTTAAGACCTGCTTCTGCATTGACTTTCTTAGCACGGATTGTTTCTTTAATCTGACCAATCAATTCTGGGTCAGAAAGAACCATCAAATGAGCGTCAAAAACTTGAGCCGCTTCTTCACCAAGCGTACCTACAGCTTTCTCGCGGATAAGAGAAAGCTCGTTTTGAGAAGCTTCAAGAGCAACATCCAAACGAGCCTCTTCTGCGTTTGTATCTTCGACTGAAATAGTCTCGAATGACAAATCCGGTTGAACGAGTAGATATGCTTTTGCAACTGCAACACCGTCAGATGCTGCGATTCCTTTAAGCATTTCTGTCATTTCCCTTATGCCAATCCTTCTTTTTCCATTGTTTCTGAGATTGCAGCGATAGCGTCATCTGCATCTGCACCTTCAGCTGAGATAGTTACGTCAGCACCTTGGCCAACACCAAGACTCATAACACCCATAATTGATTTAAGGTTAACTGATTTACCTTTGTACTCAAGAGTGATATCTGAAGCAAATTTGCTAGCAGTTTGTACCAACAATGTTGCTGGACGTGCGTGAATACCTGTTTCTGCCACTACGTGGAAATCTTTAGAAGCCATAGTTTGACTCTCCTTTTGTTCTTTCTTTTTTGAGTTATATGTGATAACCCTTACAATTTGGTATTATACCATCTTCTAGGATTTTTTTCAAGCATTTTCTGGATTTTCCTTCAATTTCCTTTCAGATAACTTGCTGAAAATCTTCTATCCTAGATAACAAAACACAGGATATAGTTTCTTTAAAAACGATTTATAGGATAATCATTGCTGTTTTATAGAACAAACACTACATATTGTGTTTTGTGAGCTTGAGTAGAAAAAGAGACCACTATATTTAGTTTAAATCATTGACAAATTTTTATTTTCTGATATACTAAGATAGTATTAAATTTTGAAGAGGAGTTACACAATGGTAACCGTTTATTCTAAAAACAATTGTGTCCAATGTAAAATGACCAAACGTTTCTTGGACAGTAATAACGTTGAATATAAAGAAATCAATCTTGATGAGCAGCCTGAGTACATCGATCAAGTCAAAGAACTCGGTTTTAGCGCAGCTCCTATTATCCAAACACCAACTGAAGTCTTTTCAGGTTTCCAACCAGGAAAACTGAAACAATTAGCATAATCTTAGTACATCATCCAGAAGAAACTGCTTCCAGGGCTAACTTAGAAGCCTTTCTTTTGTAATTAGATAAGGGAAATTTTATGGGATTAAAACATCTTGAAGACGTGACTTACTTCCGTCTCAATAACGAAATCAACCGTCCTGTCAATGGACAAATCATGCTTCATAAAGATAAGGAAGCCTTGGATGCTTTCTTTAAAGAAAATGTAGTTCCAAACACTATGGTTTTTGATTCAATCAAAGATAAAATCAACTACCTCATTGAACACAACTACATAGAAACAGCCTTTATCAAGAAATACCGTCCAGAATTTTTGGAAGAATTGTCACAATTTATCAAAGACCAAAACTTCCAATTCAAGTCTTTCATGGCTGCTTATAAATTTTACAATCAATATGCCTTAAAGACTAATGACGGTGAATACTATCTTGAAAGTATGGAAGACCGTGTCTTCTTTAACGCCCTTTATTTCGCTGATGGGAATGAAGCTGTTGCAATCGATATTGCCAATGAAATCATCCACCAACGCTACCAACCTGCTACTCCTTCCTTCTTGAATGCTGGACGTGCTCGTCGTGGGGAGTTGGTATCTTGTTTCTTAATCCAAGTGACGGATGACATGAACTCTATCGGACGTTCTATCAACTCTGCCCTTCAACTTTCACGTATTGGTGGTGGTGTGGGAATTACCCTCAGCAACCTTCGTGAAGCTGGTGCACCTATCAAAGGCTATGAAGGAGCTGCTTCAGGTGTCGTACCAGTTATGAAACTCTTCGAAGATAGCTTCTCTTACTCAAACCAATTGGGTCAACGTCAAGGTGCTGGGGTGGTTTACCTCAATGTCTTTCACCCAGATATCATTGCTTTCCTTTCAACTAAGAAAGAAAACGCTGATGAAAAAGTACGTGTCAAGACTCTATCACTTGGTGTTGTAGTACCTGATAAATTCTACGAATTGGCGCGTAAAAATGAAGAAATGTACCTCTTCAGCCCTTACTCTGTAGAAAAAGAATACAATGTGCCATTCAACTACATCGATATTACTGAAAAATACGATGAATTGGTCGCAAATCCAAATATTCGCAAGACAAAAATCAAGGCGCGTGATTTAGAAACTGAAATCTCTAAATTACAGCAAGAGTCTGGCTACCCTTATGTCGTCAACATTGATACGGCTAACCGTGCAAATCCTGTTGATGGAAAGATTATCATGAGTAACTTGTGTTCTGAGATTCTTCAAGTTCAAGAACCAAGCTTGATCAACGATGCTCAAGAATTCCTTCAAATGGGAACGGACGTTTCATGTAACCTTGGTTCAACCAACGTAGTCAACATGATGACTTCACCTGACTTTGGTCGTTCTATCCGTGCTATGGTTCGTGCCCTTACTTTCGTTACAGATAGTTCGCACATCGTAGCTGTTCCTACTATCGACCATGGAAATAGCCAAGCTCATACCTTTGGTCTTGGTGCCATGGGACTTCACAGCTACCTTGCCCAACAACTGATTGAATATGGTTCACCTGAGTCTGTTGAATTTACAAGCATCTACTTTATGCTTATGAACTACTGGACTTTGGTTGAGTCAAACAATATTGCGCGTGAACGTGGTATCACTTTCCACAATTTTGAAAAATCAGATTATGCTAAGGGAAGCTACTTTGACAAGTATGTAACTGGCGAATTTGTTCCAAAATCAGACCGTGTTAAAGAACTTTTCAAAGATGTCTTTATCCCAAGTGCTGCTGACTGGGCTGAACTTCGAGACAAGGTTCAAGCAGATGGACTTTACCACCAAAACCGTCTAGCTGTTGCTCCAAATGGTTCGATCAGTTACATCAATGACGTTTCTGCCTCTATCCACCCGATTACGCAACGTATCGAAGAACGTCAAGAAAAGAAAATCGGTAAAATCTACTATCCTGCTGCTGGCTTGTCAACAGAAACCATTCCTTACTACACTTCTGCTTACGACATGGATATGCGTAAGGTGATTGATGTTTACGCTGCTGCGACTGAGCACGTGGACCAAGGACTTTCACTCACACTCTTTATGCGTAGTGACATTCCAAAAGGACTTTACGAATGGAAGAGGGAAAATAAACAAACGACACGTGATTTGTCCATCCTTCGTAACTATGCCTTTAACAAGGGAATCAAGTCTATCTACTACGTCCGTACCTTTACAGATGACGGTGGAGAAGTCGGCGCCAACCAATGTGAAAGCTGTGTGATTTAGTTTCTAGCATAGAAACATTATTTTTCCCTAAGCAGCACTGATAAAATCAAATCTACTATGTCATAACATAATTTATGTAACATTTTAAAAGTCGGGCTTCCGACTTTTTGTGCGATACTCCTATAGAATTATGGTGAAATAGAAATAATTGTGAGTTCGCAATACTAAACACAGAAAGAGATTTCAAATGGAAACTTACTACAAAGCCATTAACTGGAATGCCATCGAAGATGTCATCGACAAATCAACTTGGGAAAAACTGACAGAGCAATTCTGGCTCGATACACGTATTCCCTTGTCAAATGACTTGGATGACTGGAGAAAACTATCAAACAAAGAAAAAGACTTAGTTGGAAAAGTCTTTGGTGGTTTAACCCTTCTTGATACCATGCAATCTGAAACTGGGGTTGAAGCCCTTCGCGCAGACATCCGTACACCACATGAGGAAGCTGTTTTCAATAACATCCAATTTATGGAATCTGTCCACGCTAAATCTTACTCATCAATCTTTTCTACCTTGAATACTAAGGCTGAGATTGAAGAAATTTTCGAATGGACCAATACCAATCCTTACCTACAAAAGAAGGCTGAGATTGTCAACGAAATCTACCTAAACGGCAGCCCACTTGAAAAGAAGGTTGCCAGCGTCTTCCTCGAAACCTTCCTCTTCTACTCTGGTTTCTTCACTCCCCTCTACTATCTCGGTAACAACAAACTAGCCAACGTTGCAGAAATCATTAAATTGATTATTCGTGACGAGTCTGTTCACGGAACCTACATTGGTTACAAATTCCAACTTGGTTTCAATGAATTGCCTGAAGAAGAGCAAGAAAAACTCAAAGAATGGATGTACGACCTACTCTATACTCTTTATGAAAATGAAGAAGGCTACACAGAGAGTCTTTATGACGGTGTTGGTTGGACTGAAGAGGTTAAAACCTTCCTTCGCTACAATGCCAATAAAGCTCTCATGAACATGGGACAAGATCCACTTTTCCCAGATTCAGCTGAAGATGTCAACCCAATCGTTATGAACGGTATTTCAACAGGAACTTCCAACCATGACTTCTTCTCTCAAGTCGGAAATGGTTACCTTCTTGGCGAAGTTGAAGCCATGCAAGACGATGACTATAACTACGGTTTGGACTAATACTCTTCGAAAATCTCTTCAAACCACGTCAGCTTCGCCTTGCCGTAGATATGCTCACTGACTTCGTCAGTCTTATCTACAACCTCAAAACTGTGTTTTGAGCAACCTACGGCTAGCTTCCTAGTTTGCTCTTTGATTTTCATTGAGTATAATTCTCCACCACTCTTAACCATCAAAAAGTAAACTAGAAACAACAAAATAATAACTTAATAAAAATATCGAAAGTTTTGAAAATAAACCTCGATATTTTTGTTTTTGTTTTATTTTGTTGTTTTTGTATTTGAATGATGAGCTAGTTTATGGTAAGATAGTAGTAGGAAACGAGGTGATAATATGCTCAAACAAGAAAAATTAACCAAAATTTTAGAAACAGTAAATAGTAAAGGAACCATAACGGTTAAGCAGATTATGGACGAAATAGCCGTTTCAGATATGACTGCAAGGCGCTATTTACAGGAATTAGCTGATAAAGATTTGCTGATTCGTGTGCATGGTGGAGCTGAAAAACTTCGAACCAACTCCCTTTTGACTAATGAGCGATCAAATATTGAAAAACAAGCCCTCCAAACGGCAGAAAAACAAGAAATAGCCCGTTTTGCAGGCAGTCTAGTAGAAGAAAGAGAAACTATTTTCATTGGACCAGGAACAACATTAGAATTTTTTGCGCGTGAGTTACCTATTGACAATATCCGCGTCGTGACCAACAGTCTACCTGTTTTTCTGATTTTAAGCGAACGAAAATTAACAGATTTGATTTTAATAGGTGGAAATTATCGCGAAATTACAGGTGCTTTTGTTGGCACATTGACCCTACAAAATCTCTCTAATCTCCAATTTTCTAAAGCTTTCGTTAGCTGTAATGGTATTCAAAACGGAGCTCTAGCTACTTTTAGCGAGGAAGAGGGAGAGGCTCAACGCATCGCTTTAAATAATTCTAATAAAAAATATTTGCTCGCAGATCATAGTAAGTTCAATAAGTTTGATTTTTATACTTTTTATAATGTATCAAATCTTGATACTATTGTTTCAGATTCTAAACTAAGTGATTCAATCCTTTTTGAGCTATCTAAACTTACTAAAGTCATCAAGCCTTAATCAACTGAAAGATTCTGGGTAACAACTCAATTTCAGAAGTAAATCTTCCCACAATAAAACGCATAGTATCAAGGTTTTCAACACCTGATATTATGCGTTTTTCTGCGTTAAAGACTTTTTGCCCAATTGCTTTATCTGCAACCTCAAAGCTATGCATTGAGAAACCTGCGACTCGCTTTCTAGTTTAAAGTTGCTCTTTGATTTTTATTGAGTATAAGCAACGTGATTAGATAAAAGTTTTGCAGAGTACTAGATATAAGATTTAACTTTTTTTGGAAATTGGTTACGATTGTTGAAACGGCATAAAATCTGAATCAAAGGAGATAGTATCCCATTCTTCAGGATTGATAAAATTTAAAAATAGATTTTTAAATTCTTCCAGCTCATAATCTGAATGACAAATCCATTCTTTACCGGTCGAGACATACCATTTCCCAAGACTTTTCAATTCTTCATTCGTCAAACACGGTATTTGAGAGCATTTTTCAAAGTTGATAATATAAACTTTTTCATAAATAGATTGGATAAAATTTTTGAACATCTTTTTGCCTCACTAAAATTCTATATCTAATGACTCATTCTACTACTCAATCACTTGAGTTTCCGCTACTTTCTTGTACCAGTGAGCTGATTTCTTAGGATAACGTTCTTGTGTTTCAAAGTCTACATAGAAGAGACCGTAACGTTTTTCATAACCGTTTGACCATGAGAAGACGTCCATCAATGACCAAATGAAGTAACCTTTTACATTAGCGCCATCTGCAATCGCATCAGATAACACTTCCAAGTGTTGTTTGACATAATCAATACGGCCATCATCGTAAACAGTGTTATCAACGAACTCATCTTTATAGCCGAGACCATTTTCAGTGATGTAAATCTTCTTGTAGTTCGGATAATCTTTCTTCACGCGCATGATTTGGTCATACAAACCTTGAGGGTAGATAATCCAATCCCAATCCGTACGTGGTACATAATCAGGAGCTACACGACGACCAACACCTTTGATTTGGTATTTAGAGCTTCCTTTCTCACCTTTACCATTATGAATGATTTCTGTTTCTCCATCAAAGGCTTCCATCCAGTCACTCATATAGTAGTTAATTCCAAGGAAGTCATTCAAGTCTTTTGCGGCTTCTAATACTTCGAAATCTTCGTCACGCAAGTCAAGCTTTCCACCATTGGCAGCCAAGATAGCCTCTACCCCTGTCAGGGTCTTTTCAGAGTAGTGACCCAGATAAGTTGCATCCAAGATAAATTTGTTATGGATAATGTCCTCCAACTCTGCCGCAATAACATCTGCAGGATTTTCAGGATCAAGTGGATACTTGGTTGGCAGTGCGTGAACAACACCAATTTCACCTTTATAACCTTTATCTTTATATAGCTTAACTGCACGCGCATGAGAAACCATCATATTGTGGTGCGATTGGAAAACTTTGGCAAGGTCGTACTGAATACCTGGAGGGAATTTCCCAACCAAGTATTGACCATCACCAATTGGTCCAATTTCATTAAAGGTTGTCCAATAGTTTACTTCTGGAAATTCTTCAAAACAGAAGGCTGCGTAGTCTACAAAGTGTTCAATGTTTTCACGGTTTAAGAAGTCGCCATTTGAGTGGAGAGCTTCTGGTGTGTCAAAGTGATGAAGAGTTACAAAGGGCTCAACATGACGTTTGTGACACTCTGCAAATAGATTATGATAAAATTCAACACCTTTCTGATTTACTTGACCGTAGCCTGTTGGGAAAATACGTGACCAGGCAATAGAAATTCGAATGCCATTGACACCATACTCTTCGGCTAGCTTTAGGTCAACTGGGTATCGGTTGTAAAAATCACTGGCTGGTTCTGCAGTGTACCAGTAGTTATCTTCAAGATATTTATCCCAAGCAACTGGTCCTTTTCCATCAGTATGTGTAGCGCCTTCTGCTTGATAGGCAGCTGTTGCGCCACCGAAAATAAAGTCTTTTGGTAATGTTTTTGACATATAATTCTCCTTTTAATTAAAAAAGAAATAAGATGGAGAGGAGGCTAGTGAGGCTTTATTCTCCATCTCACTTCTTGTACCGAGTCACCGAATTGTGACATGAGGAGGTAAAAACGATATCTTTTTACCGACGAATTAACAAGGCGATTAGGAAATTCGCCATAGCGATTTCCGTAACGATAGGAGACTGTTTTATAGTTCCTATCGTTAATCGAATTGAGCTTGTACGAATGCAAGAGCACCTTTTCCATCACGGGTTAATTTGATGTATTGAGCGCCTTCTGTCTTGGCAAGTTTAATACCAAGTTTATCTGTTTCTGCTTTCATATCTTCAAAGTTTGAAGCAACTTGAGGGGCAAGGATAACTAGATCAAACTCTGGTAACATTTCACGGTGAGCACCATAGCCACCTGCTGCTGCTTTCACAGGAACATTGTATTCTGCTGCTGCCTTATTCAAAGCATTCGCAAGGAGACCACTTGTACCTCCACCTGCACAGAGAACGAGGACATTTGTTTCTTCAGTGATGGTATTTTGTGCTGCTTCTACACCAGCTTTTTCAAGAATAGCATCTGCTTTTTCAGTGTTGAAGTTAGCAGCAACTTTTTCTTTCAATTCATCATTAGACTTACCTGAACGTTCTTCTTCAAGAATTTGTTCGTCATAAACTTTAAGGAATGGATAGTAAATGACTACGTCAACCACGATTAGAAGGGCAGCAAGAATGAATGATAGAACTTGGAAGTTAGTACCAAGAACTAGACCTAGTGGAGCTGGAGTTGTCCATGGTAGATTAGCAGTAAATGAGTTCATTCCAAGAGTTTCAATAAAGAATTTGAAGATCCAAACGTTTGCGATAGGAGCAAAGATAAATGGAATGAAGAAGATTGGGTTCAATACAAGTGGTGCACCAAACAAGATTGGTTCATTTACACCGAAGAAGGTAGGAACTACTGAAGCACGTCCGATTGCACGGTTACGTTTTGATTTTGTTAACCACATGAACATGAATGGAACAACCAGTGTCGCACCAGTACCTCCCATAGTAACGATAAACATTTGAGTTCCTGAAGTAAGGATTTTATCAGCATGCATACCTTGTTGGAGAAGGTTCAAGTTGACTTCTGCATTAGCATAGGTAATTGCTGCGATAGCAGGCTCAACGATAGATGGACCATGAATCCCAACAAACCAGAAGAAGGCAAAGGCACCAAAGATAATGGTAATACCTAGATAGCCATCAGCTGCAGAGAATAATGGAGCAAAGAATTTACCGATTGATTCAGCTACGCTTGCACCAACAAAATGACGAGCTAGTAAATCAAGAGCATAAAGTGAAACAACTGAGAGAGTGAATGGAATCACATCTTTAAAGACTTGTGAAATATTTGGTGGAACTTCGTCAGGCATACGAATAGTGACGTTGTTCTTAACACAAACCTTATAGATGGCTACAGTAACAAAGGCAGCAAGGAAGGCTGAAAGCAAACCTTTTGTCCCCAAGAATCCAGTAGCTAGACCATTTTCGATAGGGTCAGCTGCCAACATCAACAAACCAACAATTGCTGCCAACAATGTTGACATATAGTTGATTTGATTGGTTTTCTCCATGCTTCGATTGACTGAGTCGGTCAATGACTTAGCTGTTGTACCAGCTACCAAGAGAGCCAGAATACCCATAGAATAGCTGTAAGGTTTCATCAGAAAAGCTACAACTTCATCAGACCATTTAAAGCCCCATGAGTTTGGTACAAAGGCAATCAAGATAAAGATACTTGAGAAGAGAATAACAGGCATACCAGCAATAAAACCATCACGAATAGCACGAAGATAGATATTACGAGATAGTTTCTCAAAGAAAGGCTTTCCTTTCTCGATAAATGCAATTAGTTTGTTCATTATTTAACTCCTCTCTTATAGAGTTCGATTAAATGGTGCATCAAATCTTTTAATAAGATAGTTGTCATCAAGTGGTCTTGGCCATGCATCATGGTTACACTATAGGCTAAGTCCTCACCTGAAGCTTCCTTAGTTAATAGACTTGTTTGCGCGTGGTGAGCCTCTGCAATGCAAGAACCAGCTTCCTCTACAAGAGCGTCCGCTTTGACAAAATCACCAGCTTCAGCAGCCTTCAAGGCTTCCAATAGTTTTGAACGAGCATCGCCAGCATAGGCTACAATTTCAAAACCTAACAATGTTACTTCTTCTCTATTCATGATAGAATTCTCCTTATGTATTTTTAAATAATTTTTATGACAATAAACGTTGGATATGTAGAACTAGATAAACTCGTTCACTTTTATACAAATCAAGACCCGTATGTTGCGTAATCACATCATAGATCTTGGAACCAATCTCGAAGGCTTTTGGGTAGGATTGTTTGATATGGTCTTCCATATCCAGAAGCGATTGGTTATCATCTCTTGATCTGTCTAAATAATCCAAGAAATAATTCAAATGGATCATGAAGCGATCATAGAAATGGTTATTCTCTTTGGTTCGTTGAATTGCATAGTCCTTTAAAACTTCTTCAACATTCTTGAGAATTTCTTTCCTCTTATCAATTGACTTAACTACTTCTACTTCATTCTCGCCTTCGGCATTGATGAAATGATAAGCAATCCGAATAATTTCGTCTTCAGGAAAATTATCGGTCAGTTTTTGACGATAAATTCCAAATGCTTCATTTGCGATTTGAAAAGCGACAGGATACTTAGCAGAAATATCTGGCAGATTACTATCCTTGTACCTTCCTTGTGCTAGAGCTTGGTAAGAACAGTAAATATGATCTGTCAAGGTTACATAGAGATACTCTTGAATCGGATAATGATATTTCTTTGATAGCTTATCAATGATTTCATAGGTCACTGTGATAAAATCAAGCGGAACATCTTTGAGGAGAGCCATAAAGTTTTCTCTGGACTCCTCGGTCTTCATCCGAAAGATTTTCTCAACCTGATGTTCAGCAATCAAATCCCCCTTCTTCTTTCCAAATGCAATCCCCTTACCAATTACAATCACCTCTTCTCCTTTATCATTTCTGACAAGCGAGACATTGTGATTCATTGGATTTAGAATTCGATACATGTCAACCTCCTTTTATATCTTAAAGGTATATGAGTACAAAAAATGACCACAAATGAACTAGAAAATCAGCCGATTTCTAATTCACCTGTGATCATGCCTAATATTACTTAGTAACACTCACCTTGTATTAACTTGTGATTTAAGTATAGCACAAGTAAGTTATTTTGTAAACCTTTACATGTAACTTTTTTAAAAAATTTTTTAGATTCATGTTCCGAAACTAGAAGGACTTTCTTACACGCGTTCTTTCCATGAAGTCGCTGTTGTTTGAAGAACTTTATTGAGTTCGTCAATGTTTTCAAATCCAGTTGTGCGAAGCCATTCGCGAGCTGCTGCTTCACCATCTTTGATGTATGCTTCAACTGATCCAGCCCATGTAGCACGGCCACAAAGAACTCCGTTAAAGTTTGCACCTGATTCATGAGCAAATACAAGAGTATCTTGGAAGAGTTTAGCTGATACACCAGCACTCAAGTAGATATATGGCAAGTTAGTTGCTTCATCTTGTGCTTTGAAGAAGGCTGCTGCTTCTTCACGTGTATAAACTACTTCACCTTCAGCGAAGCCTTCAACATATTTAATGTTAACAGGAACTTCAACTTTCAAGACATCAATGTTAAAGCGTGGATCTGAGAAGACTTTCATAGCACCGATAACTTTGTGTGGTTTTACTTTAGCGTATTCTACAGAACCTGCATCAGCAATTTTTTCATCGTAAGCAAGGATTTCAAGGAAGAATGGAATATCTTCAGCCACACACTCAGAACCGATACGTTCGATGTAAGCTTGTTTTTCTTGGTTGAGTTCGTCTGAGCTATCTACATCATAGTAAAGCAAGAATTTAACTGCATCTGCACCTTCTTCTTTAATACGTTTTGCAGACCAAACATCCAAGCAGTCTGGCAAGCGTTTTGTGCTTGTTGTGTCGTAACCTGTTTTTTCATAAGCAAGGAGAAGACCAGCTTTTTCATCAAGAGCTTTAGTTGCTGGAAGTCCATACTCAGGGTCAAGAAGCATTGATGAAGCATATTTAGTCAATTCATCTGCTACCAAAACTTTCAGTTCTTCCATTTGAGCTACAGTTGGTTCTTCTGTTTGGTGTTGAGCCATGAGGCGTTTCAAAGCACCACGTTGGTCAAATGCAAGAGCTGAGATGATACCATTTTCATCAGAAAGTTTTTCTAAGCGTGCACGTTTTTGTTCTGTTAAAGCCATTTTATACCTCTTTTACTATTAATTGATCATATAGAGCTTGATAGTTGGCCATGTTGACATGACCAGTCATTTTTTCTTGAGCATTGAGCATACCAAGGACATTTGCCTTGATGAGTAATTCTGCATCCGATTCTTTATGAAGTAGTCCTGAAGAAATCCCTGCTACAGTAGAATCTCCAGATCCGACAGGGTTGACTACCTGAATTCTAGGAATATCTACCTTGTAGAAAGTGTCACCATGTTTGGCAAAGGCACCGTTGGCACCAAGTGAAACGATAATCCATTCAATACCTGCAAACAAAGGTTCTTGAAGTACTTCTTTTAATTCATCCAAATCCTCAGAAACTTCTCTTCCTAGAAGCTGAGACAATTCCTCATTATTTGGTTTGATGACTGTTGGTTTATGTGGTGATTCAAGAACCGCCTGAAGTGCTGCACCAGAGCAGTCCAAAACAACAGGCTTGCCAGCTTGATTAGCAAGTTCTACCAAGCTCGCATAGTAATCAACTGGAAGTCCAGCTGGCAGACTACCTGAGATAGCTACTACTTCAACTGACTCCAAGAGTTTTTTAAAATGTTCCAAAAAGTCTTGACCTTCTTGTTCCAATACTACAGGACCTTTTTCAAGAACTTCTGTTTGGTTGTCTCCGTGGAGAATAGCAATACAGTTACGAGTTTCTCCCTGAATTGAGAAGAAATCTTTCTTTACTTGATCATCGATATTTTCAACCAAAAACTCACCAAGTTTGCCACCCACTAAACCAGTAGCAAGAACAGAATCCCCAAATTCTGAAAGTACTCGGGTAACATTGAGTCCTTTACCACCAGCCGTTTTGGTTACATCAACCACACGATTGACAGTATCAATCTTCAACTCATCCAAGGGATAGGAAATATCAATGGATGGGTTCATTGTGACTGTTAAAATCATAGGTCACCTCTTAGTCGTGGTATTCTCCGCGATCCCATTTTTCAAGGAATTCAGTGAAGAAGTTTGCATCTGTTTGTTGAGCATTGTGACTTTCAAGGTGTTCAATTTTTGCAATCAATTTTTTGTTCTCTTCAGATGGTTTGTATTCAGCATGGATGAAAGCTTCAATGATGTCACACATGAGCAATTCTCCAGTAATCTTACCACCAAAACCGATAACATTGGCGTTCAATTGTTCTTTAGCATAAAGGGCTGTTGTCATATCACGAACCAAGGCAGAACGGACACCTGGAACTTTATTTACAGCGTTGTTGATACCAACACCAGTACCGCAGATACATACTCCAAGATCAGCTTGGCCGCTAGTTACAGCTTCACCAACTTTTTTACCAAAGATTGGGTAGTGAGTACGTGTATGGTCATATGTACCAAAGTCAATGACTTCATATCCTTTTGATTTCAAAAATTCTGAAACCGCCATTTTTTCATCTGTTACGATGTGGTCACATCCAATTGCAATTCTCATTTTTAACTTACCTTTCTTACTGTAATCTAATTAGCACATTTTGTTCAACATGTCGACCCGAATTTGGTGACGACCACCGTCGTATTTACCGTTAACAAATCCTTTAGCGATGTTTTTAGCCAATTCATCACCAACAAGTTGTGCACCCATAGTGATCATACGTGAGTTGTTGTGGCCACGAGTCATATAAGCTGAACGTTCGTCAGATACTTCTGCAGCAACCATTCCTTTGATTTTTGTTGCGACCATAAATGGACCAGCACCGTAAGCATCAATCACGATACCAAGGTTTTGTTCTTCTTTGTTTACTTCTGCAGCAACAGCGAGAGTCACATCAACAAAGTCTTGACCTTCAGCTGTAACATCCACAACGTGGAAATTTTCTTTTTCTAAGAAGTCTTTCACAACTTCTTTCAATCTCAAACCTGCAGCATCTGCACCGATAACAATAGACATATTGTATACTCCTTTTTATTTTTTCTATGCTGGATTCCAGCAGTGTATTGGCTGTCTTTAAAAAACAGTCAATTAGTCCTCACAAACATAATATACTACTATTGTTTGAAAAAGTCAACAGTTTGTGTTTGTTTTTGTTATTTATTTTTTACTTTTTTTATAAAACTTCTATCTCAAACCCTAATTCTTCAACCTGATTGGCTTCTAAGAGACGAACATTCTTCTTATCTTCTAAATGATCTCCTTCTTCAAGGGATGTTGACAAGCCAGACCATGGCTCAAAGGCAATGAAAGGTCCCTTGTTCAAAGTTGACCAGATGATGAGGTTTGGAAACTCTGTAAAGTGCACTTTCAATCCCTTATCATGTTTACGAGAACGAAGGGCAATTGTTCGAGATTGCAATTCATCCAAAGTCACTGCATCTGTGCTGAAAAGATCATAACTAAGATCTATTTCTTTTTGTCCCTCTAGCCATAGACTTCTATCTCGGAAATCCAACATACCTGTTTCTGGGAAAGGACGTGGAACAGAGCAAGTCTCTTCTTTCTCAAACTCTAAATAGTAATCTTCATAGACTTCATCATCCAGTAGAGGACAATTAAATCCTGGATGGCCACCAATAAAGTAAGGCATGACCTTGCTAGTTTCTTTATTGAAAATCTTGTATTGAGTCCGTACTGTTTTACCAGTAAGGCTATAAGTGATTTCTAGGCGGAAATGATAAGGATAGTTTTGATAGCTATTCTCATCGTCTTCAATTGCAAAAGTTACACTCTTGTCTGTCTGTTCAACTAATTCAAATTCTTTCTTACGAACCAAACCATGACGAGGAATGTTTCCTTTTCTTTCTTGTCCCTTCTCATCTATATAGAGGGCTGTATCCTCTCTCAATGAACCACAAATAGGAAAGAGAACAGGAGCTTGTCCACTCCAATAAGTGGCATCCCCTTGCCACAAATACTCCAGTCCCTCAGCATCTTTTATAGAAGAAAGAGCCCCACCAAAACTGTTAAATTGAACACTTAATTGTTCTGATTTTAATTCAATTACCATTATTTTCTCCGATTTCTTGATAGTTTATAAAAAACTAGGCTGTCACTCCTAAATGGTATGACAACCTAGTTTCAACAATTTACGCTCTGCGAAAATCCAATTCAAACTTCGTCAGCGTCGCCTTGCCGTAGATATGGTCACTGACTTCGTCAGTCTTATCTACAACCTCAAAACTGTGTTTTGAGCAACCTGCGGCTAGCTTCCTAGTTTGCTCTTTGATTTTCATTGAGTTTACATTTTATAGGAGCGCATTATTTTGCTTTTGCTGCGTACTCTTCATTACGTTTGATCATTTGTTTTCTGTACCAAGCAAAGATACCGATATAGAATACAAGGAAGACTACAGCACCAAGGATTGCTTTGATATCACCAGTTGTAGTGTTACCAATTGTCCAACCAAGAAGTTTTTCGATTGGTCCTTCAAGAGTAGAGTGAGTAATCAATTGAGTTTCACTCACACCTGCTGGGAAGGCACCTACACCTTTAGCAAGTTCTGTTGCAAATGGTGCGATAAGTGTACCTGAAAGAAGGAAGAGTGGCAACAAGAGTGTTCCAAAGATGATCATACGGAGCAATTTACCACGAGTTACAACCAAGAGAGCTGGAGTAACACCCATAGCGATGATACCTGCAAGTGGCAAGATACCATTTCCGACTTTTGAAAGAAGCACCGCTTCAACCAACATAATTGGTGCAAGTACGTTGGCACAAGCCCAGATTTCAGCACGACCAGCGATGAATGGCCAGTCAAGACCGATGTTGAATTTACGTCCTTGAAGACGTTTAGTAGCAACGTTTGTAATACCTTGTGAAAGTGGTTCTACGGCTGCGATGAACCATGAACCGATAAGTGAGAAGAGTTCCAAAGATACACCGGCAGTCAAACCAAGAGACAACCATCCTCTGATAACAAGACGCCATTTATCTGCATCTTCAACCCCTGCAATTGGATGTGGAGTTCCCATAATACCGATAACGATACCAAGGATGAAACCGATGAAGAATTTAGATCCCCAGAAACCGATTTTCTTGTTCAATTTAGCAGCGTCAAAGTCATATTTATCAAGACCTGGGAAGAATTTTTCAAAAATCTTATCCAAAACCATGATAACTGGGTTCATCATGTAGTTCATGTGAGTTGATGTCATTGGTGATGAACTTGGTGCGTTAAGAAGGTCGTCAAATGTAGGTTTCATCAAGTCAGAGTTGATAATTTTCAACACACCAACAAGCACGATAGCTGCTGTAGCAATAAAGAGTGAAACCCCTTGACTCACACCATTGTTGTCAGCATACCATTTAATCAAAAGACCTGTGATAGACAAGTGCCAGATATCAAAGATATCAAC
Organism: Streptococcus pneumoniae; assembly: GCF_001347015.1. Lineage (GTDB taxonomy): Bacteria > Bacillota > Bacilli > Lactobacillales > Streptococcaceae > Streptococcus > Streptococcus pneumoniae_E. Next base: position 81,379 of record NZ_CFGI01000006.1, read on the forward strand.
GTCAAGTGTATCAGTTTTCTTCATAGCCAGCATCACTATGTTGACAATCAACATGATGAGCAAGAAGTAAAGTGTCCAAGCAGAACCCCAAGTGATTGTAGCAAGTGGTGCCCAACCAACGTCGGTAATACTCAATTGGATACCAGTGTTTTCAACGAATTTTGCAAGCGACGCTGAGAAAGCAGTGTTTAGCATACCGATGATGGCACCGATACCTGTAAGAGCGATGGCAAGTTTGATACCACCTTCAAGCGCTTTGGAGAATTTCACTCCAAACAGTAAAGCCAATACTGTCAAAATGATTAACATGATGACAGGTCCACCCATATCTAAGATGGGATTGAAAACCTTTCCGATTAGGTCAAAGATTGCATCCATAACAGTTCCTCCCTTTTTTATGTTATATGAATGTTAACAAATTAGAATTAGCTTAACCCGTGTTCTTTGATAGCTGCTTCAATATTGTCAAATACTGGAGCACTCATAGCTGGGATACGGAATAAGATTGGTCCAGCTTCGATAACTGGAATACCTGGTTCAAAACCAAGGTCTGTAGCAGCAATTGGAGTAAAGATGTCATAACCTTTGATAAGGTCTTCGTTGACGTCCTTAACCATAACTGCATCACAGTGCACATCGTAACCACGGTTTGAAAGTTCTTCTTCAAGAGCACTTTTAATTTGGTGGCTTGAGTTAACACCTGCACCGCAGGCAGCAAGAATTTTAATCATATGGATCTCCTCCGATTTAATATTTTTAATAGACAAGATTAAGCGATTGCTTCAGCGATATAAGCATAGAGGGCTTCTGGTTCAGAAATTTTTGATAGGTCTTCAAGATGACCATTTCCAGTAAAGAAGTCCATCAACTGAGCAAGAATGTTTGTTTGACTTGAACTCGAGTTATTGATGATAAAGAAGAGCAAGGATACTTCTACTTCCTTATCTGGTGCAATCATATTGTGGAAAGTCACTGGTCTCTCTAATCGAACCACCACAACTTTTTCCGCTAAATTATGAACAATATCTGTGTGAGGAATAGCCACATTCGGCAAATCCTTACCCAAAAATTCCATATCTAAGCCAGTTGGAAATGACTTTTCACGCGTGATCAAGGCTTCACGATAGGTCGGAGTTACGATTTCTCGTTCTTCCAATAAAGTTGCAACCTGATCAAAGAGATGTTCTTGATTATTCGCTTCTAAGCAAAACACAAGGTTTTTGTCAAAGAAATGATCTAATCCCATAAAGTTTTCCCTTCTTTCCATTAACTTTATGCCATAAGTATAACACTATATGAAATCGTTGTCAATAGTTTTCTGTTGATTTTTGTCTCTTTTTTTATATTTTTGTTGTGTTTATAGTTTGTTATATAAAAATAAACACACAAACAAATACTACCAGCATTTTTTCTGTTCTAATACTCAATGAAAATCAAAGAGCAAACTAGGAAGCTAGCCGCAGGTTGCTCAAAACATGGTTTTGAGGTTATAGATGAAACTGACGAAGTCAGCTCAAAACATGGTTTTGAGGTTGTGGATAGAACTAACGAAGTCAGTAACCATACATACGGTAAGGCGACGCTGACGTGGTTTGAAGAGATTTTCGAAGAGTATAAAAACTAAAAAAGCAGGCCATTAAAGCCTGCTTTACTATTGATTCTTATATAAATTTCCTGTGAACAAGGAAAGGCATTTCTGATAACTTATTCTTCATCCATACTCAAGACGCTGAGAAAGGCTTCTTGCGGAACTTCTACCGATCCGATAGCTTTCATACGTTTCTTACCAGCTTTTTGTTTTTCAAGGAGTTTACGTTTACGAGAAACGTCACCACCATAACATTTGGCAAGTACGTTCTTACGAAGAGCCTTAATATCAGTACGAGCGACAATCTTGTGTCCAATAGCCGCTTGGATAGGAACCTCAAATTGTTGGCGAGGGATGATTTTCTTGAGCTTATCAACGATGAGTTTCCCACGTTCGTAAGCAAAATCCTTGTGAACGATGAAGCTGAGGGCATCCACCTTGTCTCCATTGAGAAGGATGTCCATTTTGACTAGCTTAGATGGGCGATATTCTGACAATTCGTAGTCAAAACTTGCATAACCACGTGTCGAAGACTTAAGCTTATCAAAGAAATCAAAGACGATTTCAGCAAGTGGAATTTGATAGATGACATTAACACGGTTATCATCGATATAATCCATAGTCACAAAGTCCCCACGCTTGCGCTGAGCTAGCTCCATCACTGCTCCAACAAACTCTTGCGGTACCATGATTTGCGCCTTGACATATGGCTCCTCAATGGTCGCAATCTTGGTTGGATCTGGGAACTCAGACGGGTTAGACACATCCATTGACTCCCCGTCGGTTTGATTAACCTTATAGATAACGGATGGAGCTGTCATGATGAGGTCAATGTTGAACTCACGTTCCAAACGCTCTTGGATAACATCCATATGGAGAAGGCCAAGGAAACCACAACGGAAACCAAATCCAAGGGCCTGAGATGTTTCTGGTTCAAACTGAAGACTCGCATCATTCAGTTGCAATTTTTCAAGGGCTTCACGTAGGTCATTGTACTTGTTTGACTCAATTGGATAGAGACCCGCAAAGACCATCGGATTCATCTGCTTGTAACCATGTAATGGCTCTGTCGCAGGATTGGTTGCCAAAGTAACTGTATCACCTACACGAGTATCCTGAACCGTCTTGATAGAAGCCGCAATATAACCAACATCACCCGTCGCAAGGAAATCACGACCAACTGCTTTGGGTGTGAAAATACCAACTTCCGTAACATCAAAGTTCTTGCCATTGCTCATGAGCTGAATCTTATCGCCAGGTTTAACAACTCCGTCCATGACACGCACTTGGAGAATAACCCCGCGGTAAGCATCGTAAACAGAGTCGAAAATCAAGGCCTTAAGTGGTGCCGTCACATCACCTGTTGGCGCTGGCACTTTTTCTACGATTTGCTCAAGGATGTCTTCTATACCAATACCAGCCTTGGCAGAAGCCAAAACTGCTTCGCTGGCATCCAAACCAATCACATCCTCAATCTCTGTACGCACGCGCTCAGGGTCTGCAGCAGGCAGGTCAATTTTGTTAATGACTGGCATGATTTCCAAATCATTGTCCAAGGCTAGATAAACGTTGGCAAGGGTTTGAGCCTCAATCCCTTGAGCGGCATCGACCACCAAAATAGCACCCTCACAGGCAGCTAGCGAACGTGAAACTTCATAGGTAAAGTCAACGTGCCCCGGCGTGTCAATCAAGTGGAAAATATAAGTTTCCCCATCTTTTGCAGTGTAATTCAACTCTATAGCATTAAGTTTAATGGTAATCCCACGTTCCCGCTCTAAATCCATACTATCCAAAAGTTGAGCTTGCATTTCACGGCTTGAAACGGTCTCTGTTTTTTCCAAAATGCGGTCTGCTAGAGTTGATTTTCCGTGGTCAATATGGGCGATAATAGAGAAGTTACGAATCTTCTCCTGTCGTTTTTTCAATTCTTCTAAGTTCATGATTCTCTTCCTTTCAGGGTATCTATTTATTATAAATTGTTTTTGACATTTTGACAAGACCATACCCTGCTAGGAGTACTAATCTTCAGCGACAAAGCCGTCATTTTCGATAAAGTGATGTTCTGTCATTCCTTGGTCAGTAAAGACAATCCCGTGAAGGACACCACCATAGACAGCTCCTCCGTCCATCCCAATCTTGCCATCTTCTGTAGTCCAAAGCTCAGCAGTACCTCGGTCTTGCTTTAACAAACCATAAACTGGTGTGTGACCAAAGACGATAGTTTTCCCAGTATGATTTTCGGCTTCGTGGAATGGTTTTCTAAGCCAGACTTTTTTATAATCTGTGGTTTCATGCCAGTCGTCTAAGGTCAAATCAATACCTGCGTGAACAAAGATATACTTGTCTGTCTCTACTACAAATGGCATTTGACGAATAAATTCGACCAAGTCTGCCGCTTCAGTAGCAACACGCTTGGCATCCTCAACTCCATCAACTGGGGCATCCAAAGGACGACCTAGGATAGAGTTAATAGTTGTATCTCCACCATTGCGACGATAGTGGTCATAGCTTTCTTCTGGGTTATCAAGCCAAGTCAAAAACATATACTCGTGGTTTCCTGACAAACAGACAGCCCCTTGATTATCTACTAAGTCCTTGACCATTTCAAGAACACGGCGACTATTCTCCCCACGGTCAATCAAGTCCCCTAGAAAGAGTAACTGGGTCTGACCATCCCATGTTTTGAGAAGGTCTTCCAGCATCCCAGCTTTTCCATGAACATCTCCAATTACATAATAGTCTGTCATCTTATTTCTCCCTGTTTCTCAACAATTCTCTAGCTTGCGTCAGGGCTGCTTCCGTCACATCATCACCTGCCAGCATCTTGGCAACTTCCTCCACTCGCTCTTCAACCGTCAAAAGACGAACAGTCGAAACTGTTGAATGGTCATTACTAATCTTCTCAATAAAGAATTGATAATCCGCAATCGCAATCACTTGTGGCAAATGGGAAATAGCTAGAACCTGCCCATGTTGGCCAATCTTGTGAATCTTCTGCGCAATAGCCTGAGCTACACGTCCTGAAACTCCTGTATCCACCTCATCAAAGACTATGCTGGTCTTGCCTTCTTTACGTGAAAAGGCTGACTTAATGGCTAGCATGAGGCGAGACAATTCTCCGCCAGATGCAACTTTGACCAAGGGTTTAAAGTCTTCACCAGGATTGGTTGAAATGTAAAACTCGACCATTTCATTTCCCTCACGACTGAATTTGCCCTTGCTAAAACGAACCTGAAACTGGGCTTTTTCCATATAAAGATCTTGAAGCTCTTGTTTAATCTCAGCTTCTAGCTGCTGAGCCAAGTCATGACGAGCAGAGGCAAGCTGACCTGCCAAATCAACAAGATTGACTTCCAGTTTCTTAAGCTCTGCTTCCATGTCCTCAGACGAAAGGTTATTTCCTGTCAAGAGATTGTATTCTTCCGTAATTTTGGCAAAATAAAGCAAGACATCGTCAACAGTCCCACCGTACTTACGGGTAATAGTATGAAGGAGGTCCAAACGATTCTCAACCTGCATGAGACGATTGCCGTCAAAATCAAGGTCCTCAATGATAGCTTCCAGACGCTTGCTAATGTCTTCTAAGACATAATAAGTCTCAGACAGAGAGCTTGAAATTTCACGGTATTCAGGATCGTACTCTTCGACACTTTCCATGTCATTCATGGCTGAACGAACATTGGCCAGACTTGAAAAATCTTCATTGTCCAACATACTATAGGCATTGGTCAGTGTATCCGCAATATTTTTATGGTTGAGCAGTTTATCACGCTCTTGATTGAGAGCCAAATCTTCTCCAGCCTGCAAGTTTGCTGCCTCAATCTCTGCCATTTGAAATTCCAACATTTCTATACGAGCCTTGTGTTCCTGTTGGTTTTTCTTGACTTCCAGAACCTGCTTACGCATTTTTCGATAGGCATCAAAACTCGTTTGATAGGTTTCTTTCAAGTCCCAAAAGGCTGTATCACCAAATTCATCCAACATCTGGATATGCAGTTGAGGACGCATTAACTCCTCTTGGTCATGCTGACCATGAATATCCACCAGATGTTGCCCAATAGCACGCAAAACAGACAGATTGACCATCTGGCCATTGACACGACTGATACTCCGACCATTTTGCAAGATTTCCCGACGGATGATGATTTCATCACCCAATTCCAAACCTTGCTCATCAAAAATTTCCTGCAAAAGGCGACTATTTTCAACTGAGAAAAGCCCCTCAATCTCTGCCTTTGGCGCACCATGACGAATAACATCTGTCGTAGCACGAGCTCCCAACATCATATTCATAGCATCAATGATAATCGACTTACCTGCACCCGTTTCACCAGTCAGGACTGTCATTCCCTTCTCAAAATGGAGGGAAATAGCCTCAATAATGGCAAAGTTTTTTATCGAAATTTCAAGTAACATATAGACCTACCAATTTTTTACTTGTTCAAAGATTTCCTCAGCTAGACTTTCACTTCTGGCAATGACTAAAATCGAGCTATCATCAGCCAAACAGCTAAAAATTTTGTCCGCAAATGTCTCGATTAACTGAGCTTTTACAAAAGCTGTATTTCCTGGGATAACTTGGAGATTGATCATCTTATCCATCAATTCAGCTGACTCAATATTGTCTTCAGCCAGTTGCAAACTTTTTACGATTGATTTTGGCAATTCATAGACATAGGTGTTGTCTCTCAAAGGAATTTTGACAATACCTAGCTCTTTGATATCTCGTGATACCGTTGCCTGAGTGGCAGTGATGCCTGCCTCTTTCAAATGTTCTACGATTTCTTCTTGTGTACCGATTTGATAATCTGTCACAAATCGTCTAATTTTTTCAAGTCTCTCTTTTTTATTCATTTTTAAATTGACTATGCGCCCTCTCTACTACTTCTTCAATCTCAGCAAGAACCTGATTGCTTGCTGACTCTTCTTTTTTCAAATACGCTAAAAACTCAATATTTCCATGCCCACCTTGGATGGGAGAAAAATCCAATCCAAGGACTGAAAAGCCTTTCTCTACTGCCATAGCTGTGACAGATTCAAGAACATTCTGATGCACCTTGGCATCGCGAATGATTCCATTTTTCCCAATCTGCTCACGTCCTGCCTCAAACTGGGGCTTAACCAGAGCCACAACCTGACCTTGATTAGCCAAGACACGATGCAAGGCCGGAAGAATCAGACTGAGGGAAATGAAACTCACGTCAATGCTGGCAAAGCTCGGTTCCTGCTCGAAATCAGTCTTTTCAGCATAGCGGAAATTGAACTGCTCCATGCTGACAACTCGTGGGTCTTGGCGTAATTTCCAAGCCAACTGATTGGTACCGACATCGACTGCAAAGACTAACTCAGCACCATTTTGCAACATAACATCGGTAAAACCTCCAGTAGAGGCCCCGATATCAATCGTTGTTGCCCCTTCTACTGACAAATCAAAGACCTGCAAGGCCTTTTCCAGTTTCAAGCCACCACGGCTGACATACTTGAGTTTCTCCCCCTTGAGTTTTAGCTCGGTGTCATCTGGAATTTTCTCTCCTGGCTTGTCAAACCGTTCTCCATTAAGGACTGCTACGACTAGGCCAGCCATGACACCGCGCTTGGCCTGCTCTCTAGTTTCGAACAAGCCTTGTTTATAAGCTAGCACATCCACTCTTTCCTTAGCCATTGATTCTCAAACTTTCTACTACATTTACAATTGATTCTATCTCAAAAGCTACCTGCTGAGCAATTTCTTCTAATTTTATATTAGCTTGATCCAGAGTCTGATTACAAAAGGCAATAGCCTCTTCCAATCCCAACAAGGCTGGATAGGTTGACTTTTCTGCATGTAAGTCCTTTTGCGGTGTCTTGCCAATTTCCTCAAAACTAGCTGTTACATCCAGTACATCATCTCTGACTTGAAAAGCTAGACCAATCAACTCTCCTACAGTTTTCAGTTTTTCTTGTAATTCTGGAGACAGCTCAGCTATGATGGCTGCTGCTTGGAAGGGATAGGCTAGCAGTTTACCAGTTTTATTGGCATGAATAGTCTGGAGTTCTTCCAAAGTTAGAACTTGGTGTTCCCCCTCCATATCCAAAACCTGCCCTGCCACCATGCCCAGACTACCTGAAGCAAGCGATAAGTTGGCAATCAAGTCCACCTTAATCTGACTTGGCAAATCTGCCTGCGCTATCAAGGCATAAGGATCTAGGAACAAAGCATCTCCAGCCAAAATGGCCATAGCTTCACCGAATTTCTTATGGTTGGTCAAACGTCCTCGACGATAATCATCATCATCCATAGCAGGAAGATCATCATGAATCAAGCTCCCTGTATGAATCATTTCCAAGGCCGCGGCCACCTGTGCATGTGCTGGTTTAATAGCCACCTGCAAGGCTTCCAGAACTTCTAACAGAAGAAAAGGCCGAATACGTTTGCCACCAGCATGAATGGAATAGAGAACAGACTCTCGCAAACTAGAGGCAAACTGCTGGTCTCCATAAAAATCTTCCAAGGCTGACTCGACAAGAGCTAATTTTTCTTGCTTCTTCATTCAAAATCACTTTCTGTTTCGTCTTCTTGCATGACCTTGACCAAGGTCTTTTCAGCCTTGTCCAACGTTGCTTGGAGCTCTTTTGACAAGACCATGCCCTTTTGAAAGGCAGCAATCGCATCTTCCAGAGCAATTTCACCATTTTCCAAACTTTGGACAATGGTCTCCAGTTCTGCTAGATTTTCCTCAAATTTCTTTTGTTTTGACATCTTTAACCTCTAATTCTACTCGACCATCTCGCATCAAAAGCGTCACTTGGTCTTTTTTCTTCAAACTCTCAACCGAATCTACAACGGACTCTTCTTTCTTGACAATAGCATAACCACGCGCCACGATTCGACTGGTATCCAACATGAGCAAAGCTTCTGAAAGCCGCTTGACCTCAGCAACCTTGGCATCATAAACCAAAGCCATTTGGCTACCTAAGAGCTTGTCCAACTGTCCTAAACGGTCTTGATAGCGTTGGATTTTGGTAACAGGTGATAATTGTACCAGTCGATGCGTCCTTGCTTGTACTATCTGTTTGTTATCAGAAATCCGTGTTCGCAAACTTTGTTTTAAGCGCAATTGCAGTTGATCCAAGCGTTGCAAATAGCCATCATACAAGCGCTCTGGCTGTCTAAAGATGACTGACTGACTGCATTTTTTCAAAGCTTCTTGTTTCTTCGATAGGATATTTCGGACTGCCGTTGCCATCCGTTTTTCCTGATTTTGCAAATGAGCCAATACATCCAACTTGGTCACAGGTGTGGCTAGTTCAGCCGCCGCTGTTGGCGTTGCAGCGCGTCGATCTGCCACAAAATCTGCCAAGGTCACATCCGTCTCATGCCCCACACTAGAAATAACTGGCAAACGAGATTCAAAAATAGCTCGTACCACAATTTCTTCGTTAAAGGCCCAGAGATCCTCTATGGAACCACCACCACGACCAATAATCAGCAAGTTCAAATCGTCACGTTGATTAGCACGCGCAATATTTCGAGCAATTTCCTCCGCAGCCCCTTCACCTTGAACCTTGGTCGGATAGAGAAGAATGTCGACACCTGGAAATCGCCTGCTGACTGTCGTGATAATATCTCGAATCACGGCTCCACTGCGACTGGTTACTACACCAATTCTCTTAGAAAATTGAGGCAGAGGTTGCTTGAAGCGTTCTTGAAACAGGCCTTCTTCTGTCAATTTTTTCTTGAGTTGCTCAAACTGAATCGCAAGCGCCCCAACCCCATCAGGCTCAGCCTTTTCTATGATGATGGAGTAGCTACCACTTGGTTCGTAGACCTGTACGCGCCCAATCACATTGATCTTCATCCCTTCTTCCAGGTCGAAGCCTAATTTCTGATAAATCCCAGACCAGATGGTCGCTTGAATAACTGCATGGTCATCTTTTAGGGAGAAATATTGGTGAGTAGGTCGTTTACGAAAGTTGGAAACTTGACCAGTTAAATAGACCCGTTCCAAGTAAGGGTCTTTATCGAATTTCATTTTCAGATACTTGGTCAAAGTTGTTACCGATAAATACTTTTCCATCTCCACCTACTATTCATTTACTTGCTCTTTCATGGGTATTATTATACCAAAAATATGCCTAAAAATCTCCATTTATGTACCATTATGAGGGAAAAATAAATAATAGGTTTACAACAAATATCTGACAGCTTATGGCATAAGAAAACGAGTATCTCCAATTACGGATATACTCGTTTTTTTGATATTTTAAAAGTGAACTTTTGCCTTCTGCTTAAATCTTTTCGACAAAACCTTGATAACTATTTGTTACTTTCATCTTTACGTTTAGTAAACACAAAGAATGATGCTAAAGTTGTTAATAACCCAACCACAGTCATACTCATGTCCGACGCACTCCCCGTACGTGGCAATGTTGGTTTTTCCTCTTTTGGTGGCTTAACTTGTTTTGTTGGTTTCACCATTTTTGGTGGCTCAACCGGTTCTGTTGGTTTCTCCACTTTTGGCGATTCCACTGGTTTTGCTGGTTTCTCCACTTTTGGCGGTTCCACTGGTTTTACTGGTGTCTCCACTTTTGGTGGTTCAACAGGTTTTACTGGTGTCTCCACTTTTGGTGGCTCCACTGGTCTCGTTGGTGGCGTTGGTTCTTTCAAGTCAGGCTTAACCGGTGGGGTTGGAGCTTTTGGTTCTTTCAAGTCAGGTTTCACTGGTTTTTCTTTATCGAACTTGTTTGGTTCTTTTGGAGCAACTCCTAATGGTGTTGGTTCTTTAAGTTCTGGTTGTTTTGGTTCAATCGGTGGAGTTGGTGGCGTTGGTTTTGGTGTTTCAACCAATTCTAGTTTCGGTTTCACTTCAATATATTCGTCAACGATAGCCGTGTTGATTCCGAATAATTGAGTGAATGGGACGGTTGCACCAAATTCCAAATAGAAGCCATCTTCTGTCACTTTTATAACACCTGCACCCCTGTACTTGTAAGGTGATTCTTGGTTATCCCATACCGGGTTTCCACTGTTAATTTCATCTAATGTTTTATCAGCATAAATTCCATCACCATGTTTATCAACAAAAGATTCATTCAATTTGATAAATGAAGCATTATGAATAGCATACACAATTTCACGATAGGTACTAGGCCATTTATTCACATTGGATCCATATTTGTTAGTCATATAATCTTTGACTTTTTTGAAACCATCTTTTTTGTACTCTTCTTCATCTTTTTGGTATGCTTGTTTCAATTCTGCTTTTTTTGTCCCCCACTCTTGACGTTTAGCAGGGTCACTCAACAATCCGCCGGGTTTTGATGCTGTTTCGATGTCTACGTTATACAGTTTCTTAAATTCGTCATTTAAGTATTCCTCATAAACTCCTGATTTCCCATAGAATTCTTTAAACATATCCTTATTGTCTGCAAAATTAGACGAGTTCCAAGAATAATCGTTCCATCCTGTATTCATAGAGCTTACTGCGAACATGATTGGTTTTTCTTTTGTTGGAATCACTTTCGTTCCATCTTCAAGATATAGAGTTGGTTTCATACGAACTCTTGTACTATATCCATGTTTTCTGAAATCACCATAGATTGATACTGAAATAGTTGGATCGTAGGCAGGAGAAATTTGCATTGTATCAACAGAACTACCAGTCTCTAAGACAGTGTATTCATAATCAATACGTGTGACTTTTTTCTTATCGTATGTGGTGTTCTCTAAGTTTGTGTAAGTCACGGTAAACGGTCTATCTTTTTTGGCAATGACAGGATATGTGGTGATATGTGGGTCTTTGCCGTATTCTCGATAACCTGTTACTGTTTCATCCCATCGTTTGATGATCTTATCTGTCAAATTATTTTTTGCTAATGCTTCATCTGATAATTGGTCGCTACTCAACTTTTTATGATTTAGTTTCCAAAAACTTCCGTCTTTCTGAGTATATTTCAACATTGCTAAAGCACCAGTATCACCAGTATCTTTAACTTCTATGCTGATTTTAGCATTTGGTTCTTTAACGAAAATCAAATAGTTTTTTTCTTCGCTTGCAAAACGACCTGGTTTCTTCGATTCTTCTTCGAATTTTTTCAATTTTTCGTTATATTCTGCTCTACGTTTATCGTTTTCAATTTTATCAGCAGCTTCATTAGATTTAACTTGTTTATTATATTCTGCAAGTTTTGTATTGTATGTTGCGAGTTTAGCGTCATAATCAGCTTTGGCCATATTATAGTCAGTTTGAGCTTTGTCATAGGCCGCTTTATCTTTTTCATATTGTGCTTTTTTAGCGTCCCACTCAGCTTTAAGTTTTTCGTATTCAGCTTTTACCTTGTCCGCCTCAGCTTTTTGTTTATTGTATTCCGAAAGGTCACTTTCGTATTTTGTAAGTGTCTCTTTGTTTGTAGCTAACGCTTTGTCATATTCAGCCTTCGCCTTATCGTACTCAGCCTTGTCCGCTTCATATTTAGCCACACTTTCATTGTAGGCTTTAAGTTCTACTTCATATGCTTTCTTATCTAATTCATATTTTGTTGTTTCTGCCTTATACGTAGTTAAAGCCTTGCCATAACTATCAGACTCGTTTTGTTGAATGTTTGAAGATTGGTCAGAAGCTTCAACTGTATGTACCCCAAATAAGATAGCAGAAGTTAAGCATGCGCTTGCTAATCCAAATTTTACTGAGTTTTTGTTCATATTACTCACTCTTTCTTAGAACGATTTAGAGAAAACTTAGTTTCTTTTGATTATTTATTTTCCAAACTTAATACATATACAATAAATTTACTTAAATCTAATTCATCTGTTTATTTACTATTTCGAGCTTCTTCCAAAATCTTAGCAATCTTGGTCGTCAACAGGTCGATAGCCACTGTATTGCTGACTCCCTCAGGAATGACAATATCCGCATAACGCTTGGTTGGTTCGATAAACTGATGGTACATGGGCTTGACCACACCTAAATACTGGTCAATAACGCTATCAAGACTACGGCCACGTTCTTCCATATCGCGCTTGATACGACGAATAATGCGCACATCATCATCCGTATCCACAAAAATCTTGATATCCATCAAATCGCGCAGACGCTTGTCCTCCAAGACCAAAATCCCCTCAACGATAAAGACATCTTGAGGCTCCTGACGATAGGTCTTGCTACTTCGTGTATGCTCTGTATAGTCATAAGTCGGAATGTCCACTGGACGCCCAGCTAACAATTCCTTAATCTGCTCGATCATCAAGTCTGTATCAAAGGCAAAAGGATGGTCGTAATTGGTTTTGACACGCTCTTCAAAGGTCAAATGAGACTGATCCTTGTAGTATGAATCATGCTCAATCATGGAAATCTTTTCATCAGGAAAATGCGATAAAATGGCTCTTGAAACACTGGTCTTACCACCACCAGAACCACCTGTCACTCCGATAATGATTGGTCTATTTTGCATGCTATCCTCCGTTTTTTTATCCGTGGTCTATTCTATCACATTTTTGGCAAAATTTATAGTCTGGTTTTGGATAGTTTAGGGGAAACAATTCTAATCCCTACACCCCCAGTTAGACTAGCTAAAAACCTTCCTTGGCTTGTAGAGATTATCTCGCTTTTCTAGAATGGCTAGCAATTTGTCATCCTCAAAGGCAGCCAATTCTTGATCTGTTTGGTCGAGCTCGATAAAACGACCAAAGCGTACTTCTGCAGCCTGTTCTTGAGTTAAGAAAACTTTGACAAGGTCTCCTGTCCCAATCTCTAAAGGATGGAGAAAGTCCAGTTGACCAGCCTCTACTTTTTCAGCAATTTCTTCCAAGGTCAGTGAATCTTCTAATTGCAAACCAGCTGCACTAGTTCGAGTCAAATGAGACATATGAGCCGCATAACCAAGCTTTTCTCCCAAGTCAACCGACAAGGTACGGATGTAAGTTCCCTTACTGCATTTCACACGAAAAGTAAAACGTGCAAGGTCGCCTTCATAAGAAATCGGACTTGTCCGCTCAAATTGATAAATGGTCACCTGACGTTCTGGACGCTCCACTTCCTGACCAGCACGCGCATACTCATAAAGCTTGCGACCATTGACCTTAACCGCAGAGTACATAGGTGGAATCTGAGTAATATGCCCAGTCAGACTAACAATCGCTTCATTGACAAGTTTTTCATCCAAGGGCGATAAAACAGGTGTCTCTGCGACCACTTCCCCACTGGCATCCTCAGTCGTCGTGGAATAACCCAGAGTGATTTCCCCCTCATAGACCTTGCCCTCGTCCTGCATAAACTCGACCATGCGTGTCGCCTTGCCAACCGCAATCGGCAAAACACCCACCACATCCGGATCCAAGGTCCCACCATGACCAATCTTCTTTGTTCCCAAAATCTTACGCAGTTTAAAAACCGCATCATGCGAGGTCATCCCCGCTTCTTTTTTTAAGTTGATAATACCGTTCATTTTTGCTTTCTACTCCCCCTTCAGCGCTTCAAACTTAGCTTTCATTGTTGGATTTTTTCGAGTTAGTTTTTTTACTGAAACGTCTTCCAATTTGTTATTAGCTAGACGGAGTTGGTTTTCAGATGTTGTTAGGAATTTCTTGACCTCTTCCATGCGTTTGATGGCCTTGTCGATTTCATCAATAGCTTTACCAAAGTTGGTCGAAGCTGAATTATAGTTCTTAGCAAAAGCTAGCTTAAAGGCATCCAAGTCTTCTTCAAAGTGCGTAATATCAATATTTTGCTCACGAACCAAGGCCAACTCCTGCTTGTATTTTAGGGAATTAAGCGCCGCATTTCGCAAGAGCCCAATCAACTGAATAAAGAATTGAGGACGAACCACATACATCTTTTCATACTCATGGCTGACGTCTACAATCCCTGTGTTAAAGTAGTCGTTATCAGCTTCAAGCATGGTCACCAAAACCGCATACTCACAGTTCTTCTCCCGACGGTCCTTGTCTAACTCCTTGTAAAAATCTGCATTCTTGTGCTTCTTCTCTGTTCCGTCAGCTTCATTCTTCATCTCAAACATGATGGAAATGATTTCAACACCATTTTTATCACACTCACGGAAGATAAAGTCCCCCTTAGACCCACGCGCAGAGACCTTGTTATCCTTTTCAAAGTAAGCATTTGGAAAGGCGAAACTACGGACCTTGTTAAACTCACTCTCTGCGTAGTGTTCCAGACTTTCCCCGATAGCTTTTGTAGATTGTTGAGCTTTGAAATTCTTGTAAAATTCGACTTGTTCACTTGCTGCTTTGAGCTGGGCTTCGTAGTTTTGCTTAACAGAAGCAAGAGAGAGTTCGTTTTCTTTTTCTTGCAAAAGAAGTTGATTTTTAACCTGGTCTCGTTCTTTTTCTAGGTCAGAAAGGGTCTTTTGCAGTTGATTTTCATGCTCCAAACGCAAGGTTGCCAATTGGTTCTCCAAAGCCTGCACTTCCTTGTCCTTTGCTAATAAAGCCTGATGGCTTGTCTGTTCAACCTCTTTCTTGGCCAATTCTTTTTCTGTATCAAAGTTTTGGATTTGACTCTGCAGTTGCGCAATTTCTTTGTCTTTTTGAGCTAGTTTAGACTGTTGTTCATTCATGGCCTTTTGCTCAGCCAAGGCCAGTTCCTGCTTCATCCGATCGTGCAATTCCTTATCAAACTCTGCTGTTCTCACTTGGGACAAAAGTTCGACATACTGACTTTCATTTACTGTAAAGACTTCCCCACAGTTGGGGCATTTGATTTCGTTCATATCGTTCCTCTTTCTAGACTTCTGTAACCATTATATCATGCCTGAGGGAAAATCAAAAACAGTGAGTCGAAACCCACTGTTTATATCTTTTACTTTAAATTTTTTCCAATGCCAAGCGCAAATCTTCGATCAGATCATCTACATTTTCAAGTCCGATTGACAAACGAATTTGGTTTGGTGTGACACCTGCTGCTTCTAGGTCTTTTTCTGACAACTGACCATGTGTTGTAGTCGCTGGATGAACAACAAGAGACTTGGCATCTGCCACGTTTGCAAGGTCAGAGAAGATTTCTAAATGATCAATTACCTTGCGTGCTTCTGCCTCCCCACCTTTGACATGGAAGGTAAAGATGGAACCCACACCTTTTGGCAAGTATTTCTCAGCCAAAGCATGATAAGGACTATCTGCAAGTTTTGGATAATTTACCTTTTCTACCTTAGGATGCTTGACGAGAAAATCAACAATTTTCTCTGCATTTTGCACATGGCGTTCGACACGAAGAGAAAGGGTTTCCAGTCCTTGGAGTAACAAGAAGGCATTAAATGGTGACAAGGCCGCACCTGTATCACGGAGCAATTGAACACGAACAGCGATAATAAATGCTGCTGCACCTACATCACGAGTATAGCTCAAGTTATGATAGCTTGGGTCTTCCTCAACAAATTGAGGAAATTTCCCTGAAGCCGCCCAGTCAAAATGACCGCTATCGACAATCACTCCACCAATAGTCGTACCATGCCCACCGATAAACTTAGTCGCAGAGTGAATGGCAATATCTACACCATGAGAAAAAACGTTAATCAAATAAGGTGTGGCAAAGGTATTGTCCGAAACGAGTGGAATCTGGTGTTTATGAGCAATCTCAGCCAATTTTTCCAAGTCAGGAATGTTAATCAAGGGGTTGCCCAAGGTTTCAATCAAGACAAGTTTGGTATTGTCATTGATAGCTGCTTCCACTTCCTCCAAATTATCCACATCGACAAAGGTTGTTGTGATCCCATAACGAGGAAGGGTTTCTTTCAAGAGATTGAAAGTCCCACCGTAAATAGTTGATGCTGCTACAACATGGTCACCAGCATGGGCAAGTGCCAAAATCGTATAAGTCACTGCTGCCATACCTGATGCTGTTGCAAGAGCTCCGACACCACCTTCTAGAGCTGCAATTCTTTCTTCAAAAGCAGCCGTTGTAGGATTGGTGATACGAGTATAAATGTTCCCTGGTTTCCTCAAGGCAAACAGATCGGCACCTTCCTGCGTGTCATCAAAAACAAAGGATGTTGTTTGATAAATCGGCACTGCACGAGACTTAGTTGCTGGATCAACTACTTGCCCAGCATGTAGTTGCAAAGTTTCAAATTTAAAATCACGAGTCATAAGGCGACCTCCATATAGTTTGATTAAGGATATTGTAGCACTATCGACCTATCTTGACTAATACCTCTTTTCTATATTTTGATATAAGGAGTGGCTATTACTTCTTACAAAATCGAAAAAAGCACGAATCAATCGTGCTCATTTCCTTAATCTACATAAGTATCTTCATTTTTATTGAGGAAGGCATATGGAAGACCCATCAAGAGGCCTCCTCCGATAAAGTTTCCAACGAAGGTTACACCCCAGTGGCGAAGCATATTTCCAACACCGAAATTAGCAATTGAGTCAGCAGCAACACTGAATTTCACAATCGCGAAAGAAGCAAAGTTCGCCGCAATGTGCTCGTTTGTTAAGAATACAAACATGTAAATCGCTGACAACACAAGCCAAAGTTTGGCACCACCATCTTTGACCAAAACAAATGAAAGAATCGCAATATTAACGAAAATATTTGCCAAAATCGCCTCAAGCAAGACTAATTCATTTGAGCGGCCTAACTTCATCTCAACAACACCTGAAATAAAGCTATCGTGAGTCAGATGTGCATAGGCTGCTGAATGAGCAAAGCCCCAACCGGCTATCAAGGCCCCGATAAGGTTGAACAAGGTACAGTAAAGTAAAATCTCAGCTGTTTTTCTCCAAGAAATTTTTTTCAAGAAACTACCTGCAGTCAAGAACATCATGTTTGATGTTACCAACTCGGCATTCAAGAAAACAATGTAGGCCAATCCCCAAGCAAAGACAAAGGGGAAGAGGAAGCGTCCACTACCTGGCGCCATTTTATTAATCAAGTCAGCCCCAACTGCACCTGCAGCAGTACTGAAGGTTAAAAATGCACCTGCGAACATAGAACGAATCGCATACTTAAATTTGCTTTGACTATAAAGACTTTCTTTCTTCTTGCAAGCAAATTCAATCTTTGAGATAAATTCTGAAGAAACCATAATAAACTCCTAAATCTTTTTTCTTGATAATTATATCACAAACTTTAGAATTAAGGAAGCGTTTTCTGTATTTCATAACAGTTTATTTTTATGAAAATCTTAAAAAATCAGTGAAATCATGGATTTCACTGATTTGTATTAATAAAATTGTTTATATGGTTGATTAAAAGCTGTTAGGATTTCATCAGATGTTTGTGAATAATCTTTTGTTTCTTTCAAATCGCCTTTTACAATAATACGTTCTGTAGCAGCAAGGTCTTCACAGGTTACTAATGTGATTTCATTGACCCCATCTCTATCATCAACTTCATCAACACGATCCGGTGTCACACGTTTGACTTCACGGATTTCATAGGTATAAACTTTATTTTTATCAGTTAGATAAATTTTCATACCATTTTTAGCATTATCTAAAGGAGAAAATAACATTTTATTAGCATTATCGACCCCAAAAATATGATGACTAGCTAGACTATAATTTCCTTCTCCCATTACTTGCTCGCGTTTCATTGTACCAGCGCCGTAGAAGAGATTAACATTATCAAGTCCTTTAAAAATCGGCAAATTCATTTCCAATTCAGGAATTGCAATTCCCCCAATAACTGGTAATTTTTGAGCATCCCATTGAGAAGCTAGAACAGCTTCCGAAGAAATCGCTTTGACCGAATCAAAATCAAAATTTCCTTCTGTATCCTGATTTTCTTCTATTTTTTCTTTTGATACCTGGCTAACTTGATACTTATTGGTATTCCAGACCATGAAAATATTTCGAATTTGCGCATTAAAAATCAAAGTCAGTGACAGTAATATCAGAAATCCTGCTAGGATATTTGTCAGCAGATTTTTTCGTTTGTTTTTCTTTTTATTATTTTTTTGAGACATTATGCTTCACCTTCTGTTTCATTTTCTGTCCCAACTTCTTCTTTTTCTGCCGCTGCAACCGTTGTGAAGGTCACTATCTGAGCATCTTGATCCAGGCGCATTACTTTAACTCCCATAGTTGCGCGTCCTGTTTGTGAAATATTGGCAAGATTGGTTCGAATCATGACACCTGTATCAGTGATAATCATCACATCCTCATCCCCTTGAACAGTCATAAGACCGGCCAGCAAGCCATTTTTTTCGGTAATTTTAGCTGTCTGCATTCCCTTACCACCACGACCTTTTGTTGGGTATTCAGTAGCGACTGTACGCTTACCATATCCTTTTTCTGTGATAATGAGAACCTCATCTTGATCAGTAATCAAGCTGGCACCAACAACTGTGTCTCCTTCACGGAGGTTAACACCTTTCACACCAGTGGCGATACGACTCATGCCACGAACGGCTGATTGATTAAAACGAACTGCATAACCAAACTTGGTACCAATGATAATATCCGTATCTTCTTCCGTCAACAAGACATTGATTAACTCATCTTCATCCTTTAGATTCAGCGCTTTGAGACCATTTTGACGAATATTGGCAAATTCCTTAACACTGGTTCTCTTCACAATACCGTGACGGGTTGTAAAGAAGAGATAAGCATCATCACTGCGATCAGACTCAACATTGATAACCGTCTGAATACTTTCGCCTTCATCCAATTTCAAGAGATTGACTACTGGTAGACCTTTGGCCGTCCGACCATACTCAGGAATTTCATAACCTTTCAGGCGATAGACACGTCCTTTATTTGTGAAGAAGAGCAGGTGATCATGGGTGCTAGTTGACACTAATTCTCGGACAAAATCATCATCCTTAACACCTGTACCTTGAACACCGCGGCCACCACGTTTTTGAGCAGTGAACTCATCCTGATCCAAACGCTTAATGTAGCCTCTGTTAGAAAGGGTAATCAAGACATCCGATTCTTCAATCAAATCTTCATCTTCAAGACTCAAGACTTCACCGACCATCAACTCTGTACGGCGTTTATCAGAAAATTTACGTTTAACTTCATCCAATTCGTCTTTGATAATTTGAGAAACACGTTCTGGCTTAGCAAGAATATCCGCCAAATCCGCAATCAAAGCCAAGAGGTCATCATACTCAGACTGGATCTTATCACGTTCTAATCCCGTCAAACGGCGAAGACGCATATCAAGGATGGCCTGACTTTGACGTTCAGAAAGCTTAAATTTACTCATCAACTCCGCTTGTGCTTCCGCATCCGTTTCACTAGCACGGATGATACGAATCACTTCATCGATATGGTCTAGCGCAATTAAGAGACCTTCTAAGATATGAGCGCGTGCTTCCGCTTTTTCCTTATCAAAACGTGTCCGACGAACAACTACTTCTTTTTGGTGCTCGATATAAGCATCCAAAATCTGACGAAGGGATAAAATCTTCGGTACACCATTTTGGATAGCAAGCATATTGAAACCAAAGTTGGTTTGCATCTGGGTCATCTTGAAGAGGTTATTGAGGATAACATTGGCTGAGGCGTCGCGCTTGACTTCAATAACAAATCGAACCCCTTCGCGATTTGACTCATCACGTACTGCTGTGATGCCCTCAATGCGTTTTTCCTGAACCAAACGAACAATATGCTCATGCACCTTGGTTTTATTGACCATATAAGGAAATTCTGTTACAACAATGCGCTCACGGCCAGTCTTAGTTTCTTCGATTTCAGTACGAGAACGAAGAACAATAGAACCTTTACCTGTTTCATAAGCCTTATGAATGCCTGATTTCCCCATGACAAGGGCACCTGTTGGAAAATCTGGACCAGGCAAGACTTCCATCAAGTCCTTGGTAGTCACTTCAGGATTGTCCATGACCAACTTCACTGCATCAATGGTTTCACCCAAGTTATGAGGGGGAATATTGGTCGCCATCCCAACGGCAATACCAGTTGCTCCATTGACCAAAAGGTTTGGAAAACGAGCTGGCAAGACCAAGGGTTCCCGTTCATTGGCATCATAGTTATCAACGAAATCAACTGTATTTTTATTGATATCACGAAGCATCTCCAGAGCAATCTTGCTCATACGTGCCTCAGTATAACGCTGGGCGGCAGCACCATCTCCATCCATGGAACCAAAGTTTCCATGCCCATCTACAAGCATGTAACGGTAACTCCACCATTGAGCCATGCGGACCATTGCTTCATAGATAGAAGAATCCCCGTGTGGGTGGTATTTACCCATGACATCCCCTGTAATACGAGCAGATTTTTTATGAGGTTTGTCTGGAGTAACACCCAATTCATTCATTCCGTAGAGAATGCGACGGTGAACAGGTTTCAAGCCATCTCGAACATCAGGAAGAGCCCGGGCTACGATAACACTCATGGCGTAATCGATAAAGCTCGTCTTCATCTCCTTTGTCAGATTGACATTCACTAAATTTTTATCCTGCATTAATAAATGCCTCATTTCACAATTAGTAAGTAACAACATTATACCATAAATTCCCATCTATTTCAGCCTCTAAACCACTAAAACGTTTACATTGAGAACTATAAGGCATATTCGTGACAAAGTTTTTTAAAAGTGATAGAATGAAGTTGTCTGGGGAAAATCCCCTAATAAAATTAAGGAGATGTTTAGAACAATGACTTCAACTAAACAACACAAAAAAGTTATCCTTGTCGGAGATGGTGCTGTAGGTTCATCTTACGCTTTTGCACTTGTTAACCAAGGAATTGCACAAGAGCTTGGAATTATCGAAATTCCACAATTGCATGAAAAAGCTGTTGGTGACGCGCTTGACCTTAGTCACGCCCTTGCCTTCACTTCACCTAAAAAAATCTATGCAGCTCAATACTCTGACTGTGCAGACGCTGACCTTGTTGTGATCACTGCAGGTGCGCCTCAAAAACCAGGTGAAACTCGTCTTGACCTTGTAGGTAAAAACCTTGCTATCAACAAATCAATCGTAACTCAAGTTGTTGAATCAGGTTTCAAAGGTATCTTCCTTGTTGCTGCTAACCCAGTTGACGTTTTGACTTACTCAACTTGGAAATTCTCTGGTTTCCCTAAAGAACGCGTTATCGGTTCAGGTACTTCACTTGACTCAGCTCGTTTCCGTCAAGCACTTGCTGAAAAATTGGATGTAGATGCTCGTTCAGTCCACGCCTACATCATGGGTGAACACGGTGACTCTGAGTTCGCTGTTTGGTCACACGCAAACATCGCTGGTGTAAACCTTGAAGAATTCCTTAAAGACACTCAAAATGTTCAAGAAGCTGAATTGATTGAATTGTTCGAAGGTGTTCGTGATGCAGCTTACACAATCATCAACAAAAAAGGTGCAACATACTACGGTATCGCAGTAGCCCTTGCTCGTATCACTAAAGCAATCCTTGACGATGAAAATGCAGTACTTCCACTTTCAGTATTCCAAGAAGGTCAATACGGAGTTGAGAACGTCTTTATCGGTCAACCAGCTGTTGTTGGTGCACATGGTATTGTTCGTCCAGTAAATATCCCATTGAACGACGCAGAAACTCAAAAAATGCAAGCATCTGCTAAAGAATTGCAAGCTATCATTGACGAAGCATGGAAAAACCCAGAATTCCAAGAAGCTTCTAAAAACTAATTTAACTATAGACAACTCCTTGAATTATCAGGGAGTTGTTTTTTATCTATATTATAGTAGGTTGAAGTTGAAATAGCACTCCATTACTCTAAAACCTTGTTATAAAATGCTTTAAATTCCTAATTGATTTGTTCAGATTTTATAGTTCATTGAATCTATAACAGTACGTATCGACTGCTAAAATATTTCTATAAATCAATTTTCCTTTCCTAATCGATTTGTTCATATCTTATTTCAATCCATTATACATCTTCCCACAATAAAACGCATAATACCAAGGATTGTCATGTACCTTATCTTATGCGTTTTTTCTGATTTCAAAGAATTTTGACTCGGCCTTCTTTTTAATTATTTTCAAAATAGGAATCAACCAACTCCTGAACTCTTCCTTCTTTAGCCACTGGAATAGTATCTTCTAAAACAAAATTCTTCCTACTAATATCTTTAGAAAGATTTCCAAAAATAAAATTAGTCGAGATATTATAGATAATCTCAGACGGAGCAAATCCATAAACCTGATTCTCTAAAATATGCTTCAAACGTTTTTCAGAATCTGGAAATAATTGTTTCAAACCATCACTATTATAGAGGCGTTTAACCAATTCTGCAATATAGAGACCTGACTTCATATATAAATCAATAAAAGTCTTAGATGGATCATCAAAAATCCCTGGATTTTCCTTTTCCAAATCATCCACCATCCTTTTCACCACTCGTTTAGGAGTGAAAATTTGGTTGGTCTTCTGCGGTGGAATATAGTCAAAAATGTCTTCTTTTTGATCTTTAAAATAATCCGCCAACTCCTTTTTCTTGCGAAGAAATTCTTGAATAGCTTCGTCAAATGTTGCTTTATCAAAGAGATGCCCTGCAAAATCCTGCCCACCATCTCGCAAATATCTAAACTGATCAATCGTAATACCAGTCACCTCAAAGAAGACTTGCTCAGGAACAAAGGCATCAAAATTATCAAGTGTTAGAGATTGATTGCCATAGGCCATGATGAAACTTGGAATTGTTCGTGCAAATCCTCGAAGATGGTCCCGAATTTCATCTTGGGCTGATTGTTTCAGCTGCTCAACACGTTTTATCTCAACTTGTTCGATAAATTTCTCAGGCATTTTTTCCACTTCTTTTTTGAGTGTTTGTTCTAATTTTTCTTTGTGAATAAGATTATTTTCTTCTAAACGTTTATCCAAATCTTCTTGAATCTTATCTTTTTGCTCCTTATCATTTGCTTCCTTGAGTTGTTCTTTCAACTCTTCCTTGATATGAGCTTCAGAAATTTTACGTTCTATCTCATTTTTTCGAATTTCATTCTCAAATATTGCTGTAATTTGTTTCTTGATGTGATCTGCTTCTCGAGTTTTAAGGTCTTCATATCCAACTTTCAATTCCTCTACAATCACTGAAGAAACTGTCTTGCTCAAGTCATTGACTAGTTGCTTTTGAGTTTTATCTTCGTCCTTAGTGATCAGTTCAACAACAGACTGACCGAGTCCATAGACTTTTTCTCCAAAAAGTCGCATTTGCTGATTCACTACGATTTCATGGTCTACTACTGCATTCCCCTCATCATCTACTGTAACATCTGAAAAGTCTAATAGTTCAGATGATGTTTGTAACTTCCCTTCCTTTTCAACTGGGAGTTCATTTAAAATGTCTAGAACTGTTTGACTAGCTTGGAAAATACCGCTGATATTATCAAATAAGAGATTGGACATAAAGCCACGTTTAAGAACTTCTCTAGCTTTTATCTGGCGAGGAATGGTTAGAACCGCCTTAGCATCAATTTCAACCATCTTACCAGCACTATCTTCAGCTATGACAGGGAAGAAATTTAGTAATTCTCTGATATTTTCTTCACGAGTTGTCGAAGTCCCGCCGCCTCCTGCAGTTGCAAGCGATAAGTTGTTGGCAAACTCATCAAAGAGAATCAAGGTTCTTTCCGGCGCAAAGTCAAATACATAGGCTCTTTCTTTGCGAAAGTGATTTCCTTTGTTATCGGTCCATGAGTAAGGATTTTGAGCACGGAAGGCGGCCTGCATATAAAGTGCAGGTGATTTCAAATTTGATAACATCAATACGCCCGTCCATTCAGGGATAGTGACACCTGTCGTCAATTGACCGACGGATAGGGTGATGGTTTTGTCATTCTCTGCTATCGCTTTTCTAACCAAATCTAAGGATTTGAGTTTGACTTTATCGTCATCCTCAGACATACGCCCGTCGCCAGCAGCTAACACAATCTCATAATTTTCATAGATAGGATGTTCTTCTAGTAGAGCTTTTAAAGCTTTAGCTGAGGCTACACGTTCTAACAGCCAAAAAGTATGATTGAGTTCATTTCGAAGTTCTTTGGTTGAAAATGGATATTTTTCATTGCTCGATAGAGTATCTAACCAATTTCTGACATCTTGCTCATGGATAAATTTCCCTTTATCATCTGTGGCGAAAAATTCACTCAAGTCAAAAGCATAGTCGATATTTTCGCCATCCAGTTGAGCACCTTTTTCTAACTCCTCACCAATCATCTGAGACATTTGATAGGTAAAGAGATTTAACTGAGGTAAGGTTTCATATGGATTTTCCTCTTCTTGCTCAGAAGACCAAGTCGATTTAGCAGACTGTTCATCCGCATAAGACCAGTTGTAGATTTGATCCTCTGTAAAATCTCCTTTGGCCAATGCTTTAAATGGTGTACCTGACAAATGCAGAGTAAAATTCCGTCGAATCTTATTAAAGGCTTGGTCAGTCTTGAAGGTATCAACTCCTTCATGAGCCTCGTCAATAACCAACAAATCCCAATGCAGATCAGTCACCCATTTGAGTTTATCGTGCTCGCCACCTAAATAAACAGAACCTTTCAAGTCTTGAAGACTGATAAAAGCAAGTTGTCTTACATCGTCATCTAAAATACCAACAAATTCTTTTCGTGACAAGGTTGGACGACTCTTAAGGCTGTCTGATTCAGAAACAAACTTATAAGTCGTTTGACCTGCTATGAATGTTTCGAAATCATCATACCATGAGTTAGCTATTGCCGGTCTGTTGGTTACAATTAAGACATTGACAGCCTCCATCCGTCGAGCTAAGTCATAGGTAGATAAGGTTTTACCAAATCGTGGCTTGGCATTCCAGAGAAATTTGCCTCCAGCATGTTCTTGGAAATAAGCTAATGTATTAGCAACTGCTTCTTCCTGCTCTTGTCGCAAGGTATAGTCCTGTCCTTGTCCAGGCTGATAACCTGATAAATCATGCTTAACAAACTTATCGAAGAGATTTTTTGATTTTTCAGGAGTTCCATTAAAATAAAACCATTCCGTCTTAGGACGACGTTCCACATCATGGAAAGAAAGGAAATGGTGAAAATCATGGTCCTTAAAAGTCTTTCCCTTATCAGGTTCTTCCGTATAAGCTGCATCTCCAGTCCATAAAACATCTGTATCTATATGAGCTGTATGCGTTTGTTCTTTAATCCGTTGTCTGACATCACGCTCCGTATAACCAATCTTAATCCAGCCCTCATTGCTGGTTACCGTCGGTGTAGTGTAGGCATAGATTTTAGGATGAATTTCTTTAGTTGTTTTAATTTCTACTGGCATAAGTATTCCTTTTTTAAAAAACTAAGATAATTTTTCTAACTCTGTTAAATCGATTCCCATCGTGTTTAAAATATCATCAAATACTACAGTTTTAAATTCATCAGCATACTGATTGAATAGATTCATTAAAGCTTTATATAATCTTTGAAAATCCTTCTTATCAAGTACAATTTTTAAAAATAGAATAACCACTATGAAACGTTTATTATCATATCTCCTTATCCCAAAATGATTTGCTATTTGAGATATTCTGACATTTCTTAAATTAACATTATACAGCCGTTCATCATGTGCACAGATATTTCTAACTAGATTAGCCACTTTCAAACATGCACTTAAATCTGCACTAGATAGTCTAAATGTATTGTCTTTATTTTGTGTTCTATATTTATCTGTATAAAATTTTGCAATGATATTCTTTGTACTATCCGTTAAAATATTGTAAAAATTAGCAATGTTTCCCATTGTAAGAAAATTAACTAAAACCCAAAGTGGTACTTCCCCATGTTCCTCAATGTAATGTTTAATAGCGCCAGTTCTATCTACCTTATCATGAATCGTCTTGGTTAAGATAGAGATTTGTTGAAGAACTTTTTTAGGATCATCGTCTACAAAATTTGCAATATCTAAATAAGCATTCTTACGAGGGTGTTTTTTAGAGAATTCATATGCAACTGTGGTCTTTATTGAATTTTCGAATATCAATAAATATTTCAATAATAATATCCTTAGTTCTCTATCAAATAAAAACAAGGCCTTTAGTTCGTTAAAGTGAGTTCCTTTTTGATAAATTTCAGGTTCAACAGGTCGATTATTGCTATCCTTTACTAAAAATAAATCTTTATAACCGTTTATAACATTGTAATAGTTTTCTTGTTCTAAAAATCTCTTTGGCTTCCCATTCGTTGGTACTACAACACCCCTATTTCTTAAGATTGTTAACTGTTGATTAAATGTTTTATGTTCCTTCAAACTTATCTCCTATAAAATAAAAAGGGTCAGGGCATCGTATGCTTCCTGACCTAATCCTATGTGTCTATTATAGATCACTGAGCGCTATTTGTCAAATAAAAATACTTCTCTAATCCATCTCCCTTACATGAGTCTCAATAAAGGCAATTTCCTCAGGGGAAAGGTCATATTTTTGATAGAGCTGACCGTCAATATCAGCCACTGATTGTGTCCAATCAATGTCCGAATTGACCGTGAAGTCTTGGAGTGGGACTTTGGCCCAAGTTGCTGGAGGATTATCTTGCGTTAATTTCAAAATACCTAACATAACTCTAGCAAATTTAGTTTTAATATACTTAAAACAAGCCTCTGCTTCTATTTTTGTGTCAAATTTTCCAATAGATATAAACGTCTGAGAATACCCGATTAGGGGTTCCCCGATTAGGGGTGTTGAAAGCACTTCACCTAAAGCACCACTTCCGTTAGCTTTAGGTAAAATAATTTTCCAAAAGAGCAAGTTAGGATGCTCTCGTAAGTATTCTTTTTTTAGATATTTTACAGAGCGCCCGTTTTTCTCTCGTCCAATTATTTGAACGTATTCTGTATTTGAATCTACTTTATCTTTAAATACCTCAGGGTATCGTTCAAAAATATTTGTAGAAACAGCTTTTCTGTGACTTGAATCAGTTCTAGAGATTAGTTCCGGAAAATCTTCAAACATAATGTCTGTCAACTTGTGACTATCTGAGCCAAACATAATTTCTGATAGTGATGGTTCTTGCAACTTTTTAACTTTTCTATAGATACTATCAAGTAAAGGCTCAGAGATAAATGTCTCTATTGGTTCAAAATCTTTATTTTTGTCATGATAAGTGATGACAACACCGCCTTTAATATCAGTCCCAGGAAAAACTTTATTGCTCTTTAATTCATAAAATTTAACTTTTAAATGTCTACTATTTAACATTTTATGATTCCATTTTTTGGGAGTTCCTCCTGTATTCGCAAGAAATCTAGCTGGGGTCACTAGCACAGTTTTATCTGAAATTTTATAAGATTCCTCCATAAAGAAATGATAAATAGGCCTTGTCTGAGTATTCGCCCCTTCAATTTCCTCCTGATAAGGCGGATTTCCTATCACGACATCAAATTTCATTTCACTTTCCTCACTTGATAGGCGCTCAAAACCTATCATTTTATTCTTTTTCCAGTCTTTGATTTGGGTTTTAGATTCTTCTGCTTCTTGAATTTCTAGCTCATCTGTAAACAAGCTTAGTTGTTGAGATTGTCCTTGGCTAGCTGAATAAGGACTATTTTTTTCCAATCCATCCATCTGAAAGACATTGTAGGATATAATAGTCGCAATCTCTTTCTTTTGCTCTAATGTTGGTTGATTTCCAGTCTTAGCAAGATAGTAGTCCTCAAATGTCGCCAAAAGATTCTCACGCGCCAAAAGGAGAGAATCTCCTTGATACTCATAACCATAAGAAGCTCGGTAAGCTTTTTTTAAAAGTTCATAGAAGGTTACTTCATCAGAAACTTCACGACTAATCCTTTGCAGTTTTCTATCTACAAACCCAACACGCTCAGATAATGGAATTTCCTCACCAGTTACCGTATCATATCGCGTTACCATATAAGGTGCTTCACCACAGGTAATTTCTAGCCAGCGCACTTGGATATAATCTTCAAGATTCAGAGTTTCAAGTTCAGCTTCAACGTAACCATTTTGCTTTTCAACTAACCAAGTTGGCGTAAAAACTTCGGCTCTAATCTTAGTCCGATCTTTTTGCTCATATTTGGATTTTTCAGATCTGGGTTGAATCAAGTTGGCATAGGTTCCCGTCACCTTACTTGGATTGATGCGATCACTTGGAGCAAATCCCTTTCCTAACAATTCATAAGAATGCGTAGCCCAAACAATTGATTTCTTTGTCGTTCGATCTTTTAAAAGAATTTTTAATAAGTCAGCCGATTCTTTAGATAAACTTTCTTCACTAATATCTATTGTCATAAGCAACCTCTCTTATATTGTAAGCCCTATTATATCATATTTTAATACTCTTCGAAAATCAAATTCAAACCACGTCAGCGTCGCCTTACCGTACTCAAGTACAGCCTGCGGCTAGCTTCCTAGTTTGCTCTTTGATTTTCATTGAGTATAAAGAATGAAAATTTACTTGGAAAAAAGTAATTCAATAAATATCTCTCCGATGACCAACTTCTAGAGTAGCAACGACTAATTCATCATCTACAATTTGTACGATAACTCGATAATTGCCAATTCTATAGCGCCATTGACCAACGCGATTACCAACCAAAGCCTTTCCGTGTCGTCTTGGGTCTTCCAAAACATTGGTTTGTAAATAGTTTGTAATTAGCTTCTGCGTATAACGGTCCAATTTTTTCAATTGCTTGATGAAACGTCTTATTGGAACTAATTTATACAAATTATTCATCCTCCAAGCCTAAATCATGCATCATTTCTTCCCAAGTAATGGGTTCAACTCCTTTTTCCAAGTCTTCTAAATACTCTTGATAGGCTAAATCTGCCACACGAGCATCGTATTCGTCTTCTAGAGCTTCGAGAGTTTTGGTGCGGATCAGTTCCGACAGGGAAACTCCTTCAAACTTAGCCATTGCTTTCATAAATGTTTTATCAGCTTCAGAAACTTTTAATGTAATAGTAGCCATCTTTTGTACTCCCTTTTTTAATGGTAACACTATTGTATTACTTTTTAGGTGTTCAGTCAATATAAAAAGAACACCTTCTCAGCGTTCTTTCTATATGTCTGTCAAGGGTGTTGCGGTATCTGGTGAGGTATCATAAACCTTAAAGTCTACTCCAACTCCCAGATCAGCTTGTGCTAGCTGATTGACCATAGTCATGTGAGCCAGCTCCTTGATATTGTTTTCCTTAGACAAGTGACCAAGATAGATTTTCTTAGTGCGATTTCCTAGCGTCCGAATCATTGCTTCAGCACCATCTTCATTAGAAAGGTGACCCAAATCCGATAGGATTCGTTGTTTGAGTCGCCAAGCATAAGATCCTGCTCGCAAAATCTCTACATCATGGTTGGACTCGATAAGATAGCCGTCTGCATTTTCGACAATCCCTGCCATACGGTCACTGACATAACCTGTATCTGTCAAAAGGACAAAACTCTTGTCATCCTTCATAAAGCGATAGAACTGCGGTGCGACTGCATCATGACTTACACCAAAACTCTCGATGTCAATATCTCCAAAGGTTTTGGTTTTGCCCATCTCAAAGATATGCTTTTGCGAAGAATCCAACTTGCCAAGATATTTACTATTTTCCATAGCTTGCCAGGTCTTTTCATTGGCATAAAGATCCATACCATACTTGCGAGCCAAAACACCCACTCCATGGATATGGTCTGAATGCTCATGTGTAATCAAGATGGCATCCAAGTCTTCTGGTTTGCGGTTAATTTCAGCAAGGAGACTGGTAATTTTCTTACCAGACAAACCGGCATCCACTAAAAGCTTCTTTTTTGGGGTTTCCAGATAAAAGGAATTTCCACTGGAACCTGACGCTAAAATACTATATTTAAAGCCTATTTCACTCATTCTAGTCTTCTACTTCATCCTCCCATACTTCTTCTTTCACTGCATCCTTATCATAAGGGAGCACAATGGTAAAGGTTGATCCCTTACCGTATTCACTCTTGGCCCAAATAAAGCCCTTATGTTGTTTGATAATTTCTTTGGCAATAGACAGTCCCAAACCTGTACCACCTTGGGCACGACTTCTAGCACGATCCACACGATAAAAACGGTCAAAGATACGTGGTAAATCCTGCTTAGGAATACCTAAACCATGGTCTGAAATGGATAAAATCATCTGGTCTTCAGTTGTCTTCATTCTGACAGTGATTTTACCTCCATCTGGCGAATACTTAATGGCATTATTTAAAATATTGTCGACAACCTGCGTCATCTTATCTGTATCAATTTCCATCCAGATAGAATTGATGGGATAATCTCTCACCAACTCATATTTTTTCTCCTTTTCCTGTCCTTTCATCTTGTCAAAACGGTTGAGGATAAAGGTAATAAAGGCAGTGAAGTTAATCAGTTCCACATCCAGATGACTGGTCGCATTGTCAATCCGAGAGAGATGAAGGAGATCCGTCACCATACGCATCATACGATTGGTTTCATCAAGAGAAACCTTGATAAAGTCTGGTGCTACAGTTTCACACAAAGCCCCCTCATCCAAGGCTTCAAGATAAGATTTCACGCTGGTTAAAGGAGTCCGTAACTCATGACTAACGTTGGAAACAAAGAGTCTCCGTTCGCGCTCTTCCTTCTCCTGCTCCGTCGTATCATGCAAAACAGCCACCAAACCTGAAATAAAGCCAGACTCTCGACGAATCAAGGCAAAGCGAACTCGAAGGCTCAGATATTCGCCATTGATATCTTGGGAATCTAGCAACAATTCTGGACTTTGGGTAATCAAATCACGCAATTCATAGTCTTCTTCTATCTTGAGTACTTCCAAAATGCTTCTATTCAGAACATCTTCTTTAACCAGCCCCAGTTGCTTCTTGGCTGTATCGTTAATCATGATAATCTGCCCCCGACGATTGGTCGCAAGAACCCCATCTGTCATATAAAACAGAATACTATTTAGTCTCTTACTCTCTTGTTCTAGATTTTCCTGAGTGAGACGAATAACCTCCGACAAGTCATTCAAATTATTGGTAATATTGGTGATTTCAGACCCACCTTGCATATCAAGAACCTTGGAATAATCTCCTGCAATCAAATCTTTAACCTTTTGATTGATTTGCTTCAACCGAATATTATCACGTCTATTCTCCAGTAATAAGAGGGTCACAACAAGGATGAAACCTAACAAAATCAGGATAAAGATAAAATCTCTGGTAAAAATGGTTTGTTTCAGTAAATCAAGCATTATTTCTCATGTAATACCCTACACCACGGCGCGTCAAGATATACTCTGGTCGGCTGGGTGTATCTTCAATCTTCTCACGCAGACGTCGGACAGTCACATCAACCGTACGGACATCACCAAAATAGTCATAACCCCAGACAGTCTCAAGCAAGTGTTCACGCGTGATGACTTGACCTGTATGCGATGCCAAATGATACAAAAGCTCAAACTCACGATGAGTTAAGTCTAGTTCTTCGCCATATTTTTTAGCCACGTAGGCGTCTGGAACAATTTCTAAATCCCCAATTTGGATAGGCTGAGGTTTACTTTCTGCTTCCTGCCCATCTACTGGCATAGGTTGAGAACGACGCAGCAAAGCTTTAACACGCGCCTGCAACTCACGATTTGAGAAGGGTTTTGTCACATAGTCATCTGCTCCAAGCTCTAAACCGATGACCTTATCAAATTCACTATCCTTAGCTGACAGCATGATAATAGGCACACTACTGGTCTTGCGAATGGTCTTAGCAACTTCTAAACCATCAATTTCTGGAAGCATCAAATCCAGAATAATAATATCTGGCTGCTCTGCTTCAAATTGTTCTAGCGCTTCACGACCATTAAAAGCAGTTACAACCTCGTAACCTTCCTTGGTCATATTAAACTTGATAATATCCGAGATTGGTTTCTCATCATCTACAATTAGTATTTTTTTCATATGTTCACCTTTTTCTCTACTATTATACCAAAAAAATAGCAAGAAGACATAATAGCTAGTCTTGGCTACTGTCTAAGTTGGCTTTTGCATAAGCCTGCCAGATTTTTTGTTGGGGTTTGGCAAGTGGGTAATTCTTAAACTCTTCTGGTGAAAGCCAGCGAACTTCTCTATCTGAAAAATCATGGTAGTCACTCACCTGACCGGCTACAATTTGAACATGCCACTTGCGATGGCTAAAGACATGTTTTACCATCTCAAAATAAGTATCAAACCAATCAACATCTAGGTCATAGTCCTGCTGGAAACTCTCCTCTGGACTAGGGCCAAAGTTCACACTTTCTTCTGCAACCTGATGAAAGAGGTCAAACTGCTCTTCTTGCGGAAAGTTATCAACTTCTATCAAGGGGAAATGCCAAAATCCTGCCAAGAGCTTTTCACTTTCATTTTTTTCAAGCAAAAATTGTCCCTGACTATTCTTTACCACCAAGGCTTTAAGATAAATAGGGACCGGCTTTTTCTTGGGAGCCTTGATTGGATAACGGTCCATTGTGCCATTCTGATATGCCGCACTAAAGTCCTTAACTGGGCTTTCTTCTGGTCTGGGATTTACAGGCGCCTCAATATCAGATCCTAAGTCCATCAAAGCTTGATTAAAGTCACCAGGCCTTTCTGGGTCAATCAAGATTTCCATCATTACCTGAAAAATTTTGCGATTACTTGGAATCCCAATATCATGGTTGACTTCAAACAGACGGGCCAAAACACGCATAACATTACCATCTACAGCTGGCTCAGGCAAGTTAAAAGCAATACTGGAAATCGCACCTGCGGTGTAAGGTCCAATTCCTTTTAAGCTGGAAATTCCTTCATAGGTGTTTGGAAATTGGCCACCAAAGTCAGTCATAATCTGCTGGGCTGCAGCCTGCATATTACGAACTCGAGAATAATAACCCAAACCTTCCCAAGCCTTCAACAAACGCTCTTCAGGCGCATTCGCCAAACTTTCCACTGTTGGAAACCAGTTCAAGAATCGTTCGTAATAAGGGATAACCGTATCCACCCTGGTCTGCTGGAGCATAATTTCAGATACCCAGATATGATAAGGATTTTTACTTCTGCGCCACGGTAAATCTCGCTTGTTTCCATCATACCAACTGAGGAGTTTCTCACGAAAAGAAACAATCTTCTCCTCCGGCCACAGAACGATACCGTATTCTTTCAAATCTAACATATCTCTAGTATAACACAGAAGACTCTAACTGTCCTTTTCCTAGTATTAAAAAGCCTCTTCCCAAGGGAAAGAGGACTAAATTTTATTGATGAACTGCTTGCAGTCTGAGAAAAAATGAGCTTGGATTAAAATCTCCAAACTCATTTAAAGTCAATTGCAATATACTAGAACAAGCCTAATACTGTTCCATCGCTTTCAACATCCATGTTGAGAGCAGCTGGTCGTTTTGGAAGTCCTGGCATGGTCATGACATCGCCAGTTAGAGCAACGATAAAGCCTGCCCCTAATTTTGGTACCAATTCACGAATGGTAATTTCAAAGTTTTCAGGTGCCCCAAGTGCATTTGGATTGTCTGAGAAGCTATACTGGGTCTTAGCCATACAGATTGGTAATTTGTCCCAACCGTTTTGAACAATTTGAGCGATTTGCGTTTGAGCTTTCTTCTCAAAGTTCACTTTGCTACCACGGTAGATTTCAGTAACAATCTTTTCAATCTTTTCTTGGACAGAAAGGTCATTGTCATACAAACGTTTATAGTTAGCTGGAGTTTCAGCAATAGTCTTAACAACTGTTTCGGCAAGTGCTACTCCACCTTCTGCACCATCAGCCCAGACACTTGCTAGTTCAACTGGCACATCGATTGAAGCACAAAGTTCTTTCAAGGCTGCAATTTCAGCTTCTGTATCAGAGACAAATTCGTTAATAGCTACGACTGCAGGTACTCCAAATTTACGGATATTTTCAACGTGGCGTTTCAAGTTGGCAAAACCGGCACGAACAGCTTCTACGTTTTCTTCTGTCAAAGCGTCTTTAGCCACACCACCATTCATCTTAAGGGCACGAAGGGTTGCAACAATGACAACTGCATCTGGAGATGTTGGCAAGTTTGGTGTCTTAATATCAAGGAATTTCTCGGCACCAAGGTCTGCACCAAAACCAGCTTCTGTAACTGTGTAATCAGCCAAGTGAAGGGCTGTTGTAGTTGCCAAGACTGAATTACATCCATGAGCAATATTAGCAAATGGACCACCATGTACAAAGGCAGGTGTTCCGTAAATTGTCTGAACCAAGTTTGGCTTAATCGCATCCTTTAAAATCAATGCTAAGGCACCTTCAACCTGCAAATCACCTACAGAAACAGGTGTACGGTCATAGCGATAACCGATAACTATATTAGCCAAACGGCATTTCAAGTCCTCGATGTCCGTAGCTAAACAAAGAATCGCCATGATTTCAGAAGCGACGGTAATGTCAAAGCCATCCTCACGTGGAATACCATTTAGAGGGCCACCAAGTCCAACAGTTACATGACGAAGGGCGCGATCATTCAAGTCCACAACGCGTTTCCAGAGGATACGACGTTGGTCAATTCCCAACTCATTTCCTTGATGCAAGTGGTTGTCAATCAAGGCAGAAAGAGCGTTGTTGGCAGTTGTAATCGCATGCATATCTCCAGTAAAGTGGAGGTTGATGTCTTCCATTGGCAGAACTTGTGCATACCCACCGCCAGCAGCACCACCCTTAATCCCCATTACTGGACCAAGAGATGGTTCGCGAATGGCAATCATGGTTTTCTTGCCAATCTTGTTCAAGGCATCCGCAAGACCAATGGTAATGGTTGATTTTCCTTCACCTGCAGGTGTTGGGTTGATAGCAGTAACCAAAATCAATTTCCCAACTGGATTGCTCTCAACTGCACGAATTTTATCAAAGCTGAGCTTAGCCTTGTACTTTCCGTACAACTCCAAATCGTCGTAAGAAATACCAAGTTTCTCTACAACATCAACGATTGGCTTCAACTCAATACTCTGTGCGATTTCAATATCTGTTTTCATTCAAAACTCCTCTAACCTCTAATGTGATAATTCATTATAACACAAAACAAGATTTTTAACATCCTTAAACTCTCTAAACGTTCGTAAATATCTCTATTTTTAAGGTTTTTAGAGCCCTTTCTTAAATTTTATATGGCTTTATAGTTTAAAACTATAGTAGATTCTTATTATTTTTTATATATATTCAA
Organism: Streptococcus pneumoniae; assembly: GCF_001347015.1. GTDB lineage: Bacteria > Bacillota > Bacilli > Lactobacillales > Streptococcaceae > Streptococcus > Streptococcus pneumoniae_E. The sequence continues at coordinate 116,972 of NZ_CFGI01000006.1, forward strand.
GCGCTTTCTTTTGCTTATTATTTTTTTTTTGGTACAATGGTGCTATGAAAATTTTAGTTACATCGGGCGGTACCAGTGAAGCTATCGATAGCGTCCGCTCTATCACTAACCATTCTACAGGTCGCTTGGGCAAAATCATCACAGAGACTTTGCTTGCTTCAGGACATGAAGTTTGTTTAATGACGACAAAACGAGCTTTGAAGCCAAAAGCCCATCCCAACCTAAGCATTCAAGAAATTAACAATACCAAGGATCTTCTACTAGAAATGCAAGAACGTATCAAGGATTATCAGGTCTTGATTCACTCAATGGCCGTATCTGACTACACTCCTGTTTATATGACAGGGCTTGAGGAAGTTCAGGCTAGCTCCAATCTAGAAGAATTTTTAAACAAGCAGAATCATCAGGCCAAGATTTCTTCAACTGATGAGGTTCAGGTTTTGTTCCTTAAAAAGACACCCAAAATCATATCCCTAGTCAAGGAATGGAATCCTACTATTCATCTTATTGGTTTCAAACTGCTGGTTGATGTTACCGAAGATCATCTGGTTGATATTGCACGAAAAAGTCTTATCAAGAATCAAGCAGATTTAATCATCGCGAATGACCTGACTCAAATTTCAGCAGATCAGCACCGAGCTATATTTGTTGAGAAAAATCAGCTTCAAACAGCCCAGACTAAAGAAGAAATTGCAGAACTCCTCCTTGAAAAAATTCAAGCCTATCATTCATAGAAAGGAAAACTATGGCAAACATTCTCTTGGCTGTAACGGGTTCAATCGCCTCTTATAAGTCGGCAGATTTAGTCAGTTCTCTAAAAAAACAAGGCCATCAAGTCACTGTCTTAATGACTCAGGCTGCTACAGAGTTTATCCAACCTTTGTCACTACAGGTACTCTCACAGAATCCTGTCCACTTGGATGTCATGAAGGAACCCTATCCTGATCAGGTCAATCATATCGAACTTGGAAAAAAAGCAGATTTATTTATCGTAGCCCCTGCAACAGCTAACACAATTGCAAAACTAGCTCACGGCTTTGCGGACAACATGGTAACCAGTACAGCTCTAGCCCTACCAAGTCATATTCCCAAACTAATAGCTCCTGCTATGAATACAAAAATGTATGACCATCCAGTAACTCAGAATAATCTGAAAACATTAGAAACCTACGGCTATCAGCTGATTGCTCCTAAGGAATCCCTACTAGCTTGTGGAGACCACGGACGAGGAGCTTTAGCTGACCTCACGATTATTTTAGAAAGAATAAAGGAAACTATCGATGAAAAAACGCTCTAATATTGCACCCATTGCTATCTTTTTTGCAACCATGCTCGTGATACACTTTCTGAGCTCGCTTGCCTTTAACCTTTTCCCATTTCCAATCAAACCGACCATCGTTCATATTCCTGTCATTATTGCCAGCATTATCTACGGTCCACGAGTTGGGGTTACACTTGGATTTTTGATGGGACTTCTTAGCTTGACAGTTAATACGATTACGATTCTACCTACAAGCTATCTCTTCTCACCATTTGTACCAAACGGAAACATCTACTCAGCTATCATTGCCATCGTCCCACGTATTTTGATTGGTTTAACTCCGTATCTAGTCTATAAACTAATGAAAAACAAGACTGGTCTGATTTTAGCTGGTGCCCTTGGTTCACTTACCAACACAGTCTTTGTACTTGGTGGAATTTTCTACCTTTTTGGAAATGTCTTTGATGGTAATATCCAAAAACTCCTAGCAACTGTTATCTCAACAAATTCGATTGCTGAATTAGTTATTTCCGCAGTTCTAACCCTAGCTATTGTTCCACGACTACAAACCTTGAAGAAATCATGACCACCCGTCAAACGGGTGGTTTGTCCCAGGGCTATAAGCCCAAATTACCAGCCAGCGCCTAAAGACGCTGGCTTTCACTTTGTTCAAGCCTCATTGCTCTTGACTCGTCACTTGCCTCTTAAAGAGGCTTTAGTATTACTTACCACTATCCCTAAAGGGATCCTCATATTCTTTTACACTCAATTTATCTAGTGCTATATCATGCTTTACTCGTTCTCGAATTTTCATACTCGTGAAGAAATCATCCACTGGATAATTTCTTTAATCTTGAATATATTTCTTAATTGTGGCTTCATTAAGTCCTACTGTACTTACATAATAACCTTCCGCCCAGAAATGCCGATTCCCAAACTTGTACTTGAGATTGGCGTGTTTATCAAACATCATGAGTGCACTTTTTCCTTTTAAATAACCCATGAAACTCGAAACACTTATCCTTGGTGGAATACTTACTAACATGTGTACATGGTCTGGCATTAAGTGACCCTCGATAATTTCAACTCCTTTATAACTACACAAGCGATGAAATATTTCGCCTAAACTACTTCGATATTGATTATAGATGACTTTTCGTCTATACTTAGGGGTGAACACAATGTGATATTTACACATCCACTTTGTGTGTGATAAACTATGTGCCTTTTGTGCCATATTTTTCTCCTTTCGCTTTACAATTGGCTTGAACACCTTTATTGTATCGCGTTCGGAGTTTTTTTGGTATAACCTTCGACGCGCACCCGCATAGCGGGTGGTTTTTTTGTCTCGCACCTAGCGGAGCGAGACGGACTGAAAGTCACATAATAAAAATAATCTCCACTTTCAAACTTGAAGGTGGAGATTTTGTTTGAGGTAGTTTCTTTTTAGTGAAATCTTTACCAATATTTATACTCAATGAAAATCAAAGAGCAAACTAGGAAGCTAGATGCAGGTTGCTCAAAACACAGTTTTGAGGTTGTGGCTGGAAGCTGACGTGGTTTGAATTTGATTTTCGAAGAGTATAAATCCTTGCTTTATTGTCTGGTTTATAGTACTATACTAGTGTATATACAGACAAAAAAGGAGATTCTTATGAATACACGGAAAAAGACACAATTTATGACAATGACTGCCCTTTTAACGGCTATTGCGATTTTGATTCCAATTGTTATGCCTTTTAAGATTGTCATTCCTCCTGCTTCTTACACTCTAGGGAGCCATATCGCTATTTTTATTGCTATGTTCTTATCGCCCTTGATGGCAGTTTTTGTCATCCTAGCCTCTAGTTTTGGATTTTTGATGGCTGGCTATCCCATGGTTATCGTTTTTCGAGCTTTTTCCCATATCTTTTTTGGGACTTTGGGGGCTCTTTACCTACAAAAATTCCCCGATACCCTAGATAAACCAAAATCTTCCTGGATTTTCAACTTTGTGTTAGCGCTTGTCCATGCCCTTGCTGAAGTATTGGCCTGTGTCCTTTTTTACGCAACTTCCGGTACCAATGTAGAAAATATGTTTTATGTTCTATTTGTGCTAGTTGGATTTGGTACAATTATCCATAGTATGGTAGACTATACATTAGCACTAGCTGTCTATAAAGTGCTTCGAAAACGCCGTTAAGAGGAAAAACTATGACAAAAGATCGCAAACAAGCTCTGCTCCAACTCTTGAAAGAAGCTCCTAAAGCCCTCAACGGCCAAAGTTTGGCTGAACATTTTCATGTCACACGTCAGGTCATTGTACAGGACATTGCAATTTTAAGAGCCGATGGCGCTCCTATCCTATCCACCAATCGTGGCTACATCTATAAGCAAATTGATACCAATCCATACGTCCACAAACTTTTCAAAGTCAAACATGAAGTTGAAGAAATCGGTCAAGAACTCCTTGCTATCGTAGATAATGGTGGACGTGTTCAAAACACCTTGATTGACCATCCCGTTTATGGAGAAATTGAAACCTTGCTGAAACTGTCTTGCCGCAGAGATGTTCAACATTTTCTAGAACAAGTCGAGCATTCTGATTTTAGACCTTTATCTGAATTAACAGATGGTGTCCATTACCACCTAGTCGAAGCCGAAACAAAACAAGACCTCCACTATATCGAGGAGGCCTTGGATCAGCTAGGTTATTTAGTAAAAGACTAGAAGGTTTTCTTCTCCCAATCGTCTTCTGTACGGCGAGGGTAGAAAAATTCAGATTTGTCCGGAGCTTCCATCATCTCCATCAGAGGTAGCATATCATAGGCCAGATCCAAGTTTGGAATCTGGTCTTTTTGAATCCAATAGCTCAAATAGTAACAATGATATTTAAAAACTACATTGAATGAAGATGAATAAGTACCTACTTATTAAATATATCACCAGTTATGTTGATCAACATTATCCTTAGTCACAAGATAAATTGGAGAAACTGTTTCTTTTTCTAGTTTTTTCCCTTGATAATGATCAATTGCTGATTGAATAGCAATTTCACCCATCTTAGCTGGTTGCTGAGCAATAGTGGCAGTAATATCACCTTTGGCAATAGCATCATGTGCATCTGGTTGACCATCAATACCAACAATTAATACATTGCTAAGACCAGCTGCTTTTACTGCTTGTGCAGCTCCTAAGGCCATCTCATCATTCTGTGCAAAGATTGCTTGTACTTCTTTGTTTCCTTGAATCATATTTTGCGCTGTATTCAAAGCTTTTGCGCGATCAAAATTAGCGGATTGACTAGAAAGAACATCTAAATTTGTCTTTGAAATTTGTTCAAATCCTTTACCTCTATCTACAGTTGCAGAAGCGCCAGGGACTCCTGATAATTCAAAAGTTTTTGCTTTTTCTCCCAATTGCTTGGTAATAAATTCTGCAGCCATTTTACCTGCTTCTACGTTATCAGAAGCAACAGTTGTCAAGACTTCACCGCCATTACTACCGCGGTCAATTAAGATTACTGGAATATTTGCATTATTAGCAGCTTTAATAGATGTTACAATTGCGTCAGAATCAACTGGATTAATTAGTAAAGCATCTACATTTTGACTAATAAAATTTTGAATATCATCTGCTTGTCTAGCAGCATCATCTTGTGCATCTGCTATCTTCAAAGTTACTTCTTTTTCTCTTGCGGCTTTTTCAAGACCATCTTTCATAGCTACAAAATAGGGATTGTTAGTAGTCGAAATAGAAACTCCTAATTTTAATTCTTTTGCCGACTTTTGAATCGTAGATTTATTATCATTTGATGAATTTCCTAAACCAGTTTTTCCACAAGCTACTAAAGCAAAAATAAATGTTACAAACAAAGCAAAAATGCTAATTCTTTTAATATTTTTCATGTTATTACTCCTAGTAATATATATCTATAGGGATAGTTTCAATCCCGATTATTGTACGTCATCTAATAAATTGTTACTATTTCCAAAAAAATTGAAAATTATTCTACTGTTTTACAACTTTAAAACGATCAATCAGAACAGCAATTAAGATTACAACTCCTTTTACTACTTGTTGCCAAAATGCTGAAACACCGATAATATTAAGTCCATTATTCAAAACCCCAATAATTAAAGCACCTATTAAGGTCCCCAGTATACGACCTTTACCTCCTGATAATGATGTTCCCCCAAGAACAACAGCTGCAATAGCATCCATTTCATAACTAGCACCTGCTGTTGGTTGAGCAGAACTTAAGCGTGATGTTATAATCAATCCAGAAATTGAAGCCATAATACCTGAAATTGAATAAATGATAATTTTCACTTTATTTAGTTTCACACCTGATATATATGCTGCTTTTTCATTCCCCCCTATAGCATACACAGATTTACCAAATGCTGTTTTATGAAGTAAAACATATAAAACAATAAATACAATAAACATAATAATTACAGGAAATGGAATTCCGACTATATAACCTTGCCCCAAAAATTGAAATAAGAATGTATCACTTAATCCTTTTGTAATAGGATTCCCATTTGTATAAACAAGTGTTGCGCCTCTAAAAATAGTCATAGTTGCTAAAGTAACGATAAATGGAGCTAATTTCCCGTAGGAAATCAATAAACCATTCATCATCCCCAGTATGCAACCCAAAATTAAAGAGATGAGAATTGCTAACGTAACAGGCATTCCAGATCCTAATAAACCTGCTGTTAGCGCACTGGATAAGGCTAAAATTGATCCTACTGATAAATCGATTCCACCTGTTAGAATAACAAAAGTCATTCCAAAAGCAATCAGTGCATTTGATGTTACTTGCAATAGTAAATTTAACAGATTATTTGCTGTTAAAAAATTTGAATTGATAATAGTGATGACAGCCATTAAAATTATCAATGCTATTACTGTTGTCAATTCTGACATATACTTCATAGTATTTTTCACACTATTGTCCTCCTGTAGCTAGTTGCATAACTTTTTCTTGTGTAGCTTCTCGACGTGTTAATTCCCCACTAATTCTACCTTCATGCATGACCATAATGCGATCACTGACTCCAATCACTTCTGGTAAATCTGAAGATACCATAATAATCGGCACACCTCGTTCAGCCAATTCATTCATTAATTGGTAAATTTCACGCTTAGCTCCAACATCTACCCCACGAGTTGGCTCATCTAAAATCAGTACTTTTGGTGCAATACCTATCCATTTTGCTAAAACTACTTTCTGTTGGTTACCACCAGAAAGTGTTCCAACTTCCTTATCTGGATAACCTGATTTAATTCGTAGCCTATCAATTAAACGTTGTACAAATATATCACTTGTTTTATTATCGAAAATGCCATTTTTAACAAAATCACGAGTACTAGGTAAAGTCATATTATCTTTAATAGAAAAATCTAAAATCAATCCCTCATCTTTACGATCTTCTGTTAAGAAACCAATTCCATGCTTAATTGCTTCAAAAGGATTTTTAATTATCAGTTGTTCTTCGTTTATTATAATTTGACCAGATTTTAAAGAATCAATTCCAAAAATTGCTCGCATTATTTCAGTACGACCAGCACCCATCAAACCAGAAAAACCAAGAATTTCCCCTTGACGTACATAGAAAGAAATATCCGTAAAAGCATCACCAGAAAGATTATTAGCTTGAAAAACAATATTCCCAATCTCAGCCTTTTTTTCTGGATAATAATCTTCTAATTCACGACCTACCATCTTCTGAACTAATTCATCCGCATTAGTTAACTTCGTTTTCTTAGTATCAATTACAAACCCATCCCTCATAACAGTTATAAGATCTGTAATCTTAAAGATTTCTTCCATCCGATGTGAAATATACACAATACCTACACCATCAGATTTTAATCCTTCTATCACTTTAAAAAGTGTTTCAGTTTCACGATCAGTTAAAGCTGCTGTGGGTTCATCCATAATTAACAAGGAAACTTCTGATAATAGACATTTTGCTATTTCTATCATTTGTTGTTGTCCGACTGATAATTGACCAATGATTGCATCGAGAGGAATAGATATATTAAGACGTTTAAATGCTTCTTTAGCTTTCCTTTCCATACTAGCTTTATCTAGAAACCCAATCGAATTTTTAATTTCTCTTCCTAAAAAAAGATTATCAAGTACAGTCATATCCGGCCAAGTATTCATTTCTTGATGAATAAAACTCAGTCCAAACCGTTCTGCCTCTTGAGGATTAGAAAATGTTTTTTCTTTTCCATCAATAAAAATAGTTCCTGAAGTAGCTGGAAAAAGTCCAGTTAAAATATTCATTAAGGTTGATTTGCCTGCACCATTCTCTCCCATTAAAGCATGAACTTCTCCTGAATTAAGAACCAAATCAATACTTTCTAAAACACGATTATTCCCAAAAGATTTTGAAATGTTCTTCATTTCAATTTTCATAGGTAACCCCCTTCTAAATAATAACTCCTGATTGCAAGATTATATTCGAATATGGTGTATCTTCCCCAGTGCGAATAACTGCCTTAACTTTAGTATTCATAGCTTTCAATTCTTCATGACTAATATATTCAATAATTATATTCGATCCTAAAAGATCTAGAACTGCTTGCCACTGTTCTTTGTTTTTTTCCTTAATTTCTTCTGCTAAGAAAATTTTTTCAATAAGTACATAATCTGAATATTCTTTTAAAACTTCTAAAAAACTTGGACTACCTTTTCTTAATGCTAAATCAATTTTGTCAACACCTTTTGGAACTGGCAATCCTAAATCTCCGATACAAACCAAATCCATATGACCTAAATCATCAGCTAGTTTTGCTATATTACTATTTAAAATCCCATATTTCTTCATATCCTGAATGCTCCTTTATTTCTTTCAAACTCGGCATTCCTCCTTGCGCTCCAAATCTTTGAACAGAAAGATGTGAAGCAATCGTTGCAAAGGACAATGCAACATTCATCTCTTTTCCTTTTGAGATAGCATAAGCAAAAGCACCATTAAACGTATCTCCTGCTCCTGTAGTATCAACTACTTCTGCTTTTATAGCAGGAATCTTCTGAACTGCTGTCCCATCATAATAAATAGAACCTTCAACTCCTAATGTCACAATCATTTTATTAGGATAAATTTTAATAATTTCTTCTAATTTCTTATCTGGAAAAAGCTCTGAACATTCATGCTCATTAGGAGTCATAAAATCACAAAAAGGAATCATCTCTATGTCTGTTTCTCTAGCTGGTGCAGGATTGTAAAGCACCTTAACTTGATTTTCTTGACAAAATTTAGCTATAGATAGGTTGGCTTCATGTGGTATTTCATTCTGTAATACAACAATACTTGCATCACTAATCAATTCCCACTCATTTTTCCAATCATTTGTTTTAACTAAATTATTCGCTCCGGGATAATAAATAATCCTATTATCACCTCCATATAAAGTAATTTGTGCAACTCCTGTAGATTGTGGTACCGTTCCCACATGTTCTGTAGAAATATTATTATTTTGCAGATTACTTAGTAAATCTGCTGAAAAAATATCTTCTCCGACGTTTCCAAATATGTAAATATTATCTTCTACACTTGATAATCTACCAATAGCTACCGCTTGATTTGCACCTTTTCCACCTGGAACTATATTAAATAAATCCCCAAAAATCGTTTCACCTCCTTCTGGAATCCTTTTTGTTCTCATAACTAAGTCCATTGAAATACTTCCAACAACAACAATTTTACTCATTACTTTCTCCTTAATGTATTTCTTTCTACGTATCTAACAGGTAGTTTAATTTTAGCTTCATCTATAGAGAACTTATTTGCCATATTATAGATTAGTTTTGCAGCCTGTTCTCCCATTTTATATGATGATTGGTGAATAGTTGATAAAGAAGGGTAAATAAATTGACTAAGTACAATATCGTCATAACCAATGATTTGAATATCATCTGGAATTTTTTTACCAATTGCTAAAATTTCATGAATATAAGCTATCGCATGAATATCAGAAGGTGCTATAATACTATCGATATTTGGATTTCTTTTTAGATTCTCTTTAGCTTCTTTTTGAATTTTTTCAAAGTCAAACGTTTCACTTTCTTCAATACAAATTTCTAAAGATTTATTCCTCAAATAGTTTAAACTTGCTTCAAACCGTTCCGCGATATTATCGGCTTTATCATCTAAAACTTTAATAATCAGAACTTGTTTAGCACCTGCATTACAGATTGCTTCAGCAGCCAAACGACCACCTGACTGATTATCAGAAAAAACACCGTAACCTGTATCTTTACTAATTCGGTCAACCACAACAACAGGTAATGATAAATCTGGATATTCTTTTGTGAAGTCATGTGTAGTAATAATGCCAGCAGCATTTGTTTTCAACAGTAAGTTAACATATTCACTCAAAGATTCTTGGTCTGAAATCGTACCAACCATAATTCTATAACCTTTATCTTTCAAATATGATTCAGCGCCTCGAACCAATCTTGGGAAGAAGGGATTTGAAATATCTGGCAGTAAGAGTCCTACCATTTGGTTTTTTTTGGTTTTCAAAGATTGTGCTAATACATTTGGTGTGTAATTTAATTTTTTAATCGCATTTTTTATTTTTTCTCTCGCATCATCTCCAACATAACCTTTTTTTGATATATATCTTGAAACCGTTGATTTTGATACTCCAGCTTCTTCAGCAACCTGTTTTATTGTAGTCATCATTCCTCCTTCTTACGTTGTGGAACCGTTCCCTTATTCTATAGTAAACGTTTTCTTTTGATTTGTCAATACTTTTCTAAAAATATTTTAAATTTATTTCAGAGTACATATATTTTTCCAAATCTATTATTACTATTACACAGGAAACACAACAAGACCTCCACTATATCGAGGAGGCCTTGAATCAGCTAGGTTATTTAGTAAAAGACTAGAAAATTTTCTTTTCCCAATCATCTTCTGTACGATGACGGTAGAAAAACTCCGACTTGTCCGGAGCTTCCATCATCTCCATTAAAGGCAATATATCATAGGCCAGATCCAAGTTTGGAAGCTGGTCTTTTTGAATCCAAGAAACTTCTCCCTCTTCTGAAGAGCGAAGGGTACCAAAGAACTCAGTCGCCTTATAACAAACGACAATATAGCGCCCACCTGTATCTAGTGGCCAATTTTTAATACCGACAAGTTGAGGATTTTGGATAGTCAATCCTGTTTCTTCATAGATTTCACGAATGACTGACTCTGCAAAAGACTCGCCATTTTCTACATGACCTCCTGGAAAGGCATAACCAGACCAGCGATTGTTTTCAGGAGCGCGGTACTGCATCACCACGCGCTGGTTTTCTAGGTCTTCAATCAGACAAATGTTTGTTAAAATCGTTAATTGGGAACGGGACATAAATTTACTCGCTTTCTAATTTATTAAATTTTCAGACTTGGTACCATATTAGCTTTTACTTTTGAGAATTATTTAGAATAGAATACCATCCGTTTTTCCTTTATAGGCTTTCCAAGTTCAAGTATTTTTTCTTGGCCATCAAAAGTAAAACCCATTTTTTGATAGAAAGCAATAGCTCGCTTATTATCTTTCAATACCCATAAGAATATTTCAGAAAAATGATTAAGAGCAGTCAAAGCTGCTTTCACTAACTTTTGTGCGATACCTTTTCCATAATAGTCTTTTAAAACATATAAAGCAATAATTTCACCAGCTTGAATAGTCTCATCACGAAAATTGCCATAACTGATAAAACCAACCACCTTCACGCCATCCATCGCAATCAATGTATTTTCTGGATACTTTTGACTAAAGAATCGACATCTTTCTAATGTCATTGTATCCTGAAATTCTGCAGGCAAAAGGTCATCATAAGCCTCTCTCCACGTTTGCCAGTGAACGAGGGATTTATCTTCTATCTCTTCAGGAGTTTCCATTGATTTGATAATAACCGTCATTTATTTTCTCCCAGTCTTCTCTCAAAATACCATATTTAATACTATCAAAATATTTACCTTGATAATAACGAACTTTTGGAATATGAGCTTCTTTTTTCATTCTTAATTTTTCAGCAAGTTTCATCATACCAAGATTTCCTGACCAAGTTGTCAAACCCAGATGCTCCAACTCCAAGTAATCCTGAAACGTCCTATCTATCCACTGCAACATAGCAACTTTCCCAATACCAGTGTTCCAGAATTTTTTATCATAAATACCAATTCCCAATTCCATCCATCTTGTTTCTTTACATACCCAATAACGCGAAACAGTCCCAACTAGTTTATCATCAACAAAAATACCAAGGCGATTTGAGTTGCTTAAAATGGATTCTGATTTTTGTAGTTCGAATTCTTTAAAATTTGAAAAATACTGATAATCATCATAATAGGGAGCATCATACTGTTTCCAAACTGGATTAAGCTGTGAATAAGCCATTTCCCATAAAGACATCAAATCTTCTTTCTTTAACTTTCTTAAATAAATCATACTATTCCCCTAATCCAAGGCCTTGACTTCCAGCATCATATCACGAATCTGAGCTGCTAGTTCAAAGTCAAGCACTTCAACTGCTTCTTGCATTTGTTTCTCTAGTTTCTTGACGAGTTCTTTGCGCTCTTGTTTGTTGAGGCTATTGATATCGATTTCCTTGTCCTCTTCCTTAGCAACTGCCTTGGTCACAGCAATCAGGTCACGGATTTCTTTCTTGATTGTCTGAGGCACAATACCGTGTTCTTCATTATAAGCCATCTGGATTTTGCGACGACGGGCAGTTTCATCGATAGCACGTTGCATAGACTGGGTAACCGTGTCCGCATACATGATGACATGCCCTTCACTGTTACGGGCAGCACGACCAATGGTCTGGATGAGTCCACGTTCGTTACGAAGGAAACCTTCCTTGTCAGCATCGAGAATAGCAACCAAGCTTACCTCGGGAACGTCAATCCCTTCACGAAGGAGGTTGATTCCGACCAAGACATCAAAGACACCCAAGCGCAGGTCACGGATAATCTCCGTCCGCTCTAAAGTCTTGATATCCGAGTGCATGTACTTGACCTTGATTCCCATTTCCTTAAAGTAGTCGGTCAAGTCCTCTGCCATTTTCTTGGTCAAGGTGGTGATAAAGGTTCGTTCATTCTTTTCAACACGGGCATTGATTTCACCTAAGAGATCATCAATCTGTCCCATAGTCGGACGGACTTCCACCTCAGGATCCAAAAGCCCTGTCGGTCGAATGATTTGCTCAATCACTGTCTCAGTCTGTTCATTTTCATAGTCACCAGGTGTCGCTGAAACGTAAACAATCTGATGGACATGGCTTTCAAACTCCTCCCGACGGAGAGGACGATTGTCCAGAGCAGACGGCAAACGGAAACCGTAATTTACTAACATTTCCTTACGAGAACGGTCTCCATTGTACATGCCCTTGATTTGTCCCATAGTCATGTGACTCTCGTCAATCATAATCAAGAAATCATCTGGAAAGAAGTCGAGAAGCGTGTAAGGGGGCTCACCCTCACTCCGTCCATCCATGTGGCGTGAATAGTTTTCAACCCCATTTGTATAGCCCATCTCACGCAGCATCTCAATATCATACTCTGTCCGCTGTTTCAAGCGTTGGGCTTCAAGCAATTTACCTTCCTTCTCAAAGATAGCTAACTGCTCCTCTAATTCTGCCTGAATCTTGGCAATGGCAACTTCCATGTGGTCGTCATTGGTCACAAAGTGAGTGGCTGGGAAAATCGCCAAATGATCCACTTCTCCCAAGACCTGACCTGTCAAAGCTTCAACCTCACGGATACGGTCAATTTCGTCACCGAAGAACTCTACTCGAAAAGCGTGTTCATCTCGGGAAGCTGGGAAAATCTCCACTACATCCCCACGAACGCGAAATCTTCCGCGTTGGAAATCAATATCATTTCGCTCAAACTGGATGTCAACTAAGTCATTCAAGAGTTTATCACGAGAAATTTCAAGACCTGGACGGAGACTAACGACACTATCAGCGTATTCCTTGGGCGAACCCAAACCATAGATACAAGAGACTGAAGCCACGACAATAACATCATTGCGCTCCAAAAGGGCTGAAGTCGCTGAGTGTCGGAGCTTGTCAATCTCGTCATTGACAGAGCTATCCTTTTCAATATAGGTGTCGCTAGAAGGGACATAAGCTTCTGGCTGGTAATAATCATAGTAAGACACAAAGTACTCAACTGCATTTTCAGGGAAAAATTCCTTAAACTCCCCATAGAGCTGTCCTGCCAGAGTTTTATTGTGGGCAATAACCAGAGTTGGTTTATTGACTTTGGAAATGACTTGACTCATGGTATAGGTCTTCCCTGTTCCAGTCGCCCCCATCAGAATCTGAGCTTTTTCTCCACCCTCGATATTATCAACCAACTGCTCGATAGCTTGGGGTTGATCTCCTGATGGTTGATATTTTGATACTAGTTTAAATTGATTATCTGTAATGCGATTGATCATAAGAATCCTCTCTCCATGTGCTATTCCTATTTTAGCATACTTGTAGCATTTTCACGAAGAAAAGGACGGACCGAAGTCACATCCTTTCATTTTCTTTCTTTAATTGATAAGCGAGATAAAGAATCAGCAGAAACAAAATAATACTGGACACGATGGAACCCTCAATACCAAAAGACCCACCAGATAGCCAGTCTTGATTGCCTTGTGGAGTAAATTTCATGATTGATGTTCCTGAAGACTGACCACTAACTAATACTCCAAAGAGGTTGCCCTGTGCGAAATTCCAAGCTCCATGAATACCACCTATACCCCATATAGTATCTGTTTTAAGAAGATATAGGGACATGGCAACTCCGAATAAAAAGAGATCAATTGCAGATAAGAAAGTTATGCCTGGATTTCCTAAATGAAGTAAGGTAAAGAGACTACTAGATATGATAATAGCGACTTTAAGATTGGTTCTCTTAGCCAATTGTGGAATCAGCCAAGCACGAGTAACCAATTCTTCTGCCGTTCCTTGTAAAATCCAAAAAGGTATTGTAAATAAAGTAAAAGCTAGCGAATAAGTATCCAAGTGAATGGACTCAAATTGATACTGCCCCAACACTACTAGTCCAGCTAAAGCAAGTATAAAGAGGGATAGACCAAGACCGTATCCTTTAAATAAGGCACTTAAAAAATTTTCTTTATAGAATCCCAAGGTTCGAATAGGTCTTTTCTCAACTTTTCTAGTCCATCTAAACACAGTTAAGATGATAAAACCAAAGGACAGTAATTCAAATATCAAATGGATGTCACTTGATTTATCAGATAAATTCTGAAATAACATTTGAAGGAAATCTGCAATTCTTTGACCACCCATACCAAGATTGCTAAATAGCCCGATCAATGCTAAAAAACTAAGGCCAAAAAATAGAGAAGATATGAACTCAGATATATAGACGAAAAATAGAGCTAACAAGGGGCTTGTGTAAATGTTTAAACTCATTTTTGAAGCTTGGAAGTCTTTCAATATTCTTTTTTCCTTCATGTTCCTGTCCTCTTTTCTTCTATTATGTACTATTATTATAGCACTTTTTAATAGCAATTCAAGAAAGAAAAGAAAAAATAATGTTACATTTTCTGACACAGAAATATAAAAATTTGCCTTTTTTTACTTTTTCTGATATAATGGGAAAATATTCGGAAAAGGAGACTAAAAATGAAGAAAAAATTTCTAGCATTTTTGCTAATTTTATTCCCAATTTTCTCATTAGGTATTGCAAAAGCAGAGACAATTAAGATTGTTTCTGATACCGCCTATGCACCTTTTGAGTTTAAAGATTCAGATCAAACTTATAAAGGAATTGATGTTGACATTATCAACAAAGTCGCTGAGATTAAAGGATGGAACATTCAGATGTCCTATCCTGGATTTGACGCAGCGGTCAATGCGGTTCAAGCTGGTCAAGCTGACGCTATCATGGCAGGGATGACGAAGACGAAAGAACGTGAAAAAGTCTTCACCATGTCTGATACTTACTATGATACAAAAGTTGTCATTGCGACTACGAAGGCACACAAGATTAGCAAGTACGACCAATTAACTGGCAAAACCGTTGGTGTTAAAAACGGAACTGCTGCTCAACGTTTTCTTGAAACAATCAAAGATAAATACGGCTTTACTATTAAAACATTTGACACTAGTGATTTGATGAACAACAGCTTGAGTGCTGGTGCCATTGATGCTATGATGGATGACAAACCTGTTATCGAGTATGCTATTAACCAAGGTCAAGACCTTCATATTGAAATGGATGGGGAAGCTGTAGGAAGTTTTGCTTTCGGTGTGAAAAAAGGAAGCAAATACGAGCACCTGGTTACTGAATTTAACCAAGCCTTAGCTGAAATGAAAAAAGATGGTAGCCTTGATAAAATCATCAAAAAATGGACTGCTTCATCGTCTTCAGCAGTGCCAACTACAACTACTCTTGCAGGCTTAAAAGCTATTCCTGTTAAAGCTAAATACATCATTGCCAGCGATTCTTCTTTTGCACCCTTTGTTTTCCAAAATTCAAGCAACCAATACACTGGTATTGATATGGAATTGATTAAGGCAATCGCTAAAGACCAAGGTTTTGAAATTGAAATCATCAACCCTGGTTTTGATGCTGCTATCAGTGCTGTCCAAGCTGGTCAAGCAGATGGTATCATTGCTGGTATGTCTGTCACAGATGCTCGTAAGGCAACTTTTGACTTCTCAGAATCATACTACACTGCTAATACAATCCTTGGTGTCAAAGAATCAAGTACCATTGCTTCTTATGAAGATTTGAAAGGGAAGACAGTTGGTGTTAAAAACGGAACCGCTTCTCAAACCTTCCTAACAGAAAATCAAAGCAAATACGGCTACAAAATCAAAACCTTCGCTGATGGTTCGTCAATGTATGACAGTTTAAACACTGGTGCCATCGATGCCGTTATGGATGATGAACCTGTTCTCAAATATTCTATCAGCCAAGGTCAAAAATTGAAAACACCAATCGCTGGAACTCCAATCGGTGAAACAGCCTTTGCCGTTAAAAAAGGAGCAAATCCAGAATTGATTGAAATGTTCAATAACGGACTTGCTAACCTTAAAGCAAACGGTGAATTCCAAAAGATTCTTGATAAATACCTAGCTAGTGAGTCTTCAACCGCATCAACAAGCACTGTTGATGAGACAACTATCTGGGGCTTGCTTCAAAACAACTACAAACAACTCCTTAGCGGTCTTGGTATCACTCTTGCTCTAGCTCTTATCTCATTTGCTATTGCTATTGTTATCGGGATTATCTTCGGTATGTTTAGTGTCAGCCCGTATAAATCTCTTCGTGTGATTTCTGAGATTTTCGTTGACGTTATTCGAGGTATTCCATTGATGATTCTTGCAGCCTTCATCTTCTGGGGAATTCCAAACTTCATCGAGTCTATTACAGGCCAACAAAGTCCAATTAACGACTTTGTAGCTGGTACTATTGCCCTTTCTCTCAATGCAGCCGCTTATATCGCTGAAATCGTTCGTGGTGGTATTCAGGCCGTTCCAGTTGGACAAATGGAAGCCAGCCGAAGCTTGGGGATCTCTTATGGAAAAACCATGCGTAAGATTATCTTGCCACAAGCAACTAAATTGATGTTGCCAAACTTTGTTAACCAATTCGTTATCGCTCTTAAAGATACAACTATCGTATCTGCTATCGGTTTGGTTGAACTCTTCCAAACTGGTAAGATTATCATCGCCCGTAACTACCAAAGTTTCAAGATGTATGCAATCCTTGCTATCTTCTATCTTGTAATTATCACGCTTTTGACTAAACTAGCGAAACGCTTAGAAAAGAGGATTCGTTAATGGCAAAATTAAAAATTGATGTAAATGATTTACACAAAAGCTACGGAAAAAATGAGGTTTTAAAAGGAATTACGACTAAGTTCTATGAAGGAGATGTTGTTTGTATCATCGGTCCTTCAGGTTCTGGTAAGTCAACTTTCCTTCGTAGCCTCAATCTTTTAGAAGAAGTTACTAGCGGTCACATCACTGTTAACGGTTATGACTTAACTGAAAAAACAACTAATGTTGACCACGTCCGTGAAAATATCGGAATGGTGTTCCAACACTTCAACCTCTTCCCACACATGTCTGTTTTGGACAACATCACCTTTGCTCCTATTGAGCACAAGTTGATGACTAAGGAAGAAGCTGAGAAATTGGGAATGGAATTGCTTGAAAAGGTTGGGCTAGCAGATAAGGCTAAGGCTTGTCCAGATAGCCTATCAGGTGGTCAAAAACAACGTGTGGCCATCGCTCGTGGACTAGCAATGAATCCAGACATCATGCTCTTTGATGAACCAACTTCTGCCCTTGACCCTGAGATGGTCGGAGACGTACTGAACGTTATGAAGGAATTGGCTGAACAAGGTATGACCATGATTATAGTAACCCATGAGATGGGATTTGCTCGTCAGGTTGCCAACCGAGTTATCTTTACTGCAGATGGCGAGTTCCTAGAAGACGGAACACCTGATCAAATCTTTGATAACCCTCAACACCCACGTCTGAAAGATTTCTTGGACAAGGTCTTAAACGTCTAAACTCAAACTGTAAGGATTTCCTTGCAGTTTTTTTCTATCTCGTATTGGAATTTTTGATTTTTCGGAAAATTATGTTAGAATTAAGTTTATGAAATGAGGTTTCCTCATACCTAGCAAGACTAGGAATAAAAATAGAAATTAGGTAGCTAGATGTCATCTAAGGTTATTGTTACAATTTTCGGTGCGAGTGGAGACCTGGCTAAACGCAAGCTCTACCCTTCCCTATTTAGACTCTATAAATCCGGCAATCTTTCCAAACATTTTGCCGTTATTGGAACTGCCCGTCGTCCTTGGAGCAAGGAATATTTTGAATCTGTTGTAGTCGAATCCATCCTTGATTTGGCAGATAGTACCGAACAGGCTCAAGAGTTCGCTAGCCACTTCTACTATCAAAGTCATGATGTCAATGATACAGAACACTATATTGCTTTGCGTCAATTGCAGGCTGAACTAAATGACAAGTACCAAGCTGAACACAACAAGCTCTTCTTCTTGTCTATGGCACCTCAGTTCTTTGGAACCATTGCTAAGCACCTCAAGTCTGAAAACATTGTGGATGGTAAAGGTTTTGAACGTTTAATCGTTGAGAAGCCATTTGGTACAGATTACGCATCTGCAAGCAAGTTGAATGACGAACTCCTAGCAACATTTGACGAAGAACAAATTTTCCGTATCGACCATTATCTTGGTAAGGAAATGATCCAAAGCATTTTTGCAGTTCGCTTTGCCAACCTGATTTTTGAAAATGTGTGGAACAAGGACTTTATCGACAATGTTCAAATTACCTTTGCGGAACGCTTAGGCGTAGAAGAACGTGGTGGCTATTATGATGAATCTGGTGCCCTCCGCGACATGGTACAAAACCATACTTTGCAACTGCTTTCTCTCCTTGCCATGGACAAGCCAGCAAGCTTCACAAAAGATGAGATTCGTGCTGAGAAGATTAAGGTCTTTAAAAACCTCTATCATCCAACTGATGAAGAACTTAAAGAACACTTTATCCGTGGTCAATACCGTTCAGGTAAGATTGATGGCATGAAATACATCTCTTATCGTAGCGAGCCAAATGTAAATCCAGAATCTACAACAGAAACCTTTGCATCTGGTGCCTTCTTTGTAGACAGCGATCGTTTCCGTGGCGTTCCTTTCTTCTTCCGTACTGGTAAACGTTTGACTGAAAAAGGAACTCATGTCAATATTGTCTTTAAACAAATGGACTCTATCTTTGGTGAACCACTTGCTCCAAACATTTTGACCATCTATATCCAACCAACAGAAGGCTTCTCTCTTAGCCTAAATGGGAAGCAAGTAGGAGAAGAATTCAACTTGGCTCCTAACTCACTTGATTACCGTACAGATGCGACCGCAACTGGTGCTTCTCCAGAACCATACGAGAAATTGATTTATGATGTCTTAAATAACAACTCAACTAACTTTAGCCACTGGGATGAAGTTGGGGCGTCATGGAAATTGATTGACCGTATCGAAGAGCTCTGGGCTGAAAATGGTGCCCCACTTCATGACTATAAAGCTGGAAGCATGGGACCTCAAGCCAGCTTTGACTTACTTGAAAAATTCGGTGCCAAATGGACTTGGCAACCAGATATCGCCTATCGTCAAGATGGTAGACTAGAATAAAAAATTTCCTGCAAGATTGCCTTGCAGGATTTTTACTTCTGATTAGATTAAGCCTTCCAAGAGACCCTTCATAAAGTTTTCTGAGTTAAACTCTCCAATATCATCGATTTTTTCACCAAATCCAATCAATTTTACAGGAATATTGAGTTCTTCACGGATGGCTAGAACCACACCACCTCGAGCAGTTCCATCAATCTTAGTCAAGACAATTCCAGTTAAAGGTGTGATTTTCGAAAATTCTTTGGCCTGTACAAGAGCGTTTTGACCTGTTGATGCATCAAGAGCCAAGAAAGTTTCATGCGGAGCTTTTGGCACAACACGTTTGATGATACGACCAATCTTTTCCAGCTCAGCCATAAGATTATCCTTATTTTGCAGACGACCAGCAGTATCAATCATAAGAATATCGATACCTTCAGCCACGGCACGTTCCATGCCATCAAATACGACACTGGCTGGGTCAGCTTTTTCAGGTCCAGTCACAACTGGAACGTCCACACGACGCCCCCATTCAGCAAGCTGGGCTACTGCCCCTGCACGGAAGGTATCTGCCGCAACTAGCATAACCTTCT
Organism: Streptococcus pneumoniae; assembly: GCF_001347015.1. Taxonomy (GTDB): domain Bacteria; phylum Bacillota; class Bacilli; order Lactobacillales; family Streptococcaceae; genus Streptococcus; species Streptococcus pneumoniae_E. The sequence goes on from NZ_CFGI01000006.1 coordinate 136,997, forward strand.
TACCTGCTTGTTTGTAGCGGTGGGCTAGTTTCCCGATAGAAGTTGTTTTCCCAACACCATTCACACCGACGAAGAGCATGACAGTCAAGTCCTCTTGGAAGTGGATACTTTCATCATAGTTTCCATCCTTTTCATAAAGCTCAACCAATTTCTCAATGATAACACGACGAAGTGCGTCAGGTTTCTTGGCGTTTTCGAGCTTGGCTTCGTAGCGTAGCTCCTCTGTTAAGCTAGAAGCTACCTGAACACCAACGTCACTCATAATCAGCAATTCTTCGAGTTCCTCGAAAAATTCTTCATCGACAGAGCGAAAATTGGCAAAGAAGGCATTCAAACGAGCACCAAATCCTGTACGAGTTTTCTTAAGACTGCGGTCATATTTTTCCTGAACAGTTTCTTCTACTTGAGGTCTTTCTGCTTCAAGAACTTCAAAATTATTTTCTTCTACAGTCTCTAGGAGCTCAGAATTCTCTTCCTTTGTGACTTCTTCTGAGTTTGGACATTCTTCGACTTCTTTTTGAGAAACTTCTACAGTTGACTCTGAATTCTGACTCTCTTCAACTGTCTCTTGATTGTCCTCTTCTTCGAGCAAAGATTCTTCAGAACTTTCAACCTCTGCTTCTTCTTGAGGAAGTTCCTCAGCTTCTGTTAAGGCAGGCTCAACATCTTCAGACAAATCAAGATTTTCCAGAGCTTCTTTTACAACTTCTTCGATTTTAGGTTCTTCTTTTTTTCCGAATAGACGGTCAAATAATCCCATATCTTAGTTCTCCTTTAGCACATATTCTTCGATAGCCCAGGCGACAGCCTCTTCATCATTGGTCATTGGAGTTACCACATTTGCGACTGCCTTGACTTCAGGAACAGCGTTTTGCATGGCAACACCGATCCCTGCCCATTCAATCATAGAGAGGTCATTGGCCTCATCACCACATGCCATAACTTGGTTTTGGTCAATTCCTAGATGGCTGATTAGTTTTGCCAAACCTGTTGCTTTATGAACATTCTTTGGTGACCACTCTAGCAACATTTCACGTGATTTAAAGATTTCATATTGGTCAAACAATTCTGGAGAAATCTTCTGAATGGCTGCATCCAAGGGTTCTTGAGCAAAGGCAGTCACGCACTTATTGTAAGTCGTTTGACTAGATAGGTCTTCAAAGTCCACTGGAACAAAGGTCAATGCTGGATTGAATTTAGCATAAAGACTTTCTTGGTCCGATTGGATTTGATAAACAGTTCCTTCTGAGATAGCATCAAGAGGCAGTGATAATTTCTCTGTTTCTTCATACAAACGTGCCACATCATCATATGAAAAGACTGTCTTATCAAGGATTTCACCTGTATTCTTCTGAACCAAACCACCATTAAAAGTAATCGTATACTCATCTTCTTGACCGTCAGTCCCTAGCTCATGGAGAAAGAAATCCATAGCTTTTAAAGGGCGACCAGTTGTCAATACGACCTTGATACCACGATCACGCGCAGCTTTCAAAGTTGCCTTGGTACGATCCGTCAGCTTTTTATCAGTAGTCAGCAAGGTCCCATCCAAGTCCAATGCAATCAATTTTATATCTGCCATTATAAGCCCTCCATATAAGCTATAACCGACTGGTCCTTATGGTGACCAATCACAGTCTCTGCTAATTCTAAAATTTCTGGTCGTGCATTTTCAGGAGCTACAGGATGTCCCACAACCTGCATCATATGCAAGTCATTTAGATTGTCTCCAAAAGCCATGACCTGATCCATTGTGATACCAAGTTTTTTAGCCAATTCAACAATGGCCACTCCCTTATCGACATAGTCCAGAACAATATCAATGGATTCAAAGCCAGTTGTCATGGCCTTAACACCAGGAACATGTTCGTTTACCCAAGCTTCTCCAGCTTCTAGCGTTTCTTCTGTGAAGTTGGTTGTAAATTTGAAAATGTCATCTGTGATATCTTCCAGACTGGCTACTTTTTGGATATTTTCATTATAATGCTGGCTCTCTTTCAAATAGGTCTCATCAACCGTATCTAGCACATAAGAGCCTTTTTTTCCCGTCAAGAGCAGTTTATTGATATCTACATAAGGTGACGTTTTCAGCTTTTCAAAAGTCGTCAGATAAAAGTCACGAGACATGGTCGCTTCATACAAGTCTTGACCTTGATATTCGACCAAACTGCCATTTTCCGCGATGAAAATAATGTCATCACGAACATCAGCAAATAATTTTTCTAAAGATAGAAATCCGCGACCCGAAGCTACTGCAAAGTAAATCCCTTTTTCCTTGTAGGAATCTAAGAGAGACTTGAGGCGCTCCATATCAAAGCGCCCGTTTCCATCTAGGAAGGTTCCGTCCATATCTGTTGCTACTAGTTTAATCATAAATTCTTCATACTCCTTAATAAATCCACCTTCTATTATACCATAGAAAAAGCAAATAGCGCCTAATACATTTGAGATTAGACGCTTGATAAACTCCCTACTTTATCACTTGATTTTTATCCAATATCGCTTACCCCTTTGGTATATCTGGATTTTTTCTAAATTCCCAAACTAACTTCCAATGCCAATAAAAGTTGAAATTAATCTGATAAAAATCGAAAAACAAGGACGAGATGCTCGTCTTTCAAAATTGTCTTAAAGGTTTCTTCATAATTGAGCCTGTATTCAATAGTCTTCCCTAGTTCTGAACCCTGTAAAACTGACTGGAGCCGGCACCAAACAAAGAAGTCTTCCATTAAGTGTTGGAGCTTTTCTTGACGTTTCTGTAGTCGTTCATCAGTTGACAATGTATCCCATCAATAAGCTAAGCCTTTAGCACCTAACAATGATTTCCCCACTTGCTTGGGCGTCGCTTCAAAAAACTCCTTTCTCACATGTGCCCAACAACCAACAAGTGCAGCTTCTTCCAGTTGACGATAAGCAGACGAGCATCTCGCAGTTTATCAAGCTTAGCATCGCTTTGCTCCTAAACCTTGGACTGCTATCGCATAGGCAGAATAAGCTCCCTGGGATTTCTGAACTACTAAACCACTCCGTCGCTGATCATGATGGTAAAGCGTGATACCTTGTTGCTCATCTTTCCCTGACAAAAAAGTCTAATAATAGGTCTGCTGGCTATCACTTTTTAAGACCCAATAAGAGGTTTCATTCGGATGAGGAAGAGGTTGTTATAGAAACTTTTCTTCTATAGTTACTTATCTTATAAAAACATGTTATAACATAGTATGTTGATATTGAAATAGTACACCGTTATTTCGAAAACATTCAATCGGAGTTCTCTTAACTTTTTTAGGATAGCATTCTCCGCTCTCAGGTACTCATTTTCTGCTTGAAGACGTTCTAATTCTGTCCTCTCTTCAGGTCTCTTTTTTGGCTTACGTCCCATTTTAGGTACTCTCCCTCTTGTTTTCTCAACAATAGTATACCCGTTTTTCTTGTATTGTGCTAGCCAGTTAAGAAGTATCGTACGACTTGGGAGCCTGTATTCAAGAGAAACTCTATCTTTAGTCCAGCCTTCATGTAAGACTTTATTAATCATTTCTTGTTTTAAATCAGGAGAATAGTAACGATTTTTTCCTTTTTTGACGAACTCTATTCCGTAACGATCAATCAATTTAATCATATACCTAATATTAGAATTGTTTATCCCAAATTTATTTGAAAGCTTCTCTAAGCTATATCCTTGTTTTCTAAGTTCATAGATCTGAACTTTATCATCATAAGTTAATTTCATAATAAAAACACCTCAAAAGTTAGATTTTTCTGTCTAACTTTTGGGGTGCAGTTCAAAACCTTGATGCTATACGTTTTATTGTGGAAAGATTTACTTCATTTTCTCCTGAAATTGAGTTTTTGCCCAGTTTCAAAATTCAATTTTAAGTTGAATTTACAGTTTAATAACAAAATTATTTAATAGATCTATTAAATAATTAGAAAAATCAAAGTAATACCTTCAAGTAGCCAAACCAGGGGGAGATATTTATTTAGTTATTGCTACCTAAGCATGTCTGGATCCACAAATAATCTAACTTCTCCAGTTTGATCATCAACAATAGCTTTTACTTCAACCCCCTTTTTTATAAACCCCTTAGAGGAAGTTATGTCAAGCCTTAGTCGAATAACATCATCTGTATTTCCAAACCCACTCGTTAGAGTTCTAAATGTTTTTTTCATAATAGATTAGTCACCTGCAGTAGATACTGAGGAAGCAGATGATATAGAGCTACCGCAACTACCAGCACATGCAAAGCTACCTCCAGTCGCAAATGAACCCGCAGTAGTGAAACCTGCTAACTCCGCTTCATCAAATTGCTCTTCTATATAAACATCTTCCATAACACTGGGATTAATAGTAGAGATAGTAGTGTTATAAATATTTTCCATTTTGAATACCCTTTTTCTATGATAAATTATGCAAACTAACCGAAGGACGATGCACTGCCTCCGCTTGAAACAGTAGCTGCACAACCTCCAAAAGTCGATGCAGAGGAAAATGTTGAAGCAGAACCCCATGTTCCAGCCATATTATCCATCTCCAACTGTTCCTCTACAAAAAGGTCCGTTGAACTTACTGATTCAATATCAATAATATTTTCCATTTTTATCCTTTTCTAAAATATTTTACTGATGTCATTATTACCCACAACTAGAAGCTGACGAAAGTGAAGCAACCGTTGATGCTGGACAAGAACCTGAACTTGCTAAGCTAAAAGTGCCAAATGAAGCTGCCATATTATCCATTTCTAACTGTTCTTCCAAAAAAAATTCTTCAGTAATAAATGGATTTATTTCTTCAAGAATATGTTCTATTATTCTATTTCTCCTCTCTTTATAATTTAAAAATACATTAACTGTTGCATAAGATTATCACCGCTCTCAATTACAATTCACGTATTTTTAATCCCCCCGG
>NZ_CFGI01000006.1:141939-175450 GCF_001347015.1 Streptococcus pneumoniae
CCGGGGGACATTTATATCGTAAGATAAGTTATTTTTTAATAGGGGATATTTTCAAATTTCCTGAATTCTTCTTTTTTCCAAACAATAAACCGCTAAAGTGAATACAAAAAACAAGATAAACAATAAAAAGAGAGAGAGTTCTTTGGATAACCACATTTTTTCACTTATATTCATTTCAAATAAAATAAAATCATTCAAAATTATTAGAGGATTCCAAAAAAGATACGTGTAAAATATCGTGACTTCCTTTCCTAATAAACTAGCGAATAAAGTTGGCATTGAGATTGAAAACATCAATATCAAATTTACAGGTGTCATGATTGCATTAACTTTAGACATACTCTTAATAAATAAGGAAATTAATATTCCTAATGGATACATCACTATAAAAATAATATTTGAAGCAATACTAAGATGGATAATGTGAGTATACATATTTTTCACTATTGATAAGAACAAAAGTAAAAGAGGTAGTTGGAATACATTAAACAACAAGAGCATAGCTACAAAAGTACCAATATAAAATTCTAGATTACTAACATCAGTATGTGATAAAAAATTAAAAAAATTTGTTTGTCTTTTTTCTGTAAAACTACTAATGTTTAAAGTGAAAGAGAATGATAAAACGAGTAGCATCAAACTCATAGGTAAAAATTGCCCATAGAGTAACAAACTTATAATATCTGTGTTATTTAATATATTTTTAATTGCTAGACCAATAATTAAAAATACAGTAGATGGAATAATTGAACCGATAATGATTCCATAATTTCTCATATTTTCTAAAAAACTAAACTTAATCATCCGTAATATTTTTTTCAATATTTAAATCCTCTTTTCATATATTGTCTTCCCAGTAACTGCCAAATATAAATCTTCTATGGTATTTACTTTATAGTTAGAGAACAGATTATTATAGTCTCCACAACACTTGACATTACCATTATCTAAAATTATCAAATCACTCGTGAATAACTGCATATCCTCTAATTCATGACTAATAACAATGAATAATTTATCAAGATAATTTTGGGATAAGTACTGATTGAGTTCTTTCTTCTTTTCAAAATCCAACTCTGAAAATGGTTCATCCAAAATTACAATTTTCTTATTCATTACTAATGAAATGAATATTGATAGGGATTTACGCTGTCCACCTGATAAAGATTTCACCTTTTTCTTTAAAATATTAGCAATCTCAAGAAAATTATAGAGCTCCTGATCAAACCGATACGACGAGACCGAAGATTTAAAAAAATTGATTACTTCTGACACTTTCAAATTTTCTAGTATATTAAAATGCTGAGGTTGATAAGCTATTTCTCTATAAAATTGAACCTTTTTATTATAAGTAATACTGCCCTTATAGCTTATATGCCCTGCGATACAATCAATTAAAGTAGATTTTCCTGATCCGTTTTTTCCAAGTAAAAAATACCTCTTACCTTTTTCCAATTCTAGATTTACATCCCTTAAAGCAACTGTGTCTTTGTATGTTTTAATAACATTAGATATAACTAATTTTTCCATTTTTATCTCCTATTCTACTGCAAACGCGAAAACTGGCATTTGGGTATTCAAAGAATTCTTAGTCAGACCATAAAATTCAACAAGTCTAATTCCCGCAAAAACTGTTCCTCTAGTTTCTTTTCGAGTAGCTAAAATTGATAACTGATTTTATTTATTGTACAATAAATAAAAACGGATTTAATTTTTGTTGGGAAAATGGGAAATTATGAAATCAAAACTTGGCATCACACTTAGAAAAGTTCGTAAAGGAAAACAAATTAGTCTATGCTCTGTAGCAGATGAACACCTTTCAAAATCTCAAATATCTAGATTCGAACGTGGGGAATCAGAGATATCTTGTATTCGACTTATCAATATTTTAGACAAATTACACATTTCTTTAGACGAGTTTCTTGTATTACATGATGAAGATTATACTAATACTGAATTATTCGCTAATTTGGTTCAATATATTCGTAAGCAATATTCATCACAAAACATCAAAAATATAGCTGCTCTACTTTCTGACTCATCACATTACACTTTAAATTCTTTCGAGAAAACAATGATAAAATCCATTCTACATACAATGGATTCCAGCATTATTCCATCAAATAAAGAATTACTTCAATTGACAGATTATCTCTTTAAAGTTGAAAAATGGGGTTACTATGAAATCACTTTATTAGGTAACTGTGTACGAACAATAAACTACAACTCCTACTTCCTATTAACAAAGGAAATGTTGAACAATTACATCTACTCTTCATTGAATAAAACAAATAAGCGAATTGTCACTCAATTAGCCATCAATTGTCTAATTCTGAGCGTAGATAAGGAAGAATTTTCAAACTGTACTTATCTAATCACCGAAATAAAAGCATTATTAGATAATGAATTAAACTTTTATGAACAGACAGTTTTTCTCTATGCAACTGGTTACTTTGAATTTAAGCGTCATTCAGATAGCGGAATTGAAAAAATGAAACAGGCCATACAAGTGCTTGATATTTTAGGAGAAGACAAGTTAAAATTACACTATACTAGCCATTTCGATAAACTGGTAAACAAAGAATAGATGAAATGATTCTCTACTATTTAATATTTTACAAATCAAGGGTGTCTCCATAAACTCACAACATCTCTAATGATTTTACCCTGATAGCAATAGACAGTTAAAAAGCCCTGAAATCAGCTAAATTTCAAGGCTTTCTTTATATGCTATTGTATCAATTTACTTATTCCGATTTCTGTTGCTACTAGTTTAATTGTCATCTTTCAATACTTTCTAAATCTTTTAACTTCACCGAAACAATTTTTGAGACACCTGATTCTTGCATGGTCACTCCATAGATGGAATCAGCCGCTGCCATAGTTCCCTTACGGTGGGTTACGACGATAAACTGGCTGTCCTTGTCAAATCGATTGAGGTAATCCCCAAAACGTTTTACATTGGCTTCATCCAGCGCAGCTTCCACCTCATCCAAGATGACAAATGGAATGGTCTTGACACGGATAATGGAGAAGAGCAAGGCAAGAGCCGATAAAGCTTTTTCACCACCACTCATAAGGTTTAGAGACTGAATTTTCTTACCTGGCGGTTGAACAGAAATCTCAACCCCAGCTGTCAGCAAGTCTCCCTCAGTCAATATCAAGTCTGCCTGACCTCCGCCAAACATCTGTTTGAAGGTCACTTTAAAGGACTCACGAATAGCTTCAAAGGTTGATTTAAAGCGTTCCTTGACCTCATCATTCATCTCTGTAATGGTCTCAAGGAGCAGGTTTTTCGCTGACAAAATGTCATCACGTTGGCTATTCAAGAAATCCAGACGATTGTGGACTTCTTCGTACTGTTCAATAGCATCCAAATTGACAGGACCCAGTGAGCGAATAGCCTTCCCTAAATCCTGCACCTCTTGCTCTGCCAGATTGAGATTTTCCAACTCATGCGCCTTTTCTAGAGCTTCAGTATAGCTAATCTGATACTGGTCTGTTAATTGATTTTGTAAATGACGCAAGCGCTCGCTGACCTTTTCTTTCTTAGCTTCAGCACGAGTTTGCTTGCGAATCCACTCTTCATTCTGCTGGCGAGCCTGATCCAAATGACTAGCAATATCATCCAGTTGACCCTCAATATCATCCAACTCAAACTGCTTGCGAATCAAACCTTGTTGGAGATTTGTTTTCTGAGTTTTGGCTTCTTCGACCTGCTGACTGAGCAAATCCGTATCAACTTTCTCAAGATTGTCAACTTTTTCTTGAAGAAGGCGCTGGATTTCCTCTTGTTCGATATTCAGGTTGTCCAATTCCTTGCCTAAACGCTCAATATCAGCTACTTCATAACGCTTTTGTCCTTGCAGTTCTGTCTTAAACAAGCGAGCTTGTGCTAGCTCTTCCTGCAAGTTTTGATAGCGTTCTTGGATGGCGTTTTTATTAGACTTAATCTCTTCAATCTCAGCTTCCAGATTTTTCTTGTCACTGGCGATTGCAGCAAGGCGCTCTTGGCATTTTTCCTTATCCGCTTGCCAATCTCCCTCAGAAAGACGATTTAATTCCTCTTCTTGGAGTTTCCAAAGAGTTTCCAGTTCTTCAACTTGCTGACTGGTCTGCTGATAAGTGAGGGACAAGGCTTGCTCCTGAATACGAGCCTGCTCTCCTTGAGATTTGATAGCTTCTAATCTTTCTGTCAATGCAGTCATCTCATTTTGCAAGATCTTCAAACTCACCTCTTCTGTACGCAAGCTTGCTTCTTCTTCAGCAATTTCTTTTTGTAATTGCTCCAGCTCTGGCTTGATAAAAATACTATTATTCTGGCGATTAGCTCCACCTGCGTAAGAACCACCTGTGCGCAACTCTGTACCGTCCAAAGTCACCATACGAACCTGATAACGAACCTGGCGAGCTGCTGCACGCGCATGCTCTACAGTATCAAAAATAGCGGTCGTAGCTAGCAAGTTCTTGAAAATAGCTTCCAACCTATTATCGAAAGTAACCAGCTCATCTGCCATCCCAAGGAAACCTGGACTTGCAGCGATAGCATCTTGATTCTGACTAGAAATCGTACGCGCCTTGATCGTTGTCAAAGGAAGGAAGGTCGCGCGACCGGCTCTGTTTCGTTTGAGGAAATCAATCGCCTTGGTTGCTGACTCTTCATCTTCTACGATGATATGCTGGCTACTCGCCCCTAAGGCAATCTCTAGAGCAGTTTGATAATGCACATCAAAGGCCAGATGCTCACTGACTGCCCCAATAATCCCACCAAGGCGGTCTTTTTCTTGGAGAACACTCTTAACACCTGCATAAAAGTTACTATGATTTCTCAAGATATTTTCCAAACTTTGGGCTCTAGCCTGTTTGTTCTTGAGATTATCCAGACGGTCAAAGAGTTGACTTTGTTGAACTTGATAGGAAGCTTTCTGCTCCTCTTGTTCCTTGGCAATAGCTTGGTAGTCGGTCAATAATTTCTGAACCTGTTCCTTGGCAGTTTCAAGCTCTTCCTTTTGCTGACCAGCCTTCTCTTTAGCTGTAGCCAGTTGTTCTTTGAGCTTTTCTAGTTGATCTGCTTGTTTTTGAGAAAGCTGACGACTATTTTCCAACTCGTTTTCGATACGGGTCAGTTGATTTGAGACATCTGCTTCTTCTTGTAAAAGAGCTACAAAGCGTTCACGCAAGAGCTCAATCATCTGATCAGGATCATCTGAAAAAGCCAGTAATTCAGCCTCGAATCGATTGAGTTTTTGATTATTTTGGACTAGCTTCTCTTCTAAGAGGGCTAAAGAGCTTTCTTTATCAGATTTTTCTTGGCTGAGTGAATTTCTCTTATCCTCTAAAGCAGCCAAACGAGCTTGTGCTTCCTGTTGATTCAAGGCTACTTGCTCAGATTCTAATTTCGACAGGGCTAATTTTCTCTCTAAGTCACTAATTAGACTGGTCAAATCCATCAAACTGCCCTGGTCTTTGGCCATTTCAGCCTGTAAATCTTGGCGTTGCTTTTTAAGATTCTGATTTTCTTCTTCTAATTTTTCACGCTTTTGGTAGTAGCTCGTCAAGAGTTCCTGAACCTGTGCCAACTCTTCTTCTGTCGACTCTAGTTCAGACTTATTTTCCTTGATTTGAGCAACAATGACATCCAAGTAAATAGCCTTGCGTTGACTTTCCAAGTCTAAAAACTTACGGGCATTCTCAGCTTGCTTCTCAAGAGGCTTGATTTGATTATCCAACTCGTAGATAATGTCCTCTAAGCGGTCTAGATTATCCTGAGTTTGTTGTAGTTTACTCTCAGTTTCTTTTCTGCGAGTCTTGTATTTCAAAACACCTGCAGCTTCTTCAAAAATAGCTCGGCGTTCTTCGGGCTTGGAATTAAAAATCTCCTCAACCTTTCCTTGGGAAATGATGGAGAAGGAATCTCGTCCCAAACCTGTATCCAAGAAGAGGTCATGAATATCACGCAGACGGACTTTCTTGCCGTCAATCTTGTATTCGCTATCTCCACTACGATAGATATGGCGTTCCACCCTGATTTCTTGACCTGCATTCTTGATAAATCCGTCATGATTATCCAGAGTCACAACTACAGAAGCATAATTGAGCGGTTTGCGACTTTCTGTTCCAGCAAAGATGACATCCGGCATCTTGCCCCCACGGAGACTCTTGACACTAGACTCCCCCAAAGCCCAACGCAGACTTTCTGTAATATTGGACTTTCCAGATCCATTGGGTCCAACAACTGCCGTCACACCTTGGTCAAAAACGACCTTAGTCTTATCAGCAAAAGACTTGAATCCCTGAATTTCGATTTCCTTTAAATACATGAATCCAGCCCTTTCTCAACGGCATTTTTGGCAGCTTCCTGCTCTGCTAATTTCTTAGAACGACCTTGACCTTGACCAATGCTCTTACCTTCAACCAGAACTTCTACATCAAAGACCTTATCGTGGGCAGGACCCGTTTCAGAAATCACCTGATAACGAATAGCCACATCCCCATTGACCTGAAGTAACTCTTGGAGATGGGTTTTGTAGTCTGTAATCATCTCAAACTCGCCTGCTTCAACCTTAGGAATCATGACTTGATAGATAAATTCCTTGACCTTGGCCACATCCTTGTCCAAAAGGAGGGCACCAAGAAAAGCTTCAAATGCATCACCAAGAATGGTGTCACGATTGCGACCACCAGACTTTTCTTCCCCCTTACCCAGCTTGATAAACCGATCAAACTGGCAATCACGCGCAAAACCAGCCAAACTCTCCTCGCGAACAATCATGGCACGGAGTTTAGACAAGTCACCCTCAGGCTTTTTAGGATATTTTTTATACAGATATTCTGAAATCAATAACTGTAGAACAGCGTCTCCTAAAAATTCCAAGCGTTCATTGTGTGAAATTTTTAAGAGGCGGTGCTCATTGGCATAACTCGTATGAGTAAAGGCAGTCTCCAGTAACTTTTTGTCTGCAAATTTGATTGCAAAATGGTTCTTTAGTACAGTTTGTAATTCTTTCATACCAACCTCTTTCTAACTGATAACAGTCCTTTTTATTATATCAAAAAAAGCCCCCTGAGTCACTCTAAAACGGGACTGGAGAGCATTTGGGCATTCTTTAGAATGAAGTTTTCAGTTTTAGAGGCAAATTGGGGGCAAGATAAAAAAAGCCCTATTAAAGGCTTTTTAGGATGTTTACATCCACCCTGAGGGAATCGAACCCCCATCTAAAGAACCGGAATCTTACGTGATATCCATTACACTAAGGGTGGAAACTTGTTTTATTATAACAGAAATTTGCTCTAATAACAAGTTTTTTTCTGGCCATATAGCCTGTCTTAGTGGGAAGCATCCCCATTCCAGATAGAGTTTTTCACAATCACATAATCAACGTGTTTAAGGTCAGCAACCTGACGTCCACCTGCATAGGAAATAGCACTTTGAAGGTCTTGTTCCATCTCAGTTAAAGTGTCTTGCAGATGACCTTTTGCAGGAAGCAAGATGCGTTTGCCTTCCACGTTTTTGTAAGCACCTTTTTGATATTGTGAAGCTGAACCGTAGTACTCTTTGAACTGTTCACCATCAACTTCAATCGTTTTCCCTGGACTTTCAATATGTCCTGCAAAGAGGGACCCAATCATGACCATGCTAGCACCGAAGCGGATAGACTTAGCAATATCGCCGTGAGTACGAATTCCTCCATCAGCAATAATCGGTTTACGTGCAGCCTTAGCACACCAGCGTAGAGCAGCCAACTGCCAACCACCTGTACCAAAACCAGTCTTGACCTTAGTGATACAAACCTTACCAGGACCGATTCCGACCTTAGTAGCATCCGCCCCAGCATTTTCCAATTCACGTACAGCTTCTGGAGTTCCCACATTTCCAGCAATGACAAAAGTATCTGGCAATTCTTTCTTGATGTGTTGAATCATAGAAATCACGCTATCCGCATGACCATGAGCAATATCAATCGTGATGTACTCAGGAGCATCAGCCTTGAGCTGGCTAACAAAATCATACTCATAATCCTTAACACCAACAGAGATAGAAGCAATAAGCCCTTGATCGTGCATACGCTTAATAAAAGGAATGCGTCCTGCCTCATCAAAACGGTGCATAATGTAGAAGTAACCACCTTTAGCCAGTTGCTCTGCTACATTTTCATCCAAAATCGTCTGCATATTAGCTGGCACAACAGGTAGTTTAAAGGTGTGATTTCCTAGAGTGATGCTTGTGTCCGCTTCTGCACGGCTTTTAATGACACATTTATTTGGAATCAATTGAATATCTTCGTAATCAAAAATTGGAAATTCATTTAACATATCGATGTCTCGTTTCTTTTGTAATGACCTACCTATGCTCTCGCATCACTACGTCTTTTCCGACGTTTCCTTAATTTATTATAAACCAAAGTAAGGTTTTTGTCAAATAATTTTATAAATTAAAATGTATCGTTCGGATTTTATTATGTAAATAACAAAATAAAGAGAAGAGATTATTTTCTCCCCACTTCTTTAGTAATATTTCTTTTAAAAGATTCTTCGGATCTTTCCATCATTTCACAAAATTCACTATAGGATGAAAACTCCTGAGGAATTTGGATAGACCATTTCTTTAATAAGGCTCCGTACCCTGCTAGCTTTCCTATCTCATTATCAACCACCTTGTCCTTGCTCGGGAAAATAAGACCAGCCTTCTCAGCTTTTAAAATATAAGAATAGGAAATCAGCTGGAACAAGTCCTCACGATTTATTCCTTTTTCAGCCTTTTCAAGCTTTTTATATTTAGCATCTAATACTATTTTAAGCTCTTCTTGATAAAAATCTGGATATACTTTTCTTTCTTGACTAGAAAATACTGAAATTCCGTCCGTCTTATCTTTATTCCGTGGATGGATAAAATCTTTTGGCAACAAAATATGAACATACTCTTCCCAAAGCCAGGCAACATCAAAAAGAATACCATGAATTTTTTGATTTTGATACCCTAAACCGTGCTTTTCTTGGTTTAGAATCATCAGACAAAGTTCTTGTAACTTTCTGTACTCGTTAAAGTATGCATGACGTAGAGGTTTAGATTGATTTCCCCGAATAATCTTCGCACGATCAGCTAGTTTATAAGAAGGAGTTACCCGCACGATTTCTGCTACATTTTCACGACTAGTTAAGAGACTATCAAGAACCCCTTGCCCAATGCTTTTCTGATTCTTAATGTATTCAATAGTATGACGAATCAACTGCATGAGGGGATTATCATAGGTGAACTCTCTCGTTGTGTAGGCAATATTTCCCGTGAAAGGAAGATTTTTCTTGAGATGGTTTCTTACATCAATCACTCCCTTAACATGACTGTCGTTATGAGAAAATCTCTGGTATTCCTTATAAAGACCTTTTCGGAGAGCAGCTTGAAGATACTTGGGAAAGAGGTAAACCAAGAGTTGATAGAGTTTATCCTCTGGAGATAGACCAACATCCAAACTAGTCAGATTGATATGAAGAACCTTTTGTAAGAGATAATGCAAAAAATAGTCATCACCTTTAACCGAAAAACGAGAAGATATCGTTAATCTCTCCTGACCGTAGCCCAGAAAACCAATCACATTACCTGTTTTAATTTCCTGATTAACTGTTTCAAAGATTTTTTGGTCCTTCTCTAAGTCAGGAGAATTCTTCAAATCACTTGGAAAAACAAAAATACCATTATTTTGAGAAAGATTCGCTAAGGTCCTATCTAGAAGTACTTGACTTAGTTTGGGATAAGAAGTGACAAGCTCTTCTTTAGTAATTTTATACTGATTATCAGTTATCCTCATCATCACTCTCAACGCTTTCATCGTCACTCTTATCTGACTGACTTGCTTCCTCACTAGTTGTTTTGTTAAATGCTTTTTTCAATGTTTCAAGGGTTTCATCTTCCTTATAAAAACCACGCAAGTAGTCTTCCAAAAGCGGTTCGAGATAATCAGACCAAAGTAATTCATAGTCAAAGTCTACATCCTTCAACTTAAGGAAATAACTTGGCCCTATATGGTAATGACTGTTTAATTCCTGAACGTTTTCAATAGCAGCATTCAAATTTCTAAGACGAAGTTTTGCTTCTTCCGCACCGTCTTTGAGTTCTTCATCTAGCATTCCTAACTGACTTTCAGCTGTTATTTCTACAAAACGAAAGCGACGACGCATAGCAAAATCAAAGGTATCCACCGAACGGTCAATGTCGTTCATGGTTCCTATAATATAGACATTCTCAGGAATATAAAACTTGTCATCACTTTCGTGTAGATTGGCATATTGGGTAGAAACACTTCCCTTTTCACCACGATAGCTAGGATCAATTGAGAAAAAGAGTTCTCCAAAAATCTTAGAAATCTCACCACGGTTGATTTCATCGATGATGAAGACGAAGTTTTTGTCTGTATCAATCGTTGGAGACACATAATCACATAAGCCATAACTTTCTTTCATGTGATCTAAAACGATTTTTTGATAAGTTTCGTACTTTAACTTAGTCTCCTCACTCTTGTACAAAAGATACACTTTTTCTTTGGTAGCAACAGGAGAATCAAACTTCACATTCCCTTGACTATTTAAACTGGCTGGAACCGAACTACGAGGGAAGAAGTATTGTCCTTGCTTTTCATTGATAGCATCCGTTAGCTTAGCCCACGTTTCTTCAAAATTATCTTGTCCTCCAGTTTTCTGAGCTTCTTTCGCTTTCTGACAGAACTTCTTAAAAATACCGTCTTGAGGCTTAAATCCAATAAATCCATCCACATTTGATACCGGTCTCAAACCCTCTACAAAATCCGTATAATCATAGGATGGGTGAAATTGTACAAATCCGATTTGGTTTTCATTGCCATCCGTTAATTCTTTAGCGATTTCTTTAGCAAGATAAGTTTTTCCCGTACCTGGTGCACCTCGAAGGATGAGGTTTTTTGATTGTAATAAGATATTACTCAAGGGATGATGGATATTATTTTGTTCAGACATTTCTTTCTCTCCTTGCTTATCATCACTATCTATAAAATATTTTGAATATTCAAACAAAACACTACCCAAAATTGAAGGTTCTAGTTCAGGATAGGTTTTAGAAAATAGTTTACAAATCTCATGATTCTGAAGATAAGGCCCCCCTTGATTTTTTTGAGGAAGTAGCTTGTTCCAGAATCTCTTTTGACTATTAAGATTTATGCCTAAGAAAGGATATCCCTCAGAATAGATACAAAGCAGTTTTGTAACAACTGCAGAACGCCCAATAAACTCATTCTTTGACTTTTTAATGTCAAAAATAGGATTATTGAAATCTAACTTTCTACCAGCTTGGATAATCTCATACAAATCAGATTTTAATTTGTTAAACCGATCTTCTAGTTCTGATTCTGGAATGATTTTATTAGCTTGATTCTTATATCGTTTGGTATCCTCATTCCAATAAATACCAAATTTTGAAGAACCTCCTCCGCCAATACCCATAAATAATGATTGGTACTTTCCTATCTCAAGAGCATAGCAAAATGAGTTGTTTTTCTCCCCCTTTCCAATAACATAATCATCAATAGACATGGTTAAAATTCTATCAAGTGGCCACTCTCTAAGAAATTCTTCACGTAATTGTTCATTGTAAATACTATATTTAGATGCATCTTCTCTTAATCTTATTTTATTTTCTTGGTACCAATCATAAAAATCTTCCAAACTAACTTTTCTTTTATTCATCAATCTAACTCCTTTTACTAATGATGTTTAAATATTGGCATTACTTATTAGCATATATTCTATAACTAGAATACCATATCCTATAGAAAAAGAAAAGAATTTCTAAAGAAAAAGCCTAGTGTAGAGAGCTTTATTACCTCTTAACACTAGACTTCTTTTTATCCTAATAATACTCACCCTGACGGTAGTCCCATGAGTTAAAGGTGTCTGACAAGTGCATCATAATTTTATCAATGTCAAGTCCTTTACGGATCACAACTGGAGCTGGTGAAGTTGAACGTGCTCCTCCTTGTTCCGGGATGAGTTTGCCGTCTTTATCGACCATAGAGACCATCACACCTTGCTCGTAGCGAGTTTCAATCGTTTTGTCAGGCTGGATAGATGCCACATAGTCGTCTGCCTCGATAACAAGGTCAACTGCCCCTTCGATACGTTCTCCGATACCTTCTACCTTTCCACGGTTTCCTTTTCCAGATGGGTTAGCTGATGAGGCATAAACCATCTTGCCTTCTTCCCAAAGTTTGGCAGCCAATTGTTCACCTGCTTTCCCGAACTTAATAACGAAACAGCTAGTACCACGCACGTCAGTCATCAGTTCTTCACGGCCATCACCGTATGCTTTGAGTTTTTCAAAGGCTTCTGGTTTCCAAGGAAGGATACAACCAATAAGAATATCTTCATCCCAATGTTTTTGGTAAAAGGCTTCAATTTCTGGGTTGAGTTGTGCTAAGGCGCGAAGCTCATCCATGCTACCGCAGAGAACCACACCTGGTTTGTTACGGTTACGTTCTTTAGCTTCAAACTTACGTTCAAGACCAGCCTTGTCACTAGTCATGATGATATAACCAACTTTTGTAGGGCAAACGATACATCCGCCCTCACCTTTTAAAATGTCATAGCCTTCTTGTGAAAGTGTTCCGTTCCATTGAATGTGTTTTGTCATAGTTCTATTTCCTTTTCTATTTTTTTCTAATCCTGCCAGTAGGCTGGTCGTTGTTTTTCATAAGCAGCAATCAAATCTTCGTACTGCAAGGTAATTCCGATATCATCTAAACCATTTAAGAGTTTGTGTTTCCATTCGCTATCGATTTCAAAAGTGAAGTTTCCAACTGGTGAGATGATTTTTTGTTGTTCCAAGTCCACAGTTACCTGGTCACTTGCTTCTAGCTGGGCTAGTTTCTCTCTAACCTCTCTAGGCTGTACAATAGGTAACATACCATTATTGAGTTCATTATTGTAATGAATATCCCCAAAAGACCCTGCAATCACAACCTTAAAACCATAGTCTGCTAGAGCCCAAGCTGCATGTTCCCTCGAAGAACCTGCGCCGAAGTTATCCCCTGAGATGAGGATAGTTGCTTTACGGTATTCAGGTCGGTTAAAGACAAAGTCTGGGTCCTCAGTGTACTTGTCATCCAAATATCGCCAAGCATACATGAGGTACTTACCAAAGCCTTTCTTATCAATTAACTTGAGAAACTGCTTGGGTAGGATTTGGTCAGTGTCGATGTTATCATTCATAAGAGGAACGGTTGTTCCTGTATAAACTGTGAATTTCTCCATATCCCCTCCTTACTGGGCCTCTGGCATTAGCCGAACATCTACGAAGCGCCCTGCGATAGCTGCTGCAGCTGCCATGGCTGGGCTACAGAGATGGGTCTTAGCGCCAAAGCCCTGTCTGTCTTCAAAGTTACGGTTACTAGTTGAAGCACAGTGGACACCATCAGGTACCTTATCAGGATTCATCCCTAAACACATGGAGCAACCTGGGTCTCTCCACTCAAAACCAGCATCCAGAAAAACCTTGTCCAAGCCCAACTTCTCAGCAGCTCGTTTGACAGGACGAGAGCCCGGAACCACAATTGCTGTTAGATTGGGAGCGATTTTCTTCCCTTTAACAAACCGAGCAGCCAGCTGTAAATCGCTGAGACGAGCATTGGTACATGAACCTATAAAGATATATCCTAGTTCAATATCCGCTGGCTTTTGACCAGGCTCCAAGTCCATGTAATTGTAAGCTCGTTCATCATTCATATCCTTAATTTCTGGGAAACTACTGTCAAAGTCAACACCCATAGCAGGATTGGTTCCCCAGGTCACCATGGGAGCCAAGTCTGAGACATCCATCTGGATAACCTTATCATAAACGGCATCATCATCACTGACAATTGTTTTCCAATCCGCCACAGCCTCTTCAAAGTCCTCTGGAACACATTCCCGTCCCTTGAGATAATCATAGGTGGTTTGATCCGGATTCATGATTCCCATCTTAGATCCAAACTCGATCGACATATTACAGATGGTCATTCGTTCTTCCATGCTCAGTGCATCAATAGCCTGACCTCTATATTCCACCACGTAGCCAACACCGCAAGCAACACCGTACTTGGCAATCAAGGCTAAAATGAAGTCCTTGGAATAAACTCCTTTTTGAGGGACACCAGTGAATTCTACCAACATTTTCTTAGGTTTAACTTGCCAGAGGGTCTGGGTAGCGAAGACATGCTCCACCTCACTAGTCCCAATTCCAAAAGCGATTGCTCCGAAAGCCCCGTGAGTTGCTGTATGACTGTCTCCACAAACAATGAATTTTCCTGGTTGAGTTCTTCCTGTTTCTGGACCTACCATGTGTACGATTCCTTGCTTTTCAGAACCGTGGGCAGCATGTTCAATTCCAAACTCCTCAACATTTTCAGCTAGCTTATCAATTTGCGCTTTCGAAATGACATCTCGAATATCGTAGATATTAACCGTTGGGACATTGTGGTCAAAGGTGCCAAATGTCAAGTCTGGTCGTCTCAATCTGCGACCTGCGTCTCGTAATCCTTGAAAGGCTTGGGGACTGGTCACCTCGTGGATATAGTGCTGGTCCACATACATGAGTTGGGGTTGCCCCTCTTCTCCTGTGATGACATGACGTTCCCATAATTTATCAAAAATCGATTTTCCTGCCATCCATTACCTCCAAATAATATATAAGGCTACTAGTGTGGTCACCATCCCAAGAAACCAAACTGTTTTAAAATACCATTTTCTAGTCTTGTGATGAAAAGTAATTCCTGCTAACCAGGCACCAAAACCACCACAAGTAAGGGCTAAAATGAGTAAGATTTTCTCTGGGATGCGCCAAACTCTTCTCCTTGCCTTGGATTTGTCAATACCATAAATCAAGAAAACCATGACATTCCAAATCAAAAGGACTAGAGTAATTTTTTCGTCTAACTTCATAACCTTGCGATAATAGCTTCCGTCATTTCCTTGGTCGAAGCCTGTCCACCTAGATCTCTTGTTAAAATGCCAGCCGCTAAACTAGCTTCAACAGCACGTTCGATATGCTCTGCATCCTCATAACGTCCAAAACTATCTCTCAACATCATGGCAACTGATAAAATCATGGAGATAGGATTGGCAATTCCTTGACCTGCAATATCAGGAGCTGAACCGTGAATGGGCTCATAGAGGCTTGGACCCTTTTCAGAATGACTGGCTGATGGCATAACCCCAAGTGTGCCAGATAGAACGCTTGATTCATCAGAGAGAATATCTCCAAAAAGATTCTCCGTCACGATGACATCAAACTTGCCAGGATTGGTAATCATAAGCATAGCAGCTGAGTCCACCAACTGGTGTTCCAAGGTCACATCTGGGAAATCTTGTGCGACTTCCTCAGCCACTTTTCTCCAGAGTTTTGATGTTGCCAAAACATTTTGCTTATCAATGCTGGTAACGATTTTTCTGCGATTTCTTGCAATTTCAAAGGCTTTGCGAATAATTCGCTCCACTTCCTCATAGCTGTAGTCATTGATATCACGCGCTTTGCGCTCTTCAAGGATATGATCTCCAAAGTAAATCCCTCCTGTCAACTCCCGCACCACGACAAAGTCTACACCAGCAATTCGTTCTGGTTTGAGTGGTGACAAATGCTTGAGACTGTCAAAGATTTTTACAGGGCGAATATTAGCGTAGAGATTAAGTTCCTTACGGAGAGCCAGCAAGCCTTGTTCAGGCCGAACCGTTGCTCCATCATACTGAGGACTACCGATAGCCGCTAGGAGAATGGCATCTGCTTCTCTACTTGCCTTGAGGGTTTCATCAGGTAAGGGATGCCCTGCTGCATCGATACCTGCACCTCCAAAAGGTCGTCTATCAATCTCATAGTCAAAATCTGTTTTTTCAGCTAGAGCCTCCAGAACCTCTAAACCAGCCTCCATGATTTCCGGGCCGATTCCATCCCCTGCTAGAGTTACTATTTTCTTTGTCATAGCCTTCTCCTTTACACACTAGGCATATCGCGATAGGAAACGCTACGTCCCATCTCACCAGCATTCTCTTTTTGAACAAAGGTATTAGCATTGATGTAAGCAATAGCCGAAGCCTTCAACACATCAAAGTCCAGACCTGCTGCATTAAATATGGTTTCTGTATCTCTGTTTTCAACAGTGACCAAGACCCGAGCCTGGGCATCAATACCATCTGTTACCGCATCAATGGTATAGGACACCAAGCGGACGGATTGATTAAAGAACTTGTCGATAGCGTTGAAGATAGCCTCAACAGAACCTTGTCCTGTCGCATTAAATTCGACCTTCTCACCATCCATATTAGCCAGGCTAACGAGCGCTTCAATGTCATTATCTGCATGAGTTTGAAGTTGTAAATCATCAAAATGGAAGCCTTCTGGGTTTTCAACCATGGTTCCAGCTACCAGAGCTCGAATATCTGCATCTGTGATTTCTTGTTTCTTATCGGCCAGTGCCTTGAACTTAGCGAAGAGTGGTTTGATGTCCTCTTCTGTAAAGTCTAGGGCCAATTCTCTTAGTTTTTCAACAAAGGCATGGCGACCAGACAATTTTCCAAGTGGAAGACTATTACTCTTAACACCAACTAATTCAGGGGTGATGATTTCATAGGTAAGAGGATTTTTAAGGACTCCGTCTTGGTGAATACCAGATTCGTGAGAAAAGGCATTGCCACCGACCACAGCCTTGTTTTTAGGAACTGGAATTCCTGAGAAGCGAGAAATCATTTCTGACGTATTGATGGTCTCATTTAGGACAATACTGGTTTCTGCTTGGTAGTAATCTTGGCGAATACTGAGGGCTACTGCAATTTCTTCCAAAGCAGCATTTCCAGCTCGCTCCCCGATACCATTGATAGTCCCTTCAACACGTCCTGCTCCGTTCTTGACAGCAGCAAGGCTATTAGCCACTGCCATTCCAAGGTCATCATGACAGTGAGGTGAATAGATAATCTGACGATCCGTCTTGACATTCTCAATCAAGTGTTTGAAGATAGCTCCGTATTCCTCTGGTGTGGTAAATCCTACCGTATCAGGGATATTGATATAAGACGCCCCTGCATCAACCGCTGTTTGAACGACTTGTAAGAGGAAATCCAACTCTGTTCTAGTCGCATCTTCAGGAGAGAATTCAACCACTTCAAACTTAGAACGGGCATAAGAAACATGCTCACTGATTGCTTCCAAAATCTCTTCCTTGGTCTTATTGAGTTTATACTTACGATGAATCGGACTGGTAGCAATAAAGACGTGAACTTGTGGATACTTGGCGTCCTTGAGGGCCTCATAACAAGCATCAATATCAGACTTGACCGAACGTGCCAAACCAGTCACCGCCGTTTTCTTCAAGACCTTAGCAATCTCCTGCACTGCTGTGAATGAGTCTGGGCTAGCCGCTGGAAAACCAGCTTCGATGGCTGAAATACCCCATTTCTCCAGCTGCCTTGCAATGGCAATTTTTTCCTTGATTGAAAAGTTAACACCCGGTGTCTGCTCTCCATCCCGAAGGCTGGTATCTAGAAATTCAACTGTTCGCATAAGATTTCCCCTTTTCCAAATGTGATTTTAAAAAAACATCTCGCTCAGAAACCCAAGCGAGATGTTGATTTACTCCCGCTTGGTAAGCCAAACAGGACTAATGCTTTTTGCACTAGCCCGAGTACCTCAACAACAAAGCAAATTGATTAAACTTAGCTGTTTTCATGTTTGACTTTCTCCTTCGTTTGATATCTTGTTTAGTATTTTAGCATAGGCAAAAGCACTTGTCAAGAAAAAATCCAATATTTTCTGAAAATTTCTTCAGTAGAGAATATTTAGCTAATTGAAAGTTATTGAAAATCCTTGAAATATTTCATTTTTTAGTGGTTAAGTTCCAACTTTTTTCTATCAATTCTAACACTTCTTCATCTGATAAAGTATCATCAAGCGCCACACTAATCCAGTAACGTTTATTCATATGAAAAGCTGGATAAATGCCCTTTTGTGAAAGCAAGTCCGCTACTTGGTCGTGTTTTAGATTGACTGCTTCGACTAGACCTTCTCTACCCTTATCTAGCCTATCCCAAGGTATTCTCATCAAAACAGCATACCATTTTTGATTGCCTTCATGACGTAACACTGCCGTATCAGGAGATTTCTCCCACAGATATTCCAACTGATTTCCGTACTTTTCCTGAACTTGAGTCATAATACGCTTAGTTTGAGGACAGATAAAATCCTGCACATCAAAACAAGCCTTCCGAATCTGGTAAAGAGTCTCCAAACAAGCCTCACGGACACTTCCTACAAAACTTCCACGCATGCTTTCCATATGAACTTGAGGATAGAGATCACCAGTCTCCTGGTCAAAGACTTGAAAACTCACATTATCAGCAGTGATGGACACAGTCATGACAAAGTCGCCCTGCAAAATCTGGCTGCTATAAGTCCAGACTCCCCTATTTTCTACAAAACCAAAAGCTTTAGCCTTTTCGTGATTAAACTGATAGGATTTAAAAATTTCAAACATAAGTTAAAACTGCTACCCAAAGCTAGCAGTTCCTTTCTATTTTTTAAAAGACAACCTTAGTTCCGTGCAATTGTGTCACGCCCAGCTGGTCAATAAAGGTTTGACGGTTGTCAAGGTCAATCCCCCCACCTGGTAGAATTTCAATTTTACCTTTAGCGTGCTCCAAAATTCTGTGATAGTGAGCAAAACGTTTGTCTAGTGAATCGCCAGACACACCAGCGCGAGTTAGGATACGAGTGACACCAGCTTGACTAAGCCAGTCAATAGCTTCTAACTGGTCTTCTTCGCTCAATTCATCAAAGGCCATGTGAAAGACAATTTCCATTCCTTTTGATGCAGCTATCAACTTCTCAAGATTTTTCTTATCCAACTTCTTATCAGCAGTTAAAGCTCCAAATACAACCCCTTGACTTCCAGCCTGAGCAGTCAACCGAATGTCTTCTAGCATAATAGCAATTTCTAGGTCATTGTAGACAAAGTCGCCACCACGTGGACGAATCATGGTCATGATGGTCGTATCATAGTTAGCTGCCAATTCAACCGCTGCCTTGGTCACTCCATAGCTGGGAGTTGTCCCACCAACTGCAAGATTATCACAGAGTTCGATTCGACGAGCTCCAGCCTGCATCGCTTTTTCAAGCAAGGTCACATTTTCAGCACAAAATTCGTAAATCATTTGATTCTCCTTGAAGATTACTTTGAATTTATTATAGCATATTGTTGTGAATATGCTTTCATTTATATCAAGGAAAACAGATACTATTTTTTATTCTTTGTCCGGAATGACCTTGAAGAGATAATAAGTGATAAAGATGGTCAAGGCTCCCAGACCGATTTTGACTGGTAAGAGAGGGGCAAAATAAATGGAAATTCCCATCAAGATGTAGATAGAGACGATAATTTTTTTCTTTCGTTCACGCGCAATAGACTTGGTCTCCCGAAAATCAGCTACATATGTTTGATAGAGCTTGGTATGATAAAGCCAATCTTCGAAGCGCTTGGAACTTCTGGAGAAACAAGCAATAGACAACAAAAGGAAAGGCGTTGTCGGCAACAAGGGTAAGACGACCCCAACAATAGCCAAGGCTAGTGATAAAAAACCAATAATTAGATAGATAAGACGCATAACTTCTCCTAGTTAATACTCTTCGAAAATCTCTTCAAACCGCGTCAACGTCGCCTTGCCGTATATATGTTACTGACTTCGTCAGTTTCATCTGCAACCTCAAAACAGTGTTTTGAGCTGACTTCGTCAGTTCTATCCACAACCTCAAAGCAGTGCTTTGAGCAACCTGCAGCTAGTTTCCTAGTTTGCTCTTTGATTTTCATTGAGTATAAAATAATCCTCTTCTAGTTTCGCATACAATAATGAATTTTGTCAAGTACTAATCAAAAAGAGCCTGAAATTCACTTTCAGGACTCTCTTCTTATTTAATCTTTTCTTCTTCGTAGTCACCCTTACTACATACAATCTGCTTGCCACCACCACGGACTTTTTTCTCCATGAGGAAGTTGCCACATTTTGGACAGTCACGACCAACAGGCTTGTCCCAAGAGGTAAATTCACAGTCAGGATAGCGATTGCAACCATAGAAGAGACGATTACGTTTAGTTTTTCGCTCAATGATTTGTCCCTGATGACAACTTGGACACTCAACACCAATCTCTTTCACGATTGCTTGGGTATGGCGGCAATCTGGGAAATTGCTACAAGCGTAGAACTTACCAAAACGACCAAGTTTAATGACCATTGGACTGCCACACACTTCACAGTCAAATCCAGCTGGTTCATCCTTGATTTGGATTTTTTCCATTTCTTCTTCAGCCTTTGCAACCTCTTTAGAGAATGGTTTGTAAAAGGCATCAATAACACGTTGCCACTGCTCTTTTCCGACTTCGACATCATCCAGCTTGCCTTCCATTTCAGCTGTGAAGGTCACGTTTACGATATCTGGAAAATATTCAACAATGAGCTTGTTAACAATTTCTCCCAACTCTGTCGGTTCAAAACGTTTGGCTGCAAGGCGAACATAATAACGTTTTTGAATAGTTTCAATGGTTGGCGCATAGGTGGACGGACGTCCAACACCATTTTCTTCCAAGGTCTTGATCAGTGTCGCTTCAGAATAACGAGCAGGCGGTTGGGTGAAATGTTGCTCTGGTTTGCTATTGACCTGTTTGACCACATCTCCAACAGCCATATCTGGTAACATCTTATTCTTATCAGAATCATTATAAATGGCAAGATAACCATCAAACTTAACCTGACTACCATTGGCAGTAAATTGAACCCCATTTTGAGACAATTTAACAGCCATGGTATCAAAGACAGCAGCTGTCATCTGGCTAGCCACAAAACGATTCCAGATAAGAGTATAAAGCTTGAGTTGATCCTTATCCAGATACTTAGCGATGCTTTCAGGTGTATTAAAGACACTAGACGGGCGAATAGCCTCATGGGCATCCTGAGCACCTGATGCATTTTTGACCTTGCTACCATGCTTAGAATACTTACTACCAAAACGGTCCGTAATGAAACTTGCTGCTTCATTTTGCGCTACAGGACTGATACGAGTCGAATCGGTACGCATATAGGTAATCAAACCTTGAACACCAGAACCGATATTGATCCCTTCATAAAGCTGTTGGGCAACCATCATGGTCTTTCGAGTACGGAAATTGATTTTATTAGCAGCATCCATCTGCATAGATGAAGTAGTATAGGGTAAAGGAGCATTGCGCTTGCGCTCTTTCTTATCTACCTGATCCACTGAAAAATCTTTACCAGTCAGACGAGACATAACTTCCTTGACCTCGTCATTGCTAGTCAGTTTCAGTTTTTTGCCATCTATCCCATAGAAGGAAGCCTGAAATTGCTTGGTTCCCTTTTTAAAGACAGCATCAATTGTCCAATATTCTTCTGGTTGGAAGGCATTGATTTCATTCTCACGATCAATGATTAACTTAAGGGCAATAGACTGAACGCGACCTGCTGACAAGCCCTTCTTAACCTTTTTCCACAAAATAGGCGAAATCGAATAGCCTACCAAGCGGTCCAAAACACGGCGTGCCTGTTGAGCATCGACCAAGTCCATATCAATCTTGCGTGGCTCTTTGAAAGCATTTTTGACCGCATCCTTGGTGATTTCATTGAAGACCACACGGTTGGCATCATTTTCATCCAAGTTGAGAATGTGGGCCAAATGCCAAGAAATCGCTTCTCCTTCACGGTCCGGGTCACTTGCGAGAAAGACTTTATTAGCTTTTTTGGCTTCTTTTTTCAAGTCATTGATAAGAGGACCTTTTCCTCGGATATTGATATATTGTGGTTCGTAATTATTTTCAATATTAACGGACATACTGGATTTCTTCAAATCACGGATATGGCCGACACTGGCTAGAACCTTATAATTTCTGCCTAGATATTTTTCAATCGTCTTGGCCTTAGCAGGCGACTCCACGATTACTAGATTTTTTTTAACTGTTGATTTTTTCTTTTTTGTTGCCGTAGCCACAGTATCACACCTTTTCAAAGTAATAAACTTTATAAAGTGTAAACCATTTTTTGAACCCTGTCAAGACTTAGCTATTATAATAGAAGAAAAGTTTTATGCTTAAGACCTCAGTCTCCCTTTGATATACATAGAAGACTCACGAGAAAAACCAGCTATTCTCAAGAAATTATTGCTCCTCAGACTCTGTATCAAATTTATTAGCTTTTTCCTTTTCTTTTGCTTCCTTATCTTTGATATACTGGAAGAAATACTCCACCAGTTCTTCCTTGCTAAGTTGTTCTGAATCAGACAATTGTGAAACTTGAACAGAAACATCACTTAAACCATAGTCCCCCCTCTTACTTGAAATCATATCGAGTTCTTCTTCTGTCAAATAATTTCCTGAAATGGTTAGCTTTAGGGTATGAGTCTTTTTAGAATAGGTTTTTTTCAAAATATTATGCCCATGAAATTGCTCTGATATAAATTTCTTAAGGGACTCTTTTTTCAACGTTTCTCTGACTAAAGTCGTTGCAGAGATGAAACTCGGAATCATCAGTAAAACAGCAACTAGAAGCAAAATCCTGCGCATTTTAGAGTCTTCTTCATTATCTCTAAAATAGTGCTTCTTAACCATCATCAACCTGACACCTATATAAGTCGCAATGACAATGAAGCTACAATTGATGAGGAATAGGTAAGAAGAGCCTATGATAAATTTTAGATTAGCAGAAGCAATAGCATAACCTACCGTACAAAGAGGAGGCATCAAGGCAGTTGCAATGGCCACACCAGGGACAATATTATTGGTCTCTTTTTTCCTAGCACCAATAATACCTGCTATCCCTCCTACAAAAGCAATGAGAACATCCCAAATAGTCGGAGAGGTTCTAGCAACAATCTCCGAACTAGCATACGAAATAGGAGAAAGATAAAAATAAAGTGTTGAAGCTATTAAACTGGCAAGAATTTGAATAGCTAATATTTTAAAAGATTTTCTTAACAATTTAAAATCAAATATAGCTAGAGAGAGCCCCACCCCCAGAATAGGTGTCATCAAAGGAGAGATTAACATGGCTCCAATAATCACGGGAGTCGAATCCATATTTAATCCGATAGAGGCGATAAGCATGGCACATAGCAAAATCGCTAAATCACTTCTGGAGAGTTCTAATTCTTCATAT
The DNA here is from genome assembly GCF_001347015.1 of Streptococcus pneumoniae. Lineage (GTDB taxonomy): Bacteria > Bacillota > Bacilli > Lactobacillales > Streptococcaceae > Streptococcus > Streptococcus pneumoniae_E. Next base: position 165,133 of record NZ_CFGI01000006.1, read on the forward strand.
ATTTTATTTCTAAATTCTACCAACGAATACAGTTTATTATTTGTCACAAATATCTTCCTTTCCTAGCTAACTAGTCGCTAATACTCTTCGAAAATCTCTTCAAACCACGTCAGCTTTATCTGCAACCTCAAAGCGGTGCTTTGAGCAACCTGCGGCTAGCTTCCTAGTTTACTCTTTGATTTTCATTGAGTATAAAATCCTAACAAACTCAATACTTTAGTAGTCTGATATGCCAATCTCATGAGGTCTTTTTATCATTTTCCATCACATCCTGACGCAAATGTCTACTGCTATCTCTCATCAGTTTCATTTCTAGTAAATGAAAATCAAACTCGGAAGCTCACCGTAGCTTGCTCAAAACACAGCAAGGCAAAGCTGAGCTAATTAAAAAAGATTTTCGAAGAGTGTCATCATAAATTTCAGACCATTTTTTATAATAACCATTTTATTTTTATCTGTCAAGGTCTTTGAATTCTTTCTTAGACAAGCCCTTGTAATCTCTACTCTTGAAGAATTTATTTTTCCTTACTGACAAGATGTTAGATGATAAGTCCCCCTAACAGTAAGCTAAGCAAGATTAGTCACAAGCAACTCTCCTTTCTCAATTACACTAAATTGCTTTCCTTCCTATGGGAAAAGTCCTCCACTCCACTTATTCACTTAGAAAAAACGCATAATATCAAGTGCTGAAAAACCTGATAAAATGCGTTTTATTGTGGGGATATTTACTTCATTTTCTATTAAAAATTGATTTTTCTTAGAATTCTAGCTTAGGTCATTTTTAAAATTCAAATTCCGCAAGAACATCTTGCCCGCTGGTGACTAATTTTGCTCCTTCTTGAATCAAATGATGGCAACCGTCTGATAGTCCATCTAAAATACTTCCAGGAATAGCAAAGACGTCACGCCCTTCTTCCATTGCTCGCTCACAGGTAATGAGACTACCTGAACGCATCTTAGCCTCTGCTACAATCACACCACGGCAAAGTCCAGCAATAATGCGATTACGGGCAGGAAAATGAAATTTCAGAGGCTGTTCACCAGGTCCATATTCACTTAGAACTAGATGATCATTTCCGATATAGTCTTGCAAACGTTTATTGGCTTTAGGATAAAACACATCCAGTCCTGTTCCAATCACTGCAATGGTTTTCCCGCCATTCTGAAGAGCTGCCATATGAGCTGCTGTGTCAATGCCCTTGGCTAATCCACTGACAATAACCAGTTCATTTTCCAAGCCCTGAATGACTTTTTCAACTGACTTAGCTCCCTGTTTGCTACAAGCACGACTCCCCACGACAGCTACTTTTGGAAATTTCAAGAGGTCAAGATTTCCCTTGTAAAATAAAAGTACAGGCGCATCGTATATTTCACTCAAATCCCAAGGGTAACAGTCATCTAAAATAGAGAAAGATGGAAATTTTTGAAACTCCTTCTCCAAATGCGCATCGTCTATCTGAAAATAACGTTCCATAAAAACGGCTGGATTACGGCAACCTGATATATCTGCAATATCACCTAACAACAGTTCTTGATCGACATTTTCACCATATTCTAGGACATTCAAAATCTGTTGATTGCTCAAACCTGATTTTTTTAACTTATAGATTTCATAGTTTGTGATTTTCATAAATAACTCCATTTCTTTTTCTAGTCATCTATTTATTCGTAAAAAAATCAAAAAACATCCGACTATTTATAATCCCCCAATAATGAAGTATATTGAAAAATCTCCAGACTAGAGAACTCATTGACGGTTCCTAATCTGGAGATTCCTTATTTGCACTTTTCTTGTACAACCTCATAATCTTCGAAAGTCTCTTCAAGCCGCGCCAACGTCGCCTTGCCGTATATATGTGACTGACTTCGTCAGTCTTACCTACAACCTCAAAAACATGTTTTGAGCTGACTTCGTCAGTTCTATCTGCAACCTCAAAGCAATCCTTTGAGCAACCTGCGGCTAGTTTGCTCTTTGATTTTCATTGAGTATCAATCCAATGATTTTCAGTAATTCTTCCATGGGCTTCCCTCCTTGTTTTTCAACTTTATAGTTAAATAAAATACAAACCGAACAGATTGATTGGGAAATTAAAACCAATTTCTAACAATATTTTATAAGTCAGGTTGTACTATAACAGATTCATTTCGATATAGTATATCGAAAAAAGTCTTTAAAATTAGACAAGCTCATATCACGAAGGGCGAAAAAATGCGGTAGCACGATTAGACGGCTCGCAGCACCACCATTTCTCTGGATTAAGACACTGAAAATCAATTCTCAACTTTCATATTATATCGTTTTTTAAGCTTACGTCAACTGGTACTCGTCTCACTTCCGACACCATATAAAAAACAGTTTGTCTACATACTCCAATATCTCTAAAAACAGCGGTGAATCAATATTTATATCTTGGGGATTTGTTTCCCCCCTCAATTACATCAATTGATTGTAGAAATTTAAATCTTCAATGTCTTCTCTAGCCATTATCTTGATTCCACGAAAATAACCTAAGTAACTATCAACAGTAGCGTGACTAGCAAGAGTCAATATCATAGCTTCATTATTTTCCACATCGCTTAAGGGACTTTTTGAGAAAAGTCTCTCACACTGCTTTAAGTAATCAATTTTTTTGTGAGCTCTTCTAACTCTAGAACTCACACTGGGTAAAGTCACATCTGTTTGCAAATCAGATAAAAAATTACGTATTCCAAACTTACATTCATAGAAAGACAGGGTCTTTGTTCTAGTATTTTTATAAACTACATCACATTTTGTATTAGCAAAAAGCTCTCCACGAAATAATTCCTTTCGCTTATATTTCACTAATGGTTCAAAAGCTACTTTGCCATCCCTTCCAGGTATTTTTTTCCATCGCATGACTAGATATTCAAAATATCCAGTAAAAACAGCCTGATAAGAATGATGAGATACTCTGGGATTTTCAAATAAATTTAAAATCAGGCTTTTTAGGCTATTAAAAACAGTTTGATTAACATTAAAACCATGCAATCCTTGCTCTCTTTTTAAACTATCTAATCTACTTGAGATTTGTCTCCTAGTATCAGAATTAGTCCTATGAGTAAAAAAGAACTCATTAACTATTCTGTAACAAGAATAATCTTGAGAAATATACCTATATAACTGAATGATGGTATTATTTCTTACTGGAGAATTAGTTGTTGAAATTTTAAAACGAATATGTTTGATTTTATATTTCTGAGTCATTGTCTTTTGACTCCCAAAATCTATAAGGAATAGTAAGAGAATTAAATTTTGTATCGCTGAGTAATTCATACAATCTATACTGAACATATGGTTCAACAATTTCAAATAAAATAAAATTACTTTCTCTCTCTTTGAGGTTAAAATCATCAATACAACTTGTAAATTCAATGATATGAGATATCTTTACTAAAATTGTTTCATCGTCTCCCTCAACGATTCTCATTAAAAAACTAACAGTAGCCTTAAAATTATTTTTATTATTACCTTTTAATTCATCAACAATCATCCCAATCTGTATATCTAAATTTGAGTTTGGGATAACTTTTTCCTCAAATGTATTAATATTGAATTTCATTTCTGAAGGATAAATTGCTGAAATCAACTCTATTTTTCTCACTTGTATTCTCCTTTGGGAAAGATATAATGTAATTATTTATTTCTATACTTTGGTCTGATTTTTCTTCAAATTCCGACTCATAAGTACTATAAATTTCTTGTAATTTATTATTTAATTTTTCATCCGTCGAATATAATATATTAATCGAAGTTTCGACATCGGCGCCATCATATAGGAAACTATTTTCCTCACAAATAATCTCATTATAAAATCCAATAAATTTTTTTAACTCACTTGAATATTTTCTTTGTATCGTTTTATCAACTTTAATATGATCTAGGCTTGTTACCTTGGAACGACTTGAAATAACCTTTGTAAAATAATACTTAAGGCTTTCATCATCTCGTATAAATTTTTCAATAGTGATATAAAAAGCTTTCATATTCTGTTTATAATCAGATATTAATTGATTAATCTCATCATTCTGATGAACATTCGATACCATAATATACATAAACTATCCTCCTCATTATTAGCAAGGCTTCTACTGATTATAACCTAATTCTTAGACTATTTCAAGACTAACTGTCCAATATAAGCTACAGATAAATCATCCACTCTTAATCAAATTTTATTCAATCCATCTACTCATTTCCAAAAGTTTGGATTTCTTATAAAAGGTTGATATACAATGCAAGATATTTTTCTTACTACTTTTACTTTTCCTTATCCTTAATCTAGTGAGCTAATAAATTATTCTTCTTCAAGATGTTGAGATTTATCTAATAATTCTAAAACATTAATGGTAGGTAGCAACATTGCTTCACTGTTATCAATTGCTGAAACTATTGAAACAATAGAACGTAAATAAGGATAAAGAATAGCAGTACCATTTACGTATAGAACATCGATGATATTTTCGTCTATGTTTATTTCAAAATATCCTATTACAGTTACAGCTATTTTTTTCATGGCATCTTTGTCAACCAAAGAAACACTAAGTTTTACGGCTCCATGAGTATAATCATCTGTATGACCAACCTCTGCATCAAGGTTAAATGTTTCTGATTCATGGTCATCGCTAGTAAGGTTTCTAGAAACTAATAAGCTATCAACTTCGTATCTTTTTAGATTTATTACAGGTTTATTCATATCGCCCTCTCTTTATATCACCATATTAATATTAAAAATTTCTCTATTTATTCTATTCGGTTTAGGTGTAAATTTATAATCAAAAGTTTCTTCTTGTTTGTACTCATCTTTACTATATACGGCGTCTTTTGTTAGAAATAATGTATTATGATATCCAGTTAATTGAAGTTCATTAATGTTCTGACGTAATTCACTAGTATCGATGTGTTTAACCCTATCATTAAATATATCAACGAAATCATCAGTGTTAAAACTTTTAGATGACTTACAATAATTGATATAATCGATTTCTGGCAAAGGAACAAAAGATGAACTATCAAAATATTGAGGCATTACTATAAAAGGTTTATTATGACTGTCTATTAATCTTCCAAATACTGTAGTATAGGATTCATCCAGTCTGATTTCTTTATCAAGACAAACCCTTTGTTGTTCATTTCGTAGTTCTTCAAGCAATTCATTTATATCAATATAATTAAAAGTTCCCTGAACAGTTAGCTCTTCACTAGGTAAATATTGATCAAGGTCATTTATATCAAGCATACTTTGATTTTTTTTACCTTTATCATATGTGTACTTATAAATATCGCCCTGAAATAAATCTCTAACATTAGTATCACATTCAATACAAGTTATAATTCGATTATATTCTGAGTTAGCTAAAATAAAGGAAACTTCACCTTTATTCGGTTTGTAGCTATTAACAAAACCAATTTGTACTCTCCCTGCTAGCTCCACACAAAATAAAACTGGAAAGCTAAAATTGATTATTTCAAAGTAATTATCAAAATTTTCATTAATTTTTTTTAATATTTTATTCATTAATTTCATCATCTTCCTCCAATAACCGGAACTCCTCAGATATATTGCCAAAATTCTCTATCGGCATTCCCGTTTTATTTTTCCAAAAGGATATATGTTTGAATTTTGGAGCCGGTTTTGTATATTTTTTGCTTCTATGAAGTAAACCATTCCCAATATCAATATCCCCTTTTAAAATTCTAATCTCTTCAGTATTTCGAGTGACTTTATCTTTTAAGCCAAGTAAAACTTGGTTTGAATTACAGTTATCTACACCATTCTGTACAAGAAAAAACGAAGTGGAAGAATTATCATTGCTAAATCTGCCTTTATTTTTAAAGTTACAAATTAACTCATTCATTTTTTCAATAGACGACTCGTTAGGATTACCATCATGAGAACAATCAAATAAGAATTCATCAATTTGTTCGCAGACATGAGAGGGGAGAAAGAAATAGCTTTGGCTATAACTAGTATCTTCCGTTAATTGACTAATAGATTCATAAAAACTATTTCTAACAACTCTTGTCAAATCTTTTACGTTCTTTTCATAACGGTTATCATCATCAAAATGCAAGGTTTCAAATTCTGTCTCGAAGGCATAAGGAACACCATCTCTATAATCTTCAAATATTTCATGTAACTTCATAAGTCATCAACCTATTTATCTCCATTTTATCGTCAAATCTTTGAGATCAAGTAATATTTATTACTCCAATTATTCTATCAATTTTTTTGGTAAATTTCAAATATTGAATCAAACAATCGCGTCATAACAGGGGATATTGAAAAATCTCCAGACTAGAGAACTCATTGACGGTTCCTAATCTGGAGATTTTATTATTTCCTCATCATAGCTACAAAGCTACTCACTCAGTTCCTGAAAGTAGTGTTTTCTTCAAAACTAGACTTCTTCTTTGAGTTGACTGAGAACAGTCTTGATTTCAGAAATTAGTTCTGCTTCTTTTTGAGGATCTTTTTGCTGGCTATCTACAAAGGTTCTTGCCTTCTTAGCTAATTTTTTAGCCTTGCCTAGACCTTTTTTATCCTTGTCACTAGCCTCTAGCTCAACTAGAAGTTGATTCAATTCTCTTAAAAGCTTATCTAGTTGAGAATTTTTCTTACGAGCCAACGCAAAGAGGAGAGCTCCTAGAAGAGAGAGCACTGCAGCTCCAAAGACACCATATAGAGGGACATCTGTCGCATTTGTAGGTTCCTTGGCGCTTCCTACTTCCTTATTTGAGTTCGACGCAGACTGACTCTTATCAGCTGATATACCAATTTGTAGAGAATTGAGAGCCTGTCTAACTTTAGCAAGGAGATCTGCCAATTCTTGAGCTGTTAAGTTTTCATTAGCAAGAGCTGCTTGTGCCTCTCTCAAGATACGCTGTGCTTCCTCAAGTGCTTCAGGGGATAGACCTGCTATATCTTGCAGGCGACGTTCCAGCTCCTCTACTAGAGACTGAAGTTCTGACTTGTCCACAGCCGATGGAGTTGTACCTGTTTGGGAGTTCCCTACAAATCCTACACTTCTACGAGCGCGACGTGGAGGAGTTCTGCGATTTCTTGTCGCAGATGGTGGAGGAGTTTGATCCTTATCTTGATTAGACTGTCTTCTACCATTAGCTCTATCAAAAGCTTGATCCAGAACCAGATCTATATTAGATAACCCTTCTTGCTTGGCTTGATCAACACCACCTTGGTCTTGTGCTTGGTCAATTTGACGGGTCGCTTCGTCCGCTTTAGACTTGATGGCTGCTTTCGCTGCCTTCTTCTCTGTCTCTGACAAGTTGTTGTTGCGGTCTACAGCTTGGTCTGCGTCGTTCTTCGCTTGCGTAACCGCATTCTTAGCTCCATCCCTATCCACCGGATTCGTCGGCCTGATAGATTCATTAGATAAAGGTGAAACAAAGTCACTGCTGATTGGATTATTTGTATTTTGCTGAACGTAAGCAGTAACCAAGCGCAAGGTTTGATCACCTATAGATTCTTTTAGATATTGAGGCGGAGTAATATACCCCGTTCCTTTTTCTCCTATTAGTGCCCACGCAACAATGTCATAATCCTCTGCATTAGTTGCTGTACCGCCAAATGTTTCATTTCTTCCACCTCGAACTAAGAAGACTCTCAACTGACCCTTAGGAGGAATATTAGTTGAGTCTATTCTTCCATTTGGTGGTAAAGGGACTTTCACTTGCAATACAGGCCTGTCGTTTCCCTTGGCTTTGGCTTTACCCTCCACATCTTGCTGAGCTGTACGCCCTGTCCCTAATGGAGATAAGTCAAATTCCGCTCGTGGAAGTTGGTACCTAACTTGTTGAATCCTACTCTGTTCATTTCCACTATTTAGGGTTACATTTAAGTTTACATTATATAGTCCGTATATATTTGAGGGTGTTTTACCCCTAACCGTTATCAGCGCTCTTTTTCTATCGTTAGAATAAGTTGTAGTGATTGTCGCCCATTTCTTACCCCCAACAGTATCCGGAAAGCCTGTTAATGTAAACTCGCGAATTCCTCCATTTTCTACGGTAGCAATAAATTTCATCGGTGCGTCGTTCAGATCAGAACCATTCAATAATGCTACACTATCTCTTCCACTGCCGTCCGAATTCGTCCATCTCCTCTCGTGTCCTGGTCTTCCAGTAGCCAGCCCATAGACAAGTCCAGAAACAGTGTTAGAGGTACTTCTTCGACTCCTAGAACTCCTAGTTCCCTCTGCACCTTTTTTTAGTTGACTAGCCTTTTTATATTCCTCAAGAGCAGCATTAAAGACCTCCTGGTCAACAACCCCATCTTCCTTTGTCTGCAATGCTTCATTTAGTTTATCGTATGCTTCCTTCAGTTTTTGGACTTGTTCTGGATTTTCAGTGCTGGTCTTCAGCTCTTGGAGGAGTTTATGGATGTTTTCTGATAGAGGATAGCTACCTGGACCATTGGTGTAGTCTGTAGCTTCTTCCGCTGTTTCCTTGGTTTCTTGATTTTCTGCTGGTGCTGGCGTGGCAGGAGGGGTTAGTTGCCCTCTACGCCCTCGTCCTCGTCTAGGAGTTGGGCTTGGTTCACTTAGAGTCGCCCCACTTCCTTCTCCGAGCTCAGCTGGGGATGTGAGTCCACCAGCCAAAGCCTTGTTGACCTCCTCAGTCAAGGTTTTCATGACTTGAACTTGGGCATTGACCTCCTCTTGACTGGAATTTGGATTTTCAAGAACAGCCTTAGCTCTTGCTAGACCTGCTTCTACACGAGCGTGGAGTTCTTTCATAGAGTCCAGTGTCAGATTGGCAAGTAAAGCTTGTAGACTGGTTTGTGCAGACTCGGCAAGTGACTTATCCACAGTAGGACGGTTTACCTCTGCTTGTTTTTCTCCCTTGCCTTCTTCGCTATCTTTTACTAGAGACTTGTTTTCATTTGAAACTTCTTGATTTTCTCGATTACCTTGCTTAGATGGCTCGGGCTGACCTGGGTCTGTATCAGGAGTTTTTTCACTTAGCTCTTCAGATACCCCCCCCCCGAGGAATCGCTTACAAGGGCGCTGGTTCTAGTCGTTCCACTCTCTGTCGCTGGGGAAATTTCAGGTGTTTGTGCCTGTACTGTCCCGTTGGCAAAAAACATCAGCGCCGCAACGGCAACGCTAGCAGCACCGAAGTGGTACTTCCTTATTGAGTAACGAAAAACCTTTTCCCCTTTGCGATCTTCTTTACTTTTTAGTTTCATTCATTCTTCCTTCCTTTTTCTATTTGATTTCTTCTGTATAGTCTAGTGCGATCCAGCCCCTACCCGACTTCAGCAAGCCCCAAGTATAGCCATCTGCTTCTTCTACCTGCATGATAGTAAAAGTCCCAAGAGGACAAAAACCTTGGTCAGGATAAGCCAGGCCTGGACCTGTTCGGATGTAGAGATCATCATCTACCACACGCACTAGGCGCTCTCCATCCCCATCTCGTGGCTGTTCCTCTTTTGACATTTGGAAACAATCTCCAGCAAGAATCTCAGCCGCCATCTGGATGAGCCGATTTAGATCAATTCCACCAGGACAATCTGTAGCTGTAAATTCTTGATGAGGATGGATGGTCTCACGATTGATTGGTAAATTATAACGATTACAAATATCTGCAATCAAACGTGCTGAGTTCCTGTAGGTTGCCTCTGCAATCGTCCAGTCAGGTTCTCCACGGTTATTTAAGTGTTCAATACCAATCGAATGCTGATTGACCTCATAGTTGCCAGCATGATAAGCGACGCTCTCTTCACCAACACACCCCCATATCTTATCAGGAGTCACCTGATAGTGAGCAGATGTGCCATGACCTGTGGAGACATACCAAGTACTTCTAGCCCCCTCATCACTCAGCCCACCATTATGGTGGATGACAATAGTATCAATATCAAGGCGATTTTGATCGCTATTCATGATTTCCTCATCCACATCTGTGATAAGTCCTGAAAACAAATCGCCCCTTACTCTTTTTGTCGCAAACATTCTTCCCTCCTAGTCATTTTCTACCTTATCTTCTACCTGAGGATAAAGAGTCGTTCCCCAAATAGAAATCGTCCGCTTACGCACTAGGGGCAAATCGGTTTTTTCATAAACCGTACGCCACCATTCCCAGGCAAGTCCGGTACACTCCCTAATTTTGATAGAGAGATTGCGAACATTCCCTTTTAAAGGAATACTAGTGGTAAAATGAGCCGTCAAATCCTGCCCATTTCTGTCCCAAGCCTTAGGAGTCAAAACTTCTTTACCTTGATAATCATAGGATAATTCATCCCAAGTAATGTAATATTGGGCAACATAGGCACCACTA
>NZ_CFGI01000007.1 GCF_001347015.1 Streptococcus pneumoniae
TGGGGCTTTTTTGCTCCCCTTTTTGCGTACTTTGGGGGAGCAAGTAGTAAAAAGTAATATTAGTGATTTTTATTAAAAAGCGCGTGATATAAGGGTCAGGAAGCCCTAAGGAAACATAAAATAAGAAGTTTTTTATTATACTACAAATTCAGCCTTTTGGGTAATAGAATCTCACTTTTTTTGGTATAATGGTAAGCAATAATGGACTAGAAAGAACAAAGATGCAAGATAAAATTGTCATTCATGGGGCGCGTGCCCATAATTTAAAAAATATTGATGTGGAGATTCCGCGAGACAAGTTGGTTGTTGTGACCGGCTTGTCAGGTTCAGGGAAATCCAGTCTGGCCTTTGATACCCTCTATGCGGAGGGACAACGTCGCTATGTGGAGAGTTTGTCAGCCTATGCTCGTCAGTTCTTGGGCAATATGGAGAAACCGGATGTGGATGCTATTGATGGTCTTAGCCCAGCTATTTCCATCGACCAGAAAACGACTAGCAAAAACCCTCGTTCGACCGTGGGGACCACGACTGAAATCAATGACTATCTGCGTCTCCTCTACGCGCGTGTGGGGACGCCTTACTGTATCAACGGACATGGAGCTATCAAGGCTTCTTCTGTGGAGCAAATCGTGGATAAGGTCTTAGAGTTACCTGAACGCCAGCGCCTGCAAATCTTGGCCCCTGTCATCCGCAAGAAAAAAGGCCAACATAAGAGTGTCATTGAGAAGGTTCAGAAAGACGGGTATGTTCGTGTCCGTGTGGATGGGGAAGTCTATGATGTGACCGAAGTGCCAGAGTTGTCTAAGAGCAAGCAACACAATATTGATGTCGTGGTTGACCGTATTGTTATCAAGGAGGGTATCCGTAGTCGTCTCTTTGATTCCATTGAGGCTGCCCTTCGTATTGCAGAAGGTTATGTCATTATCGACACTATGGACGACTCTGAGTTGTTGTTCTCTGAGCATTATGCCTGTCCAGTTTGTGGCTTTACTGTTCCAGAGTTAGAGCCACGTCTCTTCTCATTCAATGCTCCTTTTGGTTCTTGTAGTGAGTGTGACGGCTTGGGTATCAAGCTGGAGGTGGATACTGATTTGGTAGTGCCAGATGCCAGCAAAACCTTACGTGAGGGGGCGCTAGCACCTTGGAATCCTATCTCATCCAACTACTATCCAAACATGCTAGAGCAGGCCATGACAGCCTTTGGAGTGGCTATGGATAAGCCTTTTGAGGACTTGTCAGAAGAGGATAAGAACTTGATTCTCTACGGGTCAGATGGTAAGGAATTCCATTTCCACTATGAGAATGAATTTGGTGGAGTGCGCGATATTGATATTCCTTTTGAGGGAGTTGTCAATAATATCAAACGTCGCTACCATGAAACCAATAGTGACTATACGCGCACTCAGATGCGCCTTTACATGAATGAGTTGACTTGCGGAACTTGTCACGGCTATCGTCTCAATGATCAGGCCTTGTCTGTCCGTGTGGGTGGTGAGCAAGGGCCACATATCGGAGAAATCTCAGACCTGTCTATCGCAGACCACTTGGACTTGGTGAGCCAGTTAACCTTGTCTGAAAATGAAGCCATCATCGCTCGTCCCATTCTCAAGGAAATCAAGGATCGTTTGACCTTCCTTAATAACGTGGGTCTTAACTATCTGACTTTGTCTCGTTCAGCAGGAACCCTTTCAGGTGGGGAAAGTCAGCGTATTCGCTTGGCAACCCAGATTGGTTCTAACCTATCAGGTGTCCTTTATATCCTGGATGAGCCGTCAATCGGTCTCCACCAGAGGGACAATGACCGCCTGATTGCCAGTCTCAAAAAGATGCGTGATTTGGGCAATACTCTCATCGTGGTGGAACACGATGAAGATACCATGCGTGAGGCGGATTATCTGATTGACGTTGGTCCTGGTGCCGGTGTTTTTGGTGGGGAAATTGTTGCGGCAGGTACGCCCAAGCAGGTAGCTCGTAACAGTAAGTCTATCACAGGCCAGTACTTGTCAGGTAAACGTGCTATTCCAGTGCCAACAGAGCGCCGTACTGGAAATGGTCGTTTTATCGAAGTGATAGGAGCGCGTGAGAACAATTTGCAAAATGTTACTGCTCGCTTCCCACTAGGAAAATTCATCGCAGTGACAGGGGTATCGGGTTCAGGGAAATCGACCTTAATCAACAGCATCCTCAAAAAAGCCATTGCTCAAAAACTCAACCGCAATTCAGACAAACCAGGTAAATTCAAAACCATTACAGGGATTGAGCATGTAGATCGATTGATTGACATTGACCAGAGTCCTATCGGACGAACGCCGAGGTCCAACCCTGCTACCTATACGGGAGTCTTTGACGATATACGTGACCTCTTTGCTCAGACTAATGAAGCCAAGATTCGAGGCTACAAGAAGGGGCGTTTCAGTTTCAACGTCAAGGGTGGTCGCTGTGAAGCCTGCTCAGGTGACGGGATCATCAAGATTGAGATGCACTTCTTGCCAGATGTTTATGTGGCTTGTGAAGTTTGCCACGGAACCCGCTACAACAGTGAGACCCTAGAAGTTCATTACAAGGAAAAAAATATCTCGCAGGTCTTGGACATGACCGTCAACGATGCAGTGGAGTTCTTCCAACACATTCCCAAGATTCAACGCAAACTTCAGACCATCAAGGATGTAGGTCTAGGCTATGTGACGCTAGGGCAACCAGCTACCACCCTTTCTGGGGGAGAAGCCCAGCGTATGAAGCTGGCTAGTGAACTCCACAAACGATCGACAGGAAAATCTTTCTACATTCTGGATGAGCCGACGACAGGACTCCATACCGAGGATATCGCTCGCTTGCTTAAAGTCTTGGCTCGCTTTGTCGACGACGGTAATACAGTCCTCGTTATTGAGCACAATCTGGATGTTATCAAGACGGCAGACCATATTATTGACTTGGGACCTGAGGGCGGTGTCGGTGGTGGAACCATCATCGCAACAGGAACTCCAGAAGAAGTAGCGGGCAATGAAGCCAGCTACACAGGACATTATTTGAAAGGAAAATTACATCATGAATAAACGCGTACAAGCATTTCTAGCTAAAATGCAAGAAAAAGAACTAGATGGCATCATCATCAATAACCTTAAAAACGTCTATTACCTGACTGGTTTTTGGGGTTCAAACGGAACAGTCTTTATCAGCCGTGATCGTCAGGTCTTAGTGACAGACTCTCGCTATATCATTGCAGCCAAGCAAGAAACCAGTGGTTTTGAGATTGTGGCTGACCGTGATGAATTGGCTGTCATTGCAGGCATTGTTAAGGACATGGGCTTGTCTCAAATAGGTTTTGAGGATGAGATTTCGGTGTCTTATTATCACCGTATGCGGGCCGCCTTTGAAGGAATTGACTTGCTTCCACAGACTCAGTTTGTCGAAGGTCTTCGAATGATTAAGGATGAAGCGGAGATTGCAGCTATTCGCAAGGCTTGTTCTATCTCAGACCAAGCTTTCCGCGATGCGCTTGACTTTATTAAGCCAGGAAAGACTGAAATTGAGATTGCCAACTTCCTTGACTTCCGCATGCGTGAGTTGGGAGCATCTGGCTTGTCTTTTGACACCATCCTAGCTAGCGGTATCAACTCTTCCAAACCTCATGCTCATCCTATGCACAAACCAGTGGAGCTGGGAGAAGCTATTACCATGGACTTCGGTTGCCTTTATGACCACTATGTCAGTGATATGACACGGACTATCTATCTGGGGCATGTCAGCGACGAGCAAGCAGAGATTTACAATACGGTTCTCAAAGCCAACCAAGCCTTGATTGATCAGGCTAAGGCTGGCTTAGGTTTCCGTGACTTTGACAAAATTCCTCGTGATATTATCATCGAGGCAGGCTATGGCGACTACTTTACCCACGGTATCGGACACGGCATTGGTCTGGATATCCATGAGGAACCATACTTTAGCCAGACTTCTACAGAAACTATTAAGGCAGGTATGGCATTGACAGATGAGCCAGGTATCTATATCGAAGGCAAATATGGCGTTCGTATCGAGGATGATATTCTGATTACAGAAACAGGTTGTGAATTATTGACCTTAGCTCCAAAAGAGTTGATAGTCATTTAAGAGTCAAACAACTCAAATGATTGACTTTTAAATTTTAAAGGTTTATACTGAAAAGTGAAAACGGTAGGTGAGGCTACCATAGGGATACGGATGACTACCGCAAAGCAGTGGAGACACTACTCGTTGGTCAACAGTCCTGGTCGCGAAGGCCAAGACTAAGCTCATTTCATTGCCCTATGGAGTTAAAGCTTGAACGAAAAACAGATAATTAGTTTTTTAATCCTGCCATTTTATGGTGGGATTTTCTACTGTTTAAATCAAAGAAAGGAGATAGACGATGCAAATTGACGATCATCCGGAACCGCACATACACAGCCAATCGCTGATTTGTGTCGTTCTGTCCTTATAAAGTGATTGGTCTCTGTGTATGAAACACATCATTCATACAGATAGGAGAAACCAATGAAAACTACAAAAGAAAGATTAGCAACAGCTATTCATACATCTTTAAACGAAACTCTATCTTTTTATAAGACAAGTCTAACAGGCTTGACTGAGGAGCAGGTGGAGAAAAATCGTGACCTATATGGCGAAAATACCATCACAAAGGGTCAAGAAGACAGTATCCTCAAAAAGATTTACGAATCCATTATCAATCCTTTTACGATCATCTTACTGGTCATCGCCGTGATTTCCTTGGTGACCAATGTCTGGTTGGCAAAACCAGGTCAAGAGGATCCGACGACTTCTATTATCATCGTTGTCCTAGTCCTCATTTCTGGTGGCATACGCTTTGTCCAAGAACTCCGTAGTGATAAGGCTGCGACTAATCTATCAAAAATGATTGTCAACACAGCGACTGTCATTCGTCAAGGAGAAATCCAAGAAGTACCGATCGATGATTTGGTAGTGGGTGACGTGGTTAAATTAAGCGCTGGAGACATGATTCCAGCAGATCTTCTTTTATTTGAGTCGCGCGATTTCTTTGTACAACAGTCGGGCTTGACAGGTGAAAGTGAATCGGTTGAAAAATTGTCCTTGACCAAGGCAACAGTTCAACAATCTGATAGTCTGCTAGAAGCAGAAGCGCTCGCATTTATGGGAACCAATGTCTTGTCTGGTAGTGCCAAGGCCGTGGTTTTAGCAGTTGGTGATGATACCATGATGGGGGCCATTGAGCAGACTTTGAACACCTATGATGAGCCTACTTCGTTTGAACGGGAGATGAATAGTATTTCGTGGCTCCTGATTCGTTTGATGCTGGTCATGGTGCCCATCGTTTTCTTGTCCAATGGTTTAACAGATGGAGATTGGTTAGAAGCTGGCGTATTTGCTTTGAGTGTTGGTGTTGGATTGACACCTGAGATGCTTCCTATGATTATCACGGCCAGTCTAGCAAAAGGCTCCATCATTATGGCCAAGGAAAAAGTGGTTATCAAGAAACTCAATGCCATACAGGACTTAGGGGCGATTGATATTTTGTGTACAGATAAGACAGGAACTCTAACCCAAGACGAAATTGTCCTTGAATATCCCTTGGACATCCACGGACGCTTGGATTTGACCGTCTTGAGACGAGCTTATCTCAATTCTTATTTTCAAACGGGCTTGAAAAATTTGATGGACAGAGCCATCATCAAACGGACTGAAAAGGAAGCAAAAGAACACGATATCCTCCAAAATCTGGCTCAAACCTTTCAAAAAATAGATGAATTACCTTTTGATTTTGAACGTAGACGGATGAGTGTTATCGTTAAAGATGAACACGAAATTGTTAGTTTGGTAACCAAGGGTGCCCTAGAGGAAATGTTGACGATTTCCAGTCATGCGGAATACCAAGGAGTGATTACTCCCTTGACAGATGTTATTAGAGAAGAAATTTTAGCAGAAGTCAGACAGCTAAATCAACAAGGCTTGCGTGTCTTGGGAGTGGCCTATAAGTCAGGTTTGAGGGAAGGTCATGCCTATACAGTTGATGATGAAGGGGATATGATTCTAACTGGTTATTTAGCCTTCCTAGATCCTCCTAAACCATCTGCAGCACCAGCAATTAAGGCTCTGTTAGAACATGGGGTTCAAACAAAGATTTTGACGGGAGACAACGAAAAAGTTACCCAAGCAGTCTGTGAAAAGGTTGGTTTGGATATCAATCAGATGCTGTTAGGATCTGAAATTGATCAGATGAGTGATCAAGAATTGGCCCAAGCCGTAGAGGAGGTAACCGTCTTCGCCAAACTTTCACCTGACCAAAAAGCAAGGATTATTTTGCAATTTAAGGCTAATGGTCATGCTGTCGGCTATATGGGAGATGGAATCAATGATGCTCCTTCTATGAAAGTTGCAGATGTGGGGATTTCTGTTGATACAGCAGTAGATATTGCCAAAGAAACAGCTGATGTTATCCTACTTGATAAGGATCTCATGGTGCTTGAAAAAGGACTTGTTGAAGGGCGTAAGGTCTATGCCAATATGACTAAATATATCAAAATGACAGTGAGTTCTAATTTTGGGAATATCTTATCCCTATTAGTCTCTGGAATCTTTTTGCCATTTTTACCGATGGCACCAGTCCATTTGATTATCCTAAATCTAGTCTATGATTTGTCTTGTATTGCCTTGCCTTTTGACAAGGTGGATAAAGATTTTTTGAGAAATCCGCATACCTGGGAAGCTAAGTCTATCACACGTTTCATGGTTTGGATGGGGCCTATCTCTTCTGCCTTTGATATTTTGACCTTTATTTTGCTCTATTTTATCATTGTACCCATGACGACAGGTCAAGCCTATGTCCATGGAGCGGAGTCTGCCGTAGGATTTATTGTCTTGTTTCAGACAGGTTGGTTTATTGAGTCCATGTGGTCACAGACCATGGTTATCCATATGCTGCGTTCAGCTAAAATTCCCTTTTTACAAAGTCGTCCAGCTTGGCTAGTCCTTGTGACAACCTTATTGGCTGCAGCCTTTGTGACCTTCCTTCCCTACAGTCCACTCGCAAGTCTTCTTCATCTAACTCCTTTAAAACCGATTTATTTCATCTTTTTACTTTTCATCATTATTTTGTATATGATTAGCGTGACAATTGTGAAAAA
Organism: Streptococcus pneumoniae; assembly: GCF_001347015.1. Classification (GTDB taxonomy): domain Bacteria; phylum Bacillota; class Bacilli; order Lactobacillales; family Streptococcaceae; genus Streptococcus; species Streptococcus pneumoniae_E. Next base: position 7,137 of record NZ_CFGI01000007.1, read on the forward strand.
AATCTATATTAAGAAATATAAAGAATGGCTGTAAATTTCATTTTGTCAAGAAAAAAGTACGAAAATGACGAAAAAAGTCAAAAAAATTTAAAAATAGGTCGCAAGTCGGATGTTTTTTATGGTATAATAGACTAAACTGATAGTAACATGTAGCGAAAGGGGTAGGTACATGATTAAAATTTATACAGTCTCAAGTTGTACTAGCTGTAAAAAAGCAAAAACCTGGCTCAATGCCCACCAGTTAAGTTATAAAGAACAAAATCTTGGTAAAGAAGGAATTACGCGAGAAGAATTACTGGATATTCTAACCAAAACAGATAACGGAATAGCCAGCATCGTTTCGTCTAAAAATCGCTATGCCAAAGCTCTTGGAGTGGATATTGAAGATTTGAGTGTCAATGAAGTCCTCAATCTGATTATGGAAACACCGAGAATTTTAAAGAGCCCAATCCTTGTGGATGAAAAACGCCTACAAGTTGGCTACAAGGAAGACGATATTCGTGCCTTCCTACCACGCTCTGTCCGTAATGTAGAAAATGCAGAAGCACGTTTGCGTGCAGCTCTATAAACATCAAGGCTGGGAGCAATTCCCAGTCTTATTCTATTTTAATTTCAAAAAGAAAGAAGAAAGAAATGAAAAAAATAGTTCTTGTTAGTCTAGCTTTCCTTTTTGTCCTAGTTGGTTGCGGACAGAAAAAAGAAACTGGACCAGCTACAAAAACAGAAAAGGATACGCTTCAGTCGGCATTGCCAGTTATTGAAAATGCTGAGAAGAATACAGTTGTCACCAAGACTTTGGTCTTGCCAAAGTCAGATGATGGTAGCCAGCAAATCCAAACAATTACTTACAAAGACAAGACTTTTTTGAGTCTAACTATCCAACAAAAACGTCCAGTCTCTGATGAGTTGAAGACTTATATTGACCAACATGGAGTGGAAGAAACTCAAAAAGCTCTTCTCGAGGCAGAGGAGAAGGATGAGGCTATCATAGCAGCTCGTAAATTAGCAGGCTTTAAGCTTGAAACCAAATTATTGAGCGCAACAGAACTTCAAACAACGACTAGTTTTGATTTTCAAGTTCTGGATGTCAAGAAGGCTTCTCAGTTGGAATATTTGAAGAATATTGGCTTGGAAAATCTCTTGAAGAATGAACCAAGCAAATATATTTCAGACAGATTGGCAAATGGCGCGACAGAACAATAGAAAATCCAAATAAATAGACTGCCTGAATTGTAGAAGGTAAGGAATTATGCTATAATGGTACTATTCTAAGGAAAGAGGGTGTTAGAATGGGATTTACTGAAGAAACAGTACGTTTTAAATTGGACGATTCCAATAAAAAAGAAATTAGCGAAACTTTGACTGATGTCTATGCTTCGTTGAACGATAAGGGCTACAACCCAATTAACCAAATCGTAGGCTACGTATTGAGTGGAGACCCTGCCTACGTTCCTCGTTATAATAATGCACGAAATCAAATCCGTAAGTATGAGCGTGATGAAATCGTTGAGGAATTGGTCCGCTACTACCTTAAAGGACAAGGAGTCGATCTGTAATCTATGAGAATTATGGGATTGGACGTCGGTTCAAAAACGGTAGGGGTGGCCATTAGCGATCCGCTCGGTTTTACAGCTCAAGGGCTTGAAATCATCCAAATCAGTGAGGAACAAGGCCAATTTGGTTTTGATCGCGTTAAGGAGTTGGTTGATGCTTACAAGGTGGAACGATTTGTAGTGGGCTTGCCTAAAAACATGAACAATACAAGTGGACCGCGCGTGGAAGCTAGTCAAGCATACGGAGCAAAGCTAGAAGAGCTTTTTGGTTTACCAGTAGACTATCAAGATGAACGCTTGACAACAGTGGCTGCTGAGCGCATGTTGATTGAACAAGCAGATATCAGTCGTAACAAGCGTAAGAAAGTCATTGATAAATTAGCAGCTCAGCTGATTTTACAAAATTATTTAGATAGAAAATTTTAATATAAAGGAGAGGCTATGTCACACGATCATAACCACGACCACGAAGAACGTGAACTAATCACACTAGTAGATGAGCAAGGAAATGAAACCTTGTTTGAAATCCTTTTGACGATTGATGGAAAAGAAGAATTTGGTAAAAACTATGTTCTTCTAGTACCAGTTAACGCAGAAGAAGACGAAGACGGACAAGTTGAAATCCAAGCTTACTCATTCATCGAAAACGAAGATGGAACAGAAGGCGAATTGCAACCAATCCCAGAAGACTCAGAAGACGAATGGAACATGATTGAAGAAGTCTTCAACAGCTTTATGGAGGAGTGATACAGTCTGGGAGACTGTATCAGCCCAACTCCCAGAAATTGGGAAGAGTTGGAACATCCAGTGGATGTTTTTAGCCCAAGTTAATATTCATAGTTGCTAGTGATTAGCTAACCAGGTAAGAGGTCGGGACGAAAATCCTGACCTCATTTTTTGTTATCTACGGAATTTTGCTAGATAATTGATTAGACTTTTGTCAAGGAGATGTATATGTTTGAAGTAGAAGAATGGCTCCATAGTCGGATTGGTTTGAATTTTCGGTCAGGCTTGAGCCGAATGCAGCAAGCAGTGGATTTGTTAGGAAATCCTGAGCAGTCTTACCCTATTATCCACGTAACAGGAACTAATGGAAAAGGCTCTACCATTGCTTTTATGAGGGAGTTATTTATGGGGCATGGCAAAAAAGTTGCGACCTTTACCTCCCCTCATATCGTCTCCATCAATGACCGAATCTGCATTAATGGACAACCTATAGCTGATGCAGACTTCATCCGTTTGGCTAATCAGGTCAAGGAGATGGAGAAAACGCTTCTTCAAACCTATGATCAGTTGTCCTTTTTTGAATTGCTGACCTTGATTGCTTTTCTTTATTTTAGAGAGCAAGAGGTGGATTTGGTTTTATTAGAAGTGGGAATTGGTGGCTTACTTGACACGACTAATGTGGTAACTGGAGAGATTGCTGTCATCACCTCCATCGGATTTGACCATCAGGAGACTCTGGGTGACAGTATAGCAGCAATTGCAGAGCAGAAAGCTGGTATTTTCAAGGCTGGTAAGAAGGCAGTGATTGCGAAATTGCCTCCAGAAGCTAGGCTTGTCTGTCAGAAAAAAGCCGAATCTTTAGCTGTTAATCTTTATCAGGCAGGTCAAGATTTTTCAATGCGGGATGGTGATTTTTCAAGTTCTTTGGGAACTTTTTCGCAGTTGAAAATAGGATTGGAAGGAGGTTATCAGCAGGAAAATGCAGCTTTGGCGTTGCAAACGTTTCTTCTTTTTATGAGGGAAGGAAAGGAAGTTGTTGATGAGCAGGTTGTAAGACAGGCTTTGGAGAAGACCCATTGGGCTGGTCGCTTGGAGCGTATTCGCCCACAGATTTACTTGGATGGTGCTCATAACCTCCCTGCCTTGACTCGCTTGGTTGAGTTTATCAAAGAAAAAGAGCAGGAAGGCTATCGACCTCAAATCCTCTTTGGAGCCTTGAAACGTAAGGATTATCAAGGGATGTTAGGTTACTTGGCTGAAAATTTACCTCAGGTGGAACTCAAGGTAACTGGTTTTGACTATCAGGGGGCTTTGGACGAAAGGGATGTGACAGGTTACGATATAGTTTCTTCTTACCGAGAATTTATCAGCAGTTTTGAAGAAAGAGCAAATACGCAGGACTTGTTATTCATTACAGGGTCTCTCTATTTTATCTCAGAAGTACGGGGCTACTTGCTGGAACGTGAGCAGATAAATTGACCTCTTCTTTTGTCTTTGTTATACTAGACAAATTGCTGGCTAAGGAAAATCTATTTCTCTAGCATGGCAAGAGAAAGGACATTTATTATGACATTCAAAACAGCAGCACTTTCTATTGTTTCTTTAGTGAGTGTATCTTTGCTAGTTGCTTGTTCCCAAAGAACACAACCAGTTCAACAGCCTGTGGCTCAGCAGCAGGTCCAACAACCTGCTCAACAACCTGCTCAACAGAATACCAATACTGCAAATGCAGGGACTAACCAAAATCAAGCGGCTCCAGTACAGAACCAACCTGTTGCTCAACCGACCGATATTGATGGGACTTATACAGGCCAAGATGACGGAGACCGTATCACTTTAGTGGTCACTGGAACGACTGGTACATGGACTGAGCTCGAATCTGACGGGGATCAGAAAGTCAAACAGGTCACATTTGATGCAGCAAATCAACGCATGATTATTGGCGATGATGTCAAGATTTACACTGTAAACGGTAATCAAATCATCGTAGATGATATGGATAGAGACCCATCGGACCAAATCGTTTTAACTAAATAAGACTATGCAAGTAGAAAGGGCTGGATTTTTCAGCCTTTTTACTTTTACCTAGAAAATAATCATAAATACTTGCCTTCTGTCGAATACCTGAGTTATACTAGTATCAATTACTTGTTTTTAGCATTTATACTCTTCGAAAATCTCTTCGAACCACGTCAGCTTCCATCTGCAACCTCAAATCAGTGCTTTGAGTAACCTGTGGCTCGCTTCCTAGTTTGCTCTTTGATTTTCATTGAGTATCAAAATATCAAGGAGGGGATATGAAATATAGGAAATTTCAATTATTGATGTCCAAGTATGGCTTTAGTCTTTCGATTATGCTACTTGAACTTTGTCTGGTTTTTGGTCTCTTTCTTTATTTAGGACGCATGGCTCCCATTTTATGGATTACTGTCCTCATTCTATTGAGTATCATCACAATCATTTCGATAGTCAACCGTAATACGACTCCTGAGAATAAGGTAACCTGGTTATTAGTAGCCTTTGTACCAGTATTTGGTCCCTTGCTCTATCTGATGTTTGGTGAAAGGCGATTGTCCAAAAAAGAAATCAAACAACTGAAGAAGCTAGGCTCCATGCATTTCCAAGAAGCAAATAGCCAGCTACTAAAAGAGGAATTAAAAGAAAGTGACAAGGCGGCATATGGCGTCATCAAGTCCTTATTGAGTATGGATACCAATGCCGATGTCTATGATCAAACTGCCTCTACATTTTTTTCTAGCGGAGAAGCGATGTGGAAAAAGATGGTAGAAGATCTCAAAAAGGCTGAGAAATTTATCTTCTTGGAATATTACATTATAGAAGAAGGTTTGATGTGGAATCGTATTTTAGAAATCTTGGAGCAAAAGGCTGCTCAAGGAGTTGAGGTTAAACTGCTCTATGATGATATTGGCTGTATGGCTACTTTAACAGGAGATTATGCTCATCGACTTCGCCAGCTGGGCATCGAGGCCCACAAATTCAATAAAGTTATTCCTCGTTTGACAGTGGCCTATAATAACAGAGATCATAGAAAAATATTGATTGTTGATGGTCAGATAGCTTATACTGGTGGAGTCAATCTGGCAGATGAGTACATTAACCACGTCGAGAGATTTGGTTATTGGAAGGATAGTGGAATTCGCTTGGACGGGCTAGCAGTAAAAGCCCTGACACGCTTGTTTTTGACCACTTGGTACATCAATCGAGGAGAGATTAGTGATTTTGATCAATATCATTTAGAAAATCATTCTATCCCAAGTGACGGTTTAACCATTCCATACGGAAGTGGACCCAAGCCAATTTTTCGAACGCAGGTAGGGAAAAAGGTTTATCAGAGTTTAATCAATCAAGCAACGGAATCGGTTTATATTACGACACCTTATTTGATCATAGACTATGATTTAACGGAGACAATCAAAAATGCAGCTATGAGAGGGGTCGATGTTCGGATTGTCACCCCTTACATACCAGATAAGAAGTTCATTCAGTTAGTCACGAGAGGGGCTTATCCAGACCTTCTTTCTGCTGGGGTTCGAATTTATGAGTATAGCCCAGGTTTTATTCATAGTAAGCAGATGTTGGTAGACGAAGATTTTGCGGTGGTGGGGACAATCAATCTCGACTACCGGAGCTTGGTGCACCATTATGAAAATGCAGTCTTACTCTATAAAACTCCTTCTATAATGGAAATCGCCCGAGATTTTCAAAATATATTTGCAGATTCTCAGGAAGTCTACCCTCATTCTATCAAAACGAGCTGGTATCAAAAACTTGTAAAAGAAATTGCCCAGTTATTCGCCCCAATCTTATAAGAAATCTAGGACTGAGGATACAAACCAGTCCTCTTTTTCTTGATTTTTACGAATAGAAAGATATAGGAGGGATGATGATGACTCAGAAAGAAATAAACTATATCCTGACATTCAAACAGACACATTTACACCGCTTTCGGGAAATTGAAACCTTTGTGAAACTATGCAAAAAATCACTCAAACAGCCATCGCAAGCTGACAATCCTAGGACTTTTTGATATACTAAGACAGATAAATTGAATAGGAGAAACGATATGAGTGTGTATGGTAGAGTAGAAGAAGTTCATCAGGAGAATCATGAACCTCTAGAATACCAAATCGAACAAGAATCGCATCATCGTGAATCAAGTCGTCTTCCTTTGGTGAAAATTTTACTATGGAGTACGCTTGTAACGGGGATAACTCTAGGAGTACCGCTATTGCTCGACTTAATGAGTGCACAGGAAGTGCAGGATTTTTATGCAGGTTGGGCCCTTCATCAGACAGGGAAGATTTACAGCGACTATTATGGAAGTCAAGGTTTGCTTTATTACTTGCTGACTTACGTGACTCAGGGCGGATTTTTCTTTGCCATTTTTGAGTGGTTAGCCTTGGTAGCAGGAGGATTTTTCCTTTTTAGATCAGCGGACACCTTGACAGAGCAAGGAGACCAAGCTGGACAAGTGGTGACTATTTTTTACATGCTAGTTACAGGTCTTGCTTTTGGTGGAGGTTATGCGACTCTTTTAGCGCTTCCTTTCTTATTCGCTGCCTTTAGTTTAGTTGCGGCTTATCTAAGCAATCCAAGCCATGATAAGGGATTTGTACGGATTGGGCTAGCTTTGGCAGGCGGATTTTTCTTTGCTCCCTTGGCATCGCTCCTGTTTATTGCTGTAGTGAGTTTAGGCTTGTTGGTCTTTAACCTTGGGCATAGACGCTTTGTGCATGGGTTTTATCAGTTTCTGGCAGTGGCTTTAGGTTTTTCACTTGTCTTTTATCCAACTGCCTACTATAGTGTTGCAACAGGAAGTTTTGGGGATGCCATTAGTGGTATTCGCTATCCTATTGACAGTATTCGCTTTGATTTCACTTCTAAAATTTTAGAGAATATGGCTTTTTATGGCTTGTTGTCCCTTGGTTTGGGATTTGTGGTTTGTATCTTTTTAGGTCTCTTTCAATCCAAACCCTCTAAACTATACGTCATTTCGGTTCCTGCAAGTCTTGTGACAATTTTAGGTTTGATTTTGCTTTTCTTTTCACAAGAGCCTCTGCACGCTTCTTATTTGATGGTCGTCTTCCCTGTTTTCCTACTTTTATTGGTAACCAATATTAAGAGTCAACAGAGGGGGCGTAGTGTTAGAAGAAGACGAAGAGAAACGCCAGTTAGTCTATGGAGTCGTTTTTTCAAAGGAAATCTATATCTGCCAGTTTTAGGGCTTGTCTATCTTTTGTCTATTCCTTTTTTGATGAGGTTTGTCCTTTATCCAGTACCTTATCAAGAACGTGATCGTCTTGCTGATTTGGTAAAAGAGGAGACAAATACGGAAGATGCTATCTATGCATGGGATGATACTGCGACTCTTTATCGTAAGAGTGAGCGCCTGTCGCCATCGGCGATTTTGTCTCCCGTGCACTATACAGCAACTGAGGAAAACCGGAATAAGCTACTCAATGACTTGAAAGAAAAACAACCCAAGGTGATTGTGGTGAATGACAAGGTACCAGTCTGGTCTGAAGTGGAAACACTCTTAAAAGAAAATTACCAACCAGTAAAGACAGATTACTCAGAGTTTAAAGTCTATAAAATTAAATAACTAAATCAATATCTTGTGTATTTTTAAAAATTTTAGGATTTTTAACACAAGATATTGATTTTTCTTTTTAGAGTGGTATAATACTTTTTAGAAAGAACAATTTAGAAAAGAGCATGCATATGATTGCACTAGAAGAAAAAATTACAATTTTGCCAACTCTCTTCGTCGAGAAACGAGATGGGAGACGTGTTGTATTTGATGTGGACAAGATTGACAAGGCTCTCCACAAGGCGGCAGACAAGGTTATGGATGTGACACCCTTGGTCGAAAAACGCCTCAATGCTCTGACCGAGCGAATTGTCACAGAAATTCATAGTCGCTTTCCACAGGGGGTTAAGATTTACGAAATTCAAAATATCGTAGAACATGAACTCCTTGAAGCCAAAGAATATGCGCTGGCTGAGGAGTATATTACTTATCGGACACAGAGGGATTTTGAGCGCTCAAAAGCGACGGATATCAACTTTAGCATCCATAAACTTCTCAACAAAGACCAGACAGTTGTCAATGAAAATGCTAATAAAGACAGTGATGTCTTTAACACTCAGCGTGATTTGACAGCAGGGATTGTTGGGAAATCAATCGGACTGCAAATGCTTCCTAAGCACGTAGCCAATGCCCACCAAAAGGGGGATATCCACTATCACGATTTGGACTACAGCCCCTATACTCCTATGACCAACTGCTGTTTGATTGATTTTAAAGGTATGTTGGAAAATGGTTTTAAGATTGGAAATGCAGAGGTAGAGAGTCCCAAGTCTATCCAGACTGCGACAGCTCAGATTTCCCAAATCATCGCCAACGTTGCTTCTAGCCAGTACGGTGGCTGTTCAGCTGACCGTATCGATGAGGTCTTGGCGCCTTATGCAGAGAAAAATTACCAAAAACACCTCAAAGATGCGGAAGAGTGGGTCTTACCTGAAAAACGGGAAGATTACGCTTGGAAGAAAACGCAGAAGGACATCTATGATGCCATGCAATCTCTTGAGTATGAAATCAACACCCTCTTCACTTCAAATGGGCAAACACCCTTTACTTCGCTAGGTTTTGGTTTGGGAACCAATCGTTTTGAGCGGGAAATTCAAAAGGCTATTTTAAACATTCGCATCAAGGGCCTTGGTTCGGAGCATCGTACAGCCATCTTCCCTAAGCTCATCTTTACGCTTAAAAGAGGTCTTAACTTGGAAGAAGGGACACCCAACTACGATATTAAGCAGTTGGCTCTTGAGTGTGCAACCAAACGGATGTATCCAGACGTTTTATCTTACGATAAGATTGTTGACTTGACAGGATCCTTCAAGGTTCCTATGGGTTGTCGTTCTTTCCTTCAAGGATGGAAGGATGAAAATGGTGTAGAAGTCAATTCAGGTCGGATGAATCTAGGCGTTGTGACGGTTAACCTGCCTCGTATTGCTCTTGAGTCTGAGGGCGACATGAATAAGTTCTGGGAAATCTTCAACGAGCGTATGAATATCGCAGAAGATGCTCTGGTTTACCGTGTCGAACGCACTAAAGAAGCGACGCCAGCCAATGCTCCTATCCTTTATCAATACGGTGCTTTTGGCCATCGTCTAGGTAAAGAAGAAAGTGTTGACCAGCTCTTTAAGAATCGTCGGGCAACCGTTTCGCTGGGCTATATCGGTTTGTACGAAGTGGCTACTGTCTTCTTTGGAAATAGTTGGGAACACAATCCAGAAGCCAAGGAATTCACGCTGGATATCATTCGTGATATGAAACGCCGTGTAGAAGAGTGGTCTGACCAATATGGCTACCATTTCTCTATCTACTCAACACCATCTGAAAGTCTGACAGACCGTTTCTGTCGACTAGATACAGAGAAGTTTGGTTCTATTCCTGATATCACAGACAAGGAATACTACACCAATTCTTTCCATTATGATGTTCGTAAAAATCCAACACCGTTTGAAAAATTAGACTTTGAGAAAGTCTATCCAGAAGCAGGTGCGTCAGGTGGTTTCATCCATTATTGTGAGTATCCAGTCCTTCAGCAAAATCCTAAAGCCTTGGAAGCTGTCTGGGATTATGCTTATGACCGTGTAGGCTATCTAGGCACCAATACTCCGATTGACCGTTGCTATAAGTGTGATTTTGAAGGAGATTTTGAACCAACCGAGAGGGGCTTTGCTTGTCCTAACTGTGGCAATAGCGACCCTAAAACAGTAGACGTTGTTAAACGGACTTGTGGCTATCTAGGCAATCCTCAAGCGCGTCCGATGGTTAATGGGCGTCACAAGGAAATCGCTGCGCGTGTTAAACACATGAATGGCTCAACGATTAAAATAGCTGGCCATCAAGTAACAAATTAGAAAGAACTGAAATGGGAAAATATCAATTAGACGATAAGGGGCGTGCACAAGTGACCCGTTATCATGAGAAACACTCTAAAGGTGGAGCTGGTAAGAAAGAACGTTTGCTCAGCCTCAGAGAACAATTTTTAAATAAGAATAAGAAAAAATAAAAGTGAGAGTCAGCTCTCACTTTTCTCATAGTGGGAGGTAAGGATGGAACTACGCAGACCAAGATTAGCAGATAAAGAAACAGTTTTAGAGATGATGGCAGAGTTTGAAAAGAGTCAATCAGCCCATGATGGAGGATTTTGGGATACGGAGAACTTTGTGTATGAAGAATGGTTGGAAACAAATATGCAAAAAGAGATGGGAATAAACTTGCCTGAAAATCGTGTTCCTTCTATTCAATTTGTATCATTTGATGATGTAGGTCGTACTCTAGGATTTTTGAATCTGCGATTGAGACTGAATGAGGGATTATTGAATTATGCTGGCCACATTGGCTACTCCATTCGTCCATCAGAAAGAGGCAAAGGTTATGCTAAGGAAACTTTCCGTCAGGGCTTGCAAGTTGCTAAGGAAAAGAACATCAAGAAAGCTCTTGTGACCTGTAGTGTGAATAACTCTGCTAGCAGAGCAGTCATTCTAGCAAATGGAGGAATTCTTGAAGATGTTCGTAATGGAGTTGAGCGTTATTGGATAGAGGTAGCGAATGAATAATCCAAAACCACAAGAATGGAAAAGCGAGGAACTCAGTCAAGGGCGGATTATTGATTACAAGGCCTTCAACTTTGTAGATGGAGAGGGTGTGCGTAACTCTCTCTATGTAGCAGGTTGCATGTTTCACTGCGAGGGGTGCTATAATGTAGCTACTTGGTCCTTCAATGCTGGCATTCCCTATACAGCAGAATTAGAAGAGCAGATCATGGCAGATCTTGCTCAACCCTATGTTCAAGGCTTGACCTTGCTGGGAGGGGAGCCCTTCCTCAATACGGAGATTCTCCTGCCTCTCGTTAAACGCATTCGAAAGGAATTGCCAGAAAAAGACATCTGGTCCTGGACGGGCTACACTTGGGAAGAAATGATGCTGGAGACTCCAGACAAATTGGAACTCTTATCACTGATTGACATCCTTGTAGATGGACGGTATGACCGAACTAAGAGAAATCTCATGCTCCAGTTTCGAGGTTCGTCCAACCAACGAATTATAGATGTGCAAAAATCGCTCCAAAGTGGGCAAGTAGTGATTTGGGACAAGCTCAATGACGGAAAAGAAAGCTATGAACAGGTGAAGAGAGAATGAAGAAAAAAGACTTAGTAGATCAACTAGTCTCAGAGATTGAAACGGGGAAAGTCAGGACACTGGGAATATACGGTCATGGGGCTTCAGGTAAATCAACCTTTGCACAGGAATTGTACCAAACCCTAGATTCTGCAAAGGTAAACTTATTGGAAACCGATCCTTACATTGCTTCAAATCGTCATTTAGTGGTGCTAAAGGAGACTCCAGACCAAAAAGTGACCGCTTGTTTACCTGTGGCTCATGAACTGGTAAGTTTAGAAAGAGATATTCTCGCTTTAAAGGCTGGCATGGATATCTTAACGATTGATGAACCTTGGAAACCCAGTGAAGTTTTATCAGGTTCAAAACCAATTCTGATTGTCGAAGGGATGTCTGTTGGTTTTCTTCCTAAAGAACTATTTGACAGAACAATCTGTTTCTACACGGATGAAGAGACTGAATTAAAGCGGCGCCTAGCTCGAGATACGACTGTGAGAAATCGCGATGCATCCTTTATATTGGCTACTCATCAGATGAGACGGGAGCAGTATCTGCGATACTATAAAGAAACTGAGTCTAAGGCGGATGTCTTAGTGGATCAATCAGAAGGTAAATTTGAGGTCAAGAGAACTCAAATTATATAGAAGAAAATCCCTAATTCTAGAAAGAAAAAATAGGAAAACAGTTTCATCCCAAAAAAACGAAAAAAACCTAACAAATCCCTTGCAATCGCAGAGGCTTTGTGTTATTCTATTATGGTGCTGTAAATTACAGCTTTAGCTTTGATGCAAGAGGTTGCGATACGCTCGGTTGCATTGCCACGCAACACCGCGTCGGTTTTCTTGTGGAGCTAGCCTATTATCTTAAATAGACGAAAAGGAGAAAAAGATGGCAAACAAAAAAATCCGTATCCGTTTGAAAGCTTACGAACACCGTACGCTTGACACAGCGGCTGCAAAAATCGTAGAATCAGCTACTCGTACAGGTGCACAAGTTGCGGGTCCAATCCCACTTCCAACTGAACGTAGCCTCTACACAATCATTCGTGCGACTCACAAATACAAAGACTCTCGCGAACAATTTGAAATGCGTACACACAAACGTTTGATCGATATCGTTAACCCAACTCAAAAAACAGTTGATGCTTTGATGAAATTGGATCTTCCAAGTGGTGTAAACGTAGAAATCAAACTTTAATCTAAAATATAAAAGAGCAGAGGCTGGTGTTTCAATATAATTGAACACGGGCTAAACTCGGTGTGAAAAAGATAAACTTCCTAGTGTCTGCTAGACACTGCGTCAGTTTCCTATTTTCACTTTGAGTTTGACGCCCTTTGTATCTTAGACTTGAGCATAAAAAACGCTCGTTAAAAACTTTTTGAATAAAAAATATAGAAAAGGAACTATTTTCTCATGACAAAAGGAATCTTAGGGAAAAAAGTGGGAATGACTCAAATCTTCACTGAAGCTGGCGAATTGATCCCTGTAACAGTTATTGAAGCAACTCCAAACGTTGTTCTTCAAGTTAAAACTGTTGAAACAGACGGATACAACGCTATCCAAGTTGGTTTCGATGATAAACGCGAAGTATTGAGCAACAAACCTGCTAAAGGACATGTAGCGAAAGCTAACACGGCTCCTAAGCGCTTCATTCGTGAATTCAAAAACGTTGAAGGCTTGGAAGTTGGTGCTGAAATCACAGTTGAAACATTCGCAGCTGGAGACGTTGTTGACGTAACTGGTACTTCTAAAGGTAAAGGTTTCCAAGGTGTTATCAAACGCCACGGACAATCACGTGGACCAATGGCTCACGGTTCTCGTTACCACCGTCGTCCAGGTTCTATGGGACCTGTTGCACCTAACCGCGTATTCAAAGGTAAAAACCTTGCAGGACGTATGGGTGGCGACCGCGTAACGATTCAAAACCTTGAAGTTGTACAAGTTGTTCCAGAAAAGAACGTTATCCTTATCAAAGGTAACGTACCAGGTGCTAAGAAATCTCTTATCACTATCAAATCAGCAGTTAAAGCTGGTAAATAATAAGGAAAGGGGAATACAGTCAAAATGGCAAATGTAACATTATTCGACCAAACTGGTAAACAAGCGGGCGAAGTTGTTCTTAATGATGCAATCTTTGGTATCGAACCAAATGAATCTGTTGTGTTTGATGTGATCATCAGCCAACGTGCTAGCCTTCGTCAAGGAACTCACGCAGTTAAAAACCGCTCAGCTGTTTCAGGTGGCGGACGCAAACCATGGCGTCAAAAAGGAACTGGACGTGCTCGTCAAGGTTCTATCCGCTCTCCACAATGGCGTGGTGGTGGAATCGTCTTCGGACCAACTCCACGTAGCTATGCGTACAAACTTCCTCAAAAAGTTCGTCGCCTTGCGCTTAAATCTGTTTACTCAGAAAAAGTTGCTGAAAATAAATTTGTAGCCGTTGATTCTCTTGAATTTACAGCTCCAAAAACTGCTGAATTTGCAAAAGTTCTTGCAGCTTTGAGCATCGATTCTAAAGTCCTTGTTATTCTTGAAGAAGGAAACGAATTCGCAGCTCTCTCAGCTCGTAACCTTCCAAACGTGAAAGTTGCGACTGCTACAACTGCAAGTGTTCTTGACATCGCAAATAGTGACAAACTTCTTGTTACTCAAGCAGCTATCTCTAAAATCGAGGAGGTTCTTGCATAATGAATTTGTATGATGTTATCAAAAAACCTGTCATCACTGAAAGCTCAATGGCTCAACTTGAAGCAGGGAAATATGTATTTGAAGTTGACACTCGTGCACACAAACTTTTGATCAAGCAAGCTGTTGAAGCTGCTTTCGAAGGTGTTAAAGTTGCCAACGTTAACACAATCAACGTAAAACCAAAAGCTAAACGTGTTGGACGTTACACTGGTTTTACTAACAAAACTAAAAAAGCTATCATCACACTTACAGCTGATTCAAAAGCAATCGAGTTGTTTGCTGCTGAAGCTGAATAATCTAAGGAGGAAATATCGTGGGAATTCGTGTTTATAAACCAACAACAAACGGTCGCCGTAATATGACTTCTTTGGATTTCGCTGAAATCACAACAAGCACTCCTGAAAAATCATTGCTTGTTGCATTGAAGAGCAAGGCTGGTCGTAACAACAACGGTCGTATCACAGTTCGTCACCAAGGTGGTGGACACAAACGTTTCTACCGTTTGGTTGACTTCAAACGTAACAAAGACAACGTTGAAGCAGTTGTTAAAACTATCGAGTACGATCCAAACCGTTCTGCAAACATCGCTCTTGTACACTACACTGACGGTGTGAAAGCATACATCATCGCTCCAAAAGGTCTTGAAGTAGGTCAACGTATCGTTTCAGGTCCAGAAGCAGATATCAAAGTCGGAAACGCTCTTCCACTTGCTAACATCCCAGTTGGTACTTTGATCCACAACATCGAGTTGAAACCAGGTCGTGGTGGTGAATTGGTACGTGCTGCTGGTGCATCTGCTCAAGTATTGGGTTCTGAAGGTAAATACGTTCTTGTTCGTCTTCAATCAGGTGAAGTTCGTATGATTCTTGGAACTTGCCGTGCTACAGTTGGTGTTGTCGGAAACGAACAACATGGACTTGTAAACCTTGGTAAAGCAGGACGCAGCCGTTGGAAAGGTATTCGCCCAACAGTTCGTGGTTCTGTAATGAACCCTAACGATCACCCACACGGTGGTGGTGAAGGTAAAGCACCAGTTGGTCGTAAAGCACCATCTACTCCATGGGGCAAACCTGCTCTTGGTCTTAAAACTCGTAACAAGAAAGCGAAATCTGACAAACTTATCGTTCGTCGTCGCAACGAGAAATAATATTAAACTAGTAGCTTAAGTAACTAGTAAATCCGCCAGCTCGGTAGCGCTCCATAGGAGCGCAAGCCGCTGTGGTACAACATTTAAAGGAGAAAATATAAAAATGGGACGCAGTCTTAAAAAAGGACCTTTCGTCGATGAGCATTTGATGAAAAAAGTTGAAGCTCAAGCTAACGACGAAAAGAAAAAAGTTATTAAAACTTGGTCACGTCGTTCAACGATCTTCCCAAGTTTCATTGGTTACACTATCGCAGTTTATGACGGACGTAAACATGTACCTGTTTACATCCAAGAAGACATGGTAGGTCACAAACTTGGTGAATTTGCACCAACTCGTACTTACAAAGGTCACGCTGCAGACGACAAGAAAACACGTAGAAAATAAGGAGAACATAAATGGCAGAAATTACTTCAGCTAAAGCAATGGCTCGTACAGTACGTGTTTCACCTCGTAAATCACGTCTTGTTCTTGATAACATCCGTGGTAAAAGCGTAGCCGATGCAATCGCAATCTTGACATTCACTCCAAACAAAGCTGCTGAAATCATCTTGAAAGTTTTGAACTCAGCTGTAGCTAACGCTGAAAACAACTTTGGTTTGGATAAAGCTAACTTGGTAGTATCTGAAGCATTCGCAAACGAAGGACCAACTATGAAACGTTTCCGTCCACGTGCGAAAGGTTCAGCTTCACCAATCAACAAACGTACAGCTCACATCACTGTAGCTGTTGCAGAAAAATAAGGAGGTAAAATCGTGGGTCAAAAAGTACATCCAATTGGTATGCGTGTCGGCATCATCCGTGATTGGGATGCCAAATGGTATGCTGAAAAAGAATACGCGGATTACCTTCATGAAGATCTTGCAATCCGTAAATTCGTTCAAAAAGAACTTGCTGACGCAGCAGTTTCAACTATCGAAATCGAACGCGCAGTAAACAAAGTTAACGTTTCACTTCACACTGCTAAACCAGGTATGGTTATCGGTAAAGGTGGTGCAAACGTTGATGCACTCCGTGCAAAACTTAACAAATTGACTGGAAAACAAGTACACATCAACATCATCGAAATCAAACAACCTGATTTGGATGCTCACCTTGTAGGTGAAGGAATTGCTCGTCAATTGGAGCAACGTGTTGCTTTCCGTCGTGCACAAAAACAAGCAATCCAACGTGCAATGCGTGCTGGAGCTAAAGGAATCAAAACTCAAGTATCAGGTCGTTTGAACGGTGCAGATATCGCCCGTGCTGAAGGATACTCTGAAGGAACTGTTCCACTTCACACACTTCGTGCAGATATCGATTACGCTTGGGAAGAAGCAGATACTACATACGGTAAACTTGGTGTTAAAGTATGGATCTACCGTGGTGAAGTTCTTCCAGCTCGCAAAAACACTAAAGGAGGTAAATAACCAATGTTAGTACCTAAACGTGTTAAACACCGTCGTGAATTCCGTGGAAAAATGCGCGGTGAAGCAAAAGGTGGAAAAGAAGTAGCATTCGGTGAATACGGTCTTCAAGCTACAACTAGCCACTGGATCACTAACCGCCAAATCGAAGCTGCTCGTATCGCCATGACTCGTTACATGAAACGTGGTGGTAAAGTTTGGATTAAAATCTTCCCACACAAATCATACACTGCTAAAGCTATCGGTGTGCGTATGGGATCTGGTAAAGGGGCACCTGAAGGTTGGGTAGCACCAGTTAAACGTGGTAAAGTGATGTTCGAAATCGCTGGTGTATCTGAAGAGATTGCACGCGAAGCGCTTCGTCTTGCTAGCCACAAATTGCCAGTTAAATGTAAATTCGTAAAACGTGAAGCAGAATAAGGAGAAGGCATGAAACTTAATGAAGTAAAAGAATTTGTTAAAGAACTTCGTGGTCTTTCTCAAGAAGAACTCGCGAAGCGCGAAAACGAATTGAAAAAAGAATTGTTTGAACTTCGTTTCCAAGCTGCTACTGGTCAATTGGAACAAACAGCTCGCTTGAAAGAAGTTAAAAAACAAATCGCTCGTATCAAAACAGTTCAATCTGAAGCGAAATAATAGACTAGGGAAGGAGAAATTTCAATGGAACGCAATAATCGTAAAGTTCTTGTTGGACGTGTTGTATCTGACAAAATGGACAAGACAATCACAGTTGTAGTTGAAACAAAACGTAACCACCCAGTCTATGGTAAACGTATTAACTACTCTAAAAAATACAAAGCTCATGATGAAAACAATGTTGCCAAAGAAGGCGATATCGTACGTATCATGGAAACTCGCCCGCTTTCAGCTACAAAACGTTTCCGTCTTGTAGAAGTTGTTGAAGAAGCGGTCATCATCTAATCAAACCTGAAAGGAGAAAACTGAAATGATTCAAACAGAAACTCGTTTGAAAGTCGCAGACAACAGCGGTGCTCGCGAAATCTTGACTATCAAAGTTCTTGGTGGTTCAGGACGTAAATTTGCAAACATCGGTGATGTTATCGTGGCATCTGTAAAACAAGCTACTCCTGGTGGTGCGGTTAAAAAAGGTGACGTTGTTAAAGCAGTTATCGTTCGTACTAAATCAGGTGCTCGTCGTGCTGATGGTTCATACATCAAATTTGACGAAAACGCAGCAGTTATCATCCGTGAAGACAAAACTCCTCGCGGAACACGTATCTTTGGCCCAGTTGCACGTGAATTGCGTGAAGGTGGCTTCATGAAGATCGTGTCACTTGCTCCAGAAGTACTTTAATTTTTAGAAACAAACTAGTCCCCTAGCTTCAAGCTAGGGTGCCCTTATGGGCGTAAGAAAAATCAAGGAGAAACCTAATGTTTGTAAAAAAAGGCGACAAAGTTCGCGTAATCGCTGGTAAAGATAAGGGAACAGAAGCTGTTGTCCTTACTGCCCTTCCAAAAGTAAACAAAGTTATCGTTGAAGGTGTTAACATCGTTAAGAAACACCAACGTCCAACTAACGAGCTTCCTCAAGGTGGTATCATCGAGAAAGAAGCAGCTATCCACGTATCAAACGTTCAAGTTTTGGACAAAAATGGTGTAGCTGGTCGTGTTGGTTACAAATTTGTAGACGGTAAAAAAGTTCGCTACAACAAAAAATCAGGCGAAGTGCTTGATTAATCACGAAGGAAAGGAGAAGTATAATGGCAAATCGTTTAAAAGAAAAATATCTTAATGAAGTAGTTCCTGCTTTGACAGAACAATTTAACTACTCATCAGTGATGGCTGTGCCTAAAGTAGATAAGATCGTTTTGAACATGGGTGTTGGTGAAGCTGTATCAAACGCTAAAAGCCTTGAAAAAGCTGCTGAAGAATTGGCACTTATCTCAGGTCAAAAACCACTTATCACTAAAGCTAAAAAATCAATCGCCGGCTTCCGTCTTCGTGAAGGTGTTGCGATCGGTGCGAAAGTTACCCTTCGTGGTGAACGTATGTACGAATTCTTGGATAAATTGGTTTCAGTTTCACTTCCACGTGTACGTGACTTCCACGGTGTTCCAACAAAATCATTTGATGGACGCGGAAACTATACACTTGGTGTGAAAGAACAATTGATTTTCCCAGAAATCAACTTTGATGACGTTGACAAAACTCGTGGTCTTGACATCGTTATCGTAACAACTGCTAACACTGACGAAGAGTCACGTGCATTGCTTACAGGCCTTGGAATGCCTTTTGCAAAATAATATAGGAGGTAAATCTAATGGCTAAAAAATCAATGATTGCTAAGAACAAACGTCCAGCGAAGTTCTCTACTCAAGCTTATACTCGTTGTGAAAAATGTGGTCGTCCACATTCAGTTTACCGCAAATTTAAACTTTGCCGTGTTTGCTTCCGTGAATTAGCTTACAAAGGACAAATTCCTGGTGTAACAAAAGCATCTTGGTAATTCTAGCTTTCAATCCCGTCGTGATTCGTCGTTATCTGCTTTTGCCTAACTCAAGTTATGCCTGCAAGCAGATGCCTAGACTTACTTAGGAATTGAAACCTAGAAACATATTCTGAGCCCAGCTCAATCATTAACTAGCAAGTGCAACTTGCAAACTACTAGTAAGAGGAGAAAAACAAAATGGTTATGACTGACCCAATCGCAGACTTCCTAACTCGTATTCGTAACGCTAACCAAGCGAAACACGAAGTACTTGAAGTACCTGCATCAAACATCAAAAAAGGGATTGCTGAAATCCTTAAACGCGAAGGTTTTGTAAAAAACGTTGAAATCATCGAAGATGATAAACAAGGCATCATCCGTGTATTCCTTAAATACGGACCAAACGGTGAAAAAGTTATCACTAACTTGAAACGTGTTTCTAAACCAGGACTTCGTGTCTACAAAAAACGTGAAGACCTTCCAAAAGTTCTTAACGGACTTGGAATTGCTATCCTTTCAACTTCTGAAGGTTTGCTTACTGATAAAGAAGCACGCCAAAAGAATGTTGGTGGTGAGGTTATCGCTTACGTTTGGTAATTGATGATGTGAGAGCGTTAAAAGAATGCAGTGAAAATAGGAAGTTTGTAGCAGGAGCGATGCTCCAAGACAAACTTATCTTTTTCACCAAATTCTTAGCTCGAACTCAAATCAAGATACAAAGCTCGTTAGAGCGTGTTCAGTTCAGCTCTTGAACTAAATAAGTATCTGAACCCCGTGAAAACTGGCCGTCATGGCCTGACAATTTAACAGGAGAAAATAAACATGTCACGTATTGGTAATAAAGTTATCGTGTTGCCTGCTGGTGTTGAACTCACTAACAATGACAACGTTGTAACTGTAAAAGGACCTAAAGGAGAACTTACTCGTGAGTTCTCAAAAGATATTGAAATCCGTGTGGAAGGTACTGAAGTAACTCTTCACCGTCCAAACGATTCAAAAGAAATGAAAACTATCCACGGAACTACTCGTGCCCTTTTGAACAACATGGTTGTTGGTGTATCAGAAGGATTCAAGAAAGAACTTGAAATGCGCGGGGTTGGTTACCGTGCACAACTTCAAGGATCTAAACTTGTTTTGGCTGTTGGTAAATCTCATCCAGACGAAGTTGAAGCTCCAGAAGGAATTACTTTTGAACTTCCAAACCCAACAACAATTGTTGTTAGCGGAATTTCAAAAGAAGTAGTTGGTCAAACAGCTGCTTACGTACGTAGCCTTCGTTCACCAGAACCATATAAAGGTAAAGGTATCCGTTACGTTGGTGAATTCGTTCGCCGTAAAGAAGGTAAAACAGGTAAATAATGTTGAGTGGTTGATTCTCAACCACCAACCTATTTTCCGACTTTGTGCATAGCACACGATTTAAAACTAAAGAGGTGAAAACTGTGATTTCAAAACCAGATAAAAACAAACTCCGCCAAAAACGCCACCGTCGCGTTCGCGGAAAACTCTCTGGAACTGCTGATCGCCCACGTTTGAACGTATTCCGTTCTAATACAGGCATCTACGCTCAAGTGATTGATGACGTAGCGGGTGTAACGCTCGCAAGTGCTTCAACTCTTGACAAAGAAGTTTCAAAAGGAACTAAAACTGAACAAGCCGTTGCTGTCGGTAAACTCGTTGCAGAACGTGCAAATGCTAAAGGTATTTCAGAAGTGGTGTTCGACCGCGGTGGATATCTATATCACGGACGTGTGAAAGCTTTGGCTGATGCAGCTCGTGAAAACGGATTGAAATTCTAATAGGAGGACACTAGAAAATGGCATTTAAAGACAATGCAGTTGAATTAGAAGAACGCGTAGTTGCTGTTAACCGTGTTACAAAAGTTGTTAAAGGTGGACGTCGTCTTCGTTTCGCAGCTCTTGTTGTTGTTGGTGACCACAACGGTCGCGTAGGATTTGGTACTGGTAAAGCTCAAGAAGTTCCAGAAGCAATCCGTAAAGCAGTAGATGATGCTAAGAAAAACTTGATCGAAGTTCCTATGGTTGGAACAACAATCCCACACGAAGTTCTTTCAGAATTCGGTGGAGCTAAAGTATTGTTGAAACCTGCTGTAGAAGGTTCTGGAGTTGCCGCTGGTGGTGCAGTTCGTGCCGTTGTGGAATTGGCAGGTGTGGCAGATATTACATCTAAATCACTTGGTTCTAACACTCCAATCAACATTGTTCGTGCAACTGTTGAAGGTTTGAAACAATTGAAACGCGCTGAAGAAGTTGCTGCCCTTCGTGGTATTTCAGTTTCTGATTTGGCATAAGAAAGGGGATAAAATGGCTCAAATTAAAATTACTTTGACTAAGTCTCCAATCGGACGCATTCCATCACAACGTAAAACTGTTGTAGCACTTGGACTTGGCAAATTGAACAGCTCTGTTATTAAAGAAGATAACGCTGCTATCCGTGGTATGATCACAGCAGTATCTCACTTGGTAACAGTTGAAGAAGTAAACTAATGAATTTTTAGGGGATGTGCAGTATACCATCCCCTAAAACTAGATATAGTCATCTATGATGACGTCGTATAGGCGAGTTGATGGGGGAGACAACCTTTTCTCCCTTATCGGCGCTAGCATTTTACAAAAGAGGAGAAAATAAAAATGAAACTTCATGAATTGAAACCTGCAGAAGGTTCTCGTAAAGTACGTAACCGCGTTGGTCGTGGTACTTCATCAGGTAACGGTAAAACATCTGGTCGTGGTCAAAAAGGTCAAAAAGCTCGTAGCGGTGGCGGAGTTCGCCTTGGTTTTGAAGGTGGACAAACTCCATTGTTCCGTCGTCTTCCAAAACGTGGATTCACTAACATCAATGCTAAAGAATACGCAATTGTGAACCTTGACCAATTGAACGTCTTTGAAGATGGTGCTGAAGTTACTCCAGTTGTTCTTATCGAAGCAGGAATTGTTAAAGCTGAAAAATCAGGTATTAAAATTCTTGGTAACGGTGAGTTGACTAAGAAATTGACTGTGAAAGCAGCTAAATTCTCTAAATCAGCTGAAGAAGCTATCACTGCTAAAGGTGGTTCAGTAGAAGTCATCTAAGAGAGGTGACCTATGTTTTTTAAATTATTAAGAGAAGCTCTTAAAGTCAAGCAGGTTCGATCAAAAATTTTATTTACAATTTTTATCGTTTTGGTCTTTCGTATCGGAACTAGTATTACAGTTCCTGGTGTGAATGCCAATAGCTTGAATGCTTTAAGTGGATTATCCTTCTTAAACATGTTGAGCTTGGTGTCGGGGAATGCCCTAAAAAACTTTTCGATTTTTGCCCTAGGAGTTAGTCCCTATATCACCGCTTCTATCGTTGTCCAACTCTTGCAAATGGATATTTTACCCAAGTTTGTAGAGTGGGGAAAACAAGGGGAAGTAGGCCGAAGAAAATTGAATCAAGCTACTCGTTATATTGCTCTAGTTCTCGCTTTTGTGCAATCTATCGGGATTACAGCTGGTTTTAATACCTTGGCTGGAGCTCAATTGATTAAAACTGCTTTAACTCCACAAGTTTTTCTGACGATTGGTATCATCTTAACAGCTGGTAGTATGATTGTCACTTGGTTGGGTGAGCAAATTACAGATAAGGGATACGGAAACGGTGTTTCCATGATTATCTTTGCCGGGATTGTTGCCTCAATCCCAGAGATGATTCAGGGCATCTATGTGGACTACTTTGTGAACGTTCCAAGTAGCCGTATCACTTCATCTATCATTTTCGTAATCATTTTGATTATTACTGTATTGTTGATCATTTACTTTACAACTTATGTTCAACAAGCAGAATACAAAATTCCAATCCAATATACTAAGGTTGCACAAGGTGCTCCATCTAGTTCTTACCTTCCATTGAAGGTAAACCCTGCTGGAGTTATCCCTGTTATCTTTGCCAGTTCGATTACTGCAGCGCCTGCGGCGATTCTTCAGTTTTTGAGCGCTACAGGTCATGATTGGGCTTGGGTAAGGGTAGCACAAGAGATGTTGGCAACCACTTCACCAACTGGTATTGCCATGTATGCTTTATTGATTATTCTCTTTACATTCTTCTATACGTTTGTACAGATTAATCCTGAAAAAGCGGCAGAGAACCTACAAAAGAGCGGTGCCTATATTCACGGAGTTCGTCCTGGTAAAGGTACAGAAGAATATATGTCTAAACTTCTTCGTCGTCTTGCAACGGTTGGTTCCCTCTTCCTTGGTGTGATTTCCATTTTGCCGATTGCAGCTAAAGATGTATTTGGTCTTTCTGATGTTGTTGCCTTTGGTGGAACAAGTCTTTTGATCATTATCTCTACAGGTATCGAAGGAATCAAACAATTGGAAGGTTACCTATTGAAACGTAAGTATGTTGGTTTCATGGATAGAACAGAATAAAAGTATTTACTGAGTCAGTAAATGCTGAGGGAGTGGAGGTTTAACTCTAACATTAGTGAGAGTTTAGTCTCCCCTCTTCTATTTTGTTTTTAAATAGGGGTGAAAAGACTTTTTGCTTCTATTTAAAAATAAAATAAGGAGATCAGATCATGAATCTTTTGATTATGGGCTTACCTGGTGCAGGTAAGGGAACTCAAGCAGCAAAAATCGTAGAACAATTCCATGTTGCACATATCTCAACAGG
This sequence comes from Streptococcus pneumoniae, assembly GCF_001347015.1. Taxonomy (GTDB): domain Bacteria; phylum Bacillota; class Bacilli; order Lactobacillales; family Streptococcaceae; genus Streptococcus; species Streptococcus pneumoniae_E. Next base: position 30,977 of record NZ_CFGI01000007.1, read on the forward strand.
TGATATGTTCCGAACTGCAATGGCAAATCAAACTGAAATGGGTGTTCTTGCTAAGTCATACATTGACAAGGGTGAATTGGTTCCTGACGAAGTTACAAATGGAATCGTAAAAGAACGTCTTTCACAAGATGATATTAAAGAAACAGGATTCTTATTGGATGGTTACCCACGTACAATCGAACAAGCTCATGCCTTGGACAAAACATTGGCTGAACTCGGCATTGAACTAGAAGGTGTTATCAACATTGAAGTAAATCCAGATAGCCTCTTGGAACGTTTGAGTGGCCGTATCATCCACCGCGTAACTGGAGAAACTTTCCACAAGGTCTTTAACCTACCAGTTGACTATAAAGAAGAAGATTATTACCAACGTGAAGATGATAAGCCTGAGACAGTCAAACGTCGTTTGGATGTGAATATTGCTCAAGGGGAACCAATCATCGCTCACTACCGTGCCAAAGGTTTGGTTCATGACATCGAAGGTAATCAAGATATCAATGATGTCTTCTCAGATATCGAAAAAGTATTGACAAATTTGAAATAAAGCGTTTTTCATACTTGCAAAAATCCGCTACAAATGTTATACTGAGATAGTCTGACTTATAATTGTTGTCTCTGTGTCTAGAGGCATCGAATCGAAATTTATGGAGGTGCTTTTGCGTGGCAAAAGACGATGTGATTGAAGTTGAAGGCAAAGTAGTTGATACAATGCCGAATGCAATGTTTACGGTTGAACTTGAAAATGGACATCAGATTTTAGCAACAGTTTCTGGTAAAATTCGTAAAAACTATATTCGTATTTTAGCGGGAGATCGTGTTACTGTCGAAATGAGTCCATATGACTTGACACGTGGACGTATCACTTACCGCTTTAAATAATCGAAAAACTTGGAGGGATAAGAAATGAAAGTAAGACCATCGGTCAAACCAATTTGCGAATACTGTAAAGTTATTCGTCGTAATGGTCGTGTTATGGTAATTTGCCCAGCAAATCCAAAACACAAACAACGTCAAGGATAAGATAGAAAGGAGAAAACATGGCTCGTATTGCTGGAGTTGACATTCCAAATGACAAACGCGTAGTAATCTCATTGACTTATGTTTATGGTATCGGACTTGCAACATCTAAGAAAATTTTGGCTGCTGCTGGAATCTCAGAAGATGTTCGTGTACGTGATCTTACATCAGATCAAGAAGATGCTATCCGTCGTGAAGTGGATGCAATCAAAGTTGAAGGTGACCTTCGTCGTGAAGTAAACTTGAACATCAAACGTTTGATGGAAATCGGTTCATACCGTGGTATCCGTCACCGTCGTGGACTTCCTGTCCGTGGACAAAACACTAAAAACAACGCTCGCACTCGTAAAGGTAAAGCTGTTGCGATTGCTGGTAAGAAAAAATAATATAGGAGGTAAAAGTCTTGGCTAAACCAACACGTAAACGTCGTGTGAAAAAGAATATCGAATCTGGTATTGCTCATATTCACGCTACATTTAATAACACTATTGTTATGATTACTGATGTGCATGGTAATGCAATTGCTTGGTCATCAGCTGGTGCTCTTGGTTTCAAAGGTTCTCGTAAATCTACACCATTCGCTGCTCAAATGGCTTCTGAAGCTGCTGCTAAATCTGCACAAGAACACGGTCTTAAATCAGTTGAAGTTACTGTAAAAGGTCCAGGTTCTGGTCGTGAGTCAGCTATTCGTGCGCTTGCTGCCGCTGGTCTTGAAGTAACAGCAATTCGTGATGTGACTCCAGTGCCACACAATGGTGCTCGTCCTCCAAAACGTCGCCGTGTATAATCATCGCATTACACTGCTTTTCGTTTAAGAGGGAGTAACTAAATGATCGAGTTTGAAAAACCAAATATAACAAAAATTGATGAAAATAAAGATTATGGCAAGTTTGTAATTGAACCACTTGAACGTGGCTACGGTACAACTCTTGGTAACTCTCTTCGTCGTGTACTTCTAGCTTCTCTACCAGGAGCAGCTGTGACATCTATCAATATTGATGGTGTGTTACATGAGTTTGACACAGTTCCAGGTGTTCGTGAAGACGTGATGCAAATCATTCTGAACATTAAAGGAATTGCAGTGAAATCGTACGTTGAAGACGAAAAAATCATCGAACTGGATGTTGAAGGTCCTGCTGAAGTAACAGCTGGTGACATTTTGACAGATAGCGATATTGAAATTGTAAATCCAGATCATTATCTCTTTACAATCGGTGAAGGTTCTTCCCTAAAAGCGACTATGACTGTTAACAGTGGTCGTGGATATGTACCTGCTGATGAAAATAAAAAGGATAATGCACCAGTTGGAACACTTGCTGTAGATTCTATTTATACACCAGTTACAAAAGTCAACTATCAAGTGGAACCTGCTCGTGTAGGTAGCAATGATGGTTTCGACAAATTAACCCTTGAAATCTTGACAAATGGAACAATTATTCCAGAAGATGCTTTAGGGCTTTCAGCACGTATTTTGACAGAACATCTTGATTTGTTTACAAATCTTACTGAGATTGCTAAGTCAACTGAAGTGATGAAAGAAGCTGATACTGAATCTGACGACCGTATTTTAGATCGTACGATTGAGGAACTGGACTTGTCTGTGCGTTCATACAACTGTTTAAAACGTGCCGGTATCAATACTGTGCATGATTTGACAGAAAAATCTGAAGCAGAGATGATGAAAGTACGAAATCTTGGACGCAAGAGTTTGGAAGAAGTGAAACTCAAACTCATTGATTTGGGTCTTGGATTAAAAGATAAATAAAGGAGGAATACATGGCTTACCGTAAACTAGGACGCACTAGCTCACAACGTAAAGCAATGCTTCGCGATTTGACAACTGACCTTTTGATCAACGAATCAATCGTGACAACTGAAGCTCGTGCTAAAGAAATCCGTAAAACTGTTGAAAAAATGATTACTCTAGGTAAACGTGGTGATTTGCATGCACGTCGTCAAGCAGCTGCTTTCGTACGTAATGAAATCGCATCTGAAAACTATGATGAAGCAACTGATAAGTACACTTCTACTACAGCACTTCAAAAATTGTTCTCAGAAATCGCACCTCGTTATGCTGAACGTAACGGTGGATACACTCGTATCCTTAAAACTGAACCACGTCGTGGTGATGCAGCGCCAATGGCGATCATCGAATTAGTATAAAATCATCAATTTTGTTGAGTGTTATGATGATGGAGTCTTGTGCTCTTAGTCTAGCTCTGGTCTACCGCTAGGATTTCGGTCCTAGCGGGAACACTCATCATAAGTTGGGATAGTAGACGCTTATTTACGAAATTGTTTTTTGCTTAAGAACAACTTCGTAAGCAGGCGTTTTTGAGTATTTTCGTTAGAATTATGCTATACTAATTGAAAAGAATCCTGTTTAATGTTCAGGTTTCCTATTAAAAGAAGAATTGGAGTTTGTTTATGAAAGCGATTATAACTGTTGTTGGTAAAGATAAATCTGGAATTGTTGCAGGTGTTTCTGGTAAAATTGCAGAATTGGGTTTGAACATTGATGATATTTCTCAAACTGTCTTGGATGAATATTTCACGATGATGGCTGTCGTCTCTAGTGATAAAAAGCAAGATTTTACCTATCTTCGTAATGAATTTGAAGCTTTTGGGCAAACTTTGAATGTAAAAATCAATATTCAGAGTGCAGCGATTTTCGAAGCTATGTATAATATCTAGGAGGCGCATATGGATATTAGACAAGTTACTGAAACCATCGCCATGATTGAGGAGCAAAACTTCGATATCAGGACTATTACCATGGGGATTTCCCTATTAGACTGTATTGATCCAGATATCAATCGTGCTGCGGAGAAAATTTATCAAAAGATTACGACCAAGGCGGCTAATTTAGTGGCTGTTGGTGATGAGATTGCAGCTGAGTTGGGAATTCCAATCGTTAATAAGCGTGTATCGGTGACTCCTATTTCTCTGATAGGGGCAGCGACAGATGCGACGGACTACGTGGTTCTGGCAAAAGCGCTTGATAAGGCTGCGAAAGAGATTGGAGTGGACTTTATTGGTGGTTTCTCTGCCTTGGTACAAAAAGGGTATCAAAAGGGAGATGAGATTCTTATCAATTCTATTCCTCGTGCTTTGGCTGAAACGGATAAGGTTTGCTCGTCAGTTAATATCGGCTCAACCAAGTCGGGTATTAATATGACGGCTGTGGCAGATATGGGACGTATTATCAAGGAAACGGCTAATCTATCAGATATGGGTGCAGCCAAGTTGGTTGTATTTGCTAATGCTGTTGAGGACAATCCATTTATGGCGGGTGCCTTCCATGGTGTTGGGGAAGCAGATGTTATCATCAATGTCGGAGTTTCTGGTCCTGGTGTGGTGAAACGTGCCTTGGAAAAAGTTCGTGGACAGAGCTTTGATGTAGTAGCCGAAACGGTCAAGAAAACTGCCTTTAAAATCACTCGTATCGGTCAATTGGTTGGTCAAATGGCCAGTGAGAGACTGGGTGTGGAGTTTGGCATTGTGGACTTGAGTTTGGCGCCAACTCCTGCGGTTGGAGATTCTGTTGCACGTGTTCTTGAGGAAATGGGGATAGAAACAGTTGGAACGCATGGAACGACGGCTGCCTTGGCTCTCTTGAATGACCAAGTTAAGAAGGGCGGAGTTATGGCCTGCAACCAAGTGGGTGGTTTATCAGGTGCCTTTATCCCAGTTTCTGAGGATGAGGGAATGATTGCTGCAGTGCAAAATGGCTCTCTTAATCTGGAAAAACTAGAAGCTATGACGGCTATCTGTTCCGTTGGTTTGGATATGATTGCCATTCCGGAGGATACACCTGCTGAAACCATTGCGGCTATGATTGCGGATGAGGCTGCAATTGGTGTCATTAACATGAAAACAACAGCTGTACGTATCATTCCCAAAGGAAAAGAAGGCGATATGATTGAGTTTGGTGGTCTTCTTGGTACAGCTCCAGTAATGAAAGTCAATGGGGCTTCGTCTGTCGATTTCATCTCTCGCGGTGGACAAATTCCAGCACCAATTCATAGCTTTAAAAATTAAGAAAATAGGAGAAAATGATGAAAAAAGAAATGAAACATGCTTTAGTAGCTTTAGGACTGTCGACTTTACTAGTCCCAACTTTCGCCAATCAAGTAGTTTATGCGCAGGAAGAAAGCCATGAAACTACCACTAGTGTGAGTCCAGAAGAGATTAAGAAAGAAATAGATAAAATTAAAAAATCTTATATAGAATTACAGGATAAGAATAAGCAGAAGCTATTGAATGAGATTGAGCAAATTGATTGGAAGATAATTTCTTTTTCTCAGGATGATGTAAAAGAAATCAAGAACAAAATCCCTGAAATATTGTCAAATCGTAATCAATGGATGTTCGAATCTTTGAAGAGACAAGAAGAGGAAATTGCAAATTATCCTCATTTTCCATATTGGAAATCTAGATTATATGATATTGTTTCACTTGAAAGAAATGAATCATTGCTGAAAGAGCTTAGAAGAGACATTAACAGAGTGATTTTCCATATTGCAGTTCTAAAAAAGAAAGAGCGCATCATTTCACAAATAACTAACAATCCATATTATACAAATGTCGAGAGAGAAAATATGCTAAAAGAAGCTTCATTAGCATATAATAGTTACGAGGGTCCAGGTGGGCCTAGATGGATTTCTATATATTTGCCTTCATATTCTGATATAAATGAAGATGTAAATATATATACTAAAAAAATAGTTTCTATGTTGTCTGACGATTTTCAAGCATTTTCATTAGCACCTACTGAAAAGAATATCAGAGAAGTTAATGCTGTTGCCTTTATGGAGAAGACAGCCATTAGTAATGACGATTCACTTTCGAAAGCAGATAAAGTTTCTATGTTTGGTAAGATTGATGACATAGTAGAAGAAGCTGTTAGAAAGATAAAAACAGAAGCGGATATAAGTGAGAATAGTAATTACAAAAATAGTAGAATGCTCTCCCCTGAAGAGTTATCTGTATTTACTAAGCGTATTGAGGACGTTTACCAAGGCAAAGCTAAGCCAAAGGTGACAAAAGAAGAGGCTATTCAAGCAGTTTCTACTGTTACATCAGCCACAGTTTCATCTTCATCTCAAGCTACCGTTACTGCTAATGGAGAGACTAAGAAGGATTATCAAGCAAGTAAGTGGTTTAAAGAGTCTGGGAAATGGTACTACAATGACCTTTCTGGCAATCTTGTAAGAAACCGTTGGGTAGGCCGTTATTATCTAAAAGCAGATGCTTCAATGGCTGCAAGCGAATGGATTTATGATGAAGATTATAAGAGCTGGTTTTATGTAGATTCAACTGGTAGCTATGTGGAGAAAGCTTGGCAGGGTGAATATTATCTAAAACGTGGCGGTTACATGGCTAAGAGCGAGTGGGTATTTGATTCTCAGTATGATAGTTGGTATTATCTGAACCAAGACGGCAAGTACGCTCGTAACCAATGGATTAAGGATGGAGATAAGTGGTATTACTTGCTAGCTGATGGGAAATTAGCAAAAAATATGACCATTAACGGTTATAAAGTAAATGAAAAAGGTGAATGGGTTTAATTTTTTAAGTTCTATTTAAGGTTGGATGTGTATACTATAATCATTAAATAAAGACCTCCTAATATTATTTGAAACAGATAACACTGATTTAGTTTGAATTTGATTTTCATCTAATATCTTTATTTAATAGAACTCCTAAACTTTTTCATAATAATCTCCTGCAAAAGTCGCCTGTATGGGTGGCTTTTGTTTTATCATCCATGATATAATAGAAGCAAACGGAGGACGGAAAATGGTAAAAGTACGATTGTATTTGGTACGTCATGGCAAGACCATGTTTAACACGATTGGTCGCGCGCAAGGTTGGAGCGATACTCCCTTAACAGCTGAAGGTGAGAGAGGGATTCAAGAATTAGGAATTGGTTTGCGAGAGTCTGGTCTACAGTTTGAGCGTGCTTATTCGAGTGATTCTGGTCGCACCATTCAGACAATGGGAATTATCCTTGATGAACTTGGCTTGCAGGGGGAAATCCCCTATCGCATGGACAAGCGTATCAGAGAATGGTGTTTCGGTAGTTTTGACGGGGCCTACGATGGCGATCTTTTCATGGGCATTATTCCTCGTATCTTTAATGTGGACCACGTTCACCAATTGTCTTATGCTGAACTGGCTGAGGGTTTGGTAGAGGTCGATACAGCTGGTTGGGCTGAAGGCTGGGAAAAACTCAGTGGCCGAATCAAGGAAGGTTTTGAAGCGATTGCCAAAGAAATGGAAGAACAAGGAGGGGGCAACGCCCTTGTCGTCAGCCATGGAATGACCATTGGAACCATTGTTTATCTGATCAATGGTATGCATCCACATGGTCTCGATAATGGTAGCGTGACGATCCTTGAATATGAGGACGGCCAGTTTAGCGTAGAAGTTGTCGGCGACCGTAGTTACCGAGAACTAGGACGGGAGAAGATGGAGGAAGCCTCTATTTAATACTCTTCGAAAATCTCTTCAAACCGCGTCAACGTCGTCTTGCCGTAGATATGGTTACTGACTTCGTCAGTTCTATCCACAACCTCAAAACAGTGTTTTGAGCTGACTTCGTCAGTCTTATCTACAACCTCAAAGCACTGCTTTGAGCAACCTGCGGCTAGTTTCCTAGTTTGCTCTTTGATTTTCATTGAGTATAATCAGTCTAGGTTTACTTGCTATGAACTAGGGATTTAATAGGAATATCAAGATAAGAAAAAACAGCCGAGGGTAATCCTTTCGGCTGTTTTTGATGGGGAAAACTAAAGTGTAATGCTATTGCTTTTAGAAATTTTCATGAACAAGAGCAAGGAAGCTACTGTTAGAACAGTTAGGATAGTTGACAAGGCTGCGGCTACACCGTAATTTCCTCTGAGAACTTCTGTATAAATGGCTACAGTCATTGTTCTTGTTTTGACATTGTAGAGGAGGATAGAAGTAGAGAGTTCTGAAATCATTGTGACCCAAGATAGGATGGCTCCAGAAATAATACCAGATAGCATCATTGGAGTTGTAATCTTGGCAAAGGTATTGAGACGACTACTTCCTAAGCTTTCCGCGGCTTCTTCAATACTTGGGGCTATTTGTTGCAAACTAGCAACAGATGAGCGAATAGTATAAGGCAATCTTCTGACAGATAGGGACATAATCAAGATGAAAGCAGTCCCTGTAATCATAAGAAATCCACTTCCAAATAGACCGGTATTGAAGGAAGAAATGAAGGCAATCCCTAGAACGGTTCCTGGTACAATATAAGGAACCATACTGAGGCTGTCAATTAAGTTTGTAAACAAATTCCGTTTTCTAACGGCTAGGTAGGAGATAAATGTTGCGAATAGGACAACTAGAACTAAGGCAATCAAAGGGATACGAATGGTATTGAAAATAGCAGATCCCATACGATTGAAAGCTATCTTGTAACTGTTTAGAGAATAGCCTTTGACAAATACCATACCTGATGTTTTTAGGAAAGAAGTATAAATCAAGTAGATTTGAGGTAAAACAGAGATAAAGATAATTCCGTAGACTGTTGCATAAATGGCAGCCATTTTTCCTTTTGTAGTTTTTTTAGGCTCAATTGGATGGAGCGAATTCATGCTGAAACTGTAGCGGTTTGCAATGTGTTTTTGGATAAGGAAAATTGCCAAGGCAATGATAATCGCCATAATTGCTAAAGCAGATGCAAAAGCAGAATTTCCTCCAACCTCGCTAATGAATTGAGTATAAATCAAGACGGGGAAAGTCCGATATCCTTCACCAATCAACATAGGCGTTCCAAAGTCTGAGAATGCTCTCATAAATACAAGCAGGGCAGCAGCTAGTAAGGTTGGAACTAGGAGAGGCAAAACAACCGTTACGATACGCTTAAATCCGAAGGACCCCATGCTTTCAGCAGCTTCAAGTAGAGAATTATCAATACTTTTCATTGTCCCAGCAACGTATAGAAATACCAGTGGGAATAGTTGCAGTGTAAAGACAAGTACAATTCCTTTGAATCCATAAATATCGATAGCTGGAAGATGAAGGGAATTTGTCAGGAATTTAGTAATGACCCCATTTCGTCCCAGCAAGAGAATCCAGGAGTAGGCTCCCACGAAAGGAGCTGACATGGAAGCAATGATAATCAATATTTGTAGAAATTTCTTTCCCTTGAAGTCATACATAGAGAAGAGATAAGCTAATAAGGTTCCTACAACTAAGGAAGTGACAGTAGCGGTAATGGAAACCTTGAAACTGTTGACAAGTGTCTCAGAGTAGTAGGCTTTACTAAAGAAAGTGACAAAATTAGCTAGTGAGAATTGCCCTTCATGTATGAGTGCTTGCTTGAGCACGGTAACGATAGGATAAACGAGAAAGACAAGATAGGTAAGAAAGATGAAGAAAGAGGAGGCTGTCCAAATATTTAGTTTTTTACGTTCCATGGTTGACTCCTTTTATCAGGTTTTGTGAACCATCTGCAGAAAAGACGTTTAATTTTTGCGTATTGATTCGTAGACGAATACGATCGCCTTTTTGTAGATCTTCTTCAAAAGTTGATTCTTCGCTAACTTGAATTTTTGAGGCAAAACCTGTCTCAATGAAATACTCCGTATTTAGTCCAAGATAGACGCTATCGCTAATAGTTCCTTCAATATCTCCAGATTCATCTTTGATAAACTCTTCAGGACGAATACTTACATGAATAGCTTGTTCCTCAGCCTGATCAAGAGCTGGCATTCGAAGAGCATAGCCATCTGAAAAGACGATATAAGCGCCGTCGCTTCGTTTTTCAAGATTGGCAGGGATAATATTTGTGCGTCCAATAAAGGTTGCTACAAACTCATTAGCTGGTTTATGATAGAGTTCTTTTGGTCGGCCGATTTGTTGGATGACTCCGTCTTTCATAACAGCAATTTGGTCTGAAATAGCCATAGCTTCTTCTTGGTCGTGGGTCACATAAACAGTTGTAATTCCCACTTCGTGTTGGATTTCTCGAATGGCTTGACGCATATCCAAGCGAAGTTTGGCATCTAGGTTACTAAGCGGCTCGTCCATGAGGAGAACACTTGGATTAACAGCTAAGGCACGTGCCAAGGCGACACGTTGTTGTTGTCCACCACTGAGTTTATCGGGCTTCCGATCCGCATATTGAGCAATTTGCATGAGTTCAAGATACTTGTTGGTCTGTTGAATCAATTCTTCTTTTGGAACCTTCTTTTGCTTAAGACCAAAAGCGACATTATCTCGGACAGTCAAATGTGGGAAAATAGCGTAGTTTTGGAAAACCATGCCGATATTACGTTTGCTGGGTTCCATATTATTGATTTTTGTATCATCGAAGTAAAATTCTCCGCCTTCGATACTGTTGAAACCTGCAATCATACGAAGAAGGGTCGTTTTCCCACACCCTGAAGGCCCAAGAAGGGTAAAGAGACTTCCTTTTGGAATTGTAATGTTCAAATTCTCAATAACAGGGACATCGTGGTAGATTTTTTTGGCGTTAATAATTTTGATCTCACTCATAGTGAACCTCTTTTACTGTTTAGATTGGATATCTGTAAAGACTTCGTTGTATTTCTTAACAATATCTGATTTATTTTTGATGACATAATCATAATCTTCAGTGAGTGTTTTGATTTTGTCAATTGGTTTCATGTTTTCGCTTGTTTTGGCATTTTTACGAACAGGACGGTTAGTAGTGGTTGTACCAAGTGTATCTTGTACTTCTTGAGAGATAATAAAATCGATAAATTTCTTGGCATTTTCCATGTTTTTAGCTTTTTTAACGATAGCAGCACTAGCAGGTAGGAAGACGGTTCCTTCTTTTGGATAGACTACCTTGATATTAGCTCCGTCATTTAAGAGTTTAACTGCTGGATCTTCATAAGAGAGACCAACAGCCATTTCTCCGTCAGCGACTGCTTTATAGACACCAGATGAGCTTGAACCGATTTTCCCATCAATAAGTGTGAAGAGATCTTTTACATAAGACCAGGCTTTATCGTCTTTGTAACCACCTTGAGCTTGTAGCATATTTGTTAATTGAGCAAAGGCGCTAGAAGAGTTTGCTGGGTCAGCAGTTGCGATTTTTCCTTTTAGTTCAGGTTTGAGAAGGTCGCTATATCCTTCGATGTTCATGCCTTTCGTTAAATCAGGATTGACGATTAAAACACTACCATCTAGTGTATAAGGAGTAGAGTAGCCAGTTGTGTTTTGATATTCTTTGATAACATTATCATTTTCTTTTGAAGTATAGTTTTCAAAGAGTTCTCCGTGGGTAGCATATTGTGTATAAGAACCACCAAAGATGACATCGGCTACAGGAGCTTCTTTTTCTGACTCTAGTTTTTTGAAAAGTTCTCCAGTACCAGCTTGAATCAGTTCTACTTTGATACCATATTTTTCTTCAAAGGCAGGAATAGTTGCTCCGATTAAGCCCTCTGAGTTTGGTGAATAAACGACTAGCGAACCGCCGTCTCCTTTATCAGATGAACCGCCATCGGCAGATTCATTAGAAGAACAAGCAGCAAGACCAAAAAGAGCTAGTCCGCAAGCAGCATAATACATCCATTTCTTTTTCATGATGGATACCTCCGTTGTGTTATTTAAGTTTATTTTAAAACAATGTAAGCGTTTTTAAAACCGACAATTCTATTCTATTAGAGTAAAATTCTCTACAAAAAGAAGAATAGCTTATTTTACTATTCTTCCGAGTGATTTCAATTCCTTTGGGGAAATATGGAGGTACTTTTTAAATACTTTGGCAAAATATTTATAGTCTGAAAATCCAACTTGGTCAGAGATGTCGCTTAGAGGGGAGTTGGGAGATTCAGCCATCTTATTTATAGCTTGTTTCAGGCGATATTGCAAGATATATTCATTTAGAGTCATGGGAAAGTCTTCTTTGATAACTTTATATAGATAGCTTTCGCTATAGTTTAAAGCTTCAGCAATAGTCGCAATCGTAAAATGCTCTGCATAATGCTTGTGGACAAAGGAAATAATTTGTTGAATGATTTGGTTTTGTGTATCAACCTGTTGGATAGAGGTGAGTAAAGTTTGATATTCTTCTAAAAAAGGAGTTTCTTGATAGGTGCTACCTTGTAATCGCAAAACAATGTTTTGAAGACATTCTGTCAATTCCTTGGTATCAATTGGCTTGGATAAGAAATCAACTGCTCCATATTGCATGGCTTTTTTGGCATTTTGAAAATCGTTATAACCTGATAAGATAACTTTTTCATAGGAAAGGGTACGAGTGGCTTCAAACATCATAAAAGCATCCATAATTGGCATTGTGATGTCTGTTAAGACAATATGAGGTTCTTTTTCTTGGATGAGTTTCATTCCCTCTTGACCGTGACTGGCAGTTCCTACGACTTGGATACCCAAGGCAGAGTAGTCTACGGCAATCTCTAGCCATTTTCGGATGAGGTGTTCGTCTTCTACGATAATGAGCTTAAACATGAGTTAGTCCTTTCGTTATAAATTTGACCCAAGTTTCTCCTTGGCGATTGACTCCTAGATCTAGCTGGACATCAGAAAAGAAATTGCTCAATCGTTTGTAGCTGTTCACGATGCCATGCTGGGTATGAGGGCTTTCTAAAGAGTCTAAAATAGCGAGTCGCTCTTGTTTTGTGAGTCCTCCAGCATTATCCTTGACTAAAAAAGTCAGAGAATCTGTTTCCAAGGTAATTTGGATATCAATATGAAGATCAATACGGTATTGCATCCCATATTTTATAGCATTTTCCACGAGAGGAAGCAAGAAAAGCTTAGGAATAGGCTGATTATCAACAGTTTCTGGGCAGACAATATCATAGGAGAAGTGCTCAAAACGAATCTTATGAATCATCAGGTAATCCTCTATAATCTTTAAATCCTGACAAATGGTTGTTTCTTTTTCTAAATCCGTGACGCTGTAGCGAAGAATGCGCGTGAGATTTTGAATCAGGTCTTGTGTGAGAGCTGCATCCATTAAAGAAGTAATTTTAATTGTCTCAAGCGTATTGTAGAGAAAATGAGGATTGAACTGAGCTTCCAGCATTTTTCTTTCAAAAATCCACTTTTCTTTTTCGATGGTCAACATTTTTTGATGAAGTTGATCTAATTCGTACAACATATTGTTGATTTTTTCTGCCATAAACTCAAACTCATCACCTGTTTGTAGAGAAAGTCTTTTTTCTGCTTGTTTAGGAATTTCTTGAAGTTGGTAAACCAAACTTTCAATAGGAACAGCATTGTGTGTGGCAATTTTATGAGCAATTCGCCTTGCTTGCCAGAAGTAGAGGAAGAATATACATAAGGTGAGGACGGAGGCTAGACCAAGTAAGCTAGGAATGGGAAAGAAGGATTGAAAAGTATAGATTGAAAAAATAGTACCGACTTTTTCTTTTTGAACAATAAGCGGTTCATTCGCATACCAGTGGGTGCGAGAGTTTAGGAGTTTTTCATCCAATTTTTCAAGAGTGGAACGAGTAAACTGATTTGTATTGTTGGAAAACATATTTCCAAAGCTATCGGTAATGATGTATTTAGAATTGATCATTGGGAAACTTGAGATGAAATCATTCTCATTTACGAAAGCAATAGTATAGGCCTTAACTCGTTGGTTTTGAAGTAGTGGTTTGATAAAGAGTGTGTAGTGTTGCTTGTCTGAAGAAAGTGCAATTTTTTCTGTCACTTTATCTTGAGAAGGATTTTGAATGAGCAATTTTAGATAGTAGGGAGATAAAATACTTTCTTGATGATTGCGATTGGTACTAAATAGTAATTCACCTGTATCGCTTAGGATAATGAGGTCAGAACTAAGTTTTAATTTAGCTTTTGTCTCGTAAAATAAGCTAAAGACTTCTCGCTCTGTGTGTTTGCCATCCAAAAATCCCGGAATCATTTTATGGTTCATAGTAGTCAGGAGCTCATTATTTGCTTCTTTCATCTCTTGAACTTGTTTGACAATCTGTCTCGTATCTTTGGAGAGTTGTTGCTTTTGTAAAAAATAGGAAAAACCAAAAAGTAAAATGAGTAGTAAAAGAGAGGTCATAAAGGCTGCGATAGAGCTTCTATGGAGAATTTCTTTTTGGAGAGATTTTTTAAAGGAATGAGACATCCGCTACCTCCTTGGAAGGGTTTTCTGTTATAAGTATAGCAGTTTAAAAATTCTAGAGCAAGGTAAAATAGAAAAGGTTTGGCTAAAATTTTTTAGCTAAACCTTTTGAAAAGTTAAATATGTATTATAGATGTTTGTTATCTGCAAATAGCTAGAGCATTTCAGGGAGATAAACTAGAAATAACAATTAATATGATGGTTCAGAAATACCTTTTGATAATCAATAAGATCTTCAGGATGAAGTGCGTTGACTCCATCCATTTCATATTTCCGATTTAATAAACGATATTTGTTTTCACCAAATTGATGAAAAGGGAGTAGTTGAACTTGGTCGATATTTAATGAGTTAAATAGAGTAGCGAATTCTTCTGCATCCTCTAAACTATTGTTAAAATCAGGGATAACTGGGATTCTTAAAACGATAGTTTTATGTTGAGAAAAAGCATAATGAATGTTTTTAATAATCATTTGATTAAAAACCCCAGTCACTTTTTTATGTTTTATAGAATTATAATGTTTTAGGTCTGTGTAGATAAAATCCACATATTGGATTAAATCAACAAATTTTTCATGATCAACAAAGGCAGTAGTTTCAATGGCAGTGTGTATGTGATGTTCTTTAGCTGACTTTAAGATGGCTTTAGCAAATTCAAACTGAGCAAATATTTCACCCCCTGATAAAGTTAAACCTCCACCGGATTCTTCGTAAAATTCTTTATCTTTTAATACCTCTGTAATAATTTCTTCTACAGTTTTTTCTTCACCTACTAAAGTGAATTTTTCTCGTTGAGCATCTTTCATTTTTTCAGGTTTCATTCTTTGAGATTCAGGATTAGAACACCATGGACAGCGCAGAGGACATCCTTTTAAAAAAACAGTTGTACGAATACCCGGGCCGTCATGAATTGAAAAGTGTTGAATATTAAAAATAATTCCTTTAGATATTTCCATAAGAGTTCCTCCTCTTCATAAGTCTATCCTATCACAAAAACGAAAGAAAAACAATTACGAACGAAAGTTTAATTTGTTGTTTTTTGCTTTTTATTTTGGTAGAATAAAACGGAGGTGTAAAATGAAAAGATTGGAACAAATTATTAAATTAGTATCAGAATATGAAAAGATTGATGTTAATACATTATCGGAAAAATTAAATGTATCGAAAGTAACGATTAGAAAAGATTTAGATAAATTAGAGTCAAAAGGTTTATTACACAGAGAGCATGGATATGCTGTGTTAAATAGTGGAGATGACTTAAATGTACGCTTGTCAATTAATTATGAAATTAAGAGAAAAATTGTTCAAGAAGCAGTAAAATTGGTATCAGATAATGAAACAATAATGATAGAATCTGGGTCAACCTGTGCTTTACTTGCTGAGGAAATTTGCAAGCAAAAAAGAAATGTCACTATTGTAACAAATTCATTTTTTATAGCAAACTTTGTAAGAGGTTATGATTCATGTCGTATTATTGTTCTTGGTGGAGAGTTTCAGAAAGATTCACAGGTTACCGTAGGACCTTTATTAAAAGAAATGATACAGACTTTTCATGTGCGTCAAGCTTTTGTTGGGACAGATGGCTACGATAAAGAGATGGGCTTTACAGGAAAAGATTTAATGCGCAGTGAGGTAGTTCAATATATTTCAGCAGCGTCGGATAAAGTCATTGTGCTAACTGACTCAAGTAAATTTGATAAAAGGGGTACAGTAAGAAGATTTGCTTTAAGTCAAGTCTATGAAGTAATAACAGACGAAAAACTTTCTAAACAAAATATAGCTACATTAGAAAATGCTGGGATAATGGTTAAGGTAGTTTCGTAAGAGGTTAAGTGTATGAATCAAGATAGGAATAAACTGCTCTCTAAAATTGCTTATCTGTATTATATTGAAAACTTAAATCAGTCACAAATAGCAGCAAAATTAGGAATTTATAGAACCTCTATTAGTAGAATGTTAACAGAAGCAAGGAATGCAGGAATTGTTAAAATTGAAATAGAGAATTTTGATACCAATATGTTTAAGTTGGAAAATTATGTAAAAGAAAAATACAGTTTGGAAAGTTTAGAAATTATTCCAAATGAATTTGATGATACTCCAACAATTTTATCTGAAAGAATTTCTCAAGTTGCAGCAGGCGTCCTTAGGAATCTAATTGATGATAATATGAAAATTGGCTTTTCTTGGGGGAAAAGTTTAAGTAATTTAGTAGATTTAATTCACAGTAAAAGTGTCCGAAATGTTCACTTCTATCCTCTAGCAGGTGGTCCTAGTCACATACACGCTAAATACCATGTGAATACACTGATCTATGAAATGTCTAGAAAATTTCATGGAGAGTGTACATTTATGAATGCAACGATTGTGCAAGAAAATAAATTGTTAGCAGATGGTATTTTGCAATCAAGATATTTTGAAGATTTGAAAAATAGTTGGAAAGATTTAGATATAGCTGTGGTTGGGATTGGTGATTTTAGTAATAAAGGAAAACATCAATGGTTAGACATGCTTACAGAGGATGACTTTAAAGAATTAACCAAAGTTAAAACTGTAGGAGAAATTTGTTGTCGATTTTTTGATTCAAAAGGTAAAGAAGTCTATGAAAACTTACAGGAAAGAACGATAGCAATCTCTTTGGAAGATTTAAAAAATATTCCTCAAAGTTTAGCTGTTGCTTACGGTGATACGAAAGTATCTGCGATTCTTTCTGTCTTGCGTGCTAATCTAGTAAATCATCTGATTACAGATAAAATAACAATTTTAAAAGTTTTGGAAGAAGATGGGGATTTTTCTTTTCGAAATATTTTATGCGAGTGAAAATGATAGACTGATCAGTTTATCGTTTTTTCTTTTTAGCTAATTGCACATTTGTGCTTATATAAATAAAAATTGTTTATTTGTTGATTTTTGGATTGACAAGTTTCTTATGTAGTTGTATTCTATAGTTACAAAAGAAAATTTTAAAATTTCAAATGAAAAAAGCTTTTTACATAGTGAAATGAGGAGGAATTTATGGAAATTATTGTTCCAGATCAAATTATCATGGGTTTAATTTTATATGCTGGCGATGCGAAACAACATATTTATAAAGCGTTAGATTATATAAAAAACGGTACATGTGAACGATGTGAAGAAGAAATCCAGTTAGCTGATGCAGCCTTATTAGAAGCCCATAATCTACAAACAAAATTCTTGGCACAGGAAGCGTCTGGTACAAAGACAGAAATTACAGCTCTCTTTGTTCATTCACAAGATCATCTCATGACTAGTATGACGGAGATTAATTTAATCAAAGAAATTATTAGTTTGAGAAAAGAACTTCATAAAAAATAATACTAGAGTATTAACATAGAGGAGGAAAATATAATGGTGAAGATTGGTTTGTTTTGTGCAGCAGGATTTTCTACTGGTATGCTTGTAAATAATATGAAAATTGCAGCGCAATCTAGTGGAGTTGAGGCAGAAATAGAGGCGTTTTCTCAGTCTAAATTAGCGGATTATGCCCCAAATATAGATGTTGCACTATTGGGGCCTCAAGTTGCTTATACATTAGATAAATCAAAAGAAATTTGTGATAAGTGTGATGTTCCGATAGCTGTTATTCCGATGATGGACTATGGTATGTTAGATGGGAAAAAAGTATTAGATTTGGCCCTATCTTTGATTAGTGGGTAAGAAAAGGAGATTTATTATGGCAAAGATGGATGTTCAGAAAATCATTGCACCAATGATGAAATTTGTGAATATGCGTGGTATTATAGCTCTAAAAGATGGTATGTTGGCTATTTTACCATTAACAGTAGTTGGGAGTTTGTTCTTAATTATGGGGCAATTACCCTTTGAAGGATTGAATCAAAGTATTGCTAGTGTATTTGGGGCAGACTGGACAGAGCCTTTTATGCAAGTCTATTCAGGAACTTTTGCTATTATGGGTCTAATTTCTTGTTTTTCAATTGCCTATTCTTATGCTAAGAATAGCGGAGTAGAGGCATTGCCAGCTGGGGTTCTTTCTGTATCTGCATTCTTTATTTTGCTAAGATCATCTTATATCCCTAAACAAGGTGAGGCGATTGGGGACGCTATTAGTAAAGTTTGGTTTGGAGGTCAAGGAATTATCGGTGCTATCATTATAGGTTTGGTAGTAGGAAGTATTTATACCTTCTTTATAAAGAGAAAAATTGTTATTAAGATGCCAGAACAAGTTCCACAAGCTATTGCCAAACAGTTTGAAGCAATGATTCCAGCATTTGTAATTTTCTTATCTTCTATGATTGTATATATTTTAGCGAAGTCATTGACTAATGGCGGAACATTTATTGAAATGATTTATTCTGCTATTCAAGTTCCATTGCAAGGTTTAACTGGATCTTTGTATGGTGCGATTGGAATTGCCTTTTTCATATCATTTTTATGGTGGTTTGGTGTCCATGGACAATCGGTAGTAAATGGAGTAGTGACAGCTCTGCTTTTATCTAATCTTGATGCTAATAAAGCTATGTTAGCCTCTGGTAATCTATCATTAGAAAATGGTGCACATATTGTTACTCAACAATTTTTAGATTCATTTTTAATTCTATCAGGTTCAGGGATTACGTTTGGACTTGTAGTTGCCATGCTTTTTGCAGCAAAATCTAAACAGTACCAAGCGTTAGGGAAAGTAGCAGCTTTTCCAGCAATATTTAACGTAAATGAGCCAGTTGTATTTGGATTTCCGATTGTCATGAATCCAGTTATGTTTGTACCTTTCATTCTTGTTCCTGTACTTGCAGCTGTGATAGTATATGGAGCTATTGCAACAGGTTTCATGCAGCCATTCTCAGGGGTAACATTGCCTTGGAGCACCCCAGCTATTCTATCAGGATTTTTGGTGGGTGGATGGCAAGGTGTTGTGACTCAGTTATTAGTATTGGCGATGTCTACAGTGGTTTACTTTCCATTCTTTAAGATACAAGATCGTTTAGCTTACCAAAATGAAATCAAACAATCTTAGAGGCATTTGTGTGTTACTGTTAAACTCACACATTTGTGCTAAAAATTAGGGAGTTAAAGTTTTTCTAGTTAAAAGCTTGAAATTCTCTAAAAAATTAGGTATTATATTTTCGAAAGAAACAAAAATATTTTCGAAAGAAAGGTGCTTACGATGGTAAATACAGAAGTAGCAAGAACAACAATCAAGACAGAATATTTTGGCAGCCTTACTGAAAGGATGAACAAATATCGAGAAGATGTTTTAAATAAAAAACCTTATATTGATGCTGAAAGAGCAGTTTTAGCAACACGCGCTTATGATCGATATAAGGAACAACCTAATGTCCTAAAACGTGCCTATATGCTCAAAGAAATTTTGGAAAATATGACTATCTATATCGAAGAAGAATCTATGATTGCGGGAAATCAAGCTTCTTCCAATAAAGATGCTCCTATTTTTCCAGAATATACGCTAGAATTTGTTCTCAATGAGTTGGATCTTTTTGAAAAGCGTGATGGAGATGTTTTCTATATTACTGAAGAAACAAAAGAACAACTTAGAAGTATTGCTCCGTTTTGGGAAAATAATAATTTACGTGCTAGAGCTGGTGCCTTGTTACCTGAAGAAGTGTCTGTTTATATGGAAACAGGATTCTTCGGTATGGAAGGTAAGATGAATTCTGGAGATGCTCACTTAGCAGTTAACTATCAGAAACTGTTGCAATTTGGTTTAAGAGGTTTTGAAGAGCGGGCTCGTAAAGCGAAAACAGCGCTAGATTTAACAGATCCAGCAAGTATTGATAAATATCATTTTTACGACTCTATATTTATCGTAATCGATGCTATTAAAGTATATGCAAATCGCTTTGTTGATCTTGCTAAAAGTTTAGCCGAAAATGCAAATCCTAAACGTAAGAAAGAATTACTTGAGATTGCAGATATTTGCTCTCGAGTCCCATATGAACCGGCAACTACTTTTGCAGAAGCTATTCAATCAGTTTGGTTTATTCAATGTATTTTACAAATTGAATCTAATGGCCACTCTCTTTCATATGGTCGTTTTGATCAATATATGTATCCATATATGAAGGCTGATTTAGAAAGTGGTAAAGAAACAGAAGATAGCATTGTTGAACGTCTGACAAATCTTTGGATTAAGACAATTACAATTAATAAGGTTCGCAGTCAAGCACATACATTTTCTTCAGCAGGAAGTCCTTTATATCAAAATGTTACAATTGGTGGACAGACTCGAGATAAGAAGGATGCTGTTAACCCATTATCTTATTTGGTATTAAAATCAGTTGCACAAACCCATCTACCGCAACCTAATCTAACTGTACGTTACCATGCAGGTTTAGATGCTCGTTTCATGAATGAGTGTATTGAAGTGATGAAACTTGGTTTTGGTATGCCTGCATTTAATAATGATGAGATTATTATTCCTTCTTTTATTGCAAAAGGAGTATTGGAAGACGATGCTTATGATTACAGTGCCATTGGATGTGTTGAAACAGCAGTTCCAGGGAAATGGGGCTATCGTTGCACAGGTATGAGTTATATGAACTTCCCTAAGGTTCTACTTATCACGATGAATGATGGAATTGATCCGGCTTCGGGTAAACGGTTTGCACCAAGCTTTGGTCATTTTAAGGATATGAAGAACTTTTCTGAATTAGAAAATGCTTGGGATAAAACACTAAGATATTTGACACGAATGAGTGTTATTGTTGAAAATTCTATTGATTTATCATTGGAACGAGAAGTTCCTGATATTCTATGTTCAGCATTGACTGATGATTGTATTGGTCGTGGAAAACACCTTAAAGAAGGTGGAGCAGTATATGATTATATATCAGGTTTGCAAGTTGGAATTGCAAATTTGTCGGATTCATTAGCTGCAATTAAAAAATTGGTATTTGAGGAAGAACGTATAAGCCCAAGTCAGCTTTGGCATGCACTGGAAACAGATTATGCTGGAGAAGAAGGTAAGGCAATTCAAGAAATGTTGATTCATGATGCACCTAAGTACGGTAATGATGATGATTATGCTGATAAATTAGTTACGGCTGCTTATGACATTTATGTTGATGAAATTGCTAAATATCCTAATACACGTTATGGAAGAGGTCCTATTGGAGGAATTCGTTATTCAGGAACATCTTCTATCTCAGCCAACGTAGGACAGGGACGTGGGACATTAGCAACTCCAGATGGCCGCAATGCAGGTACACCGCTAGCAGAGGGTTGTTCACCATCACATAATATGGATCAACACGGTCCTACATCTGTTTTAAAATCTGTTTCAAAATTACCAACAGATGAAATCGTAGGTGGGGTTCTCTTAAATCAGAAAGTAAATCCTCAAACGTTAGCCAAAGAAGAAGATAAATTAAAACTAATTGCTTTGTTACGAACATTCTTTAATCGTTTACATGGGTACCATATTCAATACAATGTTGTTTCCAGAGAGACGTTGATTGACGCTCAGAAACATCCTGAAAAACACAGAGATTTAATTGTTCGTGTTGCAGGATACTCTGCATTCTTCAATGTTCTTTCTAAGGCAACCCAAGATGATATTATAGGACGTACTGAGCATACTTTGTAAAATAAAGAGGTTCTTTTTATGGAATTTATGCTTGACACATTAAATTTAGATGAGATTAAAAAATGGTCTGAAATTTTACCGCTAGCTGGGGTAACTTCAAATCCCACTATTGCCAAAAGAGAGGGTTCTATTAATTTTTTTGAACGAATCAAAGATGTAAGAGAATTGATTGGCTCTACACCCTCTATTCATGTTCAGGTGATTTCTCAAGATTTTGAAGGTATCTTAAAAGATGCTCATGAAATTCGGAGACAAGCAGGAGATGATATATTTATCAAAGTACCTGTTACTCCAGCTGGATTACGTGCAATAAAGGTGCTAAAAAAAGAGGGCTATCATATCACTGCAACAGCTATTTATACAGTTATTCAGGGATTATTAGCTATTGAAGCAGGAGCGGATTACCTAGCTCCATATTATAACAGAATGGAGAATCTGAACATCGATTCAAATTCTGTCATTCGTCAATTAGCTCTTGCTATTGATAAACAGAACTCTCCTAGTAAGATTTTAGCCGCATCCTTTAAAAATGTAGCACAAGTAAATAATGCTTTAGCTGCAGGTGCGCATGCTGTTACAGCAGGAGCAGATGTTTTTGAATCAGCTTTCGCCATGCCATCTATCCAAAAGGCGGTTGACGATTTTTCTGATGATTGGTTTGTTATTCAAAATAGTCGTTCCATCTAGGTAGAGAGGAAATACATATGAGAATTTTTGCTAGCCCTTCTAGATATATTCAAGGGGAAAATGCCTTGTTTGAAAATGCCAAATCAATATTGGATTTGGGAAATCGTCCTATTCTATTATGCGATCGGTTGGTTTATGATATTGTTGGAAAACGATTTGAAGATTACCTACATAGGTATGGTTTCCATATTGTTCTAGCTCAGTTTAATGGTGAAGCTTCTGACAATGAAATCAATCGAGTTGTTGCCTTGGCTGAGAAAGAAAATTGTGATAGTATTATCGGGCTTGGTGGTGGAAAGACGATTGATAGTGCAAAAGCTATTGCAGATTTGATTGAAAAGCCTGTTATTATTGCTCCAACAATTGCATCGACCGACGCACCTGTATCTGCTTTATCTGTTATTTATACAGATGAAGGTGCATTTGATCATTATCTATTTTATTCTAAAAATCCAGATTTAGTTTTGGTTGATACAAAAGTTATTTCACAAGCCCCTAAGCGTTTATTAGCGTCTGGTATTGCAGATGGTTTAGCAACTTGGGTTGAGGCGCGTGCGGTTATGCAGGCAAATGGAAAAACTATGTTGGGACAACAGCAAACGTTGGCTGGAGTTGCAATTGCGAAGAAATGTGAAGAAACGTTGTTTGCAGATGGTTTACAGGCTATGGCAGCTTGTGAAGCTAAAGTGGTGACACCAGCATTAGAAAATATTGTTGAAGCTAATACTTTATTGAGTGGCCTAGGTTTTGAAAGTGGAGGATTAGCTGCGGCGCATGCGATTCATAATGGTTTTACTGCATTGACAGGTGACATTCATCATTTAACACATGGTGAAAAAGTAGCTTATGGAACTTTGGTACAACTTTTATTAGAAAATAGACCTAAAGAAGAACTTGATAAGTATATTGAGTTTTACAAAAAAATTGGTATGCCAACAACTCTAAAAGAAATGCATTTAGATCAAGTTGGATATGATGATTTAATAAAAGTTGGTAAACAAGCAACTATGGAGGGTGAGACAATCCATCAGATGCCGTTTAAGATTTCGCCTTCAGATGTTGCTCAAGCTATCATCGCTGTAGACGCCTATGTAAATTCAAAATAAACAATAAGGACTACTGTTTTCCAAATGGTAGTCTTTTATTGATCCTCGTATTGAATCCGACGTTCTTCATAAATCAAAAAGCGACATAGGTTGTCGGCTATTTATTATAAATACATTAATTAGCATTCCAGTCGTATCTTCGGTCTAAAATTAGTATTTTGTGTTATAAGAGATAAGCTTCTTGTTGTGCTCTTTGATTTCCCGCATAACAATAAGATAAAAAAGTGAGTGATAGAGCAATCCATAGTCATCAAAATTAATGAGATACAGTATACAGTTTTTTCTTTTAACACATTTCAAATTCCCTCAAAAATGGTATAATAGTAACATCACAAAATTGGAGAGAGACCATGAGTTTTTACAATCATAAAGAAATTGAGCCTAAGTGGCAGGGCTACTGGGCAGAACATCATACATTTAAGACTGGAACAGATGCGTCAAAATCTAAGTTTTATGCGCTTGATATGTTCCCTTATCCGTCTGGAGCAGGTCTGCACGTAGGACACCCAGAAGGTTACACAGCAACGGATATCCTCAGCCGTTACAAACGTGCGCAAGGCTACAATGTCCTTCACCCAATGGGTTGGGATGCTTTTGGTTTGCCTGCAGAGCAATACGCTATGGATACTGGTAATGACCCAGCAGAATTTACAGCTGAGAACATTGCCAACTTCAAACGCCAAATCAATGCGCTTGGATTTTCTTATGACTGGGATCGTGAAGTCAATACAACAGATCCAAACTACTACAAATGGACTCAGTGGATCTTCACCAAGCTTTACGAAAAAGGCTTGGCCTATGAAGCGGAAGTGCCAGTAAACTGGGTTGAGGAATTGGGAACAGCCATCGCCAACGAAGAGGTTCTTCCTGACGGAACTTCTGAGCGTGGAGGCTATCCAGTTGTCCGCAAGCCAATGCGCCAATGGATGCTCAAAATTACGGCCTACGCAGAGCGCTTGCTCAATGACTTAGATGAACTTGATTGGCCAGAGTCTATCAAGGACATGCAACGCAACTGGATTGGGAAATCAACTGGTGCCAATGTAACTTTTAAAGTTAAGGGAACCGACAAGGAATTCACCGTCTTTACCACTCGTCCTGATACCCTTTTCGGTGCGACTTTCACTGTTTTGGCTCCTGAGCATGAACTAGTAGATGCCATCACAAGCACAGAGCAAGCAGAGGCAGTAGCAGACTACAAACACCAAGCTAGCCTTAAGTCTGACTTGGCTCGTACAGACCTTGCCAAAGAAAAAACTGGTGTTTGGACTGGTGCTTATGCCATCAACCCTGTCAATGGCAAGGAAATTCCAATCTGGATTGCGGATTACGTTCTTGCTAGTTATGGAACAGGTGCCGTTATGGCTGTACCTGCCCATGACCAACGTGACTGGGAATTTGCCAAACAATTTGACCTTCCAATCGTAGAAGTACTTGAAGGTGGAAATGTAGCAGAAGCTGCCTACACAGAGGATGGTCTTCATGTCAATTCAGACTTCCTAGATGGACTCAACAAAGAAGACGCTATTGCCAAGATTGTGGCTTGGTTGGAAGAAAAAGGCTGTGGACAAGAGAAGGTTACCTACCGTCTCCGCGACTGGCTCTTTAGCCGTCAACGTTACTGGGGTGAGCCAATTCCAATCATTCATTGGGAAGATGGAACTTCAACAGCTGTTCCTGAAAGTGAATTGCCACTTGTTTTGCCTGTAACCAAGGATATCCGCCCTTCAGGTACAGGGGAAAGTCCATTGGCTAACTTGACAGATTGGCTTGAAGTGACTCGTGCAGATGGTGTCAAAGGTCGTCGTGAAACCAACACTATGCCACAATGGGCAGGTTCAAGCTGGTACTACCTCCGCTATATTGACCCACAGAATACGGAGAAATTGGCTGATGAGGACCTTCTCAAACAATGGTTGCCAGTAGATATCTATGTGGGAGGTGCAGAGCATGCTGTACTTCACTTGCTCTACGCTCGTTTCTGGCATAAATTCCTCTATGACCTCGGTGTCGTTCCAACTAAGGAACCATTCCAAAAACTCTTTAACCAAGGAATGATTTTGGGAACAAGTTACCGTGACCACCGTGGCGCTCTTGTGGCGACTGACAAGGTTGAAAAACGTGATGGTTCTTTCTTCCATGTGGAAACAGGGGAAGAGTTAGAGCAAGCGCCAGCCAAGATGTCTAAATCGCTCAAGAACGTTGTTAACCCAGACGACGTAGTGGAGCAATACGGTGCCGACACCCTTCGTGTTTATGAAATGTTCATGGGTCCACTTGATGCTTCAATCGCTTGGTCAGAAGAAGGTCTGGAAGGAAGCCGTAAGTTCCTTGACCGTGTTTACCGTTTGATTACAAGTAAAGAAATCCTTGCGGAAAACAATGGCTCTCTCGACAAGGTTTACAATGAAACGGTCAAAGCTGTCACAGAACAAATTGAGTCCCTCAAATTCAACACAGCCATTGCCCAACTTATGGTCTTTGTCAACGCTGCTAACAAGGAAGACAAGCTCTATGTAGACTACGCCAAAGGATTTATCCAATTGATTGCTCCATTTGCACCTCACTTGGCAGAAGAGCTCTGGCAAACTGTTGCAGCAACAGGTGAGTCAATCTCTTACGTGGCTTGGCCAACATGGGACGAAAGTAAATTGGTTGAAGACGAAATCGAAATCGTCGTCCAAATCAAAGGTAAAGTCCGTGCTAAACTCATGGTTGCTAAAGACCTATCACGCGAAGAATTGCAAGAAATTGCTCTCGCTGATGAAAAAGTCAAAGCAGAAATTGACGGTAAGGACATCGTGAAAGTAATTGCGGTACCTAACAAGCTTGTGAATATTGTTGTGAAATAAGATAGGAATCCTTCAGAGTAGAATCTGGGGGATTTTTTGAATCTTCTTATGAAAGTATGATATACTATGGGCAACTATAAAGTTTGAAAAGCGAAACAAGGAGAAAGCTATGCCAGTAAACGAATATGGTCAGATGATTGGTGAGTCAATGGAAGGTTATACACCCGGTGAATTGCCTTCTATTGATTTCTTAGAAGGGCGTTATGCTCGAATAGAGGCTCTCTCGGTAGAGAAGCATGCGGAGGATTTATTAGCTGTTTATGGTCCTGATACGCCTCGGGAGATGTGGACCTACCTATTTCAGGAACCAGTGGCAGATATGGAGGAACTGGTCAGCCTTTTAAATCAGATGTTGGCTCGTAAGGACCGTTTTTACTATGCCATCATAGACAAGGCAACTGGTAAGGCTTTGGGAACTTTTTCTCTCATGCGCATTGACCAGAATAACCGAGTAATAGAAGTGGGAGCTGTCACTTTTTCTCCAAAACTCAGGGGAACACGGATAGGGACAGAATCCCAGTATCTCTTGGCTTGCTATGTCTTTGAGGAGCTTAACTATCGTCGCTATGAATGGAAATGCGATGGTCTTAACATGCTATCAAGACGAGCTGCGGAACGTTTGGGCTTTGTCTACGAAGGAACCTTCCGTCAGGCAGTGGTTTATAAGGGGCGTACGAGGGATACGGATTGGTTGTCTATGATTGATAAGGACTGGCCAAAAGTCAAAGCTCGTTTGGAAACGTGGTTGGCTCCTGAAAACTTTGATAAAGATGGACGGCAGTACAAGAGTTTGAGAGAGCTTTAAGAGGTGTTGAGATGATTACTATTAAAAAGCAAGAAATCGTCAAGCTCGAGGATGTTTTGCATCTCTATCAGGCTGTCGGTTGGACAAATTATACAAATCAACCTCAGATGCTGGAGCAAGCCTTGTCTCATTCATTAGTAATTTATCTGGCACTTGATGGTGATGCTGTGGTGGGCTTGATTCGTTTGGTTGGAGATGGATTCTCATCAGTATTGGTTCAGGATTTAATTGTTTTACCAATCTATCAGCGTCAAGGGATTGGTAGTGCCCTAATGAAAGAGGCTTTAGAGGATTACAAAGATGCCTATCAAGTCCAGCTGGTGACAGAAGAGACAGAAAAAAACGTGGGATTTTATCGTTCTTTGGGTTTTGAAGTCTTATCCACCTATGATTGTATAGGAATGACTTGGGTGAATCGAGAAAAATAACAAAACTTGTTTTTTCTTAAGCAAAGTTTAAGGATGGTCTAGTATCATATAGTCATTAAATAAAGACCTCCTAACTTTATTTAATGAAATCCTAAAACTTTTTTTCATCATAATCTCCTAATGAAGTCACCCAATCAGGTGGCTTTTTTGTGGGATGAGGTGATGGTAATAGAAATTTTTTGAAAAATGGTAGAATTTGAGAAAAGTTAAGCTAGTTTTAAGCTTCGTCTTGTATCATATAGTTATTAAATAAAGACCTCCTAACTTTATTTAATAAAATCCTAAACTTTTCTTTTTCATAATAATCTCCCTTAACTCCACCCAATCAGGTGGAGTTTTTTGGCTCTATTTCAGGCTTTTGGGGACTATTCTAAAAATCATTTTTCGATATTTTTCGGTATTTTTCGGATTTTGGTCGGGGAATTGGCGGGGACTTTTTTAGCGAATATGACTAAGAAATAGGTCTGTTGTCGCTTCAGCTACTTCAAACTCAATTTGATTGTAAGCGACTGTTAATTGAAGGACTGAAACTGCTGTAATAATGATTTTGCTTGTCCAGTAGTGGCGTATTAAATGAGGAGTGACATATAAGATTGTCTCTTCGTTTACTAAATCAAAATTTCTATGAAATTGATAGAATCTCTAACTTTCTCTTAATCTTGACCGTTTTGTTGTAAAGCGGTTAAAGCTTGAGAAGCTGAGGATGTAAAGTTTTGACAAATTTTGTGAACTATGGGATAATGGAGAGGAATTAAGGATTAGTTCTATATCATGGACTAGAAAAGACCCCAAGCTAACTTCCACATTAAGCTTGGGGTCTTTTTTGACACTATCTATCTTTGTTTAGCCATTTATCGACTAAGCGAAGAACAACACCGACCACAATTGGTCCGATGATAGTTTTAAGGATTAGTTCCATCATGGGCTATCTCACCTCCTTTCGTAGGCGGTGTAGCAGTGCCGTAGAATATTATACCACATAAGTGTTAAACTCGGGAGGCACCCAATCAGGTGGAGTTTTTTTGCTCTATTTCAGGCTTTTGGGGACTATTTTAAACATCATTTTCCGATAACTTTTACTTAATCTTATAAACTTTATTGGACAGATTCTAAAGTTGGAGAAGCTGATTGATGAAGATATAAACCTTTGACAAATTTTGTGAACTGTGGGATAATAAAAAGAAATTGAGTACTAGTTCTATATCATAGGCTAGAAAAGACCCCAAGCTAACTTCCACATTAAGCTTGGGGTCTTTTTTGACACTATTTGTCCTTGTTTAGCCATTTATCGACTAATCGAAGAACGACACCGACCACAATTGGTCCGATGATAGTTTTGAGTACTAATTCCATCATGGGCTATCTCACCTCCTTTCGTAGGCGGTGTAGCAGTGCCGTAGAATATTAGACCACATAAGTGCTAAACTCGGGAGTCGCCCAATCAGGCGGAGTTTTTTGCCTCTATTTCAGGCTTTTCGGGAGTTTTCTAAACATCATTTTCCGATAACTTTCGCAATCTTGAACGTCTTGTTGTACAGCGGTTAAAGCTTGAAAAGCCGAGAATATAAACCTTTGACAAATTTTGTGAACTATGGGATAATAAAAGGGAATTAAGTATTGTGTCTATATCATAGGCTAGAAAAGACCCCAAGCTAACTTCCACATTAAGCTTGGGGTCTTTTTGACACTATTTGTCCTTGTTTAGCCATTTATCGACTAATCGAAGAACGACACCGACCACAATTGGTCCGATGATAGTTTTAAGTATTGTATCCATCATGGGCTATCTCACCTCCTTTCGCAGGCGGTGTAGAAGTGCCGAACAATATTATACCACATATGTGCTAAACTTAGGAGTCACCAATCCAGTGGCTTTTTTGTTTGTGGCTTGGATTTTTGATATAATAGAGCCATGAGTAGAATTTTAGATAATGAGATAATGGGGGATGAGGAGTTAGTAGAACGCACACTCCGTCCTCAGTATTTACGTGAATATATTGGACAGGACAAGGTCAAGGACCAGCTCCAAATCTTTATTGAAGCTGCTAAAATGAGAGATGAAGCGCTGGATCATGTGCTCTTATTTGGCCCTCCAGGCTTGGGGAAAACGACCATGGCCTTTGTTATTGCCAACGAACTAGGTGTCAATCTCAAGCAGACGTCTGGACCTGTCATTGAAAAAGCTGGTGATTTGGTAGCGATTTTGAATGATTTAGAGCCTGGGGATGTCCTTTTTATTGATGAGATTCATCGTTTGCCTATGTCAGTGGAAGAGGTGCTTTATAGTGCCATGGAGGACTTCTACATTGATATCATGATTGGTGCTGGTGAAGGCAGTCGCAGTGTTCATTTGGAGTTGCCACCTTTTACCTTGATTGGTGCGACGACTCGGGCTGGTATGCTCTCAAATCCACTACGGGCACGTTTTGGGATTACAGGTCATATGGAGTATTATGCCCATGCTGATTTGACGGAAATTGTCGAGCGGACGGCAGATATTTTTGAGATGGAAATCACTCATGAGGCAGCATCTGAGTTGGCCCTACGTAGTCGTGGGACCCCTCGTATTGCCAATCGTCTCCTCAAGCGCGTGCGCGATTTTGCCCAGATAATGGGGGATGGGGTTATCGATGATCTTATTACGGATAAGGCTTTGACCATGCTGGATGTTGACCATGAAGGTCTGGACTATGTGGATCAGAAAATCCTTCGGACCATGATTGAGATGTACGGTGGTGGCCCTGTCGGATTAGGAACTCTTTCTGTTAATATTGCCGAGGAGCGCGAGACTGTCGAAGACATGTATGAGCCTTACTTGATTCAAAAAGGTTTTATCATGCGAACACGGTCTGGACGAGTGGCGACTGCTAAGGCATATGAGCACTTAGGTTATGAACACAATGAAAAATGAGCAAGAAATCCTAAAAGCTTTCAGAGAAAATCTTGATATGATGGCTATTCTGACGATTATACGAGACCTTGGTCTGAAAGATTCCTGGTTGGCAGCAGGTTCAGTCAGAAATTTCATCTGGAATCTCTTGTCAGACAAATCCCCTTTTGACTGTGAAACAGATGTAGATGTGATTTTCTTTGATCCAGATATTTCTTATGAGGAAACCTTGTCCCTAGAGAAAAAGCTGAGAGAGGACTTTCCTCAGTACCAGTGGGAATTGAAAAATCAAGTCTATATGCACCAGCATAGCTCTCATACGGCTCCTTATACCAGTTCCCGTGATGCCATGAGTAAGTATCCAGAACGGTGTACGGCAGTTGGACTGCGCTTGAATGAAGAATCCGTTTTGGAACTCTTTACTCCATACGGTCTGGAGGATATTTTGAATTTTCAAGTTCGTCCAACTCCTCATTTTTTAGAGAATCAAGAACGAATGGAACTCTATCAAACACGATTATCCAAGAAAAATTGGCAGGAGAAATGGAAAAATTTGATTTTTAAAACTTCTTAAGGAAACTTTAAGCTAGGAAGTGTATACTAAGTTCATAAGTTAAGAAGACCTTAACTTAAACTCCTAAAACTTTTTCATAATAATCTCCCTATAAAAAATAAAGTCGCCCAATCAGGCGGCTTATTTTTTTGGAAATGGGCTTTGTGCCTGAGAATAATACTCAATGAAAATCAAAGACCAAACTAGGAAGCTAGCCGCAGGTTGCTCAAAACACTGTTTTGAGGTTGCAGATAGAGCTGACGTGGTTTGAATTTGATTTTCGAAGAGTATAAATAGCTTAGTGATAGAAGAAAATAGGGAAATATGGTATAATGAAACGATAGATTTTTGAATAGGAATAAGATCATGTTTGGATTTTTTAAGAAAGATAAGGCTGTGGAAGTAGAGGTTCCGACACAGGTTCCTGCTCATATCGGCATCATCATGGATGGAAATGGCCGTTGGGCTAAAAAACGTATGCAACCGCGAGTTTTTGGACACAAGGCGGGCATGGAAGCATTGCAAACTGTGACCAAGGCAGCCAACAAACTAGGCGTCAAGGTGATTACAGTTTATGCTTTTTCTACGGAAAATTGGACCCGTCCAGATCAGGAAGTCAAGTTTATCATGAACTTGCCAGTAGAGTTTTATGATAATTATGTCCCGGAACTGCATGCAAATAATGTTAAGATTCAAATGATTGGCGAAACGGACCGCCTGCCTAAGCAAACCTTTGAAGCTCTGACTAAGGCTGAGGAATTGACTAAGAACAACACAGGTTTGATTCTTAATTTTGCCCTCAACTATGGTGGACGTGCTGAGATTACACAGGCTCTTAAGTTGATTTCCCAGGATGTGTTAGATGCCAAAATCAACCCAGGTGACATCACAGAGGAATTGATTGGTAATTATCTTTTTACCCAGCATTTACCTAAGGAGTTACGAGACCCAGACTTGATTATTCGGACTAGTGGAGAATTGCGCTTGAGCAATTTCCTTCCATGGCAGGGAGCCTACAGTGAGCTCTATTTTACGGATACCTTGTGGCCTGATTTTGACGAGGCGGCCTTGCAGGAAGCCATTCTTGCCTACAATCGTCGTCATCGCCGATTTGGAGGAGTTTAGGAGGAAATATGACACAGGATTTACAGAAAAGAACCTTGTTTGCAGGGATTGCCCTGGCTATTTTCCTACCAATTTTAATGATTGGTGGCCTCTTGCTTCAGATAGCAATTGGAATCATAGCCATGCTAGCCATGCATGAACTTTTGAAGATGAGAGGTCTAGAGACCATGACGATGGAGGGCCTCTTGACCCTTTTTGCAACCTTTGCCTTGACCATTCCCTTGGAGAATTACCTGACTTTTTTGCCAGTTGATGGGAATGTGGTTGCTTATAGTGTTTTGATTTCAATCATGTTAGGAACGACTGTTTTTAGCAAGTCTTATACGATTGAGGACGCTGTTTTCCCTCTTGCTATGAGTTTCTATGTGGGCTTTGGTTTTAATGCTTTACTAGATGCTAGAATTGCAGGTTTAGATAAGGCTCTATTGGCCTTGTGTATCGTCTGGGCGACAGACAGTGGTGCCTATCTTGTTGGGATGAACTATGGGAAACGAAAATTAGCTCCGACAGTTTCTCCAAATAAAACCTTTGAGGGTGCCTTGGGTGGTATTTTAGGCGCTATTTTAGTAACTATCATCTTTATGATAGTTGACAGCACAGTCGCTCTTCCGTATGGAATTTACAAGATGTCAGTCTTTGCTATTTTCTTTAGTGTGGCTGGACAATTTGGTGATTTACTAGAAAGTTCGATCAAGCGTCACTTTGGTGTCAAGGATTCTGGGAAATTTATCCCTGGACATGGTGGTGTTTTGGATCGTTTCGATAGTATGTTGCTTGTATTTCCAATCATGCACTTATTTGGACTCTTTTAATCAAAAGACGGAGGAAACACTATGCTCGGAATTTTAACCTTTATTCTGGTTTTTGGGATTATTGTGGTGGTGCACGAGTTCGGCCACTTCTACTTTGCCAAGAAATCAGGGATTCTAGTGCGTGAATTTGCTATCGGTATGGGACCCAAAATCTTTGCTCATATTGGCAAGGATGGAACGGCCTACACTATTCGAATCTTGCCTCTGGGTGGCTATGTCCGCATGGCCGGTTGGGGTGATGATACAACTGAAATCAAGACAGGAACTCCTGTTAGTTTGACACTTACCGATGACGGTAAGGTTAAACGTATCAATCTTTCAGGTAAAAAATTAGATCAAACAGCTCTTCCTATGCAGGTGACCCAGTTTGATTTTGAAGACAAGCTCTTTATCAGGGGCTTGGTTCTGGAAGAAGAAAAAACATTTGCAGTGGATCACGATGCAACGGTTGTGGAAGCAGATGGAACTGAGGTTCGGATTGCACCCTTAGATGTTCAATACCAAAATGCGACTATCTGGGGCAAACTCATTACCAACTTTGCAGGCCCTATGAATAACTTTATCTTAGGGGTCGTTGTTTTCTGGATTTTAATCTTCATGCAGGGTGGTGTCAGAGATGTTGATACCAACCAGTTCCATGTCATGCCCCAAGGGGCTTTGGCTAAGGTAGGAGTACCAGAAACGGCACAAATTACCAAGATTGGCTCACATGAGATTAGCAACTGGGAAAGCTTGATTCAGGCTGTGGAAACAGAAACCAAAGATAAGACGGCACCGACCTTGGATGTGACTATTTCTGAAAAGGGTAGTGACAAACAAGTTACGGTTACTCCGGAAGAAAGTCAAGGCCGTTACCTTCTAGGTGTTCAACCGGGGATTAAGTCAGATTTTCTATCTATGTTTGTAGGTGGTTTTACAACTGCTGCTGACTCGGCCCTCCGAATTCTCTCAGCACTGAAAAACCTGATTTTCCAACCGGATTTGAACAAGCTGGGTGGACCTGTTGCCATCTTTAAGGCAAGTAGTGATGCTGCTAAAAATGGAATTGAGAATGTCTTGTACTTCTTGGCAATGATTTCCATCAATATTGGGATTTTTAATCTTATTCCGATTCCAGCTTTGGATGGTGGTAAGATTGTGCTCAATATCCTAGAAGCTATCCGCCGCAAACCATTGAAACAAGAAATTGAAACCTATGTCACCTTGGCCGGAGTGGTCATCATGGTTGTCTTGATGATTGCTGTGACCTGGAATGACATCATGCGACTCTTTTTTAGATAATCGAGGAATATTATGAAACAAAGTAAAATGCCTATCCCAACGCTTCGCGAAATGCCAAGCGATGCTCAAGTTATCAGCCACGCTCTTATGTTGCGAGCTGGTTATGTTCGCCAAGTTTCAGCAGGTGTTTATTCTTACCTACCACTTGCCAACCGTGTGATTGAAAAAGCTAAAAACATCATGCGTCAAGAATTCGACAAGATTGGTGCCGTTGAGATGTTGGCTCCTGCCCTTCTTAGTGCAGAATTGTGGCGCGAATCAGGTCGTTACGAAACCTATGGTGAAGACCTTTACAAATTAAAAAACCGTGAAAAATCAGATTTTATCCTAGGTCCAACTCACGAAGAAACCTTTACAGCTATTGTCCGTGATTCTGTTAAGTCTTACAAGCAATTGCCACTTAACCTTTATCAGATCCAGCCTAAGTATCGTGATGAAAAACGCCCACGTAATGGCCTTCTTCGTACACGTGAGTTTATCATGAAAGATGCTTATAGCTTCCACGCTAACTATGATAGCTTGGATAGTGTTTACGATGAGTACAAGGCTGCCTATGAGCGTATTTTCACTCGTAGTGGCTTAGACTTCAAGGCTATCATCGGTGACGGTGGAGCCATGGGTGGTAAGGACAGCCAAGAATTTATGGCCATTACACCTGCTCGTACAGACCTTGACCGCTGGGTTGTCTTGGACAAGTCAGTTGCCTCATTTGATGAAATTCCTGCAGAAGTGCAAGAAGAAATCAAGGCAGAATTGCTCAAATGGATGGTTTCTGGTGAAGATACAATTGCTTACTCAAGTGAGTCTAGCTATGCGGCTAACTTGGAAATGGCAACAAACGAGTACAAACCAAGCAACCGTGTTGTCGCTGAAGAAGAAGTGACTCGTGTTGCAACACCAGATGTTAAATCAATCGATGAAGTTGCAGCCTTCCTCAACGTTCCGGAAGAACAAACGATTAAAACTCTCTTCTACATGGCAGATGGTGAGCTTGTTGCGGCCCTTCTAGTTGGAAATGACCAACTCAACGAAGTTAAGTTGAAAAACCACTTGGGAGCAGATTTCTTTGATGTTGCTAGTGAAGAAGAAGTGGCGAATCTTGTTCAAGCAGGATTTGGTTCACTTGGACCAGTTGGTTTGCCAGAGAATATTAAAATTATTGCCGACCGTAAGGTGCAAGATGTTGGCAATGCAGTTGTGGGTGCTAACGAAGATGGCTACCACCTGACTGGTGTGAACCCAGGTCGTGACTTTACTGCAGAATATGTGGATATCCGTGAAGTTCGTGAGGGGGAAATTTCTCCAGACGGACAAGGTGTTCTTAATTTTGCGCGTGGTATCGAAATTGGTCACATCTTCAAACTCGGCACTCGCTATTCAGCAAGTATGGGAGCAGATGTTTTGGATGAAAATGGTCGTGCTGTGCCAATTATCATGGGATGTTACGGTATCGGTGTCAGCCGTCTCCTTTCAGCTGTTATGGAGCAACACGCTCGCCTCTTTGTTAATAAAACGCCAAAAGGTGAATACCGTTATGCTTGGGGCATCAACTTCCCTAAAGAATTGGCACCATTTGATGTTCACTTGATTACTGTCAATGTCAAGGATGAAGAAGCGCAAGCTTTGACAGAAAAGCTTGAAGCAAGCTTGATGGGAGCTGGTTACGAAGTCTTGACAGATGACCGTAACGAACGTGTCGGAGTCAAATTCAGCGATAGCGACTTGATTGGGTTGCCAATCCGTATCACTGTTGGTAAAAAAGCGGCCGATGGCATCGTAGAAGTGAAGATCAAAGCGACTGGTGACACCATCGAAGTTCATGCAGATAACGTGCTCGAAACGCTTGAAATCCTCAGTAAGAAATAAAAACTATAATCAGAAGAAAAACAAGGAAAAAATGTGACTAGTTTTTACCTTGTTTTTTCTGTATAATGGGAAAAATGAGTAGATAAAGAGGTAAATGTATGCTAAGATTTCCAAAGGATTTTGTCTGGGGATCCTCTACTTCTGGACCACAAACAGAAGGACGTGTAGCTGGTGACGGTAAGGGAGATAATCTCTGGGATTATTGGTACCAAGTGGAGCCGAATCGTTACTATAATGGGATTGGTCCAGATAAGACATCGACCTTTTATGCAAATTGGGAACAGGATATTGAGCTACTGGTAGAAACTGGTCATACGGCCTTTCGAACTTCTATTCAGTGGTCACGGATTTTTCCACAAGGCTGTGGGAAAGTCAACCCTAAAGGTGTGGATTTTTATCGTAAGGTCTTTGAGGCTATTAAGGCTAAGGGGATTCGTCTGTTAGTCAATCTCTACCACTTTGATTTGCCTTTTGCCCTTCAAGAAGCTGGTGATGGTTGGGAAAATAAGGCGACAGTTTCAGCTTATGAAGACTATGCTCGTTTTTGTTTTGAGACTTATGGAGATCTAGTGGATCAATGGATTACCTTTAACGAGCCAATCGTTCCAGTAGAATTTGGCTATTTTTACGATGCTCATTATCCACATAAGGTGGATGCAGAAGCGGCGGTTAAAGTAGCCTATCACACACAATTAGCTAGCAGTCTAGCGGTCAAGGCCTGTCATGAACTCTTACCTGATTCCAAAATTGGGATTGTCCTCAACTTGACACCGGCTTATCCACGTAGCCAGCATCCTGCTGATGTCAAGGCAGCTCGTATTGCGGACCTCTTTCAGGCCCAATCTTTCTTAGCCCCATCTGTTTTGGGGACTTATCCACAGGAGTTAGTAGAAATCTTGCATGAACACGGTCTCTTGCCTGATGCTACAGAGGAGGAGTTGGATCTCATTCGTGACAATACGGTGGACTTCCTTGGTGTCAACTACTATCAACCTTTGCGTGTTATGGCACCTCGATTTGCTAAGCATCCAGAGAGTCCACTCTTACCAGAACATTTTTACGAGCCTTATGTGATGCCTGGACGTAAAATCAATCCTCATCGTGGCTGGGAGATTTATGAGCAAGGGATTTATGACATCGCCCAAAATATCAAGGAAAATTATGGTAATATCGAGTGGATGTTGACTGAGAATGGTATGGGTGTTGAAGGGGAAGAAAAATTCCGTCAAGATGGAATGATTCAAGATGATTATCGTATTGACTTTGTAAAAGGTCATCTTCGTGAACTTCACCGTGCTATTGAAGATGGAGCCAATTGTAAGGGCTACTTAATTTGGACCTTTGTCGATTGCTGGTCATGGCTTAACAGCTATAAAAATCGCTATGGTTTGGTCGAACTAGACTTGGAAACGCAAGAACGCCGTCTGAAAAAATCAGGGCACTGGTTCAAGGAATTAAGCGATAATAATGGATTTTAAAAAGGACTCTGACTGATTATCCTAATTGGTCAGGTTTTTTTGTTCACAAGAAGTTAATTTGAACTATACCAATTTTTGCTCTTGACAAGTGAAAGAAACAAGTATATACTGTTTTTGCTGATTCTATAAAAGAGGAATTAGACTATACCAATTTTAAGGAGAAAGCACAGCTTGCCTGTGTCGTATATACTATGTGTGGAATTGTTGGTGTTGTTGGAAACACAAATGCAACTGATATTTTGATTCAAGGGCTTGAAAAGCTTGAATACCGTGGCTATGATTCTGCGGGAATTTTTGTCCTAGATGGTGCTGATAACCATTTGGTGAAGGCTGTTGGTCGTATTGCAGAATTGTCTGCCAAGACAGCTGGTGTTGAGGGAACAACTGGTATCGGACATACTCGTTGGGCTACTCACGGAAAACCAACTGAGGACAATGCTCACCCACACCGCTCTGAGACAGAACGTTTTGTCTTGGTGCATAATGGGGTGATTGAGAACTACCTTGAAATCAAGGAAGAATACCTTGCAGGTCACCACTTCAAGGGGCAGACAGATACTGAAATAGCCGTTCATTTGATTGGAAAATTTGCGGAAGAAGAAGGGCTCTCAGTTCTTGAAGCCTTCAAAAAAGCCCTTCACATCATCCGTGGTTCTTATGCCTTTGCCTTGGTTGACTCACAAGATCCTGAAGTCATCTACGTAGCTAAAAATAAATCACCACTTTTGATTGGTCTTGGAGAAGGCTATAACATGGTCTGCTCAGACGCCATGGCTATGATTCGTGAAACTAACCAATACATGGAAATCCATGACCAAGAGTTGGTAATCGTCAAGGCTGATAGTGTGGAAGTTCAAGACTATGATGGAAATCGTCGTGAGCGTGCTAGCTACACTGCTGAACTTGACTTGTCAGATATCGGTAAGGGAACTTACCCTTACTACATGCTCAAGGAAATTGACGAGCAACCAACTGTTATGCGGAAACTCATCCAAGCCTACACAGATGAGGCTGGTCAAGTTGTCGTAGACCCAGATATCATTAAGGCTGTTCAAGACGCAGACCGCATCTACATCCTTGCAGCTGGAACATCTTACCATGCAGGATTTGCTTCTAAGAAGATGTTGGAAGAATTGACAGATACACCAGTTGAACTTGGAATTTCATCTGAGTGGGGCTATGGTATGCCGCTTCTCAGCAAGAAACCACTCTTCATCTTTATCAGCCAGTCTGGTGAAACAGCAGATAGCCGTCAGGTTTTGGTTAAGGCTAATGAAATGGGAATTCCAAGCTTGACAGTGACAAACGTCCCAGGTTCAACTCTTTCTCGTGAAGCCAACCATACCATGCTCCTTCATGCAGGTCCTGAAATTGCCGTAGCATCAACCAAGGCCTATACAGCGCAAATCGCAGCCCTTGCTTTCCTTGCAAAAGCAGTCGGAGAAGCAAATGGCAATGCCAAAGCGCAAGCCTTTGATTTAGTTCATGAGTTGTCAATAGTAGCTCAGTCTATCGAATCAACTCTTTCAGAGAAAGAAACCATTGAAGCTAAGGTTCGTGAGCTTCTTAAAACAACTCGTAACGCCTTTTACATCGGACGTGGTCAAGATTACTACGTAGCCATGGAAGCAAGTCTCAAACTCAAAGAGATTTCTTATATCCAGTGTGAAGGTTTTGCGGCAGGAGAACTCAAGCACGGAACCATTGCCTTGATTGAAGAAGGAACGCCTGTTTTGGCTCTCCTGTCAGATCCAGTTCTTGCCAACCATACTCGTGGAAATATCCAAGAGGTCGCAGCCCGTGGTGCCAAAGTCCTCACTATCGCAGAAGAGAATGTAGCCAAAGATACCGACGATATCGTACTTACGACCGTACATCCATACCTCTCACCAATTTCAATGGTCGTACCAACGCAATTAGTCGCTTACTTTGCAACCCTCCACCGTGGCCTCGATGTGGATAAACCACGTAACCTTGCTAAATCAGTAACGGTAGAATAAGCTAAAAAAGTCTAGTTATCTAGGCTTTTTCTAATGAGCAAATTGGTTGCTTGTACTTAAGATTCGTGTTAGAATAATTTTTCAAATTGAAGGACAGAGATAGACAAGGAGAATCACAATGGTAGAATTGGGAATTTCAACATTTGGGGAAATAACGGAGCTTGAAGGGACTGGACAAACTTACAGTCATGCTGAACGCATTCGCCAGTTGGTGGCAGAGATTGAGCTGGCTGACAAGGTTGGTTTGGACGTATATGGGATTGGCGAGCACCATCGGGCGGATTTTGCAGTATCAGCCCCAGAGATTGTCCTGGCCGCTGGGGCAGTCAATACCAAGAAAATCCGTTTGACCAGTGCAGTCAGCATTCTGTCAAGCATGGATCCGATTCGTTTGTTCCAACAGTATGCCACTATCGATGCTTTGTCAAATGGACGATCGGAGATTATGGCTGGAAGGGGCTCTTTCACGGAATCTTTCCCTCTGTTTGGTTATGACTTGAAAGACTACGACTCTCTTTTTGATGAGAAATTAGACTTGCTTCAGTTAGTCAATGAAAAGACCAAGTTAGACTGGCAAGGTCGATTGACTCAAACGATTGCTGGTAAAGAAGTTTATCCTCGTCCAGTTCAGGACAAATTGCCCTTGTGGATAGCTACAGGTGGTCATGTCGAATCAACAGTGAAGATTGCTCAGGCTGGTCTACCGATTGTATATGCTATTATTGGTGGTAATCCACGTTATTTTAAAAAGTTGATTCAGGCTTATCGTGAGATTGGAAGCGAAGCGGGCCATGCTGACAAAGACTTGAAAGTGGGAGCCCATTCTTGGGGGTGGATTGCGGAAGATGGTGAGCAGGCGGTGAAAGATTATTTCCATCCGACTAAGCAAGTGGTGGATGCTATTTCCAAAGACCGTCCGCACTGGCAGGAATTGCGTTATGAGCAATATTTGGAGCAGGTAGGGTCAAATGGCGCCATGTTTGTTGGCAATCCAGATCAGGTGGCCGAAAAATTGATTCGCATGATAGAGGATTTAGGATTGGACCGCTTCATGCTTCATCTACCGCTTGGTTCTATGCCTCATGACCAGGTTCTGAGAGCTATTGAACTCTTCGGAACACAAGTTGCACCCAAAGTACGAGCTTATTTTGCTATGAAAGAGGCTTAATAAAAAATCCTAATCAAGTTTATTAGGACAACAAATATTGTACGAAAATTAATCCCCCGAGCTATAATGCTTGGGGGATTTTTCTATAGGAGGGCTAGTTTAGTTCTCTTTTTTATTTTTTAGTAAGAAACCGAGACCAAGGAGCGCAAGGAGGCTGATTCCTGCAAATAGGAGTTTGTTTTCGTTTTTGATTCCTGTATTTGGAAGTTCAGCTTGTCTATCTGGGGTTGCAGGTATATTTTTCTTGCTAGAGTTTTCTACCGATTCGTTTTGAACCGCTTCTTTTACAGATGATGCTTGTGCTTCTTGTGCTGGTTGTTCAGCTTGTGAATCAGCTGTAGCTTGGCTAGGTTTATTTTCCGCATCAGCTACTTTGGCATCTGGTTTAGTAGAATCAGGTCTAGCTTCTGGAGCTGGGTCTTGATGTTCAGGCTTGGAAGGGGTTGAGTCTGGTTTCTCTTCTGCAGTTGACTCATGGCTAGTTCCATTTTGAGAGACTCGAAGAACAGTAGCTGTAAGGGCATTCAATTTCAAGCCTTTTTCAGTCCATTCAAGTCCTTTCGGGTTGGCAATTCCGACTGATCCTGCTTGGTTTTCATCTGCCAAAACTTCCGCATTTCTTAGATGTGCAAAGGCAGTTCCCAAATTAAATTCGCGAGCTTTTTCATCCGCATTGACAAAGACTGCGTAGATATCGCCGTTTGGAGCAGTGATTTGGTAGCCAATCACTACATCCTCTTTTTCCACACCATTTTGGCCTGGGACAGTGATGAGGTGGACACGGTCTTTGATATCTTGGAGACTCTTAAGTCGGAAGGCATCTGTAGATTGACGAAGGGCAATCAAACCTTTCATATAGTCACGGCTCTTGACATTTTCAGGATAAGCTTTACCATCTGTAGCCTTAGTCCAGTCAAACTTGTTGACTGCGTCGCTAGAATCGTAAGAATCATGGATGAAGTAAGGATAGTCAAATGGGTTGCCGTCCTTATCACGCAACAAGTGAGATTTGTTTGGAACCTTATCCTCTGCTACTGGAGTCTTGTAGGCTGGGTCACGGAATTGTTTAGTACGTCCATATTCCTGACCGGAGTGGATAAATGGAGTTCCTTGAGCTGTCAAGACCATGAGATTTCCAAGTCGTAAACGACGGTGGATTTCAGCATAGTTCTCAGCCTTGCTTGGGTCTTTTTTGATAGACTGGGCAATGATGTCAAAGAGGGTCAAGTTATCATGGGCTGCTATGTATTGGATGACATCTCCAGGGCTGTCAGCTTCAAAGTTAGTTGGTTGAGCAATGAGATTTTTAAAGATGGTGTTGACATCACGCTTGCCACCTGTGATAAAGGCAGGTTGACCTTCGTTTGGATAACCAGATTTGAGGTTGTTACGGATGTCATCTGAAAAGACAGCGACAGTATCGGTATGTTTCATCCAATCTTGGTCAGCAGCTTTAGTAGGCATGTTTTCATCACCGGCATAGGTTCTCCAACCTTCACCAAGCATGATGAGGTTTGGATTGAGGGCGCGTGCAGCCTTGTAAGCTTCTTCGATAGAAGCGGCGTCATGGTCTCCCATCATATCGAAACGGAATCCATCCACTTTGTAGGTATCAACTAGGTATTTGATAGAGTCAACTAGGAGCCGTTTGGTCATATGGTGGGTTGTTCCTAAGCGTCCACCACCAAAGCTAGTTCGAGGTGTGCCATCGGCATCCATAAAGTGGTAGTAGTTTGGCTCTAGGTCTTCAAAGATATCGACTTTGGCTGTGTGGTTATAAACGACATCTAGGATAGCTCCCATACCACGTTTGTGGATTTCGTTGATGAGGTTTTTAAATTCTGCGATTCGTTTTTCTGGATTCTTAGGATCGCTTGAGTACATACCAGTCAAGGAGAAGTAGTTTTGAGGGTCATATCCCCAGTTGTAGTTGCTGTTGCTTGAAGCATAGTCAGACAAGCGTTCATGGTTTTTCAATTCATTGACAAAGTAGTAAGACAAGACTGGAAGGAGCTGGATATGGGTTACACCCAAGTCTTTGAGATAGTCTAGTTTTTCAATGAAGGCTTCAAAAGTCCCAA
Source organism: Streptococcus pneumoniae (assembly GCF_001347015.1). GTDB lineage: Bacteria > Bacillota > Bacilli > Lactobacillales > Streptococcaceae > Streptococcus > Streptococcus pneumoniae_E. The sequence continues at coordinate 73,820 of NZ_CFGI01000007.1, forward strand.
ATGGTTTGGTCAAGTCTTTTGCAATGGCAGGATCTGAAGTGAAGTCACGCACATGAGCTTCGTAGATAACGGCGTCTTCACGAGTCTTGAAATTGTGAATCTTACCATAAGTCAAGTCTTGAGGTCCGAGTTTAGCTGGATCTACAAAGGCGGCTTTAGCCACTTTATGGGCATCGTCAATCTTGGCATCGTCGCTATTCCAAGCAGCAAGAGATTTAGCGTAAGGATCGAGTGCAAGAACAGTTTTACCTTGACGCTCGATTTGGTATTGATAATAGTAGCCAGTGAAATCTGTGATTCCGAGTTTGTTTGTGCTGTCTAGAGTTTGTTTCCAAGTTCCTCTTTCCCCTTTTTCGAGAGCGACAGTTCCAACTACTTTGTCAGGGTCATTCTTGTCGTAGACAACAACAGAAACCTTATCAGCACTTGGTGACCAAAGGGTCAAATCAACTTGTTTTCCTTCTTCTCTTAGGTCAGCTCCCAGTTTGCCATCATAGCTGTATGTCTCATCTTTCAGGCGCCAGCTTGTTTTGGTAGTGAATTGATCGGAATTGTAGCTAACAGTATAAGGATGTTTTGTGTCAGAGAAATCTCCGCTGTAGGTCACTTTCTTACCAGTTTCATCGATTGCAACATCGGTAATAGTTACCTTGTTTCCTAGGTGATTAGTGATGTTGGAGTGTTTGAGGATATCTTCTTTTTTAGCACCGACAAGTGTTGAAAAGCTACTTTCAATGCTAGAAGTGCCTACGTGTTGGGCTCCTGTCATACGGATATCATGGACATAGTATGGATTTGTGTAAATCGATTCATCATCGTCTTTTAGGAAAATTTGGCTATGATTTTTCAAATCTGTGAACTTATAATCTTCTTTACGGATTTTCACGTCGTCTCCTTGTTTGCTCTCATCTAGTAACAAAAATCCAAATTCTTTGGCGGCATCCTTAAGAGGAATGTCGATATAGCGACCATATTTGCCTGTAGCCGTAAAGTCTGTTCCGTCAGGCCATTGAGCGCTACTTGGATTTTTCACATCTCCCCAGTACCAGAGAGATTTCTTGTCATAGTTGCCGTCAGTGCGGTAATAGTTGACGCGAACAGTTCCTGCTGGTTGTGGCTCGTAAGAGAAGACCTTGTAATCTTGGTCCAACCAAGCCTCGTTCATTTTTGGAACTAGTTTTTCGACCGATTTATCGCCGGTTAGATTTTTTCCAGCTGTATTATTGATGAGGAAGCTAATTTTCTTGGCTTGTTCTCCCTTTAATTTGACATCTAGGTAGTAGCCGTAGTCATCTTTCTTGGCATCCTTGAAGGACAAGGCTCCGTTAGGCCAGTTTTCAGAAGGTTTTTCAACATCATCCCAAGTCCATAGTCCTTGAGCATCCTTGTTTTCTTCAGGGAGTTTTTTGACATGGATACGGAAGTAGTGGTCTTCGATTGGCTCTTCTGCCTTAGTTTCAGTTGCTACTGGACTAGTAGAAGTAGTTGGCTCACTTGAACGATCTTGCCCAGTTTGTGTTGCTGGATCAGTTGAGCTTGCAGCGGGACTAAGTGGCTCTGTCGCAGGTTTTTCTTCTTTTTTCTCTAGGGAAGCGTTTGCATTGTTAGGCGCAGAAAGATTGCTTTCATCCTTACTAGTGCTGTCAGTTGTACCAGTAGTTGGTTGAACAATAGTGTTCGGTGCTTCTGTACTAGCTGTTGTACTTTCGTCGGCTGAGATAGCTGGGGTAGCCATGGCAAGTAGGACAAGGCTTGCGCCGATAAGGACAGAACCAGTTCCATTTTTGAGGGAACGGATGCTGTAGACCATTTTTTTCTCAGTGTGAGATGGTGTTTTTCTCATAATGATTCTCCAATCAATAAATTTCTATATCAGTATAGCATGTAGTAAAACAATATGCAAGCGTTTTCTTTTGTTTGTCAAAGAAATTCTTACTTTTGAGAAGTTTTCTGTACTATTTTATATATCAGTATAAATGATGGAGATAATACTCAATGAAAATCAAAGAGCAAACTAGGAAACTAGCCGCAGGCTGTACTTGAGTACGGCAAGGCGACGTTGACGTGGTTTGAATTAGTATAAAAATGTCACATAAGCAAAGCCGTATTATTAGGAAGATGATGTGTTCCTAGCTATTTTTATTCAGAAATTGCTCTCTAATATTTCTTTAAAAAGTTCATCTAGCGAAACTATAAATAGGAAGAGAAAAAGCTAGCACTTGTCAAGTTTTATCTAGTTTCCAAACTATAGTATTTACTGGAAATCTAAAGAAAATATCAGAAAAATTCAGCAAACGTTTTCTTCTTATTTTCTTGACTTTTTTGCTGGTTTGTGCTTGACTTTTACTTGAAATTTGATAGACTATAGACAAATAGGAAAACGTATTCATTACAAAACGGAGGAATAAGGAATGAATCAAGAAAAACGTTTGCATCGCTTTGTCAAAAAGTGTGGACTCGGTGTGTGTAGTGCTGTTGTTGCGGCCTTTTTATTGAGCGCTCAGGGAGTAGCTTTGGCTACAGAGCAAGGGAATCGTCCAGTTGAGACAGAAAACATTGCTCGTGGAAAACAAGCTAGTCAAAGTTCTACTGCTTATGGAGGAGCTGCTACACGAGCAGTGGATGGTAATGTTGATAGTGACTATGGGCACCATTCTGTAACGCATACAAACTTTGAAGACAATGCTTGGTGGCAAGTTGACCTCGGAAAAACAGAGAATGTTGGAAAAGTTAAACTTTACAATCGTGGAGATGGGGATGTAGCCAATCGTCTTTCCAATTTTGATGTTGTTTTGTTAAATGAAGCAAAACAAGAAGTTGCTCGTCAACACTTTGATAGTTTGAATGGGAAGGCAGAACTTGAAGTTTTCTTCACAGCCAAAGGCGCTCGTTATGTAAAAGTGGAGTTGAAAACTAAAAATACCCCATTGAGCTTGGCAGAAGTGGAAGTATTCCGTTCAGCAACAACTCAAGTTGGACAGGATAGAACTGCACCAGTAGTAGATCAAACATCAGCATTGAAAGACTACCTTTTTGGCTTAACTTATAATCCTTTGGATATTTTAACTCGCAAGGGAGAAACCTTAGAAAATCGCTACAACACAAGTGCTAAGGAACAAAATGGAGAGTTTGTCGTTGTAGAAAAAATCAAGAAAACCCTCTCTACAGGCACAGCAGATGTTTCCATCAATGGAAATCAAAATGTCTTCCTAGGTGGCTTGTATAAAGCAAACCAAAATCTGCTAGAAAATCAGCCAGAATTGATTAGTCTTGCCCGTGCAAAGGGGACAGTCAGCGTCGATTTACCTGGTATGATTCAGTCTGACAGCCGAATTGAAGCAGATCCTACAACTAGTGGTATGCAGTCTGCGATGAATACCTTGGTTGAAAGATGGACAAAGAATTACTCATCTAGCCATTCCGTTCCTGCCCGTGTTCAGTATGAATCAACTACAGCCTATAGCATGAACCAATTGAAAGCAAAATTTGGTGCAGACTTTGAAAAAGCAGGCGCACCGCTCAAGATTGACTTTGAGGCTGTGCAAAAGGGTGAAAAGCAAATTGAAGTTGTAAACTTTAAACAAATCTACTATACAGCGACATTTGATGCACCGACCAATCCAGCGGCTGTATTTGACAAGAGTGTGACACCTGAAAATTTAAAACAAAGAGGCGTTGATTCACAAACTCCACCTGTATATGTATCAAACGTTTCTTACGGACGTCAAATCTATGTTAAGTTTGAGTCAACAAGTAAGTCTACTGAATTAAAAGCAGCTATCAATGCGGTTATCAAAGGCGCAACAATTGCTCCAAATTCTGAATGGAGCCGTCTATTGAAGAACACTTCTGTAACAGCGGTAATTGTAGGAGGTAATGCTAGCGGTGCCGCCAAAGTTGTCACAGGAACAGTCGAAAACTTGAAGGAACTCATCAGAGAAGGAGCTAACTTTAGCGCTCAAAGTCCAGCTGTGCCAATCTCATATAAGACTGCCTTCCTAAAAGATAATGCCCAAGCAACTTTACAAAATAGTACAGACTATATCGAAACGAAGGTTACTTCTTACAAAAATGGCTTCTTGAAACTTCATCATAAGGGTGCTTATGTTGCGCGTTACTACATCTATTGGGATGAAATTACATATGATGAACAAGGAAATCCAGAAATCCGTTCACGTCAATGGGAAGATAACGGAAAAAACAGAACTTCAGGCTTCCAAACAGAGATTCAATTTAGAGGAAATGTCCGTAATCTTCGCATCAAGGTTCAAGAAAAGACGGGTCTTGTATGGGAACCATGGCGTACAGTTTACAACCGCACAGACTTACCACTAGTACAACAGCGTACAATTACACATTGGGGAACAACTCTAAACCCTAAAGTTGATGAAAAAATTGTGAATGAGTAACGATTTGATTTACTTGATTCGATAGTAAACAGTGAAGAGGAGGAACTTCGATTTCTCCTCTTTTATGATTGACTTTTGAGAGAATGAAAAGGGTAACTTCTATAGCAGATTGAAACTAGAATAGTACGTTGTTGCTATTAAAACATTTTTAGAAATTAAGTTGACTTTCCCAATAGATTTGTTCATGTCTTATTTCGATTCAATATAAAACTAACTTCTAGTTTTCCGCAACCTAGCTTTTAGTATGAGAAAAACGCGTTGTTACAGACATAAGGAGCTTTTTGAGAAGTGGGCAATCCGTGCAATCAGATTTGACGGATGTTGGATGCATGATGCGATTGCGCTTGATTTCTTTTGAAATCGTTGACGGGTCTTTTCCCATCTTCTCAAGGATGGAACGGAAAGTCTCACACTTAATTCCACCATAAAAATTCGTTTTAGACTAATTTCCACTTTGGTCAGCCAAGTGGAAGTTACTTTGAGAAGTTATCAGCTAAAATTAAGAATACAAAAAAGAAAAATATCTTGACAACCAATGGAAAATTTTGTTACAATAATAGACGGTACTTTTTACTTTTGGTCTCTCAAGAGTGTACAGGGACGTGCTGACAAATGTTGCAAAAGTACACACAGATGATAGCTGTCACCAAGTGTATCATCACCAAAAATAAAAAAACACAGGAGAATGTAGATGCCTACAATTAACCAATTGGTTCGCAAACCGCGTAAATCAAAAGTAGAAAAATCTAAATCACCAGCTTTGAACGTTGGTTACAACAGTCATAAAAAAGTTCAAACAAACGTTTCTTCACCACAAAAACGTGGTGTTGCAACTCGTGTTGGAACAATGACACCTAAAAAACCTAACTCAGCCCTTCGTAAATTCGCTCGTGTACGTTTGAGCAACCTTATCGAAGTTACTGCCTACATCCCAGGTATCGGACACAACTTGCAAGAGCACAGCGTGGTGCTTCTTCGTGGTGGACGTGTAAAAGACCTTCCAGGGGTACGTTACCATATCGTCCGTGGTGCACTTGATACTGCAGGTGTTAACGATCGTAAACAAGGCCGTTCTAAATACGGTACTAAACGTCCAAAAGCATAAGGAAAGGGGATAAAGAGAAATGAGTCGTAAAAATAGAGCTCCAAAACGTGACGTATTGCCAGATCCGCTTTACAATTCACAACTAGTTACTCGTCTTATCAACCGCGTTATGCTTGACGGTAAACGTGGTACAGCTGCTTCAATCGTTTACGGTGCCTTTGAGCAAATCAAAGAAGCTACTGGTAACGATGCACTTGAAGTATTTGAAACAGCTATGGAAAACATCATGCCTGTACTTGAAGTACGTGCACGTCGTGTTGGTGGTTCTAACTACCAAGTCCCAGTTGAAGTTCGTCCAGAACGTCGTACAACACTTGGACTTCGTTGGTTGGTAACAATCGCTCGTCTTCGTGGTGAACACACAATGCAAGACCGTCTCGCAAAAGAAATCTTGGATGCTGCTAACAACACTGGTGCAGCTGTTAAGAAACGTGAAGACACTCACCGTATGGCTGAAGCTAACCGTGCATTCGCACACTTCCGTTGGTAAGATTAAGATACTAAGGGCGTTAAAAAAGCGACTGAAAATTAGGAAGCTTGACGAAGAATCGAAGATTCTAGGAGAGCTTATCTATTTTCCAAGCTTTTAGCCCGAGTTCAATTCTACTTGAAAATCTACAAGTTGAAACCAACAATATCATGAAAACATTGAGAACGGGTAGGTCCTGCCTATCCGTTTTTATTAAAATCGTGTTATAATAGAATAGAAATCAAAAATAAATAGGAGAAACAAACCTCATGGCACGCGAATTTTCACTTGAAAAAACTCGTAATATCGGTATCATGGCTCACGTCGATGCTGGTAAAACAACTACAACTGAGCGTATCCTTTACTACACTGGTAAAATCCACAAAATCGGTGAAACTCACGAAGGTGCGTCACAAATGGACTGGATGGAGCAAGAGCAAGAGCGTGGTATCACGATCACATCTGCTGCGACAACAGCTCAATGGAATAACCACCGCGTAAACATCATCGACACACCAGGACACGTGGACTTCACAATCGAAGTACAACGTTCTCTTCGTGTATTGGATGGTGCGGTTACCGTTCTTGACTCACAATCAGGTGTTGAGCCTCAAACTGAAACAGTTTGGCGTCAAGCAACTGAGTACGGAGTTCCACGTATCGTATTTGCCAACAAAATGGACAAAATCGGTGCTGACTTCCTTTACTCTGTAAGCACACTTCACGATCGTCTTCAAGCAAACGCACACCCAATCCAATTGCCAATCGGTTCTGAAGATGACTTCCGTGGTATCATCGACTTGATCAAGATGAAAGCTGAAATCTATACGAACGACCTTGGTACAGATATCCTTGAAGAAGATATTCCAGCTGAATACCTTGACCAAGCTCAAGAATACCGTGAAAAATTGATCGAAGCAGTTGCTGAAACTGACGAAGAATTGATGATGAAATACCTCGAAGGTGAAGAAATCACTAACGAAGAATTGAAAGCTGGTATCCGTAAAGCGACTATCAACGTTGAATTCTTCCCAGTATTGTGTGGTTCTGCCTTCAAGAACAAAGGTGTTCAATTGATGCTTGATGCGGTTATCGACTACCTTCCAAGCCCACTTGACATCCCAGCAATCAAAGGTATTAACCCAGATACAGACGCTGAAGAAACTCGTCCAGCATCTGACGAAGAGCCATTTGCAGCTCTTGCCTTCAAGATCATGACTGACCCATTCGTAGGTCGTTTGACATTCTTCCGTGTTTACTCAGGTGTTCTTCAATCAGGTTCTTACGTATTGAACACTTCTAAAGGTAAACGTGAACGTATCGGACGTATCCTTCAAATGCACGCTAACAGCCGTCAAGAAATCGACACTGTTTACTCAGGTGATATCGCTGCTGCCGTTGGTTTGAAAGATACTACAACTGGTGACTCATTGACAGATGAAAAAGCTAAAATCATCCTTGAGTCAATCAACGTTCCAGAACCAGTTATCCAATTGATGGTTGAGCCTAAATCTAAAGCTGACCAAGACAAGATGGGTATTGCCCTTCAAAAATTGGCTGAAGAAGATCCAACATTCCGCGTTGAAACAAACGTTGAAACTGGTGAAACAGTTATCTCTGGTATGGGTGAGCTTCACCTTGACGTCCTTGTTGACCGTATGCGTCGTGAGTTCAAAGTTGAAGCGAACGTAGGTGCTCCTCAAGTATCTTACCGTGAAACATTCCGCGCTTCTACTCAAGCTCGTGGATTCTTCAAACGTCAGTCTGGTGGTAAAGGTCAATTTGGTGATGTATGGATTGAATTTACTCCAAACGAAGAAGGTAAAGGATTCGAATTCGAAAACGCAATCGTCGGTGGTGTGGTTCCTCGTGAATTTATCCCAGCGGTTGAAAAAGGTTTGGTAGAATCTATGGCTAACGGTGTTCTTGCAGGTTACCCAATGGTTGACGTTAAAGCTAAGCTTTATGATGGTTCATACCACGATGTCGACTCATCTGAAACTGCCTTCAAGATCGCGGCTTCACTTGCTCTTAAAGAAGCTGCTAAATCAGCACAACCAGCTATCCTTGAACCAATGATGCTTGTAACAATCACTGTTCCAGAAGAAAACCTTGGTGATGTTATGGGTCACGTAACTGCTCGTCGTGGACGTGTTGATGGTATGGAAGCACACGGTAACAGCCAAATCGTTCGTGCTTACGTTCCACTTGCTGAAATGTTCGGTTACGCAACAGTTCTTCGTTCTGCATCTCAAGGACGTGGTACATTCATGATGGTATTTGACCACTACGAAGATGTACCTAAGTCAGTACAAGAAGAAATCATTAAGAAAAACAAAGGTGAAGACTAATCAGTCCTCGCTCTAGAAGGAAGTCACTTAGTGGCTTCCTTTTGTCTTTAGAAAACGCCTCTAAGTATGGTAAAATAGTAGGAGAATAATGTGAGGAAAATGAATGTCAAACAGTTTTGAAATTTTGATGAATCAACTGGGGATGCCTGCTGAAATGAGCCAGGATCCTGCTTTATCACAGGCTGATATTGAGCGAGTTGTGGTTCATAAAATTAGTAAGGTATGGGAGTTTCATTTCGTATTTTCTAATATTTTACCAATTGAAATCTTTTTAGAATTAAAGAAAGGTTTGAGCGAAGAATTTTCTAAGACAGGCAATAAAGCTAGTTTCGAAATCAAGGCTCTGTCTCAAGAATTTTCAAATCAACTCTTGCAGTCCTACTATAGGGAGGCTTTCTCTGAGGGGCCATGTGCTAGTCAAGGTTTTAAGTCCCTTTATCAAAATCTGAGAGTTCGTGCGGAGGGTAATCAACTCTTTATTGAAGGCTCTGAGGCGATTGATAAGGAACACTTTAAAAAAAATCATCTTCCTAATTTAGCGAAACAACTTGAAAAGTTTGGTTTTCCAACTTTTATCTGTCAAGTAGAGAAGAATGATGTGCTGACTCAAGAGCAGGAAGAAGCATTTCATGCTGAAAATGAGCAGATTGTTCAAGCTGCTAATGAGGAAGCGCTCCGTGCTATGGAACAACTAGAACAGATGGCACCTCCTCCAGCTGAAGAGAAACCAGCCTTTGATTTTCAAGCTAAAAAAGCTACAGCTAAACCCAAGCTGGACAAGGCAGAGATTACTCCTATGATTGAAGTGACGACGGAGGAAAATCGTCTGGTCTTTGAAGGGGTTGTGTTTGATGTGGAGCAAAAAGTGACCAGAACAGGGCGTGTTTTGATCAACTTTAAAATGACGGACTACACTTCAAGTTTTTCTATGCAAAAGTGGGTTAAGAATGAAGAAGAGGCTCAGAAATTTGACCTCATCAAGAAAAATTCTTGGCTCCGAGTGCGTGGTAATGTGGAGATGAATAACTTCACACGCGATTTGACGATGAACGTTCAGGATGTGCAGGAAGTTGTTCACTATGAGCGGAAAGATTTGATGCCAGAAGGTGAGCGTCGGGTTGAGTTTCATGCCCATACAAATATGTCGACTATGGATGCTCTACCAGAGGTTGAAGAGATTGTTGCGACAGCTGCTAAGTGGGGACATAAGGCGGTTGCCATCACGGATCATGGAAATGTCCAGTCCTTCCCACATGGCTATAAGGCGGCTAAGAAAGCGGGAATTCAGCTGATATATGGAATGGAAGCCAATATCGTGGAGGACCGTGTTCCTATCGTTTACAACGAAGTGGAGATGGACTTGTCAGAAGCGACCTATGTGGTCTTTGACGTGGAAACGACGGGGCTTTCAGCCATCTATAATGACTTGATTCAGGTTGCGGCCTCTAAGATGTACAAGGGGAATGTCATTGCCGAATTTGATGAATTTATCAATCCCGGGCATCCATTATCAGCTTTTACTACTGAGTTGACTGGAATTACAGATGATCATGTCAAAAATGCCAAACCACTAGAACAAGTTTTGCAAGCATTCCAAGAATTTTGCAAGGATACTGTCCTAGTCGCTCACAATGCGACCTTTGACGTTGGCTTTATGAATGCCAATTATGAGCGTCATGGTCTGCCAAAGATTAGTCAGCCAGTTATTGATACGCTGGAGTTTGCTCGAAACCTCTATCCTGAGTACAAACGTCATGGTTTGGGACCTTTGACCAAGCGTTTTGGTGTGGCTTTGGAACATCACCACATGGCCAACTACGATGCGGAAGCTACTGGTCGTCTGCTTTTCATCTTTATCAAAGAGGTGGCAGAAAAACATGGTGTGACTGATTTGGCTAGATTAAACATTGATTTGATTAGTCCAGATTCTTATAAAAAAGCTCGGATCAAACATGCGACCATTTATGTCAAGAATCAGGTAGGTTTAAAAAATATCTTTAAACTGGTTTCCTTGTCTAATACCAAGTACTTTGAAGGGGTACCACGGATTCCGAGAACGGTTTTAGATGCCCATCGGGAGGGCTTGATTTTAGGATCAGCCTGTGCAGAAGGTGAAGTTTTTGATGCAGTTGTTTCCCAAGGTGTGGATGCGGCGGTTGAGGTGGCCAAGTATTATGACTTTATCGAGGTCATGCCACCGGCTATCTATGCTCCCTTGATTGCCAAAGAGCAGGTTAAGGATATGGAGGAACTCCAGACTATTATCAGGAGTTTGATAGAGGTGGGAGACCGCCTTGGCAAGCCCGTTTTGGCTACGGGGAATGTCCACTATATCGAACCAGAAGAAGAGATTTACCGTGAAATTATCGTCCGCAGTTTGGGCCAAGGGTCTATGATTAACCGAACTATCGGTCATGGTGAACATGCCCAACCGGCACCACTTCCAAAGGCTCATTTTAGAACGACTAATGAGATGTTGGATGAATTTGCATTCTTGGGAGAGGAATTAGCTCGCAAATTGGTTATTGAAAACACCAATGCCTTGGCAGCAATCTTTGAACCCGTTGAGGTCGTTAAGGGTGACTTGTACACGCCTTTCATCGACAAGGCTGAAGAAACAGTTGCTGAGTTGACCTATAAGAAAGCTTTTGAGATTTATGGAAATCCGCTGCCAGATATCGTTGATTTGCGGATTGAAAAAGAACTAACCTCTATTCTGGGGAATGGCTTTGCCGTGATTTATCTGGCCTCGCAGATGCTGGTACAACGTTCTAATGAACGGGGTTATTTGGTTGGTTCTCGTGGGTCTGTCGGATCTAGTTTTGTTGCGACCATGATTGGGATTACGGAGGTTAATCCTCTATCTCCTCACTATGTCTGTGGTCAGTGTCAGTACAGCGAATTTATCACCGATGGTTCTTACGGTTCAGGTTTTGATATGCCCAATAAGGACTGTCCTAAATGTGGTAACAAACTCAGCAAAAATGGGCAAGATATTCCTTTCGAGACCTTCCTTGGTTTTGATGGGGATAAGGTTCCCGATATTGACTTGAACTTCTCGGGAGAAGATCAGCCTAGTGCTCACTTGGATGTACGTGATATTTTTGGTGAGGAATATGCCTTCCGTGCAGGAACGGTTGGTACGGTGGCTGCTAAGACCGCTTATGGATTTGTCAAGGGTTATGAGCGAGATTATGGCAAGTTTTATCGTGATGCAGAGGTGGAACGTCTAGCTCAAGGTGCAGCTGGTGTCAAACGAACGACAGGACAACACCCAGGGGGAATCGTTGTTATTCCTAACTACATGGATGTCTACGACTTTACGCCTGTCCAGTATCCAGCGGATGACGTGACGGCTGAATGGCAGACCACTCACTTTAACTTCCATGATATCGACGAGAACGTCCTCAAACTCGATGTACTGGGACATGATGATCCGACTATGATTCGAAAACTTCAGGACTTGTCTGGGATTGACCCTAATGAAATTCCTATGGATGACGAAGGCGTGATGGCCCTCTTTTCTGGGACTGATGTGCTAGGTGTGACTCCTGAACAAATCGGAACGCCGACAGGTATGCTGGGGATTCCAGAATTTGGAACCAACTTTGTACGTGGGATGGTAGATGAGACGCATCCGACGACTTTTGCGGAGTTGCTTCAGCTCTCAGGTCTGTCCCACGGTACTGACGTTTGGCTGGGCAATGCCCAAGATTTGATTAAGCAAGGAATAGCGGACCTATCAACCGTTATCGGTTGTCGGGACGACATCATGGTGTACCTCATGCATGCTGGTCTTGAACCTAAGATGGCCTTTACCATTATGGAACGGGTACGTAAGGGCTTGTGGCTCAAGATTTCCGAAGAGGAACGCAATGGCTATATCGAAGCCATGAAGGCTAATAAGGTGCCAGAGTGGTATATCGAGTCCTGTGGGAAAATTAAGTACATGTTTCCTAAAGCCCATGCGGCAGCCTACGTTATGATGGCCTTGCGTGTGGCCTACTTCAAGGTTCACCATCCCATTTATTATTACTGTGCTTACTTCTCAATCCGTGCTAAGGCTTTTGACATCAAGACCATGGGTGCGGGCTTGGATGCCATCAAACGCAGAATGGAAGAAATCGCTGAAAAACGGAAGAACAATGAGGCCTCTAATGTGGAGATTGACCTCTATACAACTCTTGAGATTGTCAATGAAATGTGGGAACGTGGTTTCAAGTTTGGTAAACTCGATCTCTACCGTAGTCAGGCGATAGAGTTCCTCATCGATGGGGATACCCTCATTCCGCCATTTGTTGCTATGGATGGTCTGGGAGAGAACGTTGCCAAGCAGTTAGTTCGAGCGCGTGAAGAGGGAGAATTCCTCTCTAAAACAGAACTACGCAAACGTGGTGGACTCTCATCGACATTGGTTGAAAAGATGGATGAAATGGGCATTCTCGGAAATATGCCAGAGGATAACCAGTTGAGTTTGTTTGATGAGTTGTTTTAAAAAATTGTTTAATCATCTATTTAAAGAGGCTAATGTATATCCAATAGATTTACATTAGCCTTCTTTTTTGTTAAAATAGTCTATAGAAAGAGGGTGAGAGTATGTCAAAGACGAGTATGAGCATCCGTCTGGATAGTGAGGTTAAGGAGCAGGCCCAACAGGTGTTTAATAATCTGGGAATGGATATGACGACTGCCATCAATATTTTCCTTCGTCAAGCTATTCAATATCAGGGATTACCTTTTGATGTTAGACTAGACGAAAATCGGAAGTTGCTTGAGGTATTAACGGATTTAGACCAAAATCGTAATATGAGCCAATCCTTTGAATCAGTCTCTGACTTGATGGAGGATTTGCATGCTTAAGATTCGTTATCATAAACAGTTTAAAAAAGATTTTAAGTTGGCTATGAAGCGTGGTTTGAAGGCAGAATTATTAGAAGAAGTTTTAAATTTTCTTGTTCAAGAAAAAGAACTTCCTGCTAGATATCGTGATCATCAATTGACGGCATCCAAGTATTTTCAAGGTGTTCGTGAATGCCATATCCAGCCAGATTGGCTTTTGGTTTATAAAGTAAACAAGGAAGAATTGATTTTAAATTTGCTGAGGACAGGCAGTCATAGTAATTTGTTTTAATGAATTCTAAGGATGTTCTCGTGAAACTAAGAATTTTTGCGGAAGATAAGCCGGCTGAGAAGGTATTTGAATATCAATTAGAACTTGCTGATCAGACAATTCTTCTATCAACAGCACTCTTGTCAGGTGCTATTGCTTTAGCAGGATTATTTTCTGCTTTAAAAGAAAAATAAAAAATAGAAAAGAGAAACAACATGGTTTTACCAAATTTTAAAGAAAATCTAGAAAAATATGCAAAATTGTTGGTTGCAAACGGAATCAACGTGCAACCTGGTCACACTTTGGCTCTCTCTATCGATGTGAAGCAACGTGAGTTGGCTCACTTAATCGTCAAAGAAGCTTATGCCTTGGGTGCGCATGAGGTTATCGTTCAGTGGACAGATGATGTCATTAACCGTGAGAAATTCCTCCATGCGCCGATGGAGCGTCTGGATAATGTGCCTGAATACAAGGTTGCTGAGATGAACTATCTTTTGGAGAACAAGGCTAGCCGTCTTGGGGTTCGTTCTTCTGACCCAGGTGCCTTGAACGGAGTGGACGCTGACAAGCTTTCGGCTTCTGCTAAAGCTATGGGACTTGCTATGAAGCCAATGCGCATCGCAACGCAATCCAACAAGGTTAGCTGGACGGTAGCAGCCGCTGCTGGACTTGAGTGGGCTAAGAAAGTCTTTCCAAATGCTACGAGCGACGAAGAAGCAGTCGATCTCCTTTGGGACCAAATCTTCAAAACTTGCCGAGTCTATGAAGTAGATCCTGTTAAGGCCTGGGAAGAGCATGCAGCTATCCTCAAGAGCAAGGCAGATATGCTTAATAAAGAACAATTTTCAGCCCTTCACTACACAGCGCCAGGAACAGATTTGACCCTTGGTTTGCCGAAAAACCATGTTTGGGAATCGGCTGGTGCTATCAATGCGCAAGGAGAAGGATTCTTGCCAAATATGCCGACAGAGGAAGTCTTCACAGCGCCTGACTTCCGTCGCGTAGATGGTTATGTCACTTCTACAAAACCGCTTAGCTACAATGGAAATATCATTGAAGGCATTAAGGTAACCTTTAAGGATGGAGAAATCATAGACATTACTGCTGAGAAGGGTGATCAGGTCATGAAAGACCTTGTCTTTGAAAATGCGGGTGCGCGTGCCTTGGGTGAATGTGCCTTGGTACCAGATCCAAGCCCAATTTCTCAGTCAGGCATTACATTCTTCAACACCCTTTTCGATGAGAATGCGTCAAATCACTTGGCTATCGGTGCAGCCTATGCGACTAGCGTAGTTGGTGGAGCGGATATGAGCGAAGAGGAGCTTGAAGCCGCGGGGCTTAACCGTTCAGATGTTCATGTAGACTTTATGATTGGTTCTAACCAAATGGACATCGATGGTATCCGTGAGGATGGGACACGTGTACCACTCTTCCGTAACGGAGATTGGGCAAATTAAGGAGATAATATGTTAGGAAGTATGTTCGTTGGTCTCCTAGTGGGATTTTTAGCAGGTACTCTGACCAATCGTGGAGAGCGAATGGGATGTTTTGGAAAAATGTTTCTAGGATGGATTGGTGCCTTTATAGGCCACTTGCTTTTTGGTACTTGGGGACCGATAATAGCAGGAACAGCCATTATCCCTGCAGTATTAGGAGCCATGATTGTCTTAGCGATTTTCTGGAGACGAGGAAGTTAATTTCTTAAATCTGATACTCAATGAAAATCAAAGAGCAAACTAGGAAACTAGCCGCAGGCTGCTCAAAGCACTGCTTTGAGGTTGTAGATGAAACTGACGAAGTCAGCTCAAAACACTGTTTTGAGGTTGCAGATAGAACTGACGAAGTCAGCTCAAAACACTGTTTTGAGGTTGCAGATAGAACTGACGAAGTCAGTAACATACCCACGGCAAGGCGACCTTGACGCGGTTTGAAGAGATTTTTGAAGAGTATGAAACGAAAAGGAGGTTGGTCATTGTACCAGCCTCCTTTTGATATGATATAATAGTTCTATGAGATTAGATAAATTTTTAGTAGCCTGCGCTGTGGGGAGCCGGACTGAGGTCAAAAACTTGCTCAAGGCTGGGCGCGTGACTGTAAATGGTAAAAAAGAAAAATCAGCTAAATTGCAGATTGATGAAAAAATAGATGAGATTCGCTTTGATGGGCAAGTGTTGGAGTATGAAGAGTTTGTCTACTACATGATGAACAAGCCCAAAGGAGTTATCTCAGCGACTGAGGATCCCAAGCACAGAACCGTTCTGGACTTGTTGGATGACTTGGCGCGGAGTAAGGAAGTTTTCCCAGTAGGACGCTTGGATATTGACACGCATGGTCTTTTGCTCTTGACCAATGACGGCAAGCTGGCCCATGCTCTTCTTTCGCCAAAGCGTCATGTGGATAAGACCTATCTGGCCCAGGTCAAGGGAATGATGACCCAAGAAGATGTGGAGATATTTGCTGAGGGTATTCCGCTCAAAGACTTTACCTGTCAGCCCGCTGGACTGGAGATTCTTTCCACAGATGCAGAAAAGAATCAGAGCCAAATCCGTGTGACTATTGCAGAAGGGAAGTTTCATCAGGTCAAGCGTATGGTAGCCTACTGTGGCAAGGAAGTTGTAGACCTACAGCGTTTGACTATGGGGACTTTAGTTTTAGATGAGAACTTGCAGCGAGGGGAATGGCGTCGCTTGACCAAGGAAGAATTAGAAGATCTCCGTGCTAATATTATTTAATTTAGTTTAATACTCAATGAAAATCAAATAGCAAACTAGGAAACTAGCCGCAGGTTGCTCAAAGCACTGCTTTGAGGTTGCAGATAGAACTGACGAAGTCAGTAACATATATACGGCAAGGCGACGTTGACGTGGTTTGAAGAGATTTTCGAAGAGTATAAATTCGAAAAAGGTGAGGGACAATGTCCTCGCCTTTTATGTTTTTTAGTTGCTTCCTTTGTGAAAAGAGTTATAATAGACTGTAGAATAAAAGGAGGAATCTATGAACGCGATTCAAGAATCATTTACTGATAAACTATTTGCCAACTATGAAGCAAATGTAAAATACCAAGCGATTGAAAATGCTGCCAGCCACAACGGAATTTTTGCAGCTCTAGAACGTCGCCAAAGCCATGTAGACAATACACCTGTTTTCTCATTGGATTTGACCAAGGACAAGGTAACTAACCAGAAGGCTTCTGGTCGTTGCTGGATGTTTGCAGCTCTTAACACTTTCCGCCACAAACTCATCTCTCAATACAAATTGGAGAACTTTGAGTTGTCACAGGCCCACACATTCTTCTGGGACAAGTATGAGAAATCAAACTGGTTCTTGGAACAAGTCATTGCGACTGCAGACCAAGACTTGACGAGCCGTAAGGTTAAATTCCTACTTCAAACACCTCAACAAGACGGTGGTCAATGGGATATGGTGGTATCTCTCTTTGAAAAATATGGTGTCGTGCCCAAGTCAGTTTATCCTGAGTCTGTTTCATCTAGCAGCAGTCGTGAGCTAAATGCGATCCTTAATAAATTGCTTCGTCAAGATGCTCAAATCTTACGTGACTTGCTTGCTTCTGATGCTGACCAAGCGACTGTTCAAGCTAAGAAAGAAGACCTCTTGCAAGAAATCTTTAACTTCCTTGCTATGTCTTTGGGCCTTCCACCACGTAAATTTGACTTTGCTTATCGCGATAAAGATAACAACTACCAAAGCGAAAAGGGCATCACACCACAAGAGTTTTATAAGAAATATGTTAATCTTCCACTAGAAGACTACGTTTCTGTTATCAATGCTCCAACTGCTGACAAGCCTTACGGAAAATCTTACACAGTTGAGATGTTGGGGAATGTAGTTGGTAGCCGTGCGGTTCGTTACATCAACGTTCCTATGGAGCGTTTGAAAGAATTGGCGATTGCTCAAATGCAAGCAGGTGAGACTGTTTGGTTTGGTTCAGATGTCGGCCAGCTCAGCAACCGTAAAGCTGGAATCCTTGCGACAGATGTTTATGACTTTGAATCAAGCATGGATATTAAACTCACTCAAGACAAGGCTGGCCGTTTGGACTATAGCGAAAGCTTGATGACCCACGCCATGGTCTTGACAGGTGTTGACTTGGACGAAAATGGCAAGTCAACCAAGTGGAAGGTTGAAAACTCATGGGGAGACAAAGTCGGTACAGATGGTTACTTTGTTGCCTCAGACGCTTGGATGGACGAATACACATACCAAATCGTTGTCCGTAAGGAATTGCTGACAGCAGAAGAACAAGCTGCCTATGAAGCAGAACCAATCGTACTTGAACCTTGGGATCCAATGGGAGCCTTGGCAGAATAATACTCTTCGAAAATCAAATTCAAACCACGTCAGCTTCGCCTTGCCGTACTCAAGTACAGCCTGCGGCTCGCTTCCTAGTTTGCTCTTTGATTTTCATTGAGTATAAAAGCATAGAAAAAAGGAATCAGATTTTAGAACCTGGTTCCTTTTAAGTTGCTTGATTACATGATGTGAAGAACATGTGCCACAATACCCACTGCGAAGAGGGCAAGGATAATAGTGATTGGAGATACTTTTTTCTTAAGCAAGTACATGCAAAGTAAAGTAAGGAGTAGTCCTGATAGTCCAGGAATCAACATATCCAAGTTTTGTTGGAAAGTAGTAACTTTTTCAGGTGTTTGAGATAATCCTTGTCCTACTTGTGCGAATGCTTCTTGGATACCTTTAGACCCTTCTGGCAATTTATCCCAATGGATATAAGCCTTTTCATCTAGTTGAACTTTAGAAACATCGAAAGCAAATTTAATATTTACCCAGCGTTGAACAAGGACAGCAAGAATGAACATCCCAAGGATAGAAGCTCCTTTAGTGATATCTTGAAGGATACCACCAGACATATCTTTAGTGATTTCTGATCCAGCCTTGTATCCAATCTCTTGAACATACCACAAGAATGACATACGAATCAAGTTCCATGCAACAAAGAAGAGGAGTGGACCCAAGATATTGCCAGTAAGGGCAAGTGAAGCACCGAGAGATCCAAGGATTGGGCGCACTGTAAACCAGAATACTGGGTCACCGATACCAGCAAGAGGTCCCATCATACCGATTTTAACCCCTTGGATAGCAGCGTCATCGATTTCCACACCGTTAGCACGTTCTTCTTCAAGCGCAAGAGTAACCCCCATGACTGGAGCAGCTACGTATGGATGAGTGTTGAAGAACTCAAGGTGACGCTCAAGAGCAGCGATTTGATCTTCTTTTTTAGTATAGAGTTTTTTGATAGCTGGAATGAGTGTATAAGCCCAGCCCAAGTTTTGCATCCGTTCAAAGTTCCAAGACCCTTGTAAGAAGGTTGAACGCCACCAAACTTTTTTACGATCTGATTTAGTTAATTGAAGTTTTTCAGTCATGATGTTTTCAGTCCTTTCTTATCTTAGTAGTCTTCTAGGATATCGCCGATTGGGTCGTTAGAAGTTGCGGCTCCTCCGCCACCATTTCCACCAGTTTTAGAAAGGTGAAGGTAGATAAGAGCGATAGCAACGCCGATAGCACCGAATCCGATTAGAGTAATGTCTGATACGGCAGCAAGAACGAAACCAAGAGCGAAGAATGGCCATACTTCACGAGTTGCCATCATGTTGATAACCATGGCGTAACCAACGGCAACGACCATACCACCACCGATAGCCATACCATCTTTGAGCCAGTCTGGCATGGCACTAAGGATACTTTGTACAGTTTCAGTTGGTACCATAAGGAGAAGAGCTGCAGGAAGCGCGATACGAAGTCCTTGGAAAAGTAGCGCGATGAAATGCGCACGCTCCACAGCGCCGAAGTCACCTTTTTTAGCGGCAGCATCTGCAGTATGAACCAAACCAACTGAAATTGTACGAACAATCATTGTCAAGAAAAGTCCAGCTACAGCAAGAGGGATAGCAACCGCTTGGGCAACACCGATACCAGTCTTGGTAAAGTCACCACCAAGAACCATGATAATGGCAGCAGCGACAGAAGCAAGTGCAGCATCAGGAGCGATAGCAGCACCGATATTTGACCAACCAAGGGCAATCATTTGAAGCGATCCACCGAGGATAATCCCTGCTTCCAAGTGACCTGTTACAAGCCCAATAAGGGTACAGGCTACAAGTGGTTGGTGAAATTGGAACTGGTCGAGGATGCCTTCAAGACCTGCAAAGAAGGCTACAACGACTACTAAAATCATAGAAATAATAGACATGTTTAAAATCCTTTCATAAATAATGGCTTATTTGACATTGGCTTTGTTAATCAAGTCAAACAAATCTTTTTTAGAATCATTTGGTACTTTACGGACATCGAATTCAACACCGAGGTCACGCATTTTTTCAAATGTAGCAACGTCTTCTTTGTCCATAGACAAAACAGTATTGACCAATGTTTTACCTGTTGAGTGAGCCATTGATCCAACATTAAGAGTTTTGATTGGCACGCCACCTTCGATGGCACGAAGAGCATCTTGAGGTGTTTCAAACAAGATAAGGGCATGTGTTTCTCCAAAACGTGGGTCTTTTGAAACCTCAATCAGTTTTTGAATTGGAACCACGTTAGCCTTGACATTACCTGGAGCTGCTTGTTTAATCAATTCTTTACGAAGGTCGTCTTTAGCTACGTTATCTGAAGCAACGATGATACGATTTGCTTTTGAATCTGGAGTCCAAGCAGTTGCAACCTGACCGTGAAGTAGACGTGTGTCAAGACGGGCAAGATTGATTTTCAATTTACCGTCTCCGATAACAGTTCCTTCTGGAATAGCAGCTTGGGCAACTGGAGCAGCTGTAGCGCTTGCAACTTCTTCAACTGGGTTTAGCTCTTCTGGAAGAGCTTTGATGCCATCTTTGGCTTCTTTAATGATATTAGCAGCGACTTTATCTACACCTGCAGCAGCGTCCATGAGGCGCTCTGTGTAGGCTTGAATCAACATCGGTAAGTTAAGTCCTGTGATGATGGCAAACTTACGCTCGGGATTTTCTCCCATCACGCGACTAGCTTGGTTAAATGGAGATCCACTCCAAAGGTCAGCCAAAACTAGAACCTCATCTTCTGCGTCAAATGCAGCAACAGCGTTATTAAACTTAGCGTATAAATCATCAGGGCCTTCATTTGGCATAAAGGTTACAACTTGAACCTTTTCTTGTTCACCAAAGATCATAGATCCTGACTGATGAATACCCGCAGCAAATTCGCCGTGGCTCGCAATAATGATTCCGATACTCATTATTGTCATTCCTCCTTTTTTGTTTTAGTTTTCGTTTAAGAAAACTTTAAGACTTTTTAAGTATAAACCGTTTTCATCTAAAAATCAACTATTTATCATAAAATAATTAAAAAGAGTGCATCTGAAAATATTGATATATTGAGTTTTAGAGGAGTTTTTTTGAATCCTTATTTAAAAATTTAATATAAAAAAGTTGGAAGAAGCTTCCAACTTTTAAAATAGGTTTCTATTAGATTAGTGGGAGAAGTCGAGTACCATACGTCCTTGGATTTGACCTTTTTCCATTTCGTCGAAAATGGCTACGGCATCTTCTATTGGACGTTTTTGAACAACTGGGACTACCAAACCTTCTGCACCGAATTGGAAGGCTTCTTCCAAGTCTTTACGAGTTCCAACAAGAGAACCGATAACTTGGATTCCATCGAGGACTGTTTTAACGATGCTGAGTTCCATCATTTCAGAAGGAAGACCGACAGCGACGACGCGACCACCAGCACGAACGGAGTCAACAGCCTGGTTGAAGGCAACTTTAGATACAGCAGTTACGACAGCTGAATGAGCTCCTCCATCAGTTTTTTCTCTGATGAGCCCTGGTACATCTTCAACTTCGAGACCGTTAATCACAATGTCAGCGCCTACTTCTTTTGCAAGGGCAAGTTTGTCGTTATTGATATCAACTGCGATGACATGAGCATTAAATACTTTTTTAGCATATTGAACTGCGAGGTTTCCAAGTCCACCAGCACCGTAAAGAACAACCCATTGACCTGGTTCAACTTTGGCTTCTTTAATTGCTTTATAGGTTGTTACCCCAGCACATGTAATAGAAGAAGCTTGGGCTGGATCAAGTCCGTCAGGAACTTTAACAGCATAGTCTGCAGTTACGATACATTGTTCAGCCATACCACCGTCTACTGAGTAGCCAGCATTTTTTACTGTACGGCAAAGGGTTTCGCGACCAGTTGTACAGTATTCGCAAGTACCACATCCTTCAAAGAACCAAGCAACGCTGACGCGGTCACCGACTTTAAGGCTTTTCACATCTGGGGCAATTTCTTTAACGATACCAACACCTTCGTGGCCAAGAACACGTCCTGGTACTTGACCAAAGTCACCATGAGCAACGTGGAGGTCAGTGTGGCAAACACCACAGTATTCAATTTCTACAAGTGCTTCCCCAGTTTCAAGTGGACGGAGCACTTTTTCTTCAACAGCAACACCAGTGCTTTCTGGATTTACAACAACAGCTTTCATAGCTATCCTCCTTTATATTGACCGAGAACAGGGACAACGGGACTGGATTGATTTTGTGTCAACAGAGTCGAGTGTGACGAGCTCTCTTGTATTTATATGTGAAGTATATCACAAAAGAAAGCCTTTTCCAAGGTTTTGAAGGCAAAAAGTAGAACAATCGATTAACTGGTTGATGAGACTGTGAAAAGAGCACAAAGACCAGCTCGCAAGCTGGTCATATTCTTCGAAAATCTCTTCAAACCACGTCAGCTTCATCTACAACCTCAAAGCAGTGCTTTGAGCAACCTACGGCTAGCTTCCTAGTTTACTCTTTGATTCTCATTGAGTATCAGTATAGGTTATAAGAATAAGTCTTGTAGGGTTTTGGCAACCCCATCTTGGTCGTTGGTAAGGGAAATTTGCTCATCTGCATAAGGGAGTAGCTCTGGATTGGCATTTTTCATGGCATAACCCTTCCCAGCAAAAGCTAGCATTTCGGTATCGTTGTGCTCATCTCCAAAAGCAATCAAATCTTTTTTGTCACGGTTCATTACCTTGAGCAAGTAGTCCAAAGCAAAGGCCTTGTTGACACCTTTTGGGGTACACTCAAGGATATTGAGCGGACCTCCCCAGGTATTGATAGACAGTTGATGCTGGTAGAAGGCGTTCATTTCTTTTGCCAAGGCATATTTGTCACTAGCTCTGGTCTGTAACAGAATACAGTTAGGATCCTTGGTTACTAACTCAGGCTGGAATTGATCTTCAGGTTGGAAAGCTTCTACACCAAATAGTTTGGGATTGGCAATTTCTTCATTGGGATTTGTAATGTAGAATTTTTTACGGTATTCTCCAGCGATAAAATCGGCTTGAATGTCCTCTGAACGTCGAACCATGTCTAGCAGATATTTTTTGTCTACCGTCAAACACTTTTCAAAATCCCAAACTTGGTCTGGTAAATGAGTGAGGGAGCCGTTGAAGTTAATCATAGGAGTGTCTAAGTCCAGTTCACGGTAAAAATCTTTTGACATACGGTAAGGGCGACCTGTCGTAATAATAACCTGATGGCCTTTTTCAGCAACTTTTTTAATGGTTTCTTTGGTAAAGTCAGAAATCTGACTGTCTGAGTTGAGCAGGGTTCCATCCAGATCTAGTGCAATAATTTTTTTCGTCATATAAACCTTTCTAGTGTCTTTCCAGATAAGATGTCTTCTATTATAACAAAAAGCAGACAGAAAAGCAGATTCCAAACAAAAAATGAAATTCCATCAATTTCTTAAATAAATTAAACAAAGATATTGAAAAAGTGAATGATAAATGATATAATTCTATTATTGTTCGTAAAAACTAAAAGGAGATTGATAATGGACAAATTATTTAAACTAAAAGAGAACGGTACAGACGTTCGTACAGAGGTTCTCGCTGGTTTAACAACTTTCTTTGCAATGAGCTATATTCTCTTTGTAAACCCACAAATTCTTTCGCAAACAGGAATGCCTGCTCAGGGTGTATTCCTCGCAACGATTATCGGTGCAGTTGCTGGTACCCTGATGATGGCCTTCTACGCCAACTTACCATATGCTCAAGCGCCAGGTATGGGACTCAATGCCTTCTTTACCTTCACAGTCGTATTTGGACTTGGTTATTCTTGGCAAGAAGCCTTGGCTATGGTCTTCATCTGTGGGATTATTTCATTGATTATTACCTTGACCAATGTTCGTAAAATGATCATTGAATCGATTCCAAACGCCCTTCGCTCAGCTATTTCAGCTGGTATCGGTGTCTTTCTTGCCTACGTGGGAATTAAGAATGCTGGACTTTTGAAATTTACGATTGATCCAGGCAACTATACTGTTGTAGGAGAAGGGGCTGACAAAGCTCAAGCAACGATTGCAGCAAACTCTTCAGCAGTTCCAGGCTTGGTCAGCTTTAATAATCCAGCTGTTTTGGTGGCACTTGCAGGGCTTGCCATTACTATCTTCTTTGTTATCAAAGGGATTAAAGGGGGAATTATCCTCTCTATCTTAACAACAACTGTTCTTGCTATTGCAGTTGGTTTGGTAGATTTGTCTAGTATCGATTTTGCTAACAACCATGTTGGTGCAGCTTTTGAAGATTTGAAGACAATCTTTGGTGCAGCTCTTGGTTCAGAAGGTTTGGGAGCTTTGATTTCAGATACAGCTCGCTTGCCTGAAACTCTGATGGCCATTCTTGCCTTCTCATTGACAGATATTTTTGATACAATTGGTACCTTGATCGGTACAGGTGAAAAAGTTGGTATCGTAGCGACAAATGGTGAAAATCACCAATCAGCTAAGTTGGACAAGGCTCTTTATTCTGACTTGATTGGTACTTCAATTGGTGCCATTGCAGGTACTTCAAACGTAACGACTTATGTTGAATCTGCTGCTGGTATTGGTGCAGGTGGACGTACAGGTTTGACAGCCTTGGTTGTGGCAATCTGTTTTGCAATCTCAAGCTTCTTTAGCCCACTTCTAGCTATCGTACCAACAGCTGCTACAGCTCCAATCTTGATTATCGTTGGGATTATGATGTTGGCTAGTTTGAAAAATATTCATTGGGATGATATGGCTGAAGCGGTTCCTGCCTTCTTCACATCTATCTTTATGGGATTCAGTTACTCTATCACTCAAGGGATTGCAGTTGGTTTCTTGACTTACACCTTGACTAAGCTTGTCAAAGGTCAAGCTAAAGATGTTCATGTAATGATTTGGATTTTGGATGCCTTGTTTATCCTTAACTATATTAGCATGGCACTATAAATGCTATAATATAAAAAGGGGTTCTCCCCTTTTTATATTATAGTTACTTGAAAATTGCTTCAAACTAGGTAGGTGATTTTGATTGAATGGTAGGAGTATGATTGATGATAAAAAAGAATATTTGGGATGAAGTATTAAACAGGGGGAAGTGGTTAATAATCTTTCTAGTAGGGCTTTTGTTTTCTCAGTTTCCTTTAGCCCTAGCAACTTTTCTAACTAGCAGAAAATTTCCACTGATTCAAACTGGACTATTAGTAGGGGCCTTATCTCTTGTGGTTTTAACTGTATTTATAATAGGTGCTAGGAAAACACAGTTGGCTAGTTTTGGTTTATCGTTTTTCAAGGCTAAGGATTTGGCTAGATTGGCCTTAAGCTATCTAGTGATTCTTGCCTTTAATATTATTGGTGTGGTCTTACTGCATTTGATGAATGAAACAACAACCAGCAATCAATCAAATATTAATGATTTGGTCCAGAATAGTTCCTTAATTTCCAGTTTTTTCTTACTGGTTCTAATAGCTCCTATTTGTGAGGAGATTTTATGTCGAGGAGTGATTCCTAAAAAACTCTTTCGTGGTAAAGAAAATGTGGGTTATATAGTCGGTGCTATTATCTTTGCCTTGCTTCATTTACCGACAAATCTACCTTCTCTTCTTATCTATGGAGGAATGTCAACTGTGCTAACTTGGACAGTTTATAAAACCCAACGTTTGGAAATGTCTATCTTACTTCACATGATTGTGAATGGGGTTGTTTTCTGTTTGTTGACTCTCGTGGTAATTTTGAGTCGGACATTAGGGATTTCTGTTTAATACTCAATGAAAATCAAAGAGCAAACTAGGAAACTAGCCGCAGGCTGCTCAAAACACTGTTTTGAGGTTGTAGATAAGACTGACGAAGTCAGTCACATATATACGGCAAGGCGACGTTGACGCGGTTTGAAGAGATTTTCGAAGAGTATAAGATTATTGACAATTGCTTACTTGTTTCTACTGGGAAAAAGATGAATGCAATCGTGTCCATCTTTTTCTTTTTATGGTAAAATAGAGAAATAATATGGTGAAAAGCCTTGAGGGAGTGACCGATATGTCAAGTAAAGCCAATCATGCAAAGACAGCTATTTGCGGAATTATCAATGTAACCCCAGACTCCTTTTCGGATGGTGGTCAATTTTTTGCGCTTGAGCAGGCGCTCCAGCAGGCTCGTAAATTGATAGCAGAAGGAGCCAGCATACTAGATATCGGTGGAGAATCAACTCGGCCGGGAAGCAGCTATAGCTATGTTGAGATAGAAGAGGAAATCCAGCGTGTTGTTCCAGTGATTAAAGCGATTCGCAAGGAAAGTGATGTCCTCATCTCTATTGATACTTGGAAAAGTCAGGTGGCAGAGGCTGCTTTGGCTGCTGGTGCCAATCTAGTCAATGATATCACTGGTCTCATGGGTGATGAAAAAATGGCCCATGTGGTTGCTAAGGCTGGAGCGAAAGTAATCATTATGTTTAATCCAGTCATGGCTCGACCTCAGCATCCTAGCTCGCTCATCTTTCCTCATTTTGGTTTTGGACAAGCTTTTACAGAGGAAGAGTTAGCTGACTTTGAAAAATTGCCAATCGAAGAGTTGATGGAGACTTTTTTTGAACGAGCACTAGCGAGAGCAGAGGAAGCTGGGATTGCTCAAGAAAACATCCTGCTGGATTCAGGAATTGGCTTTGGTCTGACCAAGAAAGAAAATCTGCTTCTTTTACGGGATCTGGATAAACTACATCAGAAAGGCTATCCAATCTTTCTCGGAGTGTCGCGCAAGCGGTTTGTCATCAATATCCTAGAAGAAAATGGTTTTGAAGTCAATCCTGATACAGAGCTCGGTTTCCGCAATCGGGACACGGCCTCTGCTCATGTAACTAGTATCGCTGCGAGACAGGGTGTGGAAGTGGTGCGCGTGCATGACGTAGCCAGTCACAGGATGGCAGTTGAAATTGCCTCCGCTATTCGTCTAGCTGATGATGCGGAAAATCTAGATTTAAAACAATACAAATAAGATGAAAGAAATTGAAAACAATCAGTGGATTGCCAACTACCGGACGGACCAACCGCATTTTGGCTTGGAACGCATGGTGGAACTGTTAGCTCTGCGTGGCAATCCCCATCTCAAACTCAAGGTTATCCATATCGGAGGAACCAATGGCAAGGGCTCGACCATTGCTTTTTTGAAAAATATGCTAGAAAAGATGGGGCTGAGAGTTGGTGTTTTTAGCTCGCCCTATCTCATTCATTACACAGACCAGATTAGCATCAATGGGGAATCTATCCCAGAGGCTAAACTAGAAGCCCTCATGGCAGACTATCAGTCTTTGCTTGAAGGAGAAGTGGCTGCCAATTTGCAGGGCACAACCGAGTTTGAGATTATCACGGCTTTGGCCTATGACTACTTTGCTTCAGAGCAAGTAGATGTGGCTATCATAGAAGTGGGCATGGGTGGTCTTTTGGATAGTACCAATGTCTGTCAGCCTATTCTAACAGGCATCACGACTATTGGACTGGACCATGTAGCCCTACTTGGTGACACCTTGGAAGCTATAGCAGAGCAGAAAGCTGGTATTATCAAACAAGGTATTCCCTTGGTGACAGGTCGTATCGCTCCAGAAGCTTTGGCTATGATTGACCGCATTGCGGAAGGGAAAGATACTCCGCGACTTGCCTACGGGGCAAATTATCAGGTTCGTCATAAAGAAAGTGTGGTGACAGGTCAAGTCTTTGACTATACAAGTGTTGTCAGACAAGGTCGCTTCCAGACTGGTTTGCTTGGTTTGCACCAGATAGAGAATGCTGGGATGGCCATAGCTTTACTTGATACTTTTTGTCAAGAAGATGGTCGAGAACTAGCAAGCAATGACTTGATTGGTCAAGCCTTGGAAGAAACAAGATGGCCAGGGCGTCTGGAGGTCGTGTCAAGGGCCCCCTTGATGATCTTGGATGGAGCCCACAATCCCCATGCTATCAAGGCTTTATTAGCCACATTGCAAGAACGCTTTGCGGATTATCATAAGGAGATCCTCTTTACCTGCATCAAAACCAAGGCCTTGGAAGATATGCTGGATTTGTTGGAGGAAATCCCAGATACCGAGCTTACCCTGACACATTTTGACGATAGTCGGGCAACTGATGAAAGCGTGTTGAAAGAGGCAGCTAAGTCTAGAAATCTTAGCTACCAGGGGTGGCAGGAATTTCTAGAGCAGAAATTGACAGATAAAAAAGAAGAGAAACAAACAGTTAGGATTGTCACGGGTTCCTTGTATTTCTTGAGCCAAGTGAGAGCCTATCTGATGGAGAGGAAAAACGAGAATGGATACACAAAAAATTGAAGAAGCTGTAAAAATGATTATCGAGGCTGTCGGAGAGGACACTAACCGCGAGGGCTTGCAGGAAACACCTGCTCGTGTGGCTCGTATGTACCAAGAGATTTTTTCAGGTCTTGGTCAAACAGCGGAGGAACATTTGTCAAAGTCCTTTGAGATTATTGACGATAACATGGTGGTAGAAAAGGATATCTTTTTCCACACCATGTGTGAGCACCACTTCTTGCCATTTTATGGTAGAGCGCACATTGCCTACATTCCAGATGGCCGTGTGGCAGGCTTGTCTAAGCTAGCCCGTACGGTTGAAGTTTATTCGAAAAAGCCACAAATTCAAGAACGGTTGAATATCGAAGTGGCCGATGCCTTGATGGATTATCTGGGTGCTAAGGGAGCCTTTGTTGTCATTGAAGCAGAACATATGTGTATGAGTATGCGTGGTGTCAGAAAACCAGGCACTGCAACCTTGACGACAGTAGCTCGAGGTTTATTTGAAACAGATAAGGACCTCCGAGATCAGGCTTATCGTTTAATGGGACTATAAAAAAGAATCCGCTTTGGGCGGATTTTTCTAGAAAGGAATCATTATGGATCAACTGCAGATTAAGGATTTGGAAATTTTTGCCTATCATGGTGTTTTTCCTAGTGAGAAAGAATTGGGGCAGAAGTTTGTTATTTCCGCAATCCTATCCTATAATATGACTAAGGCGGCTACAGACTTGGATTTAACGGCTTCTGTCCATTATGGAGAACTGTGTCAGCAGTGGACGACTTGGTTTCAGGAAACGAGTGAAGATTTGATTGAAACGGTAGCTTATAAACTGGTGGAACGTACTTTTGAGGCCTATCCTCTTGTCCAAGAAATCAAGCTGGAACTGAAAAAACCTTGGGCGCCAGTGCATTTGCCACTAGATACTTGCTCGGTAGCCATTCATCGCCGCAAGCAACGAGCCTTTATCGCCCTAGGAAGCAATATGGGAGATAAACAAGCAAACTTGAGACAAGCCATTGAGAAAATGCGAAACCGAGGTATCCATATTCTCAAAGAGTCCAGTGTCTTGACGACGGAGCCTTGGGGTGGTGTGGAACAGGATAGCTTTGCTAATCAAGTGGTTGAAGTAGAAACATGGTTGCCTGCCCCAGTGCTATTAGAGACCTTGTTAGCCATTGAGTCAGAGATGGGACGGGTGAGAGAAGTACATTGGGGGCCTCGTTTGATTGATTTGGACTTGCTCTTTGTGGAGGATCAGATTCTTTATACAGACGACCTTATTCTGCCTCATCCTTACATAGCGGAACGCCTTTTTGTCCTTGAGTCCTTACAGGAAATTGCGCCTCATTTTATCCATCCGACATTAAAGCAACCGATCCGCAACTTGTATGATGCTTTGAAAAAATAGAAAAAACTCTAGTTTTCAGTAGTTTGTAACTGAAGGCTAGAGTTTTTAAAATAGGTCATTTTCTTCTGGGAGGAGGATAGTTTCTCTACCGTCCATGTCTAAAACCAGTACTCTTGGCGGATAAAGAGGGTCGAAAGGATGGTTAAAGTCAAAATCAATGGCTGTAGGGAGGTGTTGACTTGAAAAGTGGAAGGTAATTTTTCCTTGGTTATTAAGCAATTGAAACTCAAGTTCTTCTTCCAATTCAAAGACATTTTTTAAGAAATGGTCGATGATATACCAAAAAGAGTCAATGACGTCATCAGGCAAGCTGGTAACAATGCCAAAACTAGCCGACCGCATCTGGGTATTGGTAAAAGCCATATTTCTACCCCCTTTCTTTCCCTTATCATACAGCAAATAGGATTAAAAATCAAGAAAAGGTGATTTTTTAAGAAGGATTTTAGCTACAGGAAGAAATAAGGAAAAAATCCCAAAAATCTCCCGAAGTTAATAGGTAAATTCCCAAATTAACTTGATTATATAACTTTCAGTTACTTTGAGAAGTTACAGTTTAGAAAAATATTTTTCATATCTATTGACTTTTAGGGGTGAAATTTGGTATTATAGTAGGCGGTATTGTTTACCCCATTTGAAAGGCCCCGGAACCTTCCAAATACTTTTCGATGGGAAGGAACACCCATCACCGTAAACAAAAATCGAACTATATATAGGAGAAATCATGAACAAAACAACATTTATGGCTAAACCAGGCCAAGTTGAACGTAAATGGTACGTAGTTGACGCAACTGATGTACCACTTGGACGTCTTTCTGCAGTAGTTGCTAGCGTACTTCGCGGAAAAAACAAACCAACATTTACACCACACACTGATACAGGTGACTTTGTGATTGTTATCAATGCTGAAAAAGTTAAATTGACTGGTAAAAAAGCAACTGATAAAATCTACTACACTCACTCAAACCACCCAGGTGGATTGAAACAAATCTCTGCAGGTGAACTTCGTTCTAAAAATGCAGTACGTTTGATCGAGAAATCAGTTAAAGGTATGCTTCCACACAATACTCTTGGACGCGCTCAAGGTATGAAGTTGAAAGTATTTGTTGGAGCTGAGCACACTCACGCTGCACAACAACCAGAAGTTCTTGATATTTCAGGACTTATCTAAGGAAAGGAACAATAAAGTATGTCACAAGCACAATATGCAGGTACTGGACGTCGTAAAAACGCTGTTGCACGCGTTCGCCTTGTTCCAGGAACTGGTAAAATCACTGTTAACAAAAAAGATGTTGAAGAGTACATCCCACACGCTGACCTTCGTCTTGTAATCAACCAACCATTCGCAGTTACTTCAACTGCAGGTTCATACGACGTTTTCGTTAACGTTGTAGGTGGTGGATACGCTGGTCAATCAGGAGCTATCCGTCACGGTATCGCTCGTGCCCTTCTTCAAGTAGACCCAGACTTCCGCGATTCATTGAAACGCGCAGGACTTCTTACACGTGACTCACGTAAAGTTGAACGTAAGAAACCAGGTCTTAAGAAAGCTCGTAAAGCATCACAATTTAGTAAACGTTAATTCGAGAGAATTACTATACTTACAAAGAGCACCTTTCGGGGTGTTCTTTTTGTACTTTCTTACTAAATTGGTGCAATTGACACAGTTGTTGCGACTTTAGTCGCTTACAAATGTGGCTGCAACCTGACAAGGTCTGTTGCTCAAAACGTTAATCAATACGATTATATCAAGGTTTTAAAGTACTAAAAAGTTTACCTTATTGTTGGTTTTTATACTCTTAAGAAATCAAAATCAACACAAGTCGTCAGCTCTTTATTGTAAAATCAGTAATTAGCATTCTAGTATTATCTTCAGTCTAAAATCAGTTTTTGAATTTTGTCTAGTCTTACTTCATTTTCCCCTGAAGTTAAGTTTTTACTCAGAATCATTAGTTAAAAAGGAAAAAGAACGCGTTTTATATTTAGATTTGAAGTTTATAAAATTTTTAAAAGCTACAGAGAAACATGGTATAATGTAACTAAAGGAGGTAGCATATGTCCTTAGATATAGATAAAGAAAAGATGACAATCATGGGAGTAGCTTTTGAAAACCGATCCGTTTTTAAGAGTGTTTGGTATGCTTTAAGTACAAATATGATTGAAGGATGGCGACCTACGGTTAGTGATGTTGAAAAATTACGAGATGAAGCTCTTGCTCTGGGGATGGCTTAATGAAGCGCAACTGTTATGAGTCTTATGACTATGTTGATCCGGATAATTTATATACCTATCTGGGTCTTCAGTTCTAAGAAATAAGCACGCGAGCTTGAATATCGTATGATTGCTAGTAATAGTTTGAAATTATTTGAAATTATTTGAAATTATTTATCAATCCTATCTTAGTTAATAGTTTAAAAGTAGTTTGTTTCACAACTACATAAGCTTAGAAAGGTTGAAAAGGGATAATTCTTTAATAACATCTGGATTTGTTAAAAGATATTTTGTCCACTACATTTTTTCAATTGAGTATTATTTGTCATAGATAGAACATTGCATTCAGAATAACGAAAAACGCATCAAAAATGGTGCGTTCTGTTTTTATGCTACATAAAAGGAGGACAACAAATTGAAAATTTTTAAGGGAGAGTTTTATCGAATCTCTGTATTAACAGACAAGTTAGTAAGGTTAGAATACTCTCAAACTGGAAGTTTTGAGGATAGAACGACACAACTTATCTATAATAGAGATTTTGGCCAAGTTTCGTTAGATTATATCGAGACATCAAACATACTAGATATTATGACGGACTATTTTCATCTGCACTTTAATAAAGGAGAATTTAACGCCGAAAATTTATTTATAGAATTAAAAGGAAATTTTGCCGTATATGGTAGTCGCTGGTATTTTGGTGAATCGATTGAAACGTTAAAAGGAACAGCTCGGACTCTGGATAAGGCAGATGGAGCCATCCCATTAGAAGATGGAATTATTAGCCGAAATGGTATAGCCTTATTGGATGATTCTCAAGGATTTATTTGGGATGAACAGTCTGGTTATATTGAGAGAGAAAATCAAATTGACCTGTATTTCTTTGCCTATGGGCATGATTATAGAGGAGCAATCAGAGACTTTTACCATTTGACTGGTTCAACACCCTTATTGCCAAGATATGCTTTAGGAAATTGGTGGAGTAGGTATTGGCCTTATACGTCGGATGAATACTTGGATTTAATAGACAGATTTGAAACAGAGAAAATTCCCTTATCTATCGGTGTGTTAGATATGGATTGGCATATAACTGACATTCCAGCTCGTTTTGGAAGTGGCTGGACAGGATATAGTTGGAATAAAAACTTAATACCTAATCCAGAACAGTTATTGCAACAACTTCATGATAGAAAGTTAAAACTCTCATTAAATGTCCATCCTGCTGATGGTATACGGGCTTATGAAGAAGCTTATCCTCAAGTCGCAAAACGATTGGGGTTAAATGTAGAACTAGAAGAACCTGCTATTTTTGATTTTTTTAATCCCTCTTTTAGGGAAGCTTACTTTAAAGATGTTCATTATGAGCTAGAAAAGCAAGGAGTAGATTTTTGGTGGATTGACTGGCAACAAGGGACGCAAGGCATGTTGGATCCACTGTGGCTTTTAAACCATTATCACTATCAGGATAGTTGTAAAAATGCAGAAGGTGGTTTGATTTTATCAAGATATGCAGGTCCTGGTAGTCATCGCTACCCTGTTGGTTTTTCAGGAGATACCATTATTAGTTGGAATTCCTTAAGATTTCAACCTTATTTTACAGCGACAGCATCTAATATCGGTTATAGTTGGTGGAGTCATGATATAGGTGGACATATGTTGGGGGATTATGACGAAGAGCTACAAACCAGATGGCTACAGTTTGGTGTTTTTAGTCCGATTACTCGATTACATAGTTCTAGAAGTCCCTTTAATAGTAAAGAACCTTGGTTTTTTTCAGAAACAACATCTAAGATTATGAAGAAATACCTTCGTTTGAGACATCAGATGATTCCATATCTATATACCATGAATGTAAAGACACACGAGGAAGGTGCTCCATTAATCAGCCCAATGTATTATTTCTACCCAGAGAATGATGAGAGCTATAATGTTCCAAATCAATACTTTTTTGGAACAGAACTGATGGTGGCTCCCATTGTAGAAAAGATGGATTTGGCATTCCAATCTGCAAAAGTAGATGTATGGTTCCCTGAAGGTGTATGGTATGACTTCTTTTCAGA
The DNA here is from genome assembly GCF_001347015.1 of Streptococcus pneumoniae. GTDB lineage: Bacteria > Bacillota > Bacilli > Lactobacillales > Streptococcaceae > Streptococcus > Streptococcus pneumoniae_E. Next base: position 107,541 of record NZ_CFGI01000007.1, read on the forward strand.
GAAAAAGTACACAGGTGGTGTGAAGTTAAGTGTTTATAGGGACATCTCGACTACGCCTGTGTTTGCAAAAAGTGGTGCAATCATTCCCTTGGTTGGTTCTGAGATAGATATGGGTGTTGATTTACCTGAAGTTGTAGATTGGTATGTATTCCCAGGCAAACAACATTCTTTTGAAATGATTGAAGATCAAAATGGTCAAAGATATAAAACAAGATTATCAATCGATTGGGAAATGGGAATGGTAGAGTTGGCATTACAAGGAGATTCTAGTATCGTTCCAAGCAAAAGAAAACATAGAATTCATTTTAAAGGAACGAATGTGTCTATCATTGAATTGCCAAATAAGAATGATACAGCTAATTTTGAATGTAAAGAAAATAAAATGCCATCTCTAAATGACGAAGTTTTTAGACTACTAAAGACGGCTTCTCTTCCATATGAATTAAAAGATAGATTGTTAAATCAATTCATCAATGCGAAAAATTCTCATGAGTTAATGAATATCTTACATCATCAGGATAAGGAATTGAGAGGGCGTTTGTTGGAAATGATATTTACTAGCCAAAACTAATTGAGATAACTAGAAAGTCATTTGTTTAGTGTATATGAAGCTTCGGTATGGTATTTGTTATCATTGGTCACATTGAAAATGTGAAATAAGCACCTACAACATAGATTTTACAACACTTCATGTTTCATATCATGGGGTGTTTTTCTATTTAAGTCAAAGCCCATCAAAAAATCTCACTATTCATTAGACTAAAGGAGACCTAACCATAGTGAGATTGTGAATTATAGTAATTTTTGTATCGCCTCTTCAATTTGTTTGGGGTCTGTTTTTGAAGAAAAGCGTTCAAAGACCTGCCCATCTCGATCGATGAGAAACTTAGCGAAATTCCATTCGATTCGTTTTCCTAGTGGGCCAGATTTCTGGTCTTTCAACCAAACATAGAGAGGATCTGCTTCCTTACCGTTGACCTTGATCTTGGTAAAACGTGGGAAAGTGGTTTGATAGTGTAGGCTACAGAAGGCGTTGATTTCCTCTGCGCTACCTGGTGCTTGTCCCATAAACTGATTGCAAGGGAAGTCTAAAATCTCAAAACCTTGGTCTTGATAGCGGTCATAGAGTTCTTGAAGTCCCTGGTACTGAGGCGTTAAACCACATCCAGTAGCAGTGTTGACAACCAAGAGAACTTTCCCACGATAGCTCTCCAAGGGAGTTGATTGATTGTCTTGGCTCAAGACTGAAAAATCGTATAGTGAAGTCATTGCTTGCTTTTCTCCTTCTGTTTGGTATTTTTAGGAGTTTTCTCCTCCTGTAGGGATAGAAATCCGTAGGTCAGGGTTCCAAAAATGCTGCCGATAATCAGGGTATATATCAGGAAAGGAACACTTTTGTCGAATTGCGTGAGTAACTTCACAAAATCTGTAAGGGACATTTGCTGAACGAATATTTTATGAAAGATGAGTAGGGTAAAGAGGCCAATCTGAATACCGATAAACACAACCCAGCTTCGAAATTTGATTTGGGCTTTGCTGTAGGTTTTGAGGATGATTTCTGACTTGTCATCTTTTTCCAGATGGAGTTCTTTGACGGCTCTTTGAGTTTTTAAAGTAATGAAAAAAATGAGTCCAGAGTAAACGTAGGGCATGGCATAGCGAACGGCCTCTATGAAGCGTCCAAATAACAGATAAAACAAGAAGAGGAAGAAGGAAGAATAAACGATTTGAACCATAGAACGGGCACAAGCCTTGTAGATAATTTCTTGTCGGCATTCATCAAAAGGGCCCTGAATGTGAAAGAGATTTCGAAGTAGGCGAGTGGTTAAGTCTTCTTTTTTCATGCTAGTAACCTCCTAAATGAGTGGTTTTACTGACTTTCTTTTACGAATTGATAGAGATAATAAAGATAAGTGATAGAAGAAAGGATAGCGATAGTGAACAGTAAATAATATTTCCAACCGCTTGAGATGAGCATCAATTGTGGAAAAGATAGAATTATAAAGTATAGTGCTAAGTTGAGTATGCGCGTTTTTTGGGAGTCAATCTTTAGATAAGTCAGTCCTTTGTTAAGGGCTGGAATAAAGACTAGCACGAGGAATATCTCGCTGATTGGCAAGTTCCCTGAAACGATGATGAAGATGAACAGAGAACTGAACAAAAGATGATAGGTCAGTAAAGTTAGTAATGATTTCATAGGTACCTCCTAATCCTGGTCTTTTTTAGCTCTTGCAATACGAAGTGAGTCGACAATATGCATCATCACTCCGAAAAAGAAAGCTCCCAGTATAGTTTTAAAAATATGTTTTGCATTTAAAAGAGAACTGATAAAATTTGGATTTTCACTTGTTAGGGTATCAATGAGTGGAATTATAAAAAATATCACTGTTCCATAAATCGAACCTGCTTTCAGACCAGGATAACGTAACTGTTTCTTTTCTTTTTTCATGAGTTTCCTCCTAATCATTATCTTGATCTTTCTTAGCTTTTTCAATGCGACGGGAGATGATAATTTGTATAATCACTCCGAAGAAGAAAGAATGGAGAATACTTGAAAAAATATTTTTAAAAGTGAGAAGAGACTGAAGATAGTCCTGGCTCTCACCTAGCAGTATATGGAGAAGAGGTGTTATAAAAAATATCAATAGACCAACAAACAAACCCGCTTTCAGACCAGGGTAGTGTAGTTGCTTACTTTCTTTCTCGCTCAGCATATCTGGATCAATAGCTGTGATGCCTGTTTTTTTGGTTTGGGAGAGCACATAGAGAGAAGAAATCATGGAAATCATAAAGACAATGATTGGATAGCCGATAGCGACAATTTGCGGGTATTTATAAGCGAGGACGAAGGGGATGAGATTCCCAAACGTCATCAGATAAAAGAGGATGATAAAGACTTGATTGCCAATACGATCAGCCTCGCGTCGTTTGTGTTCGTCGAGAGGGCCAGAAATTCCGTATATGCGTTTGATAATTTTTTCAGTGAAGGTTTCTTTTTTCATGAGTTGGCTCCTTTTTTAAAAATTATCCTCCCAAAAGAGACTGTTGAGGTCAGTTTGGAGGCTGCGGGCGAGATTGAGACAGAGTTCCAGGGTTGGATTGTACTTGTCGTTTTCAATCATATTGATGGTTTGTCTCGAGACACCGATATCCTTGGCGAGTTCGAGCTGGGAAATGCCTAGTTCCTTGCGAAATTCTTTCACACGATTCATCTGTTCTCCTTTCTGATTTATGTCGTATATATTTGACTATATTATATTCTTCTATAGAGCGAATGTCAAGCATATTTGACATATTTCTTAAAGAAATCTTACTTGTTTTTGAACTATTTGCCTGACTAGTGCAAGCTAGTCAGATTTGTGGTAAAATAGATAAGATATGACAAAAGAATTTCATCATGTAACGGTCTTACTCCACGAAACGATTGATATGCTCGACGTAAAGCCTGACGGTATCTACGCTGATGCGACTTTGGGTGGAGCAGGCCATAGCGAATATTTATTAAGTAAATTAAGTGAAAAAGGCCATCTCTATGCCTTTGACCAGGACCAGAATGCCATTGACAACGCGCAAAAACGCTTGGCTCCTTACATTGAAAAGGGAATGGTGACTTTTATCAAGGATAACTTCCGTCATCTACAGGCACGTTTGCGCGAAGCTGGTGTTCAGGAAATTGATGGAATTTGTTATGACTTGGGAGTGTCTAGTCCTCAGCTGGATCAGCGTGAGCGTGGTTTTTCTTATAAAAAGGATGCGCCACTGGACATGCGGATGAATCAGGATGCTAGTCTGACAGCCTATGAAGTGGTGAACCACTATGACTATCATGACTTGGTTCGTATTTTCTTCAAGTATGGCGAGGACAAATTTTCTAAACAGATTGCCCGTAAGATTGAACAAGCACGTGAAGTCAAGCCAATCGAGACAACGACTGAATTAGCAGAGATTATCAAGTCGGCTAAACCTGCCAAGGAACTCAAGAAGAAGGGTCATCCTGCTAAGCAGATTTTCCAAGCTATTCGAATTGAAGTTAACGATGAGCTGGGAGCGGCAGATGAGTCCATCCAGCAGGCTATGGATATGTTGGCTATGGATGGTAGGATTTCAGTGATTACCTTTCATTCCTTGGAAGACCGCTTGACCAAGCAGTTGTTTAAGGAAGCTTCAACGGTTGAAGTTCCCAAAGGTTTGCCTTTCATCCCAGATGATCTCAAGCCCAAGATGGAATTGGTATCCCGTAAGCCAATCTTGCCAAGTGCAGAAGAATTAGAAGCCAATAACCGCTCGCACTCAGCCAAGTTGCGCGTGGCCAGAAAAATTCACAAGTAAGAGGGAAAAAGATGGCAGAAAGAATGGAAAAAACAGGTCAAATACTACAGATGCAACTTAAACGGTTTTCGCGTGTGGAAAAAGCTTTTTACTTTTCCATTGCTGTAACCACTCTTATTGTAGCCATTAGTATTATTTTTATGCAGACCAAGCTCTTGCAAGTGCAGAATGATTTGACAAAAATCAATGCGCAGATAGAGGAAAAGAAGACCGAATTGGACGATGCCAAGCAAGAGGTCAATGAACTATTACGTGCAGAACGTTTGAAAGAAATTGCCAATTCACACGATTTGCAATTAAACAATGAAAATATTCGAATAGCGGAGTAAGATATGAAGTGGACAAAAAGAGTAATCCGTTATGCGACGAAAAATCGGAAATCGCCGGCTGAAAACAGACGCAGAGTTGGAAAAAGTCTGAGTTTATTATCTGTCTTTGTTTTTGCCGTTTTTTTAGTCAATTTTGCGGTCATTATTGGGACGGGCACTCGCTTTGGAACAGATTTAGCGAAGGAAGCTAAGAAGGTTCATCAAACCACCCGTACAGTTCCTGCCAAACGTGGGACTATTTATGACCGAAATGGAGTCCCGATTGCTGAGGATGCGACATCTTATAATGTCTATGCGGTCATTGATGAGAACTATAAGTCAGCAACGGGTAAGATTCTTTACGTAGAAAAAACACAATTTAACAAGGTTGCAGAGGTCTTTCATAAGTATCTGGACATGGAAGAATCCTATGTAAGAGAGCAACTCTCGCAACCTAATCTCAAGCAAGTTTCCTTTGGTTCGAAGGGCAATGGGATTACCTATGCCAATATGATGGCTATTAAAAAAGAGTTGGAAACTGCAGAGGTCAAGGGGATTGATTTTACAACCAGTCCCAATCGTAGTTATCCAAACGGACAATTTGCTTCTAGTTTTATCGGTCTAGCTCAGCTCCATGAAAATGAAGATGGAAGCAAGAGTTTGCTGGGAACTTCTGGGATGGAGAGTTCCTTGAATAGTATTCTTGCAGGGAAAGACGGTATTATTACTTATGAAAAGGATCGTCTGGGTAATATTGTCCCTGGAACAGAACAAGTTTCCCAACAAACGGTAGATGGCAAGGATGTTTATACAACTATTTCCAGCACCCTTCAGTCCTTCATGGAGACACAGATGAATGCCTTTCAAGAAAAAGTAAAAGGCAAGTATATGACGGCTACCTTGGTTAGTGCTAAAACGGGGGAGATTCTTGCAACGACGCAGAGACCAACCTTTGATGCCGATACTAAGGAAGGACTTACCAAGGACTTTGTTTGGCGTGATATCCTCTATCAAAGTAACTATGAGCCGGGGTCAACCATGAAGGTCATGACGCTCGCTGCTGCTATTGATAATAACACTTTCCCAGGAGGAGAAGTCTTCAATAGTAGTGAATTAAAAATAGCGGATGTGACGATTCGAGATTGGGATGTTAATGATGGTTTGACTACTGGTAGGATGATGACTTTCTTACAAGGTTTCGCTCTCTCCAGTAATGTTGGAATGAGTCTTCTTGAACAAAAAATGGGAGATACTACTTGGTTGGATTATCTAAACCGCTTTAAATTTGGGGTCCCAACTCGCTTTGGCTTGACAGATGAATACGCTGGTCAACTTCCAGCTGATAATATTGTCAATATTGCTCAAAGCTCATTTGGTCAAGGAATTTCAGTAACACAAACACAAATGCTTCGTGCCTTTACAGCTATTGCTAATGATGGAGTTATGCTGGAACCTAAATTTATTAGTGCCATTTATGATCCAAATGATCAAACTGCTCGGAAATCTCAAAAAGAAATTGTGGGAAATCCTGTTTCTAAAGATGCAGCTAGTCTAACTCGGACTAACATGATTTTGGTAGGGACGGATCCGGTTTATGGAACCATGCATAACCACAGCACAGGCAAGCCAACTGTAACTGTTCCTGGTCAAAATGTAGCCCTCAAGTCTGGTACGGCCCAGATTGCCGATGAGAAAAATGGAGGTTACTTAGTTGGTACGACCAATTACATTTTTTCTGCTGTATCGATGAACCCTGCTGAAAATCCTGATTTTATCTTGTATGTAACGGTTCAACAGCCTGAGCATTATTCAGGTATCCAGTTGGGAGAATTTGCCACCCCAATCTTGGAGCGGGCTTCAGCTATGAAAGACTCTCTCAATCTTCAAACAACAGCTAAAACTTTGGAGCAAGTAAGTCAACAAAGTCCTTATCCTATGCCTAGTGTCAAGGATATTTCACCTGGTGATTTAGCAGAAGAATTGCGTCGAAATCTTGTACAACCTATCGTTGTGGGAACAGGAACGAAGATTAAAGAGACTTCTGTAGAAGAAGGGACCAATCTTGCACCAAACCAACAAGTTCTCCTTTTATCGGATAAGGTAGAGGAAATTCCAGACATGTATGGCTGGAAAAAGGAGACTGCTGAGACTTTTGCTAAATGGTTGGATATTGAGCTAGAATTTGAAGGTTCAGGTTCTGTTGTTCAGAAGCAAGACATTCGGACCAATACAGCTATCAAAAACATTAAAAAAATTAAATTAACTTTAGGAGACTAATATGTTTATTTCCATCAGTGCTGGAATTGTGACATTTTTACTAACTTTAGTAGGAATTCCGGCCTTTATCCAATTTTATAGAAAGGCGCAAATTACAGGCCAGCAGATGCATGAGGATGTCAAACAGCACCAGGCAAAAGCTGGGACTCCTACAATGGGAGGTTTGGTTTTCTTAATTGCTTCTGTTTTAGTTGCTTTCTTTTTCGCCCTATTTAGTAATCAACTCAGCAATAATGTCGGTATGATTTTATTTATCTTGGTTCTTTATGGTTTAATCGGATTTTTAGATGACTTCCTCAAGGTCTTCCGTAAAATCAATGAGGGCCTTAATCCCAAACAGAAATTGGCTCTTCAGCTTCTAGGTGGTGTCATTTTCTACCTTTTCTATGAGCGCGGTGGAGATATGCTTTCTGTCTTTAGTTACCAAGTGCATCTAGGGATTTTCTATATTGTCTTCGCTCTTTTCTGGCTAGTCGGTTTTTCAAACGCAGTAAACTTGACAGACGGAATTGACGGTCTTGCTAGTATTTCCGTTGTGATTAGTTTGTCAGCTTATGGAGTTATTGCCTATGTGCAAGGTCAGATGGATATTCTTCTAGTGATTCTTGCCATGATTGGTGGTTTACTTGGTTTCTTTGTATTTAACCATAAGCCTGCTAAGGTCTTTATGGGAGATGTGGGAAGTTTGGCTCTCGGTGGAATGCTGGCAGCTATCTCTATGGCCCTCCACCAAGAATGGACTCTCTTGATTATCGGAATTATTTATGTCTTTGAAACAACCTCAGTCATGATGCAAGTAAGTTATTTCAAACTGACAGGTGGTAAACGTATTTTCCGTATGACGCCTGTGCATCACCATTTTGAACTTGGAGGATTTTCTGGTAAAGGAAATCCTTGGAGCGAGTGGAAGGTTGACTTCTTCTTTTGGGGAGTGGGGCTTATAGCAAGTCTCCTGACCCTAGCAATTTTATATTTGATGTAAGAATGGCACCCTGATGTTTCAGGGTGTTTTTGCTTTTTAAAAAATATTGGTCAATTAAAGTCAAATCTCTTGACCTTTTCTGACTAATGTAGTATATTATGAAGGTAAGGTAAATGAAAGCCTTACTCGAACACTTATACTCAATGAAAATCAACGAGCAAACTAGGAAGCTAATCGCAGGATGCTAAAAGCACAGCTTAGAGGTTGTGGATAAGGCGAAGCTGATGTGGTTTGAAGAGATTTTCGAAGAGTATAAAAAATATTGGTCAATTAAAGTCAAAATCCTTGACCTTTTCTGACTAATGTAGTATATTATAAACGTAAGGTAAATGAAAGCCTTACTCGAACGCTTATTTAAAGTAAAATAGAAAGAGGTGTGTCTATGTTTAATCTAGAAATCTTCAGAAGTAAAGATAGTCTACTCCTGCTTGAAAAAGAAAAACCAGAAATAGTACCTAGAGTAGCGATTTAGCTAGTCTAAATTTTTTAAAACAAAGGTCAAAGATAGTCAATATCAGTAATCATAACTAAGTAAACAAAAAGAGGTAAAGAATATGAACAACAACTTTAATAATTTTAACAACATGGATGATTTATTTAACCAATTGATGGGTGGTATGCGAGGATATAGTTCTGAAAATCGTCGCTACTTGATTAATGGACGCGAAGTCACACCTGAGGAATTTGCTCACTATCGTGCAACTGGTCAATTGCCAGGAAATGCAGAAGTTGATGGACAAATGCCACAACATACGTCAGGTATGAAACAAGACGGTGTCCTTGCTAAACTAGGTCGAAACTTGACTGCAGAAGCGCGTGAGGGCAAGTTGGATCCTGTTATCGGACGAAACAAGGAAATTCAAGAAGCGTCTGAAATTCTTTCACGCCGTACCAAGAACAATCCTGTTTTGGTCGGAGACGCAGGTGTTGGTAAGACAGCCGTTGTCGAAGGCCTAGCACAAGCTATTGTGAATGGTGATGTTCCAGCTGCTATTAAAAACAAGGAAATTATTTCTATTGATATCTCTGGTCTTGAGGCTGGTACTCAATACCGTGGTAGCTTTGAAGAAAACGTTCAAAACTTAGTCAATGAAGTCAAAGAAGCAGGGAATATTATTCTCTTCTTTGATGAAATTCACCAAATACTTGGTGCTGGTTCTACTGGAGGTGACAGTGGTTCTAAGGGGCTTGCGGATATTCTCAAGCCAGCTCTCTCTCGTGGAGAATTGACAGTGATTGGGGCAACGACTCAAGATGAATACCGTAACACGATTTTGAAGAATGCAGCTCTTGCTCGTCGTTTCAACGAAGTTAAGGTCAATGCTCCTTCAGCAGAGGACACCTTTAAAATCCTTCAAGGAATTCGTGATCTCTATCAACAACACCACAATGTCATCTTGCCAGATGAAGTCTTGAAAGCAGCAGTGGATTATTCTGTCCAGTATATTCCTCAACGTAGCTTGCCAGATAAGGCTATTGACCTTGTGGACGTAACGGCAGCTCACTTGGCAGCCCAACATCCTGTAACAGATGTGCATGCTGTTGAACGTGAAATTGAGGCAGAAAAAGACAAGCAAGAAAAAGCAGTTGAGGCAGAAGATTTTGAAGCAGCTCTAAACTATAAAACACGCATCGCAGAATTGGAAAAGAAAATCGAAAACCACACAGAAGATATGAAGGTGACTGCAAGTGTCAACGATGTGGCTGAATCTGTAGAACGAATGACCGGTATTCCAGTGTCACAAATGGGAGCTACGGACATCGAACGTTTGAAAGATATGGGTCATCGTTTGCAGACGAAAGTTATTGGTCAAGATAAGGCCGTTGAAGCAGTAGCAAAAGCTATCCGTCGTAACCGTGCTGGTTTTGATGAAGGTAACCGTCCAATCGGTAGCTTCCTCTTTGTAGGTCCTACTGGTGTTGGTAAGACTGAGTTGGCTAAACAATTGGCTCTTGATATGTTCGGAACGAAAGATGCTATCATCCGTTTGGACATGTCAGAATACAGCGACCGCACAGCCGTATCTAAATTGATTGGTACAACTGCAGGTTATGTTGGTTACGATGACAACAACAATACCTTGACAGAACGCGTCCGTCGCAATCCATACTCAATCGTACTTTTGGATGAGATTGAAAAGGCTGACCCTCAAGTCATCACCCTTCTCCTCCAAGTTTTGGACGATGGTCGTTTGACAGATGGTCAAGGAAATACAGTAAACTTCAAGAACACTGTCATTATTGCGACCTCAAATGCTGGATTTGGCTATGAAGCCAACTTGACAGAAGATGCGGACAAACCAGAATTGATGGACCGTTTGAAACCATTCTTCCGTCCAGAATTCCTCAACCGCTTTAATGCAGTTATCGAGTTCTCACACTTGACGAAGGAAGATCTTTCTAAGATTGTGGACTTGATGTTGGCTGAAGTTAACAAGACGCTTTCTAAGAAAGACATTGACTTGGCAGTGAGCGAAGCTGCTAAAGAATACATGACTGAGGAAGGCTACGATGAAGTCATGGGTGTTCGTCCACTCCGTCGTGTGGTTGAACAACAAATCCGTGACAAAGTCACAGACTTCCACTTGGATCACCTAGATGCTAAACATCTGGAAGCAGATATGGAAGATGGCGTTTTAGTCATTCGTGAAAAAGCTTAACTAGAGATTTTGAGAATAAAAAAGAAGGAACCAGCTGAAAAAAACTGGTTCCTTTTTTTGTGTTTAAATCACATGACGCTCAAAGGCATCATCTGAAATCCCTTGTTCAAGTATGAGTTTTGCCCATTCTTTAGCAGAAAAGAGGCTGTGGTCCTTGTAGTTTCCGCAAGATTCGATGGTTGTTCCAGGGACGTCTTCCCAAGTAGTAGTTTCAGCGATTTCCTTGAGCGAATCCTTGATAACAGCTGCGATTTCAGCACTGGTGTGACGTCCCCACATAATCATGTGGAAGCCTGTGCGGCAACCAAATGGTGAGCAGTCAATCATGCCGTCGATGCGGGTACGGATGAGTTTTGCCAAGAGGTGTTCGATAGTGTGAAGGCCAGCGGTAGGGATAGAGTCTTCGTTTGGTTGCACCAAGCGAATATCATAATTGGAGATGATGTCTCCTTTTGGCCCTGTTTCTTCCCCAATCAAGCGAACATAGGGTGCTTTAACAATGGTGTGGTCAAGTTCAAAACTTTCAACAATAACTTCTTTTGACATGGTAAATCCTTTCAGTTTTCTCTTTTCATTATAACATAAAGCCGGCTCTTGAGACAGAGAGAAAACCTCTCCGAGAGTGGAGAGGTTGAAATCTTTATTATGTGACTTTCAGTCCGTCTCGCTCCGTTAGGTGCGAGACAAAAAAACCACCCGCTATGCGGGTGCGCGTCGAAGGTTATACCCAAAAAAACTCCGAACGCGATACAATAAAGGTGTTCAAGCCAATTGTAAAGCGAAAGGAGAAAAATATGGCACAAAAGG
>NZ_CFGI01000008.1 GCF_001347015.1 Streptococcus pneumoniae
CATTCAAACGTCTCACACTAACTTCCACCATAGCGGAACTTAATCTGAAACGCTTTCAGATGAGGGGATTTTGTGCGCTCTTTTTTTCTATTCATTTTGGCTACAAAAGCAATAAAATCAAGCATTAGTAAAACCAGTGGAACTTACCCTGACACGGATTTCCACTGGTTTTTACAATTTTTATCAGACTAACTTCCACTTGGATTAGCAGTGGAACTTAGTTTGGGAATTTACCATAATCTATGATTTATACAAGGTAGCCCCCTTAAAAAAGACTTGCCTTTTTATTCCATTTAAGAGATAATGAAACTACTAATATAAAAGGAGAGATTTATGCCAATTTATAAAGGAAAAAACGTTGATGAAGCTATTGAAAATGGCTTGTATGAACTCAATCTCAAAAAAAATGAGGTTAAAATCAATATTATTGAAGAAGGAAATGCTGGAGTATTTGGTTTTTTTGAAAAAGAAGCTGAGGTTGAAATTACACCATTAAGCCCACTGGAATTGAAGGTAAAAAAACTAATTCCATATTTAATTGGTGTTGCTGTAATATTTATTATTCTTCTGTTGGTTCTATTTGGAGGAAACTCAGATAAGTCAACTTCTGTTCCTACTTCTACATCTACAGAAACTAGTTCCATTGTGGAAAAATCCGTCGAAAAAACAAATGAGGCATCATCTACATCTATTTCCTCTAGTTCAACTAGTACCTCATCAAGTTCTACCGAATCCTCGTCAACAAGTCCAGCTCAATCAGCTGTCATCACTACTGAAAATAATGAGGAATTTAAAGTACTATTGCAGACTGAAGATTCAAACACAATAACAGATTTTGTTCAAAAATATAAAGGTCAAATCATCGAATTTGATGGACACATAGCAGATATTGCACACTATAAAAATTACAAAACAAAATTCGATATGCTTATTTATGGAGGTAATTACTTAGGAGCAGAACAAGCACCTTCGGGGCCAAACTTTAAATTTGTAAATATAACAACAGTTTCTAACGCTGCTTTCAACTCTTTTAATGGCGAAAATATTTCTAAAGGACAAAATGTGCATATAAAGGCACAAATTGGAAATTATAACTCCACTCAAGACTTAGTCTATCTATCTCCAATTGAGATTTCACCTCGATAATATAACGAATTATTTCAAATAATTTATTCAAAAAACTGAAGTCAGATTCTTTTCTGACCTCAGTTTTTTATTATTTAGCATAATCTACTGCACGAAGCTCGCGAATCACGGTTACCTTGATATTTCCTGGGTAATCTAGATTGTTTTCAATTTTCTCACGAACTTTATGAGCCAAGATTGTGACTTTGTCGTCCTTGATTTGTCCTGGATTGACCATGATGCGGATTTCACGTCCTGCTTGAAGGGCAAAGCTAGTTTGCACTCCTTCAAAGCCATTCGCAATTTCTTCCAAATCATGAAGACGCTTGATGTAGCTTTCAAGAGACTCACTACGAGCACCTGGACGGGCTGCGCTCAAGGCATCTGCTGCAGCGACGATCACTGCAATCACGCTTTCAGCTTCAACATCGCCGTGGTGACTAGCAATTGTATTAACCACAACTGGATGTTCCTTATACTTACGTGCCAATTCCATACCGATTTCAACGTGGCTACCCTCAACCTCGCGGTCAATAGCTTTACCAATGTCGTGAAGAAATCCAGCACGACGGGCCAGAGCCGCATTTTCGCCAAGTTCGCTGGCCATAATACCAGCCAACTTAGCAACCTCAATCGAATGGCGCAAGACATTTTGTCCATAAGAAGTACGGAACTGCAAACGTCCCATAATCTTCATCAAGTCCGGATGAAGGTTTGGCGCACCAATCTCATAGGCTGCTGCCTCACCGTATTCACGGATTTTATTGTCAATCTCTTGACGGTTTTTCTCAACCAACTCTTCGATACGAGCTGGGTGGATACGACCATCCTTGAGCAACATTTCCATGGTCATACGGGCAATCTCACGACGAATCGGGTCAAATCCTGACAAGGTCACCACTTCTGGTGTATCATCGATAATCACATCAACCCCTGTCAAACTTTCAAAGGTACGAATGTTACGACCTTCACGACCAATAATGCGTCCCTTCATGGTATCATCTGGTAGATGAACCATTGAGTTGGTTGACTCCGCTACATATTCACCAGCGATACGTTGCATGGCTTGAACTAAGATGTCCTTGGCCATTTTGTCAGAACGTTCCTTGACCTCTTGCTCAGCTTCACGAATGCGGCTGGCAATCTCCTTGGTCAAGTTTTCCTCTGTCTGTGCCAAGATAATATCTCGTGCTTCTGCCTGAGACAGAGCACCAATACGCTCTAACTCTGCTTCTTTTTGTCTTTCGACTTCCTCTAATTGCTCTTCACGCGCATCAAGGTTTTTCGCTCTATCAGAAATACTTTGTTCTTTTTGTTCAAGTGTTTGTTCTTTACTCGTCAAATTGTCGTCTTTACGGTCAAGGCTAGTAGCTCTCTCTGTCAAACGACTTTCGATTTGTTTGAGTTCTTGACGTTCTGATTTGAATTCAGCGTCCACTTCTTCACGGTATTTTCTGGCTTCTTCTTTGGCCTCCAATAGTGCTTCTTTTTTAAGAGACTTGCTTTCACGTTTGGCTTCATTAACAAGTAAATCGGCTTCACGTTCAGCTTGTCCACGTAAATTAGTTGCTTCTTGTTCAGCATTTAAAAGCATCAACTCTGCAGCTTCCTGAGATGATTTCATCTTGGCTGAGATGCTGACATATCCAATGACTAAACCAATGATGACGGCAAAAACAGCAATCGCAAGCGACATGATTTCCATGTTTTTACCTCATTTTATTGTTATTCCGAATGACATACATTCTCTTACATTCTACCATAAAAAAGTGATTTTCACAAACCTAAAATAGAATATGTTTTGGGGAATTTGTAACACATTTACTAAAATAAACTTGTTGCTTGGCAGAGATTTAAAAAAGCCCACCTTTCCGTAGACTTAGTAATGATCTTTGAAAGACAAGAAAGCCACGCTATCTCCATCCATCATATAAATCAAGTGATTTTCTGCGTCAATACGACGAGACCAGGCTCCTTGGTAGTCATACTTGAGTGGTTCTGGTTTACCAATTCCTACAAAAGGATCGCGTTGAATATCCTTGATTAGCATGTTGATTCTTTTTAACGTTTTCTTGTCCTGAGTTTGCCAGTAGCAATAATCTGCCCAGGCATCTTCTGTAAACTTGAGCAGCATTCCTCACTCCTCAATAACATGAACCTGAGTGCTTCCAGCACGAACTTGAGCCATTCCTCGCAAGACCTTGTCAGAAAGCTCCTTGTTTTGAGCGATTCTCAGGGTTTCTTGAATACTATCCCACTCGCTCTTTGAAAGGACTACAATGTCCTCGTCTGGATTTTTATTGACCACCGTTAAAGGCTCAAATTCATCGTTTACCTTCTTCATGTAGTCTTTTAAATGATTTCGGAATGTTGAGTAAAGAACTGCTTCCATAACCATACCTCGTTTTACCTCTTTTCCACTATTATACACGAAAAGAAAGAAATTGTCAGGAACTTGTACAAGATTTTCTTTTCTATCTATTTATTCGTAAAAATCTCAAAAGTCCACCTTTCAGTAGACTTAGTTTGATTCTATTCTAATCGGCACTCTTCCAAAATTCTGCTCTTCTATACTTGGATTTCCTAGTTGGTAAATCTGGTCTGCCTTTTGGGTCATGGTATCCCATGGTTCTTTGCCAATTCGGCTGACTAGACTGAGCTGCCCTTTCAGAGATTTAAGATGTTGTCTGCCTTTTTCAGTAAATCCAAGGATATGAATGGCTTCTGGCAAGTCATTTTCTCTGGCCTGCACCAAGATATAGGTCAATAGGCGTCTGACACGCGCCTTGGTGTAACGTTTGGTAGTCACTAACTCGACCAATTCTTCCACAGACTGGGCTTTCTTAATGGCATCCTTAATACGCACAGCCATTTCTTGATTGACCTGATAGATGGTGGTTAGGTCTGGATTTGACAAGATTTGATAGTGTAAGAGTTGAAAATAATCTTCCCAGCTCACCTTATTAGCCTGCTCAAATATAGCAACAGAAGGCATAAAGCGTTCTAAGAAATCTGTATCTCTCTGGTGCTGACGGAGGGCTGTAGCCGAGGCAAAGTCCACATCTTTATCCACAGAATGGTAACCTGCTCCCTGACGCTGAATCGGATGTAGCTTAATATTTCGTCCCGCAACCGCCTTGGCATAAGCTAGAGCTAGAACATGATTGGGCGTATTTCCTGAAAAATCAAGACCTGCAAATTCCTTCCACATGGCTTGGGTTTTCTGGGGATAAGAGAGGGAATCAGGCAGATTTTCCACAAAATTTTCCATCTCAGCACCTTTCTCTGTGTATAAGTCAGCGATTTTCTGGTAATCTAGAACTTCCTCCGTCCCAAATGCTAGAGTATCAATACCCAAGCGAGCCAAGATATCCACAGCTCCTTGGCCAAAGAAATCTGCCGCCTGAACACTGACTAAAAAGGGCAATTCTACTACCAAGTCTGCGCCATTTTCCAGTGCCATCTGGGCCCGTGTCCACTTGTCCACGATAGCAGGCTCCCCACGCTGCATGAAATTTCCTGACATGGCAACGATTTTCACCCCCTCAGCCTGTTCCAGCAGGTATTTATGGCCATTATGAAAAGGATTGAACTCCGCGATAATACCCGTGATGATCATAGTAATCTCCTACTTCTGCGCCACAAAAAACCAACGGGTGCTAGTTTCTATTGGCTCCTTGTCCTCAAAGTCCGCATAGAGTTTGAAGGACTTGAATCCAGCCTGTTCCAGCAAAATATCATAGGTCAAGACCTCATAGGTCCGCTCCTCATGCACTTCATCGTGGCGACTAAAGGAACCGTCCACCTCCTTGATAAAGAAAGTCAACTCATGCACGATAGAATGTGGTGCTGAATCCTCATAGGTGTCCCAGAGCATAGCGAAATCTTCCGCATTTTCATGGTAGGAATAGCCTGGAAAAACCTCATCCGTCTGGTAGGTCGAATGCACATCAAAGATGAAAACTCCGTCTTCGTTGAGGACATTATAGACTTCCTTAAAGACGTCTCCTACTTCCACCTCATCCTGCATATAGCAGATAGAGTCCGAATAACAAGTGACAAAGTCGTATTGACCTACCTTGGACAAATCCAGCATATTACCTTCAATAAAATCAATCTTTTGCTTGGCTGAAGTAGCTCTCTTCTCAGCAATCTTCAACATATCCGCACTCAAATCAAGTCCAGTCACATCAAAGCCAGCCTGAGAGAAGCGCACCGATTGAATTCCTGTCCCACAAGCCAATTCCAAGAGTTTCTTTCTCTCCTTGGTCTTAGGCAAATGACGCAGAGAAAAATCAGTCCATTTGTCGTATAAACTGTCATCCATGACCGCATCATAGACCGCCGCAAAAGTTTCATAAGTTGCCATAATCATGATACTAAGAGCTCCATGGTAAACACCACTCGCCCTATACCTTTCTATCCATTTTTTCTAAAATAAGCAAAGAAACCCAGTTGACTACAACTGAGTTCAATTGTACACTATAGTCTTTTCGTTTGCTTTTAGTAGTAAAATGGTCTGGGAGACCATTTTAGCCTATCATCTTAAAACAGCAACGAGTTGCAGGCATAACTGGAGTTAGGCAAAACGAGTTAACGCCGTAATAAAAGATAAAGGAAAAGACTATAAAGTTTCAGATAAATCTACAAAATGCGCCTCATGCCATAGCTTCTCTAGGTTATAATGGGCACGCATTTCTTCTGAAAAGATATGCACGACAACAGCACCGAGGTCCAGTAAGACCCAGCCTCCAGCTGCATCGCCTTCGATATGGCTGCCTTTAAAACCAGCTTCCGCTACTTTTTCACGGATATTGTCAGCGATAGCATCCAACTGACGGCTATTCATTGAACTAGTAATAACAAAGTAATCAGTCACGCTAGTCAAATCTTGTACATCAAGTGCGAGGATATCCTCCGCACGTTTCTCATCAGCCGCTTTCACGACTAGTTCTAATAATTCTTTTTCGTTCATTTAGTCCTCTTTTTAGAAAATATGTTTGTAATCTAGGACATCTGCAAAGCGCTCCTCCCAAATGTCCTCATAAAATTCATTTATCGTTTCTGCTGGAATGTCATCCCCATCAAAGGTTGTGACAGTACCTTCTGGAATAATAAGCTGATAGCCATATTCAAAAGCAACCTTGACAGAGGTATCCACACAATATTCTGTCTGCATACCACATAAAACTAATTTTTCAATCCCCTGTTTATCCAAATATTCTTTTAAACCAGTTTCTTTGAAAATACTGTTATACTTCTTCTGAAAGACCTTTTCATCAGGTTTTCGGTTTAAAAGCTCAGATAACTGCCAATCTTCTGATGTTTGAGCTTCAGCGTTCTCAATATGTTGAACATAAATAATTTCGATATTCTTACTTCTAGCCTGGTTTTGTAAATAAGAAATTTTTTCCAATAGACTTTTTGTCTGGAACCCAGTTTCTACTAAAACATTCTGAACATCAATGATTATAAAAGCCGTCTTCATTTAGTCCTCTTTCAAATAGTGCACATAGGCGTTATAGGTTTCAAGGGTTTGGGGATAGATGGGGAATCCCTGATGAGCTAGATGCTCCACGGTACGAGCTGTTTCGTAGGCCACTGCCTTATTGAGCGATAAACTTGCAATCTCACGCGCCACATCTACTCCAGGAAAGGCTCGATTGTGCTCGATATAGTCTGCGACGTAGATAACCTTGTCTAGGTCGGTCATCTGACCAGCTCCGACTGTATGGATTTCAATAGCTTGCAGGATTTCAGAATCATGCAAATCCAAATCTTCCTGAATCTTGCAGATGCCAACCATGCCATGCCAGACATTATTGCCCCAGTTTTTGAGGTTAGGGTCTAGCTGATAACGGTCAATCAAATTCAGAAATTCCTGATCTGACAACTTTTTAGCATAGTCATGAAGAAGGCCTGCTAGTCCTGCTTTCTCGGTATCGACTCCAAATCGCTGAGCCAGTTCTATGGCTGCACGCTCCACACCCAAGCAGTGGGTTAAACGTTTTTCAGGTAGAAGCTCTGCCATTTTTTCCAACAAAGCCTCACGGGAACAGTTGATATAGTCTTGATAGGCCATCAGTAGAGTCCCTCCTTTTCGATGTAGTCTAGCACCGGCTGAGGTAGGAGAAAGTTGGGTTTTCGTCCTTGGGCAATGAAGTCCCGCACCATGCTGGACGAGATATCCATGAGAGGCACATCCACCCAGATAACTGGATAGGAAGTCCCTGCCTTGTAGCGTGGGCGCTGAACTCCCACAAACTGAACCATATCTACCAGTTCATCAATTCGGTACCACTTAGGCAGATAGTCCACCATGTCAGCACCGATGATAAAGTAATAATCCGTATCAGGATGTTGCTCTGTCAAAATCTTCATAGTGTCGTAGGTGTAAGAAATGCCCTTACGTTCCAACTCAATAGTTTCAATGTCCAGACCTTCAATCCCCTCAATCGCCAACTCAATCATCTTGAGGCGATGGTGCTCAGGGATGGTTTCCTTTTTATCTACATGAGGAGGTTGGTATTCAGGCATGAGTAGAACTTGGTCCAGTCCCAACTGTTGCCGTACTTGGTCCGCAACAATCAGATGGGCATTGTGAACAGGGTTAAAATTCCCTCCTAAAATACCGACTTGTTTGCGTTTTTTCTCCTTGATTTCTGGCTCCAACTCTACCTTGGTAAAGGGAGTCAATAATTCGATTGCCATAGGCTAGTCTCCTTTATTTCTCTGTAAAAACAGTTGTTTGGAGTAGTTTTTCTAGATTTCTTTGACTTTTTTAGAAATCTTGCGATTTTCTTTCTTGCTGGATTGTTTAAACAAAATCAAGATGCGTCCGATTTTTTGGACTGTATCCACACCGATTTCTTCTTCCAAGATTTCAGCTACATCGTGGATATTTTCATCGGTATTTTGCAAGAGCGTTACTTTAATCAATTCACGCGCGTCAAGAGCTTGGCGAACGCTGGTTTTGATTTGGTCGTTAAGTCCATTTTTTCCAATTTGGATGATGGGTTTGAGGGTGTGTGCCTGGCTGTTGAGGAAGGCACGTTGTTTTGATGTTAATGACATAATTTCTTCCTTGTTTTTTTGATAGTTATTTTAGGTGGTGAGGGACGGTCGGAACTAATTTTCCAAAGATCTCATCTTTGAAAAATGGATTTCCTGACCTCACAATTGAGCCTTGGTCTCAATTGTGCCCCTTGCCAATCTACAGATTGGCAATCACACCACGGCAATAACTATCGCTATATGAGCTCACTTTGTTCGCTCAGCGATTTTGTTTTAAATAATTGCTTTTCGTGTGACGACGGCGACACCTTCTGGTGCCCAGACGGCGACTTTTGCTGTACTTGTTACACGAATCCAGCCGAGTCCAGAGATGACTAGGTCTGTCTTTTCCTTAATGTTAAATACATGCTGGACTAGTTTTGGAAAATCTTCCTTTTCCCTGCTATTTGGTGGTGTCAGAAGGGTTCCTAGGTGCTTGTCGTAGAAAACACTAGCGCCTTCTAACTTGGTACGATGCAATTTGAGTTCATTGTCAAAGAAAGCTGTGAAACCTTGCTTTTCACCTGCAATGAAGTCAAAGCGTCCGAGACCTCCTAAAAACAGGGTTTGTTCAGGATTAAGCTGATAGGTTTTAGGCTTGATTTCCTTTTTGGGGCTGACATACTTGAGGTTTTTAGCCGTCAAGTAATGAGCCATCTGATGACGGTGGATAATCCCCGGTGTATCGTAAATATAAGATCCGTCATCAAGCGGAATCTCAATCTTGTCCAAGGTTGTCCCTGGGAAGCGCGACGTCGTGATGACATTCTGGTCACCCGTGATTTCTTGGATAATAGCATTGATAAGAGTTGATTTTCCAACGTTGGTTACACCGACCACATAGACATCGCGGCCCTTACGGTAATGCTCGATTTTGTCAATGACTTCCTTAATGGCATGTTTGTTTTGGGCTGAAGTTAGGACGACATCGACTGGACGAAGCCCTTCTTCGTGGGCACGTTCCATGAGCCACTGGCTAATCTTGCCTGGTTTAACAGACTTGGGCAAGATATCTTTTTTATTTCCCACCAAGAGGACATCATTGCCTGATACAAAACGTGGTAAGCCTGGGATGACCGAGCCATTAAAGTCAAAGATGTCAATGACATTGACCACCAAAGCATCACTGTCTCCCACCTCGTGCAAGAGTTTGAGGAAATCATCGTCCGTCAACTGGACATCCGTGATTTCATTGTAGTGGCGGAGACGGAAACAGCGTTGGCAATAGACTTCGCCCGTCTCCAAACCTTTTTCAAGTGCCGACTGGGGAGTAAATCCAAGACCAGCCTTGTCTGTCGTCTGAATGGTTGCTCCACAACCAATACAGAGAATTTCTTCCATAGTTAAATTCCTTTTTTATATGTAATCGGCCCGTACTTTTCAGTGATTTTTCGCATCACACGACGCTCACGAGCTCGGTTAATCTGTGTTTTCATCGAGTCATGTTGGACCAAGGGTTTGACTAAAATCGAGCGAATGCCCGCACGGTGGGCTGCTCGTATATCTGTCATGAGCTGGTCGCCAACCATGACCACTTCGCTTTTCTCATAGTGGAATTCCTTCATGGCACGGTCAATCCCAAATGTGAAGGGTTTCAGAGCCCAATAGACGTAATCAATTCCAAACTTCTCAACTGCTCTTTGGACGCGTTTCTTAGTGTTATTTGAGACTACGATAATGCGAATGCCCGCGTCCCGAAGATCATGTAGCCATTGCTTCATCTCTGGCGTCCCATCAGGGTTGTTCCAAGCAATGAGGGTATTGTCCAAATCGACCAAAACAGCCTTGATTCCCTGCGCCTGCAGGCTTGGAACTGTCAGATCATAGACTGCTTCCACAGCAAAATCTGGCATATAATTTTCAATCGCCATTCTGGCTCCTTTTCTTTTATTTTCTAGTAATTTTCTTCAGCCATTGAGATAAGGCCACCCATAAAATCAAGCTAGTCATTAAGATATAAATCCAAGCATTTGGCTCTTCTGTAAATGGTAGAGGAACATTCATTCCGAAGAAACCTGTAATAACCGCAAGTACTGCTAGTAAGACGGAGATAATAGTCAAAATTGACAAACTATCATTCAAGTTATTGTTTAGGATGTTGTTGTAAGAAGCTGAGAGTTGTTGCAAGACTTGAGAAATCAAGTCTGTCATAGACACCAACTGATGGGCTTCAATCATGGCATCATCAAACTGCTCTCGTTCGACATCATTAAATCTCCGATAAAGAGCATGGCCCTGGATATGTTCCAAGAGGAGTCGATTTTGTTTTGCTGCTGCTGTCAAGTAAACCATACCTGTCTCCAAGTCAGAGAGGGCGAAGAGATTTTTCTTTGTTGTAGTTTGACGTAGCAAGGCACTAATTTCGTCCTTACTTTTATCCATCTCTTCAATGACAGGATAATAAGCGTTACTGATAATCTCTAAACCAGAAAAGAGAAACTTGTAAATAGAAAGCGACTCATGGCTATCCAGATAAGCTGACATCTGATCAATGACATAAGCATTCTTATGGTTGCTGATGGTAATCATTCGTTGTTTTTCAACGATAAAGGTCATCGGAATCGCTTCATAATATTCTTTGTCTTTTTCTAAATCAAGAACATTATAAATAAAGGTTACCGTCTCCGTTTCACGGTTATAATCCATATGAGCTCGTTCATTTCTATCCAGAGCATACTCAATGGTTTCCTTGTCCAATCCATAGATGTCAGAAAGATCTTCCATATTTTTAATCTTATCCACATCAAGGTCTATCCAGGTACAACCATTGCCCAACTGTTTTTCTAAAAACATCTTCTCTCCTTTACCAAACTCTTTCTATTGTACCATAAATTACTTAAAATAACAGGTCTAGTCTGTGCGTGAGAAATTGCTAACAACCGTGATATTTCGGTTAGGGACAAAGTGAAGGGCTTGCTCCTCGCTACGAAGCTGGGTCGTACGAATACCGACACTAACCACCTTGCCTGATACAGTAATGGGGCCATTTGTCAGAACGACCTCATCTCCCACATCCAGTTGACGTTCAAAAAGGATGAAAAAGCCATTGATGACATCAGACAGAAAGCCTTGGGCTCCCATCCCAATCGCCACCCCAGCAATCCCAGCTCCAGCCAACAAACTAGATACAGGTAAGCCTAAAATCGATAAAATACAGTAGAGTAAAAAGAAATATAGCGTATAATTAAACACATTTTCTAGTAAACGCGCAATAGTCTTTTGGCGTCCGACATCATGATGAGACATTTTTAGAGAAGGTTTAACAATTCTCTGCACCATGGTATGAAGCATTTTTTTAGCAATATAAAATACAATCAAAAGCAGTAAAAGAGAAATGATCTTGGTGAGAATATTCTCGATAATGGTTGTCACATCTAGCTTTTCAATATAAGCTTGAATAAATTTTTGCATATAAAACTCCTTCATTTCATTATACCATATTTTCATCAGTCTCATTCTCCATAAATATTCAAAAAAATAGACAGAAAATTCTTGATTTTGTCTATCATTTATACTATAATCATAATCACTACATAAAAAGGAGATTATTATGAAAAGAATCATTCATGCTTGGAACAAGGCAAGCCTTGTCAAGCGTATCTTGATTGGTATGCTTATTGGAGCAATCCTAGGACTGACCCTTCCTAATCTCTCAGGGATTGGGCTACTCGGGGATTTATTCGTTGGAGGTCTAAAAGCTGTTGCTCCTATCCTAGTCTTTGCCCTCGTTGCCAATGCCCTTTCCCAACATCAAAAGGGGCAAGATAGCAATATGAAAACTGTTATTTTCTTGTATATCCTAGGGACTTTCGCCGCTGCTCTTGTAGCTGTACTAGCAAGTTTCATCGTCCCTATTGAAATTACCCTAAATAGTGCCAATACTGAAATTGCACCACCAGATGGGATTGGGCAGGTCCTCAGCAACCTCTTGCTCAAACTGGTTGACAATCCAGTCAATGCCCTCATTACTGCCAACTACATCGGTATCCTATCTTGGGCAGTTGTTTTCGGGATTGCCATGAGAGAAGCCAGCAAAAATAGTAAAGAATTACTAAAAACTATCGCTGACGTGACTTCTAAAATTGTCGAATGGATCATCAACCTGGCTCCATTTGGAATCCTTGGTCTTGTTTTTAAAACCATTTCTGACAAGGGAATCGGAAGCCTTGCCAACTACGGTATTTTATTGCTTCTATTAGTAACGACTATGCTTTTTGTTGCCCTTGTGGTCAACCCTTTGATTGCCTTCTTCTTTATGAGACGCAATCCTTACCCTCTAGTTTGGAACTGCCTCCGTGTCAGCGGTGTGACAGCCTTCTTCACTCGTAGTTCTGCGGCCAACATCCCTGTCAACATGAAACTTTGCCACGACCTTGGACTGGATCCAGATACCTATTCTGTTTCTATCCCACTTGGTTCTACTATCAACATGGCAGGGGCAGCGATTACTATTAACGTTTTGACCCTTGCTGCAGTTAACACTCTTGGAATCCCTGTTGACTTTGCGACAGCCTTTGTCCTCAGTGTGGTAGCAGCTATCTCAGCCTGTGGTGCTTCTGGTATTGCCGGAGGTTCCCTCCTTCTTATCCCAGTTGCTTGTAGCCTTTTCGGTATTTCTAACGATATTGCCATGCAAGTTGTTGGGGTTGGTTTTGTGATTGGTGTCATCCAAGACTCATGTGAAACAGCCCTTAACTCTTCTACAGACGTCCTCTTTACCGCCGTTGCCGAATACGCAGCAGCCCGTAAAAAATAACTCATAAAGGCAAGCCTACTCAGGTTTTGTCTTTTGCTCTTTTATTCTAACTTATACTCTTCGAAAATCTCTTCAAACCACGTCAGCTTCGCCTTGCCGTACTCAAGTACTGCCTACGGCTAGCTTCCTAGTTTGCTCTTTGATTTTCATTGAGTATTATCAGGAAATTCTTATGTCTATTAGCCAACGTACGACCAAGCTCATCTTAGCTACCTGTCTTGCCTGCCTGCTTGCTTATTTTCTCAATCTTTCCTCAGCAGTTTCGGCCGGAATTATCGCTCTCTTGAGCCTATCTGATACCCGTAGAAGTACTTTAAAACTGGCCCGCAATCGGTTCTTTTCCATGCTTCTGGCTCTGGTTATCGGGGTTTTGGCTTTTCACTTGAGCGGATTTCATATCTGGAGCCTTGGCCTCTATCTGGCTCTTTATGTTCCCCTAGCCTACAAGATGGGTTGGGAAATTGGCATCACACCAAGCACTGTTTTGGTTAGCCATCTCTTGGTGCAAAAATCAACATCTCCAGACCTTCTAGTCAATGAATTCCTTCTCTTTGCTATCGGTACAGGATTTGCTTTACTGGTCAATCTCTACATGCCTTCACGAGAAGAGGAAATCCAGCACTACCACACATTGGTAGAAGAAAAGCTAAAAGATATCCTCCAGCGCTTCAAATATTATTTATCCAGAGGAGATGGACGCAACCGAGCACAGCTGGTAGAAGAATTAGACACGCTTTTGGAAGAAGCACTCAGACTGGTCTATTTGGATCACTCTGACCACCTCTTTCACCAGACCGACTACCATATCCACTACTTTGAGATGAGACAGCGACAAAGTCGTATCCTGCGAAATATGGCCCAGCAAATCAACACCTGTCACCTAGCTGCCAGTGAAAGCCTAATTTTAGCGCAGCTCTTTTCAAAAATTGCTAGTCAACTGAGCCAGACCAATCCTGCTTCTGATCTACTAGATGAAATTGAACGTTATCTGGAAGTCTTCCGTAACCGCAGTCTACCCAAGACAAGAGAAGAATTTGAAACCCGCGCCACCCTTCTTCAACTCCTACGTGAAGCCAAAACCTTCATCCAAGTAAAAGTTGATTTTTACCAAAAATATGAACAGTAAAAAATAAAACCACTAAAAAACAGAGCTTGCCAGCATTCTTGAAAAGTAGTATAATTATTGCATGCGCAATCATCTTGTGATGCAGAGATTGTCCGTGAATGAACTTTCCTCTATTTACAACTCTAAAAAGAAAGGAGATACTATGACCTATTTGGAAAAATGGTTTGACTTCAATCGGCGTCAGAAAGAAATTGAAAGTCTCTTGGAAGAGACCATTGCCCAGCAGAGTGAGCAAAGCCTGACCTTGAAAGAGTTTTACCTGCTCTACTATCTGGACTTGGCTCAAGAAAAATCTCTACGCCAGATTGACCTGCCAGACAAACTTCATCTGAGCCCGAGCGCTGTTTCTCGGATGGTAGCTCGCTTGGAAGCTAAAAATTGCGGTCTACTCAGTCGCATGTGTTGCCATCAAGATAGACGCTCTAGTTTTATCTGCCTGACAAGTGATGGGCAAAAAACACTGGCCTCTCTACAAAAGGCTGTCGAAGCAAGCTTGGAAACTGGTTTGGATTTCTTGATTTAAGATGATTTTTTTAAAAAAGTTGCGTGCGCAATCATTTTTCTTGACATTCTCTTTTACAAGGAGTAAAATAAAGTCATCATTAAATAAAGGAGTTTTTAACATGATTGAAATCACCTATTTAGATGCCAGCAAGAACGAAAGAACTGTGACTTTCGAGTCTTATGAAGACTTTGATCGTTCGCAACAAGCTTGCCTTATCGGCGTCGCAGACTACTACCCTGTCCAAAAATTGACTTATAAGGGCCATGATTTGGACTACCATGGGACTTACGGAGATGTCTTCTTCTATCTCATGAAACAAGATTTAAGCCAATATAACTAAAAAAGGAGAAATACAATGGCAAAAGCAATTACAGATGCAACATTCGAACAAGAAACAAAAGACGGTTTGGTCTTGGTAGACTTCTGGGCAACTTGGTGTGGTCCATGTCGTATGCAAGGCCCAATCTTGGACAAATTGTCTGAAGAACTTTCAGAAGATGTCTTGAAAATCGTTAAAATGGACGTTGATGAAAATCCAAACACAGCTCGTGCTTTTGGAATCATGTCTATCCCAACTCTTCTCTTCAAAAAAGACGGCCAAGTAGTGAAACAAGTTGCTGGTGTTCACACAGCAGACCAAATCAAGGCTATCGTTGCTGAATTGAGCTAATCACATTAGAGACCAAGTACTTTCTTTGGTCTCTTTTTTCTTGGCCTTTGCCATTTTTCAAAAAATATGCTAGACTGTAAGTAGAATATTACGATGTTTGGGACACGCCATCGCTAAAAAAAACCTTGACTTGGTATTTTTTAGCTCCCTCATGGGAGCTTTTTGCGTGCTCTGAACATTTCCCATTTTGGAAGGAGTACTATGAAACGTCAATCAGCCTTGGTCGTCTTTAGTGGCGGTCAAGATTCTACAACCTGCCTCTTTTGGGCTAAAGAACACTATGAAACTGTTGAAGCCGTTACCTTTGCCTACGGCCAACGCCATCATCTTGAAATTCAAGTTGCCCAAGAAATCGCTGAGGAACAAGGAATTCGTCATCACATCTTAGATATGTCTCTGCTGGGACAAATCACTGAAAATGCCTTGACCTCTGATATGGAGATTGAGCAAAAAGAGGGAGAGGTTCCCAATACCTTCGTTGACGGTCGCAACCACCTCTTTCTATCCTTTGCGGCAGTTCTTGCCAAGCAACGGGGCATTACAGACATCGTGACAGGTGTCTGCGA
Organism: Streptococcus pneumoniae; assembly: GCF_001347015.1. Taxonomy (GTDB): domain Bacteria; phylum Bacillota; class Bacilli; order Lactobacillales; family Streptococcaceae; genus Streptococcus; species Streptococcus pneumoniae_E. Next base: position 15,802 of record NZ_CFGI01000008.1, read on the forward strand.
GACAGATTTTTCAGGCTACCCTGATTGTCGAGATGTCTTTGTCAAATCCCTTAATGTTACCCTCAACCTTGCCATGGATTACGACTTTGTTATCCAAACACCTCTCATGTGGCTGGACAAGGCTGAAACTTGGGAATTAGCTGACAAACTCGGTGCCTTTGACTATGTTCGTGAAAAGACCTTAACCTGCTACAACGGAATTATCGGGAGTGGCTGCGGAGATTGTCCAGCCTGCCACCTACGTCAACATGGCCTAGATGTTTATCTCTCACAGAAAGGAGAAGCCTAATGTTTTTTGCACCCAAAGAAATCAAACAGGAAACTGGGGAGTCTCTTGTCTACAATCCTCACAGAACCTTGGTATCAAAAGAATTTACCTTTGATGCTGCCCACCACCTCTTTCACTATGAGGGAAAATGCAAATCCCTTCATGGTCACACCTATCATCTGCAGATTGCTGTCAGTGGATTTTTAGATGAACGTGGCATGACCTACGATTTCGGAGACATCAAAGCCATCTACAAGAACTACTTAGAGCCCCACTTGGATCATCGCTATCTCAATGAAACCCTGCCCTATATGAACACGACTGCTGAAAATATGGTTTACTGGATTTTCCAAACCATGAACCAAGAGTTGCCAGACGAACGTGGTCTCCGTTTGGAATACGTTCGCCTCTATGAGACTCCGACTGCCTTTGCGGAGTTTAGACGGGAGTGGTTAGATGACTAGGGAACGTGTCCTCAAACTACCAGTTTTGGAAATTTTTGGCCCAACCTTTCAAGGCGAAGGCCGTGCTATCGGGCAGAAAACCATGTTTGTCCGCACTGCTGGTTGCGACTACCATTGCGACTGGTGCGATTCTGCCTTTACCTGGGATGGCTCTGAAAAGCCAACTCGTATGACAGCTGACGAAGTCATTGCTGCCTTGGATAAATTGGGGAGCTACGACTATGTAACCCTATCTGGGGGAAATCCTGCTATCCTAGCAGCCAACATGGCTGAACTCGTCACTAAACTCAAGGAACGTGGTGTCACTCTGGCTGTTGAAACCCAAGGCTCCCGATGGCAAAATTGGTTGAAAGACATCGACCAGGTCACTCTGAGTCCCAAACCTCCTTCGTCAAAGATGGAAGTCAACTTTGAGACCTTGGACTTTATCGTTTCCCAACTGGATCCAGACAAGGTCACCTTTAAAATTCCTGTCTTTGACGATGCAGATTTGGCCTTTGCCAAAGGGATTCAAGAACGCTACCAACCAGATGTCCTCTTCTTATCGGCTGGAAATCCTGAGCCCAAGGCCACAGGCAATATTGTCCAAGACCAACTGGACCGCCTCAAAGAACTCTGGGAACGCATCGCTACTGACGATAGCTGGGGCAATGTCCGCGTCCTTCCTCAACTTCATACCCTCCTCTACGATAACCAACGTGGTGTTTAAAATTAGAAAGAAAAAATCATGTCACAACAAGAAGAAATGAAAAACCTCAGCCTACTGGGTAACAAAGAAACCAACTACATTTTCGAATATCAACCAGAAGTCCTGGAATCCTTTGACAATCGTCATGTGGAAAATGACTATTTCATCAAATTTAACTGTCCTGAATTTACCTCACTTTGCCCAATCACTGCTCAGCCAGACTTTGCGACTATTTATATTTCCTACATTCCTGACAAGCTCTGTGTTGAGTCAAAATCCCTCAAACTCTACCTCTTTAGCTACCGAAACCACGGAGATTTCCACGAAAACTGTATCAATACCATCGGGAAAGACTTGGTCAACTTGCTAGACCCTCGCTATTTAGAGGTCTGGGGAAAATTCACTCCGCGCGGTGGCATCTCAATCGACCCCTACTACAACTACGGTAAGCCAGGAACTAAGTATGAAAGCTTGGCAGAACAACGCCTCTTCCAACACGACCTTTATCCAGAGAAAATTGACAACCGTTAAACTCATACTCAATGAAAATCAAAAAGCAAACTAGGAAGCTAGCCGCAGCTTGCTCAAAGCACTGCTTTGAGGTTGTAAATGAATCTGACGTGGTTTGAAGAGATTTTCGAAGATTATCATACGAAAAAGCCCTGTTCCTCAAGATGAGGAGCAAGGCTTTTTGAGTATCAATTATTCTTCTGTTCCAAGGAAGTTTTTTGCAACGAGAGCTGCAAGAACTCCACCAACGATTGGGGCAAGGATGAAAATCCACACTTGTTGAAGGGCTGCGCCACCTACCAAGACAGCTGGTGCCAAACTACGAGCTGGGTTTACTGAAAGCCCAGTAATGTTCAATCCCATAAGAATCATCGCCATCAAGGATAAACCGATTACCAAACCAGCAATCGCGCCATTGCCTTTGCTTTCTGATGTCACAGTCATGATAACCAAGACAAACAAGAAAGTTGCGATGACTTCAAACAAGAATCCACCAAAGACAGTGACTCCGTTTGCCAAGGCATTTTCACCAAGGCTAGCAGTTGACATGCCTGAGTTAGCCAAGAGGAAGAAGACAGAAGCAGATGCTAAGAAAGCTCCAACTACTTGTCCAAGGATGTAGTTTACAAGCTCTGAAAATGACAATCGTTTGTTTACAAACATAGCGATTGAAACAGCTGGGTTCAAGTGAGCACCTGAAACAGTTCCGATTGAGTAGGCTGCAACCACGATGGCTAAACCAAAGGCAAAGGCGATTCCAAGGTGACCTAGACCATCAAGACCATTTCCAAAAACAACAGCTCCTGTTCCGATGAACACAAGCATAAAAGTACCGATTAACTCAGCAACAAATTTTTTCATTTTCTTTCTCCTTTTTTCAAAAACTAGATACTAGTCTATCAAAAGAGGGAAAGGGTTTCAAGAAAATTGTTTGGAAATATACTGGTTTGCCTCACTATCTTTTAATTAAGGAATTAAACAGAAAATACATTTCCTCTATAGGACTTATCAGTTGCTTATCTCACTAGCACTTAGCAACTTGATATAATCTAGACCCCATTTCTCGACAGCATCTAAAACAACTCTGAATTCCTGCCCCATTTCGGTTAAGCTGTACTCAACTCGTGGTGGAACTTCGGCATAGACCTTTCGTTGAACAATCTTATCCTTTTCTAATTGACGGAGATGACGGGTCAAAATAGTTTGAGTAATCCCAGGCAATAATCTCTGCAATTCTTTAAATCGTTTGGTACCCGTACTCAACTGATAAATGATTACCAGTGCCCATTTCCCCGTTAAAACCCTCTGCGTTGTCGCAAATGGACAAATACCATACTCACTCACTTTATTTGTCATAAAATATCTTCTTTCTATTTTTTTAAAAAAATTTATCTTTTAGTATCAATAAAAGTACCACTTTTGATACTAGCTATTGAAAAAGTGTCTACTTGTTTTTTTGTTTGTAACTGTTACAATTATATCATAAAAAAGAAATGGAGAATAGATATGTCAACAAACTTAGAAATTTTCAACGCTTATAACCAAGCTTTAATTGCTGGTGACTTTCCTGGTGTCTTTGAAACGATGGCAGACGATATTGTCTGGCATCAACCTGGTACTCATAGTATATCTGGTTCAGTTGTTGGTAAGGATAAGCTAGGAACTCACCTGGCTACATTTGCTGAGAAAACTAATGGAACCTTTAAGGTGATAACAAATTGGGTTTCTGACAATAAGGATTTAATCGCAGCTAATGTTACTTTTCTTGGAACACGGGCTGATGGTACTGAACTCAATATGAACGGGATTGACCTCTTCCGTATTGAAGACGGAAAAATCAAAGAAGTTTGGCTCTTCTCTTCAGATCAAGCTGAAGAAGATAGCTTTTGGGGATAATTTAAGGGGCCAGGACAAAAAATTTTGATTTTAGGAATTCTTTATTATAAATTTTTAAAATCGATAGATTAGAAAAAAAGCGAACAAGACAGAATTCTGAGTTTCAGATAACTCGTTTTGTTCGCTTTTTATATTTAAGGTTAGACTTTTGTCCCAGACTCTTTTAATTTACTCTCCCAACTGGGCGCTGTAGGCGATGATCTGATCAACTGTATCTGATAAGAACTGGATGGTATCACGGAGTGGTTTGTCTGTTGAAATATCAGCACCGATAATCATAGCTGACTCAAGCGGTGTCTTGCTACCACCTGATTTGAGAAGATTGAGCCAGTCCTCAGCTCCAGTTTCTGAATTCTTTAGATGAAGGTAACCCGCAGTCGAGATGACTAGTCCTGCTGAGTAGGTGTAACTATACAAGCCCATATAGTAGTGAGCTTGACGCATCCAAGTCAAAGCCGCATCGTCGTCAATTTCAATGGCATCTCCCCAGAAATCCGTCAAGACTTCCTTCATAATACTGTTGAGTTTGCTTGCTCCAAAGGTCTCCCCTTCTTCAATCAATGTATACACCTTACGCTGGAAGGCTGCTTCCAAGAGGTGGGTAATAAAGTTATGGAAGTAGGTGTCTGTCAAGCGGTGAGCCAAAGCGAAGCGTTTTTGACGTGGATCGTCAGATTGGTGCTCCAAGTAGTCACTGAGTAGCAATTCATTGAAGGTTGACGGTGCTTCAACATAGTAGGTAGACATGTGGGCATTAAAGTAGCTTTGATGATTATCTGAAAAGATGAATTGACCAGAATGCCCGATTTCATGAATCAAGGTATAGACATCGCTCAAACGGCCTGTCCAGCTCATGAGAACATAAGGATGCACGCGATATGGGTCCGCTGCATAGCCACCAGAATCCTTGCCACTATTGGCAGCAAAGTCCACCCAGCGCTCTTCTTGATAGCGAGCAACTTCCTGACAATATTCTTGCCCCAAAGGTTCTACTGACTTCATGACCAAATCATAGGCATCGTCAATAGTCACTTGAGGATTAAGGGCGCTGTCCAAGTCCAATTTCCAGTCGGCAAAGGTCATCTTTTCAAGACCATTAACCTTGGCAACATGCTTGAGGTATCTCTGTGCAACTGGGGCAAAATCTTTCATAATCAGATCAATTTGGCGGTCAAACATAGCACGGTCCACTTCTTGCTCAGCCAGAAGATAGTCAAAGACTGAGTCGTAGCCCTTCATATCTGCCAAGAGTTTTTCAGATTTGACTTGGGCTAGATAGGCTGCAGCAGCCGTATTTTGGTGCTTACGAAGTCCCTCTGAGAAGGAACGGAAGGATCTCTCACGAACCTCAGCGTCCTCATGATTTTGGTAGAAATTTTCATAGGTCACAAAGCTATTTTTGTAGGTCTTGCCATGAGCTTCAAAGTCAGCCATTTCAAAATCCCCAGCTCGCATCTTAGTGTAAATATCCTGTGGACTGTAGAAAACTTCACCGAGATTGGTCAAGGCCTTCTCCACATCAGCCCCTAAATAGTGGGCTTTTTTGATTTTGGCCTGACGAATGGCCGCTGTTAAATGTGGCAATTTACCCAAACGGTCTAAGACTTCCTCATCAGCTTCCACCAAGGCATCGTCAAAAAAGGTCAAGGCTACACTGGCATCTGTTTCAAATTCCATCCCAGCTTGGGCGATATTGGCAAATTCGTCATTGCTATAGTCTGTCGTTTGCGGCATAAAGCCATAGTTTCCAATATGGCTCATCTGAATGTAGATTTGTTCCAATTCCGCAAAGGCTTTTTCAAAATCCTCAAAAGTATGAAGATTACCCTTATGATCACGGCTAAATTGATTGATGTCTTCTCGAGCCTTCTCGATCGCACGCAAGAAATCTTCACGATCTTGGTATAGGGCTGTTAAATCCCAAAGTTCCTTCTCTGGAAATTCTGAACGGTGTTTTTGTTCCATTTTCTTCCTCTTATTTCTCTAATTCTAATAAAACACTAAGGGCTGATAAGGCATAAAGGGGTGCTGTTTCTGCTCGTAAAATGCGAGGACCAAGTCCTGCCATGACGGCTCCCTTAGCTTCAAAACTTTCGATTTCCGCTGGTGACAGACCACCTTCTGGACCAAAGATAAAGAGCAGTTTGGCTCCTGTTTCAAGACCAGAGACCGCTTGTAAGAGCGCAGCGGCTTCTCCTTCTTTGGCCGACTCTTCATAAGCTACTACGATAGAGTCAAACTGGTCAAGTTGGGCTAGAAAGTCTGATTTTTTCTCGAAAAGCTTGATACTTGGAACAACATTACGCTTACTTTGTTCTGCTGCTCCAAGGGCGATTTTTTCTAGTTTTTCAACCTTTTTACCCAATTTTTTGCCATCCCACTTAGCAACGGACCAATCGGCAGGGAAAGCCCAAATCTGGCTGGCACCCAGTTCGGTTACTTTTTGAGTGATGAACTCGAGCTTGTCTCCCTTTGGAAATCCAGATGCGATAGTCACTTGGATTGGTAATTCCACATTGTCAGTTAATTCTTGAACCAACTCAAACTGACGGGCTTCCACATCCAGCACACGCGCCAAGCGCTTAATTCCATCATCAAAGACCAAAGTAACCTCATCATCTTCTTTCAAGCGCATAACCTGAAACATATGCTTGCTGGTTTCCTTGTCCTCGATGGTGACAGGAGAGACTGCACTCCCCTTGACAAAATACTGCTGCATGCTAGCCTCCAATCACACCGGAAATATCCTTGGTTTTCTTAAAGACACAGGCATTCCATTCCCCTTGAACCATGTGAGTTTCGAGGAAAAATCCAGCTGACTCAGCCGACTCGCGCACCATGTCCCACTTATCCTTGATAATGCCACTCATGATGAGGTAGCCTTCATCCTTGACCAAGCGATAAGCATCATCCGTCAGATGAATGAGGATATCCGCCAAGATATTAGCCACAATCACATCTGCCTCAATCTCAACTCCCTTAAGCAAGTCTCCAGCAGCAACATGGATATTTTCCATACCAGGGTTGAGCTCAATATTTTCCTGAGCAACTCGAACTGCTACATCATCCAGATCGTAGGCAAAGATTTCCTTGGCACCAAGTAGCGAGCTAGCAATGGAGAGGACGCCTGAGCCAGTACCCACATCTAGCACCGTTTCGCCACCACGAAGGACCTGCTCCAAGGCAAAGAGGCTCATCTTAGTGGTTGGATGCGTCCCAGTTCCAAAAGCCATACCAGGATCCAGCTTGATAATCTTTTCCCCAGCAGTCGCCTCGTAGTCCGTCCACGACGGCACGATGGTCAAATCATGAGTAATACGAGCTGGTTCATAATATTTCTTCCAGTTGTCTGCCCAGTCTTCCTCAGCCAAGGCAGTCGTCCCCATCTTGATCTCACCTAAATCCATAAAATCAGTTAGTTCCGCGAGACGGGCCTGCAAATCTGCCTCAACCGTTGCTACATCAATCGTATCAGGGTAGTAGGCCGTCACTACAATTTCTTCCTGTTGCTCGACCTCTGGGAAAATCTCGCCGAAACGATCCACATTTCCCACATAGTCCATACTGTCTTCAATCGCAACACCTTGCGCTCCTAGCTCAATCAAGAGATTGGAAACTAACTCCTCCCCCTCACGCTTCACTGTAACTTTTAACTCTTGCCATGTTTCCATAAATAAGATACCAAGCCCGTAAAACACAAAACCAAAATAGGAAATTCTCTGAAGACGCTTGTGTCTAAGAGAAGTTTATCTTTTTGGCACGGTGTTTAGGGCGAGTTCAGTTTAGAAATGTAACCGAACCATCCTTTCTATTTCTCTATGCATTTTTTCATGTATACCATATCCATGCCTTCTTTTTCAGGTCCAATATGGGTTTGATGGTAGCCGTTCTTCTCATAGAAAGCAACCATACCTTCATCCTGTAATACCGTACACAAATCCCACTGTCTAACGGTTGGAAATTCCTCTTCTAGCAAGCGCAATCCCTCAGAACCATACCCTTTTCCTTGATACTGGGGCAAAATCGCTGCCGTTCCTAACCAAGCTTTCGTTAACTCGTCATTGGTCTGAATTCGAAGAAATCCGATTTTATCTTCGTTTTCTTTCACAAAGTAGTAATAGCTATTGGGACGCTCGACCAATTTCCACTTGATTCGTTCACGATCCTCCAGATAAGGATCGTATTCATCTTGGTATTTGTCATAAACAGCCTTAAAGCTAGCTCTTTGAATCGCAATGATGATCTCCAAATCCTCTGCTCCTGCTCGTTCAAGTCTTATCATAAACTTTCCTCCAAATAATCCCTCACTCTATCCTGCAACTGAGGTACAACTTGACTGGAGCTAAGAAATTCCTCGACATTCATTAACTGATAGCCCTGTCCTTCATCTCCAAATACAATCTGGTCAAACTGTTCTTGCGTTAACTTGCCGACTAGAAATACAGATTGTTTATCCGCAAAAAGCATACTTGGGTAAACCTTGCTCCAAAGCAGACAATCCTCAGTCAGATGAATTCCCAGTTCTTCATAAACTTCACGCGCCACGCACTCAAAAGGACTTTCATCCTCCTCTCGCCCACCGCCGGGCAGTTCCCACATATTAGGCCAGGGAATGCTTGCCTTATCATCGCGTAAGATCGTCAAGAGCCTATCCCCACAAAACAAAGCAATCTTACAGCCTGTGAAATCAGAAATCTCTAGTTTCATCTTCAGTTCCTTCTGACATTTCCTTTTCCAGCTCGGCTAACCAGTTTTGATAATAGATTTTCTCATCCCGTAACATCCGGCTGCTATTCATTTTCTGTCTAGCAATCTTCATAGCCTTGTGAACTCCATCTTGAATGACCCGAGAAGCTATTAAATTCTGACGCATTTCTTTTAAACTTGCTGGAAGGTATGGAGAATCCTTTATTTCTACTTGACTTCCTTCTAAAACAACAAAACCTTCAGTTGTCCGTTCACAAGTTGCTTCTATTATTTTGTTAGATTTCTTAGTTTTACGCTTTAAATAAAGATAAGTTGAATGATTATCAGTCAAATCTTGACTAACTTTCGTTGTCATTGGAACAAAAACACGATAACCTAAAGTTCCAATAATCATTAGCGTATTTTCAACAATTTCATCCAGTTCAGATTCCTTTTCCTCAGTCACATTACCAGGATTTGGATCATTCCCATTTTTCACAATGTAGCGACCAGCTTCTTTAGCAAGTTGAGTAAATTTATTTTCCAGATAGCTAATTTCTGTTGGACCGAAAGAATTATTTTGAGTTGTTAGAATGATGACATCATTAAAATAATCTGCATGAGTATCACGGGTATGCTCTTGAATTCGCAACAATACCCCTTCACCATTTTTCCGAGTTGTCGCCTGACCAATATAGGTCACATCTTTCTGTTTATCTTCATCTCGACCAAATAAGAAATAAATACCACTTTGTTTCATTTCATCACGCGACTTCAAATCTCCCAACTGAATACGAGATATTTTGTAAATCACTCCCGTCCAATTTGACAAAGTACATTTGATTTTTCCGGTCACTTCACTATCCATGAGAAACATATTGATATTTTTGCTACGCTTCGCCATTTATCAAACTTCTTCCATATAATCTCTCACTCTATCCTGCAACCGAGGTACAACTTGACTGGAGCTAAGAAATTCCTCGACATTCATCAACTGATAGCCCTGTCTTTCATATCCAAATACGATACTGTCAAACTGGGCCTGTGTCAACAGACCGACTAAAAATACAGATTGTTTATCCGCAAGAAGCATACTTGGATAAACCTTACTCCAAAGCAGACAATCCTCAGTCAGATGAATGCCTAGTTCTTCATAAACTTCACACGCCACGCACTCAAAAGGACTTTCATCACTTTCGCATCCACTCTCTTATGTCAAGTATACGACATATTTTATTTACTTAGCATTACCATAAACTTCTCTTAAAAATGGAATTAAAGTTTTCTTATTCCATTTTTTCTGTAAGGCTTTTCTACTGTATACTCTTATAATTCCTAAGTCATCTCTAAGAACAGATATAAGGTATTTCTTTTTATTTCGTTGCCATACCCAATATCTATAGTAGTATTCTTCTCCTCCACCGATTTCCTGATCTAGTGTCCTGTAATTATATTTTTTACAATGTAGGAGTCTTTTTTATAATTATCAACCAAAAATCCAACAATAATTATTGCTAATATACAGACAACAAGTATGATTCCATATCTCAAAGTAATCTCTTTTAGCTGATTGATATCTAAGCTAATATAATCTTTTATTGTCATTAGTTTTTGCATATTTTGCCTCCTAAAATATTTTATTATTCAAATTTAATTTCTTCATTTAAGCTATTATACAGCTCAACTTGTGCTTCAACTTGTAACCTGTTAACAAGCCAACCTCGTAATTCGGCTTGTTGAATAAAATCTTCGATTCTATTGACACCATTCAACTCCCTTAGAGTAACAACTACTCCAAAACGAATACCATAACCATCACCAATTTTTAACCGTTCAATTGTTTTTACACTCATTCCCCATTGAGGATTAGAAGGATTCAGAATCGGCTTAGCTTTTTTACGAGAAGAAAATTTTTCTCCTAAATGTTTGACATTATCCCATTTCCTAAAAATATTTCGTGCCGACTTTTCTCTCACATATCCTGGTGCATTTTCAGAATATTGATTGTCGTTATTAATTGTTTTGATGCCTTTCTTATCTAAAACTCCCAAACTAAGTTGCATTTCTGTATTAGTATAGTCAACTCCTTGATTTCTAGAACACTTTGGGAAATAGCACATAGTGGCCTTTACTACATATGGATATTGTTCTTTAGAAATTGGAACTGGGAAATCATAATTATAAGTTTCATATGCTCTAGAAACATCTGAGACTATAAATTTAATTTCATCATCAGGTGTAGACAAAATATCTTCTATTTTGATTGGCACAATCCCATATCCAAGTAAAGAAATGTCTGCGAATGTTTTTTTATCATTCCATGGTATCGCTGAATCAATTAATAAAGCCTTTGCTTCTTCACGACTTAATCCCATAATATGAATGAGGTAAGCCATTTTTCTAGCAATAAATGGAGCCGCAAAACTAGTCCCAGCTACTCGAGCCAGCCCTAGTGGTTCACAAACATTTATGAAGTCTCCGTTTCCTCCGCCATAGTATGAAACATCAGGTTTGATAAAGAAAGACAGGACAACTCCTTCGCGTGAATAAGAAACGACTTGATTGCTAAAATCAACAGAATTTACAATAATTGAATTGAGTGAATCTGCTGGTGCTCCAATCTTTTTTCGTTGTCCATCAGGGGCTATTCCATTAGTGCCTGCAATAATAAAAATTACATCGTTATCAAATTGAATCTCATCTAACAACGAACCCTCTACAGAAATAAAGTTTTCCCTAATTTCATCATTTGATCCAAGCGAAAGGTTCCAAACCTTAATATCAGTGTTTTGAAACACAATCTCTCTAATCTGTTTGATAATTGTGAAGGAGTTGAAACCACTCTGTAAAGATATCCCAAAATGTCTGACTCTAAATCTTCCACATCCGTCATCTAGTTTTGGATTCAAACTAGCTCCATCTACTATTAACGAGGAGACTGCTGTACCGTGCTTATAGTCTTGACTTCCTTTGCTAATATCTGGTGAAATCAAATCATGATACTCTACCCACTCATTGAAATAAACTCTATCATCAAACAACGTATCGATGACACCAATAATAGGTTCATTAGTTGGAAAAGGGAGATTATTATAAAAAGTGTTCTCATCATTATAAAAATTCTCTGGTGACAGGGTAGAAAAATCTTCTACTATCATTGATACTAAATAAGGTGCTTTTAGCAGTAGTAACTCAATATTTTTTTCGTCAAGTAAAACAGTGGTCTGGTCCATGATGTTAGCTTCTGAAACATCAATATCAAGTTGTTTAAGTAATGTTAAGGGATTAGTTTTTACATCGTAGATTGTTACAATAGAATTACGTACAGTAGACATTTCTGCCTGTTCAACACCAAATCCTTTGACAAAACAAGCGTCTCTTAAGTATTGTTTGAATTTTGATTTCGACATACCATACTTAGAATAATCAATTTGATTAAATTTTGAAGAGTCGGAGAACACCATACTCGTCATGGGAGCACTAGCAAAATAATCTTTGAATATTGTTATAACTTTTTTAGTATGCTCAATTGTCTTATCTAACACTTCCTTTGAAATGTAGTGTGTAATAATATGCCTACTCTTATCATTACTAAATTTTGCACCCACAATCGTTTCATTTGGAATTGCATTTCCGCCACCCACATTAAAAAAACCATCGATACGATTGCTCTTAGCTAGGACACGATTATAATATACACTAACAAGTACTCCATCAATGATTGTGTTATTAGACCAATATTCTTTTAATCGTTCAAGGGATGTATAAAGTTCATTTAAATGGTTTAGCGTAACAATAGAATCTGCGGGAATCGTTATCGGTCCCCTCCCCTTTGCTGACTTTGGTGTAAAACTTTTACCTCGTAATGTCAATAATGTATTCATTTTAATCCTCGCTTAACTCTCGTGATACACTACTCTTAGAAACACCTGTCAAAATCTCAATTTCTCTAACAGTAAAACCTAGCTTCGATAATTTAGAAATAGATAAATTTCTACCATTATGCAAACTTCTTAGCAGGCGTTTTTGATAATCATGCGGATCTGATGGATCACTAAATGCCAATGACGTTCTTATTGAGTTTCTCAAATCACCAGGATTCGGTATTACATTGGCACTATTGATAATTTTTTTAAATAATTTTAAATCTCTAGCTACATTCTTAAATTGCTTTAATAACTCATTTAAAATAATAGTAGCTACTTCTACTTTATCTTCATCAGTATAACGGTCAAAGTCAATTATGGCATCGAATCTTCTCGTTACTGCTTTATCAAGATTTTCAAAAAGATTTGTTGTTGCAATTAATACAATTTCTGGTGACAGCCTATCCAACTCCTTTAAAAAGGCAGAAGTCACTCGTCCCATTTCTCTTAAATCATTCTGATTAACCCTATCCAACACTATGGAATCAATTTCATCAAATAGGATGATATAATTTTGCTTGAAAGGAAGATTATTGACTTCATTAAAAAGAGTTACTAAGTTTTTGACTGTTTGCCCTAGCTTACTATCTACTAAGTGACTGAAATCTACTACAAGTAATTCCTTGTCAATAAGTCTAGCCACCTGCTTTACACTTTCAGTTTTTCCAGTACCTGGAGATCCCACAAATAAAAATTTATTTATTCCAATATGATGATTGACAGCGTTTATTATTCCTTTTAAATCATTCATAATTGAAAGAGGCAATGGGAGAGGTCCAATATCTAGTTTAGCAGGAGTCAAATACTCACTAGGATTTTCTATTTGTGGCATGAATCTATCACTTTGAGACATTAACCCCATAATATATTGTGCTAATTGAGTATCACCATGTTTATTGAAGTTCCGAGCAATTGCTATGGATTGATTTCTAAATTCTGTCTCTCTGCCCTCATAATGATACTTTATTAAATCAAGAACATCTGATTTTTTCATGATTCATTCCTCCTTACAGAAATAATACTATATTTTTGGGACAAAATCAACTATTTTGGGACAAAATTAAAAGAACAACCTTGGAAGGATATTCTTTTAATGCAAAACTATATCAGATTTTCCCTGACACTCTTTCCACCGCCGGGCAGTTCCCACATATTGGGCCAGGGAATGCTTGCCTTATCATCGCGTAAGATAGTCAAAAGCTTATCCCCACAAAACAAAGCAATCTTACAGCCTGTGAAATCAGAAATCTCTATTTCCATGTTAGACTCCTTCGGTTAATTCCTTTTCCAGCTTGGCTAACCAGTTTTGATAATAGCTTTTCTCATCCCGTAACATCCGACTGCTATTCATTTTATGTCTAGCAATCTTAATAGCCTTGTGAGTTTGAACTACATCTTTCTTCACCTTTAATTGATACCAAGCTTGAATGACCTGCATATCTGCTGTTTTTAGAGATAAAAAGGATTTGACCCCTCGAATACTTGCATATTCTTCCGCTTTCTTATTATCTCCTTCCATCAGAGCAACTTGAAGAAGGTATAATTGAGAAATAGTTTTAGACATTGGATTATCTGTTTTCTCTAGCACAGACTGCAACTGTTGCTTTGCAAGTTCTATATTATCATCCAATATGAATACCAATCCCTGAAGAGTCCGAACACTTTCTGCAAAACTCCCTCTCACATCCTCATCAACAGGCATGATAAAGTCTTTTAAATCATATTCTTGAGGAGCTAGCAAGGTCTGGGCAGAATGCCTCAACATCAGGTAGGCGTATTTCGTATTTTTAGGGTATTGTAGCAATTCCCAAATTTTTGCGCCATCGGTGATGCCGACTGGCAAAATGTTATTTAGGAAGAAAGACAAATTAAGAAAAATCCAAGTCCCTGCAAAATACCAGCTTCTTGTCAAAAATCCAAACAATATCGCCAATAACATCAAGCTGAGATGAACCATCAAGCCTCCTGAAAGCATCAGGATGATTCTTTGATCGCTTTCATCCTCTTTTAAACCAATGTATTGAGCACCAACATTTTTCAGAATGGCTGTTCTACTAAGATGAAACCTGCCTGACTTTTTGGTCAAAATAAAATGTCCTAATCCAAAAGCCACCAGCCGATAGCCTGTCAAGTAGCCACAAAAAGCATGTCCCAGCTCATGAAGAATAAAGATTAAATACATGCTTAGAAGAGCGAAGGCATAACCAAAAGTAAAGACTAAAACTGTGGAATACCCCAACTCTGCAAATGCGATTGTTCCACAAGCACAAGCCAGCATAATAAAGACAACAGCTAGCACATAAACCAAATAAATCCCAATTTTCTTCATAAAATCTCCATCCAACTCCTAGTATCTTGGATAAGGATAAAACTCTCCCTCTTCCAATCCAACTTTTCCTTCTTCAAAGACTTCTTGGTTCCATTCCATGACAAATTCTTCTGCTTCTGGGTCTTCCAAAAAGTCCATGAGAGCATCTAATCCAACCTCGGCAGTATCTTTAAGGAATAGCGCAAAATAAGCTAAAAATTCACGAGAAAATCCTTTTTTAGGCAGATAAGGGATAACAGTCAGATAATCTTCTGCATTGACTGTTGACTTGGCAGAATTGTAGAAAAGGACTGCTTCCTCAAAGAGGATATCGTCTGACGAAACCTCTCCGTCCTCGTCCACCATCTCTACACCTGCAGCGTTTTGCGCTTCCAATAGAAAACTCACTTCAACTGCGTGGTTACGCTTGTCCCAGCTAATCTCAAAATCAAAGGGAAAATTCTGCTCCAACTCTTCCTCTAAAACATCTAAAAATCCGTATGTTGCCATTTTGTCCTCTTTCTATGCGACTCTTTAATCGCCCCGATTGCTCGGAATTATGCTAAAATAGATACTACCATCTTACCATAAAATTATTTTATGTCCTAATTATACCATATTACCTCATTTAAACCCTTGGTATTAGTGATTTTCTTAACAGTCTGATTTCTTCATTTCTCCTAAAAATCAACATAAAAAGCCCTCGAAAGGGCTAGCAAATCTATAGGATCAATAGACAAGTAACTAGCACAATTAGATGTGCTTTTTTATTGGCCATTCCCACGATGTCACACTTAATCTTATGCTTGTATTTTCTTATCTGCAATAGCGTCTGTCAAAGTCTGAGAAAAGTTAAGTCCCATTTCTCGTCCCAACTTATCTGCCCATCTTGGTATGGTCAAGGTCTTTTTAATTGGTTCTTGACTTCCTAAGTACTCTGATACATCAACAGATACCATAGAAATAAACGATTTATCAAGGTCATAGGTTGACACGAAATCTTCATCATCTTTAAAAGGATAATTATCAATTAAAGACAAGCTATTGATATCTGATGGCTGGGGCAAATCTCCATCACTCTCTATCAAATCTGCAACAGTTATACCTAACCACTCCGAACCCATAGCCAAAGCCTCAGAAATCCCCTCGCCTTGTGTAGCGGAGTATTCAAAATCTGGAAAATGGACAAAATAAGTCGCTTTTACCCCATCTGTATCATCATAATAAAATAAAGCTGGATATGTCACTAACATTTCACTACCTCCATATCAAAAAGCAGGGGCTGAATTTTACAACCCAGCTTGCTTTCTTATCCCTCTTTCAGTGTACTTATTCAGCTCACCATGGGGGATTGTGATAGGTCTTTCCCCTTGCTTCTCCATTTTAATATGGGAGCCTTTACCGCCTTTGGTCTTTATCCAACCATGGGCCGTAAGAAGTTTGACCATCTCTTTTTGTGTCATAGGCATAGCGCTTTTACCTCCTGACAACACCATTATAACACGTGCTACACGTATTGTAAAGGAGTGATACTTATTATTTTCTTATACCATCAAAGATCCTAGATGTGGTTCTAAGGGAAACCAATTTATGCATACCTATTTTTCTTGAGTAGTAAATACTGCTTCTTTATCGAGCAATTCATCATCTGTATAGTCAATTGTAAATGTATCTCGGTTTAAGACAGACTGAGGCGGAGTTGAATGAATCATAGGAACACTGCGGACCCTATATTTTTTATCTCCAATCTTTACAAACTGATACTCTTCGAAAATCAAATTCAAACCACGTCAATGTCGCCTTACCGTATATATGTGACTGACTTCGTCAGTCTTATCTACAACCTCAAAACAGTGTTTTGAGCAACATGCAGCTAGTTTCCTAGTTTGCTCTTTGATTTTCATTGAGTATGATTAACTCTCAAGTCTTTCAAATTAGGATTTTCAACAGTTATTACAAGAAGACGATTTACTACTTTAAAAACATCAATTATTCTATTTTTTATATTTTTTCAAACCATTATTATTAAAATGAACTTCGTGGTAAGCAAAATCAAGTTTAGGTTTAATGTTTTCGTACAAATCTAAAATCTCTTTTGGAGTATCTTCACGGAAGAGAAATTGTCTTTTTCCTGAAATAACTTGATCACTAAGAATCCAATGTCGAATTTGTTTTGTAAAAATCAAAACTTCCTGACTTGGTAATTCCATCATTTCCATTCCTTATCACCTCTCTTTTCATTATAGTTCATACAATGACATTTAGCAATCTTATTTCACAAATCAACAATTCCACCTCTTTGGGCTCAACTATCATATTTTGAATTTTAAGGGAAATCCATTCTCTCATGCTGATACCTCTCCTCATTAAATTGAATAGTCAAAAAGATTCTATCTTACACCCTGATTATTACAAAACCATTGAAATATCACAACTAATAGGCTAGAATGGATATAGTAGATGAGTCATTCTACTCAAAAAATATGACACTAAAATCCACGCTAGAAAGGACTGCTATGCCAGACAATCTCGCGCTTCGCATGCGCCCAAAAACCATAGACCAGGTCATCGGTCAGGAGCATCTGGTCGGACCTGGGAAAATCATTCGTCGCATGGTGGAAGCCAACCGCCTGTCCTCCATGATTCTCTATGGGCCTCCGGGAATCGGCAAGACCAGTATTGCCTCAGCCATCGCTGGAACTACCAAGTATGCCTTTCGAACTTTCAATGCGACAGTTGATAGTAAAAAGCGACTGCAAGAAATCGCTGAAGAAGCTAAATTCTCAGGGGGACTTGTACTACTCCTTGACGAAATTCATAGACTAGATAAAACCAAGCAAGACTTCCTCTTGCCTCTCTTGGAAAGTGGACTGGTCATCATGATTGGGGCTACGACTGAAAATCCTTTCTTTTCTGTCACTCCTGCCATTCGCAGTCGCGTTCAAATTTTTGAGTTGGAACCTCTGTCTAACCAAGACGTCAAAGAGGCTCTTCAGATAGCTCTAAATAACCCTAAACGTGGTTTTGATTTCCCAGTAGAACTAGATGAGGATGCGCTGGATTTCATCGCAACCTCTACAAACGGAGACCTGCGCTCTGCCTTCAACTCACTGGACTTGGCTGTTCTCTCTACCCCTGAGAATGACGAGGGCATCCGCCATATCACTCTAGACATCATGGAAAATAGCCTGCAGCGGAGCTACATCACTATGGACAAGGATGGAGACGGACACTACGATGTACTCTCAGCCCTGCAAAAGTCCATCCGTGGCTCGGATGTTGATGCCAGTCTCCACTACGCAGCTCGCTTGATTGAGGCTGGGGACCTGCCTAGTCTCGCGCGTCGCTTGACCGTTATCGCCTATGAAGATATCGGCTTGGCCAATCCTGAAGCCCAAATTCACACCGTGACTGCTCTGGATGCTGCACAAAGGATTGGTTTCCCAGAAGCCCGCATTCTCATTGCCAATGTAGTCATTGATTTGGCTCTTTCTCCAAAATCCAACTCTGCCTATGTAGCTATGGACAAGGCGCTTGCAGATCTCAAAACATCAGGGCACTTGCCTATTCCACGACACCTGCGTGATGGTCACTACAGTGGAAGCAAGGAACTGGGGAATGCCCAAGACTATCTCTATCCACACAACTATCCTGGAAATTGGGTCAAGCAAGACTATCTGCCAGAAAAAATTCGTAATCATCACTATTTCCAAGCAGAAGATACTGGTAAATATGAACGGGCTTTGGCTCAAAGAAAGGAAGCTATCGACCGTTTGCGAAAAATCTGAAATCCTTTTCAAAAAATTGCACTTTCCTCTTGATTTTTTTTGAAAAAGTGGTATCATATAAACATAGAAACGCTGTGGTGTACGACTTCACACTTAAGTGTTGACCGACTATTTTTTGTATTATTAGGGAAACAAAAGTCTTCTAACAGCATGTAGGCCGTCTCACACGGAAACAGCTTCAGTTAGAGCGAGTTGCCCACCTGCTTAATTGCGCGGGTTCAATACAAACCGTGAAGTTTCGGCACCAATACAGCTTTTTTCTTTGCCTCCTTAGCTCAGCTGGCAGAGCAGCGGACTCTTAATCCGTGGGTCACAGGTTCGATCCCTGTAGGGGGCATAATTTAGTGTCTAAAAGCCTTATTCTAAAGGCTTTTTTTCGTATCTGTTCTACTTTTGTTCTACCAATGGATAGTAAAGATATAATTTTGTGAACACCCTTTTCAGACAACTCTAATCTGATTGCACTTAAAATTTTTTAAAAATTAAAACAAAAGTCTTGCTTTTCTTTTAATTTTTGATATACTTGTTCTTGTATCTGATACATGTTTATTAAAAAGGAGTTCAGATGGATACAAAATTCTCAGTTGCTTTGCATATCTTAACAATGATTAGTGAAAGCAAGGAAACATTAAGTTCTCAAGCACTAGCTATTAGTGTTGGGACTAACGCTAGTTACATTCGAAAGGTGATTGCCTTATTGAAAAACGCAGATTTGATTCATTCCCAACAAGGAAAAACAGGCTATCAACTCAGTAAGTCTCCAAAGAAAATGACTTTACTAGAGATCTACTATGCTACTCAAGAAATCAAACATATCAGTTTATTTCCTGTTCATCAAAATAGTAATCCCGATTGTCCTGTTGGAAAACATATCCAAGGAGCAGTTTCACCGCTTTTCGCTAGTGCCGAATCTCAATTAGAGAAGGAATTATCAAATCAAACTTTAGAAGATGTCATTGACAATCTATATAAACAAGCCAAACAAGTCCGAAACTGATTTGATAGCAAGTCAAGTCAGTTTTTATTGGAAACAACATATACTTGTATCAGATACAGGTATATAAAATCATATTAAAAAGAAAAGAGATAACATATGAAATCCGCACAACACACTACTTATAACAAAAACAATATCACACTGAACATCACAGAAGTCGCTAAACCAAGTGTTACAGACAAACAAGTCTTGCTCAAAGTCACCGCAGCTGGTGTTAATCCTCTCGATAACATGATCTCTCGTGGCGAGGTCAAGATGATTGTTCCTTACAAACTTCCTCAAACTGCAGGTAACGAAATGGTTGGAATCGTTGAAAGCATTGGCAAGAAAGTTAACAACTTTCAGGTAGGAGACCGTGTCTTTGGCCGTCTGCCACTTGATCATATCGGCGCCTTTGCAGAATACCTAGCTGTTGATAGCCAAGCCTTAGCCAAGGTTCCAGACTATCTATCAGACGAGGAAGCTGCTGCTGTTCCTCTTACTGCCTTGACTATCATGCAGGCTCTTGACCTCATGGGCGCTCAAGCTGGGAAAACGATCTTTATTTCTGGTGGGACTGGTGGTGTCGGTGGCATGGCCATTCCGATTGCCAAAGCAAAAGGCTTAACAGTCATCACCAATGGCGCTGGAGATAGTGCTGAGCGTGTTTTGAAACTAGGAGCTGATTGCTTTATCGATTACAAAACAGAGGATTATACAAAAACTGTTAGCCAAGTGGATTATGTCCTCGATACCCTTGGTGGGACTGAAACTGAAAAACAAATGTCTATCATGAAAAAAGGTGGTCATCTTGTTTCACTTCGTGCCATGCCAAACGGTGCCTTTGCCAAACGCATGAATCTACCAAAATGGAAACAGATTATTCTTGGCTTAGCAGGTCGCAAATTTGATAAGATGGCTGACAAATACGGTGTTCACTACCATTTTATCTTTGTAGAAAGTAATGGTGCTCAATTACAAGAGGTAGCTGACCTCTTTAGTAAATTAGAAATCAAACCATCTATCGATACAGTTTACCCATTTGAAGAGGTAAATAGCGCCTTAGACAAGGTAGCTAATGGTCGCTCACGTGGAAAAACAGTCCTCAGCTTTAAGAAATAAAAAGGAAAACACAATGTCATATCTTACTGCAAAAAATCAATACATCACAGTCGACGGAAACAAAATCGCTTATCGCGAACTTAGTAAAGGCAAATCAAAACTACCTCTTCTGATGCTGGTTCATTTGGCAGCAACTCTCGATAACTGGGATCCTAAACTCTTGGACTTGATTGCTGAAAAGCACCATGTCATTGTAGTCGATCTTCCTGGAGTTGGAGCTAGTCAAGGAAAAGTGGCTTCGACGATTCCTGGAATGGCTGAGCAGACAATTGACTTTGTGAAAGCGCTTGGTTACGATAAAATCAATCTTCTTGGCCTTTCTATGGGAGGTATGATTGCCCAAGAAATCATCCGAATAAATCCTACTCTAGTCAATCGTTTAATCTTGGCTGGAACAGGACCTCGAGGCGGAAAAGAGGTCGATAAGGTCACAGGGAAAACCTTTAACTATATGTTTAAAGCGGGACTCGAGCGCATCGATCCTAAACGCTATATCTTCTATAATCATGATGAACAAGGGAAAATTGAAGCTTTGAAAGTCCTCGGACGAATGGGAATGCGAACCAAGGAATTTGCGGACAAAGACATGAGTGTGCCTGGTTTCTTAACTCAACTCAAAGCT
Source organism: Streptococcus pneumoniae (assembly GCF_001347015.1). Classification (GTDB taxonomy): domain Bacteria; phylum Bacillota; class Bacilli; order Lactobacillales; family Streptococcaceae; genus Streptococcus; species Streptococcus pneumoniae_E. The sequence continues at coordinate 37,056 of NZ_CFGI01000008.1, forward strand.
ATTAAACGGTGGGGGAAAGATTTGCAGGACGACCTTCAATTTATCACCCAACCAACCTTAATCGTCAACGGGGATAAGGATATGCAGGTTCCAACGGAAAATTCTTATGACATGCATGAGAAAATAAAAGATAGTAAGCTCATCATCTATCCAAATGCTAGTCACGGTTCGATCTTCCAATATGCAGAGGAGTTTTCAAAAGAACTCATTGCTTTCTTGGAGGACTAATATGGTCAAAACGATTCTGATTACAGGTGCTACTGACGGTATCGGTAAACATTTGGCAAAGAAATTGGCCAGCCAAGGGCATCATGTCATCCTCCATGACCGAAATACTCAAAAACTTGAGCTGGCGCTTCAAGAGGTTCGTTCAGTCTCCTTGAGAGGCAGAGTTTCTAACTACCTTGCAGATTTTTCAAAATTAGACGATGTTTATCGATTTGTGGAGGAAATCAAGCGAGACTTTCAAAGTATTGATGTCTTGTTTAACAATGCAGGCCTGTATGCTGGAAAAGAACGAAAAGCGAGTGCTGAAAATGTCGAGTTGACTTTTATGTTATCCGTTCTGGTTCCCTATATGTTAACAACTGAGCTAAGTCCCTTGTTAGAAAAAGCGTCTGACGGCCGTGTCATTAATACTTCTTCCTATATGCATCATTTTGCCAAGGTTAAGGATTTAGACTTTGGATTTGAGAACAACTATAATCCCGGATTGGCCTACAATAATTCCAAACTTTACACTATTTGGATGACACGTTATCTGGCAAGAGACTTCTTTCTAAAAGGTTCAAGCATCACCGTCAATTCTTACCATCCTGGCTTGATTTCAACCAACTTGGGGAATGATTCCAGTGATAAAAAGACGAAAAAATCTCTCTTCGGACACTTGATGAAGTCATTTTCCAAAAATCTAGACGAGGGAATTGAAACAGGCTATTATCTCACCTTATCAGAGGAAGTCAGGGGTTTGACAGGCTATTATTTTGATGAGAAGAAAGTGAAATCTGTATCTAAAAAAGGCTATACTTTTGAGAAAGCTCGAGATTTAATCAATTACTGTAATGATAAAATTGAGTTGTTTAAACAGAAATCTGCTCTGCTTAATTAGAAAAAAGTTCTCTTTCCATTTTGCTAGAAAGAGAACTTTTTCTTTAGGAGAAGTTACTTAATTTTTAATCGATTCGTGATAGCTCCGCTGGCACTGTTAAGTAATAAGTTGCAGTCAAGCTGGCTTCACCTTGATTGACAAAAATCTCGATGGAATTTTTATCTAAAATAACATCCAATTCTTTAGCTTCAATATCTACATACCGTCGGCTAGTGTCCTGTTCTTCTTCACCTAGAATTTTTTGAACAAGATGGCTACGATCAATGTAAACTTTCTGCGCATTACTGTCATAACCAAATTCAAGATAATCTGTATCATTTCCTAAGCGGTAATGACAATCTTTATCTATTTGGATTTGATATTGGCCTTTTTTAACAGGGAATTGTCTTAGTTTGCCATCTTCCAATCTTAGAATTCTAGGTAAAGTCATGGCACATGCCCATTTGTGTTCTTGGTCATGGGTTGGAAGAGTACGCCCCCATGTCTGCATCCAAGCAATCAGGATACGACGATTTTGATCGTCCAACAATGTTTGAGGAGCATAGAAGTCTTGGCCATGATCAATTTCTTGAACTGATTCTGGGATAAAACGTTTTTCTCCCCAATCTACCTTACCCGTGAATAAAACCGATGAGTTGATGTTATGATATGAGTCTCCCTCACGCTGATAACGCATAGGTGACATAATAAGGCAATCTCTCCCATCTAACTCAAAGTAATCTGGGCATTCCCACATAAAGCCTTGGTGTTCTACCCCTTTTAAAAAGATGGATTCGAACCGCCATTCTACTAGGTTATCGGATCCTAGTAGAACGATACAGCCCACATTATCCTTGTGTTTGGCAGCTACTACGGAGTAATAGCGTCCATCTTTTTCAAAGAGTTTTGGATCACGGAAATCAGCAGCAATCAACTCATCTGGCAAGTCTGCTCCAGTTGCAACTGGATTTTGTTCAATCTTTTCAAAGTGAATCCCATCGTCTGAAAATGCCATATTTTGCACTTGACGAACACCTGTTTCTTCTTCGATATGTCCAGTGTACATGAGCCAGAGGCGATCATCCTTGACAATGGCAGAACCTGAGAAACATCCATTGCGGTCATAATCTTGGTCAGGAGCAAGTGCCACTGGCAAGTGCTCCCAAGTCACCAAGTCCTTACTTTTAGCATGACCCCAGTGCATAGGTCCCCAAACACTATCATAAGGATAGAATTGATAAAAGAGATGGTATTCTCCACGAAAATAGACAAATCCATTTGGATCATTGATCCAACCAATCTCAGCTGAAAAATGTTCTTCAGGCTTATATTGAGTATTAACGAGATGTTTATTTTCTGCTATAAAACGATTGGCTTTTTCTACTGTGTATTTCTTATCTCCCATAATCAACCTCTAGTTTTTGTTTGCTTGGTATTGGTCGTAGTATTTTTGTTTAATAGCGAGGTAATCAGAAAGTCCGTATTTTTCAAGTTCTTTCTTGTAATCATCCCACTCAGTATCAATATTGCCATTTACAATCCATTCAGCACGTTTACGGTAGATATAGTCATTCATATCTGCCTCGATATGGGCAATCTTGTCCAAATCTTCCTGTGTCATAAAGACTCTTGGATAGTTATTGTCATTGCTCATGTAAGGAACATAATATTCTTTGATAAGATCCAAACGCCATTTGGCATCATCTGGCATAGTTGTCACTTTACCATAGTATGAATCTAGAATAGCTAGTGGTCCTCCTACTTCAGTCTTTTGACGAAGTTCTGCTGGTGCAGTTCCGTTTAGTGGTAAGTGTTTGAGGCTGTTAGTTGCTTGGTCAAATTCAAAGATATTTTGTTGCTTGTCATCTCCGTAAGTTCCCCAGTTATTTTGTACAGATTGGAGTGGAGCGTATTGTGCATCAATCCATTTAGCTGTCAATTCTAGGTTTTTGTTTACACTGGTAATAACCATCTTGTCACGTGCAAATCCCATACCGTTTGTACGAGCTACGTGTTTTTGACCACTTGGTCCAGCAAGTACTGGTAAAACATCATAACTTTCGTTACTTCCAGTAACATTATTCTTATCCCATGTAAAGTAAACACCAAATTTCTGATCATGACCTTTAGCAATGTAACTATTCCAATCATGTTCGAAAGCTTCTTTATCAATCAAGCCTTTTTCTTGCAATTGACGGATAAATTTGACACCTTCTTTATAGTTATCGTTATCTGCTGTGAAATCAACTTTGCCATCATTTCCTACTACTAAATGATCATCGTTATCCCCTATACCAAATGCAGCAAATAGGAATTTAAAATCTTCGTTTCCGTTACCACTAATAAATGAAAATGGAATTTCATCAGCCTCTCCATTTCCATTTGGATCCCCGTTTTTGAAAGCTTCTAGGACTTTAATCAAATCATCAGTAGTTTTTGGCATTTCAAGACCAAGTTTCTTAAGCCAATCTTTGTTAATCCAAGCCATATCGTTGACGCTGTGAATAGACTCTTTACCATCTCCAAGCTCTTCAATCCATGGGAATGAGTAAATGTGCCCATCAGGTGCTGTCATCAAGGCCTTGTACTCTGGTTTCTCATCCAAAATTTTCTTAAGATTTGGCATGTATTTATCAATCAAATTTTCAACTGGAATAATAACACCTTTTTTAGCCCAGTTCATCAAGTCCACATCTGAAGCTCCGTCGTTGTGGATAGCATCTGGTAAATCACCACTAGAAATATCCAAGTTACGTTTTTCTGCAAAGTCGGATTGGTAGTTGGTCCAGTCAATATGAACGCCAGTTTCCTTCTCCAAACGTTGCAAAATTAACTTTTCATTTGGGTCTTTAGGAGATAACGGTGAACTGGCTGTCATAAACTTCAATGTTTTCTTTTCTTGAAGCGGGAATGTTACACCTTCCAACTTATAATCTGGACTTGAAGCTGTATTTTTTGAGCCACAGGCTGCAAGTACTGCTAAACTAGCTGTCAACAAAACTGCTGATTTTGAGAATGTTTTGAATTTCATGAGAAAACTCCTTTTATTTTTTCTTTTTTTATCCTTTAAGTGAACCAGCCATAATTCCTTTATCAAAGTATTTTTGGAAGAATGGATACATAACAATCAATGGCAAGCTGGAAATGACAATAGTTGCGTATTTAATCAATTCAGCTAAACGTTTCATTTCATTCATAGCCGCTTGTGCTCCAATCATGTCTTGACCTGGTTGGCTCTGAATGAGAATTTTACGAAGTACAAGTTGCAATGGTTCCAAGTTTGGATCCTTGATATAAATCATTGCATCAAAGTATGAGTTCCACTGTCCTACAAAAGCATAGAGGAAGAGAACAAACATAATTGGTTTTGCAAGAGGAAGCATGATTTTAAAGAAAATCTGCAAGTCATTCGCTCCATCAATGACAGCAGCTTCAACTAATTCTTCAGGCAATCCTTGGAAATAGGCCCTAGCAAGAATAATATTCCAAACATTGACAGCACCTGGAACAATGATAGCCCATGGAGTATTGAGCATTCCCAAATCTTTTACCAGCAAGTAAGTTGGGACTAAACCACCACCAAAGAACATGGTCACAATCAAGAAGTAGTTAATCCAACGGCGTCCTACCAAGTCTTTCTTAGAAAGAGGATAAGCTGTGAACACAGATAGCAAGACTGTTAAAGCCGCAAAGCCAAAAGAGTATAGTAGAGAATTGATAAAACCTCTTAGAATAGATTGGTCACTGAATACACGCTGGTAACCTTCTACCGTCCAATCGGCTGGATTAAAGCTAATCCCTCTACTAACCAGAACCTTAGGATCCATAAAGGATGCTACGACGATATAAAGTAAAGGAAGTAAGGTTATCAAAACGATAAAGACAATAATGATTTTATTTAAGAGTAAGATACGTCTATCAAATTTGGTATCCATAATCGAATTTTTCATGCTTCCCTCCTTAAATTCCTTCACCATTATTCATGCGTTTAACGATTTGGTTAACAGCGACTAGCAATACTACGTTAATCACTGCATTAAACAAACCAACCGCTGTTGAGTAAGAATAGTCTCCTGACACAAGACCAACTTTATAGACATATGTAGATATAATTTCAGAAGTTGGCAAGTTCAACGATGTCTGCATTAAGAATGCTTTCTCATATCCAACATTCATAATTCCGCCTGCAGCTAAAACAAATTGGATAACCATAATAGGCTTAAGAGCTGGAATATCAATGTGCCAGATTCGTTGGAAGATATTGGCTCCATCCAGTCGTGCTGCTTCTACTAAGGCTGGATCTACATTTACCAATGTTGCCGTGTAGAGCGTTGAAGCCCAGCCCATTCCTTGCCAGATACCACTAAAGATGTATAAAGGTCTAAAGAAGTCTGGATTTGTCAAGAAGTCAGCCTTCATTCCAAACATAGAGAGAAAATTGTTAATTGGTCCTCCCACTGAAAAGAAAAGGAAAATCATACCAACGATAACAACGACTGAGATAAAGTTTGGTGCGTATAAAATGAGCTGAATTCGTTTTTTGACTTTTTCACTCAAGAGTTGATTGAGCATAATAGCAAGAATGATTGGTGGTAAAAAGCCAAGCAATAAACCATAGATACTTAATTTTAAAGTATTGGCTAACAAGATACCAAAGTTGGGAGAGGATATGAATTTTGTAAACTCAGAAAAACCAATCCAATCACTCCCTAAAATTCCTTTTAAGGGATTATAATCTTTAAATGCGATTAAAACCCCATACATAGGGATGTATTTAAAGATAAAGGTTAAAACTAAACCAGGGACAGTCATCAATAACAAGAGTTTTTGTTTCTTGATTCTTTCCCAAAGAGAAACTTGCTTAGCTTTGCTATTCATAGCAACCTCCTTTTTTGAAACGTTTCATTTTTGCTTGGAAAAGATAGCGCTTGGCGCTGTCTATTTATTTTATTTTTGAAACGTTTCATTTTTGTTTTAAAAAATAAATCTTTTTTTATCTGAATTCATTCTATCATTGATAGCGCTTTCTGTCAAGACTTATTTTCATTTTTTTGTTGTTTTTCCTTCGACAAATTTTACTGGTAGGATTGTCTGCAAATTAACAGTCTTTCCATCAATAATATCAAACAAAATCCGAACCGCTTCTTTGGCCATTTCTTCCAATGGTTGTTCAATAGTTGAAAGTAGATAATCTCTATCTCCAGCCATTTTAATTCCATCGTATCCAATAATTTGGACATCATGAGGAATATGTTTGCCATTTTTTTCTAGTATATCAATAACATCTAAAGCTGTAAAGTCGTTAATTGTAAAAATTCCATCTATAGAAGAATTTTCTTCCAAGAAACTCTCTAGCTTCCCATGATAGTCAGTAACTGTCTCATCCAAATCAAAAATACTAAGAGGTATTTTATGCTCTTGGACATACTTTTCAAAGGAAATTCTACGACGTTTGGTTTCATTAATGGTTGTATTATGTCCGCCCACAAAGGCTAAATGCTGACATCCTTTACTAATTAATTGTTTAGCTGCTTCTCTTCCACCTGCATCATTATCTGATGACACACAAGGAATGGCAATATCTGAGTATGTACGGTCAATACTGACAAAGGGAATTCCTGACGACAGGTAATGTTCAATTGGACTATAGGTAATAGCAACCACTCCATCAACTTTATTATGACGCAACATCTCCAGGTAGTCTTGCTCGCGATTTGTACCATTTATAGAACATAAGAGTAATTTGTTATTTCTCTTATAGACTTCATTTTCCACATGCATAGCAAATTCTGAAAAGAAGGGATGCCAGATACTTGGTACAATGATTGCAATCGTTTCTGTTCGATTTTTTTTCATTCCTCTAGCATAGTAATCTGGAATGTAATTCAAGGTTTTAATTGCTTGTTCCACTTTTTTCAAGGTTACTTCTTTAATACCTTTTTCTTTATTAATCACACGTGAAACTGTTCCAACACTAACTCCTGCTTCTAAAGCAACATCTTTCATGGTAATTGATTTTCTTTGTTCTACCATATTATCACCTCCTTTCAATATATAGTATCATGCAAACGCTTTTTTAGCAACTATTTCTCAATCATTTTTGTCCAGCCCCTTTTTCCCATCATGAATAAAATCACTCCAATTGGCTTTCTAAAATTCCTTCAATTTTCATGTGCAAACATCTACATAAAACAGGAAAAGACTTTGTTTGCTTTCTATCTCCCCGTCTTCATAATGTATTTGCGTACAGGTTCTTCAACTATTTGAACGATCTCAAATCCTTCTTTTTGGTAAAGATTCTGAGCTCTTTGATTTGCCTCGAAGACATTTAGAGAAATACTGTGTATGTCTCCATTTTCAAAGGCCAAACTAACAAATTTCCTTAAAACCTGGCTACCTAAGCCTTGCCCCTGTTTCTGGGGGTTGATAAAAAATCTTCCAATATGAAGATTCTTGTCTTCTAGCCTGATTTTCTGGATAAGCCCCACAAACTCTTGTCCATCAAAGATTGAAAAGATCCCTTCCAAATCTTGCAAGGCTTGGATAGTCAAGGGAAAAGGAATCATTGGTCCCATCCATTGTTCTTGAAAGGATTTGCCTAGGGAGTTGGACCATTGGCATACGAGCTGAGCGTTTTCTGTGCTCACCTTTTCTTCAAAACGAATTGTCATCTTTTCCTCACCATCTTATCTATGTTTCTCCATTATACTACTTCTCCCATTTTTTACGAATAGATAAGTATGATTGATATTTATTTTTTTCTTGTCGGGAGCATTCTCGCTTCCTTTCTTGGTTTGGTCATTGACCGTTTTCCAGAGCAATCCATTATCCGACCAGCTAGTCATTGTGATTCTTGTCAGACTCGTTTGCGTCCCTTAGATTTGATTCCGATTCTCTCGCAGGTGCTCAATCGCTTTCGCTGTCGCTACTGCAAGGCTACTTATCCTGTCTGGTATGCGCTCTTTGAACTAGGCTTAGGACTCCTCTTTCTATCTTGGTCTTGGGGCTTTCTTTCCTTGGGGCAAGTCATCCTAATCACTGCTGGTTTGACCTTGGGCATCTACGACTTTCACCATCAGGAATATCCCTTACTGGTCTGGATGACTTTCCACCTAATCCTCATGGCTTCCTCTGGCTGGAATCTGATCATGGTCTTCTTCCTTGTCCTTGGAATTTTGGCTCATTTTATCGATATCCGCATGGGTGCAGGGGATTTTCTCTTTTTAGCTTCTTGTGCTATCATCTTTAGCGCAACAGAATTACTCATCTTGATTCAGTTTGCTTCTGCAACAGGAATTCTAGCCTTTCTCCTGCAAAAGAAAAAGGAAAGACTTCCTTTCGTGCCTTTCCTCTTACTCGCTGCTTGTGTGATTATTTTTGGTAAGCTACTGCTTGTTTGATAAAGTCCTGAATTGGCTCTCCTTGATGGAGAGCTTTTACGATTTTTGAACCGACGATAACGCCATCTGATACCGCATTGAAGCGTTCTACATCAGCTTGACTAGATACGCCAAAACCTGTCAAAACTGGAATGTCGGCCACTTGATGCAATTGTGCCAAGTGCTTGTCCAAATCTGCACGATAATTGCCAGATTTCCCTGTCACCCCATTGATGGCAACGGCATAGACAAAGCCTTCTGCCCCATCAATCAACTCTTTCTGACGCTCAATTCCTGTCGTCAAACTAACTAGGGGAATCAAGGCCATGTCTGTATCTGCCAAAAATGGTTCTACAAAGTTGGCATGCTCATGAGGTAGGTCTGGAATAATCAAGCCCTTAACCGCTGTATCTGCCAAATCTTTGACAAAGTTCTCCACACCGTACTGAAAGAGGGGATTAAAGTAGGTCATGATGACCAGCGGAACTTCTGTTTGAATGGTTTTCAAAGTTTCAACTAAAGCCTGGGTAGAAGTTCCGTGGGCTAGACTGCGCAAGCCTGCTTCTTCGATAACAGGTCCATCTGCAACAGGGTCTGAAAAGGGAATGCCCACTTCAATGGCCGAAACACCTAAATCTTCTAAAAAGTGAATCGTTTCCCCAAGTCCATCCAAACCTTTCTCATGGTCTCCAGCCATGATATAGGGAACGAAAATTCCTTTTCCATCTGCTTTTATAGCGTTTAATTTTTCTGTTAGTGTCTTAGGCATGAGCTTCTCCCTTCTTTGCTGCATCTGCTTCCAAGCGGTCTTTGACTTGTACCACATCCTTGTCCCCACGACCTGATAGGCAGACAATCATAGACTTTTCTGGTCCAAGTTCTTTGGCCAACTTCACCGCAAAAGCGATAGCATGGCTAGATTCCAAGGCTGGGATAATCCCTTCCACACGAGACAAGAGTTGGAATCCTTCCAAGGCTTCCTCGTCTGTCACAAGGACATAGGTAGCACGTTTAATATCGTGGTAGTGAGAATGTTCTGGACCGATACCAGGATAGTCCAAACCTGCTGAGATAGAGAAGGCTTCAAGAATTTGACCATGGGCATCTTGGAGCACATCCATAAGAGAACCGTGAAGGACACCCGGACGACCCTTGGTCAAGGTAGCTGCGTGGTGCTCTGTATCCACACCAAGTCCAGCCGCTTCAGCCCCATACATAGCTACAGACTCATCTTCTACAAATGGATGGAAGAGGCCGATAGCATTAGAACCACCACCAACACAGGCTACTAGGGCATCTGGCAGATCTTGACCTGTCATATCGCGATACTGTTGTTTAGCTTCTCGACCAATGACACTTTGGAAGTCACGAACGATTTCTGGGAATGGATGAGGTCCCAAGGCAGAACCAAGGATATAGTGGGTATCATCGATATTAGCCACCCATGAACGAAGAGCTGCATTGACCGCATCCTTGAGCACGCGCGAACCATCAGTCACAGCCTCGACCTTGGCTCCCAAAAGCTCCATACGGAAGACATTGAGAGCTTGGCGTTTAACATCCTCCTCACCCATATAGATGGTACATTCCATGTTAAAGAGAGCCGCAGCTGTTGCAGTTGCCACACCGTGCTGACCAGCACCCGTTTCAGCGATAATTTTCTTTTTACCCATACGTTTAGCCAGAAGAACTTGTCCCAAGGCATTGTTAATCTTATGGGCCCCTGTATGGTTAAGGTCTTCCCGTTTGAGATAAATCTTGGCTCCGCCGATATGCTGGGTCAAGTTTTTTGCGTAGTAAAGAGGAGTTTCACGCCCCACATACTGGCGTAAGAGTTGGTTTAATTCCTCTTGGAAACTTGGGTCTGCCTGACTTTCACGATAGGCCTTCTCCAACTCCAAAACTGCTGTCATCAATGTTTCTGGGACGAAACGTCCACCGAATTTTCCGTAAAATCCATCTTTATTTGGTTCTTGATATGCCATTCTTTACCCTCTCTATAAATCTTCTAATCTTTTCATGATTTTTTTGTCCGTCTGTCTCCACTCCGCTTGATACATCTACTGCATAGGGAGTAAAGTATTGAATTGCTTTTACTACATTGTCTTCATTAAGCCCACCTGCGATAAAGAAAGGCTGAGTTAGTCCAATCGTATCCAATTTCCCCCAGTCAAAGGTCTGGCCACTCCCTGCCACAGGGGCATCAAAGAGTAGATAGTCTGCCTGAGAATTGGGCACATGACCCTCTCCATCCACCTGCACAGCCTGAATACTGGCACAAGGCAAATTTTCAAACAAATCATCTGCCACCTGACCGTGAACCTGTATCAAGTCCAAGCCAACTTTTTCAATCGCTTCTAGCAGTTCTGCCCGACTTGGTGAAACAAATACACCAACCTTTTTGACATCTGCAGGAATAAGCTTTGCCAGCTCAGCAGCCTCTTCCAAAGTCACCTGTCTTTTACTAGGTGCGAAGACAAAACCGATGTAGTCTGCTCCTGCTGATACAGCTGTTTCCACCGTTTCTTTGGTAGATAGTCCGCAAATTTTAACCTTTGTCAATCTGCAACTCCTTGATTCTCTGGGCCACATCTTCTGCCTGCATGAGAGCTGTCCCTACTAAAATTCCGTTAAAGTATGGCGCTACTCGTTCCGCATCCTGCCCTGTGAAAATAGCAGATTCAGAAATGTAATAGTGATTTTCCTTAAAGTGCTGGGCCAAGTCCACACTGGTCTGCAAGTCAACTTCAAAGGTGGTCAAGTTACGGTTATTAACTCCGATAATCTGAGCACCAAGTCTGTGGGCTACTTCTAGTTCAGCTAGATTGTGGGTTTCCACCAAAACTTCCAGACCAAGCTCTGTCGCGTAGTCGTAAAGTTCCTTGAGGCGTTCTTCTGACAAGGCAGCCACAATGAGCAAGATGACTGCCGCACCGGCATTGCGAGCACGGATGATTTGCTTTTCGTCGATAATAAAGTCCTTGTTGAGCGTCGGAATGTTTACCTGACCAGAAATTTCCCGCAGATAATCCAGATGCCCTTTAAAGAAAACCTCATCTGTCAAAACCGAAATCATCACTGCTCCGTTCGCTTCATAAGTCTGGGCCTGTTGCACAATATCCACATTGAAATTGATATCTCCCAGACTAGGGCTAGCTTTCTTAACTTCAGCAATTACCTGCAAGCGGTCTTGATGATTCTTCAAAAAGTCAGCCAAGCGATAGGTCTGGCGCAGGGGCTGGATTTGCTCCATCTCCATTTGCTCGACCTCACGCGCCTTCTGCTCCAAGATTCGGGATAAAAATTCCTGACTCATTTTTGGTACTCCTGTAACAGTCTGAGTTTTTCAAGAGCCTTGCCACTAGCAATCACTTGACGAGCCAAGGCAACTCCTTCTTTGATGCTAGCTGCCTTACCATTAGCATAGAAAGCAAGACCAGCATTCAAAACTGTAGTTTCCAAGAATGGACTTGGTTCATTTTTAAGAACGCTGAGCAAAATTTCTGCATTTTCCTGAGCATTGCCTCCACGAATATCTTCGATAGCGTAGCGCTCCATCCCTAAATCCTCTGGAGTAAAGCTTGACAAGATGATTTCGCCATTCTCAAGAAGTGCAATCTTGGTTGTTCCATTCAAACCAGCTTCATCCAATCCTTCTGGTCCAGCAACAACAATGGCACGTTTGCGACCCATATTTTTCAAAACCTGAGCTGTACTTTCTAGCAGTTCTGGACGACTAATTCCAAGAAGCTGTGTTTCCAAGGCCATTGGGTGAATCAGTGGACCAGTCAAGTTCATGATTGTTGGAATTCCCAACTCCAAACGAGCTGGCATGATGTATTTCATGGCTGGGTGCATATTTTTGGCAAAGAGAAAGACGATTCCAGTTTTATCAAATACCTTACCTAGTTCAGCTGGTTTGAGATCTAGGTTGATACCCAAGGCTTCGAGGACATCTGCAGAACCAGATTTAGAAGAAATCGAGCGGTTACCATGCTTGGCCATATGAACACCGCCACCAGCCAAGACAAAGGCTGCAGTTGTGGAAATATTAAAACTGAAAGACTTGTCCCCACCTGTACCACAGTTGTCCATAGCATCATGAATTTCAGTTGGAATATGTTGGGCATGCCCTCTCATGACTTGGGCAATGGCTGTGCGTTCTTCAGGTGTTTCCCCCTTCATCTTAAGAGCTAAGAGGAGAGAAGCAATCTGCGCCTCCGTTACACGCCCAGTTACGATACGCTCAATGACATCCGTCATTTCCACACCTGATAAATTTTCAAATTTTGCTAGTTTTTCAATAATCTCTTTCATCCTAGTTTCCTCACTTCACAACCTTCTCAATAAAATTCCGAATAGAAGACAAGCCATCTGGCGTTCCAATGCTCTCTGGATGGTACTGGAAGCCATAAATCGGTAGTTTTTTATGTTGAATCCCCATGATGGCTTGGTCATCAGTCGAACGAGCTGTCACTTCAAAGTCTTCTGGCATTTCCTCAATCAAAATACTGTGGTAACGCATGACCGCACGGCCATCTTCGATACCTTGATACAAAACAGATGGTGCTTCAAAGCTGATATTGCTCTGTTTCCCATGCATGACTTTTGGAGCCAAACCTAACTTCCCACCAAAGACTTCTGCGATGGCTTGGTGCCCCAAGCAAATCCCTAGAATCGGCTTCTTGCCGGCAAAGTCACGAATCATATCTTCCATCTTTCCAGCATCAACTGGCCAACCAGGACCAGGAGAAAAGACCAGACCATCTGCTTTTTCAGCTTCTTCATACAGCTTAGGATCATCATTTCTCAAGACCTGAACTTCTGCGAAATTCCCAATGTATTGCGCCAAGTTATAGGTAAAAGAATCATAGTTGTCAATCAATAAAATCATGGTCTTAGTTCTCCAATTCTAGTCATAGATTTTGCTTTGTTAATGGTTTCTTGGTATTCGTTTTGGGCAATGGAGTCGTAGACAATCCCTGCCCCAGCCTGCACGTAGGCTGTTTGATTTTTGAGAATCATAGTTCGGATAGCGATGGCGAAATCCATATCACCCGTCGCAGACAAGTAGCCGATCGCTCCTGCGTATACGCCACGTTTTTCTGTTTCCAGTTCATAGATGCGTCTCATCGCTCGAATCTTTGGTGCTCCTGAAACTGTTCCAGCAGGAAGTGTTGCTTTCAAGGCATCCATGGCAGTGAGTTCTGGAAGCAAACGCCCCTTGACCACACTGGTCAAATGCATGACATAACGGAAGAGCTCCACTTCCATATACTTGGTGACTTGGACACTGGCCGTTTCAGAGATGCGACCAATATCATTTCGTCCCAAGTCTACTAACATCCGATGCTCTGCTGTTTCCTTCTCATCCGAAAGCAGGTCTGTCGCCAAAGCCTTGTCTTCTTCATCCGTAGCTCCTCTTGGTCGTGTCCCTGCAATCGGATTGGTTGTCACGATGCCATTTTTGACAGAAACTAAACTTTCTGGACTGGCACCGATGATTTGATAATCACCAAAATCATAGAAATAAAGGTAATTAGAAGGATTAGTCACGCGGAGATTTCTGTAGAAGTCAAATGGATTTCCAGTAACTTCTGCTGAGAAACGCTGGCTGAGTACACATTGGAACATGTCACCATTTCGAATCAAGTCACGAGCGGTTTCCACCATTTCCTCAAACTTCTGAGGAGCAATATGGGGGTTGAAGTCTAACGGAGATAGATCCAAGTCTTCAAATTCATTTTGAGCAGGAATGCGTAATTCCTTAAGCACTTGGTTCAATGCTTCTTCCAAGTCTTCTTGACTACGCTCACTATAGAGAGCATCCTCGATGACATGGATTTTTTCCTTCTTGTGGTCAAAGACCATGTAACTCTCATAGACGAAGAAATGCATGTCTGGCGTTCCAATTGTATCTTGAGGAATTTGACCAATTTCTTCATAAAGCGAAATCATATCGTAACCAACAAAACCAATGGCTCCCCCACCAAAAGGTAGGTCTGAATGGTGCTGGCTCTTATGAGTCACTTCATAAAGGAAATCCAAGGGATCCCGATCAATCACTTGACCATTTTGATAGAGAACTCCATTTTCAAACTTAATCTCAAAAACAGGATTATAGGCTAGGATAGAAAAACGAGCTGTTTCCTTGTCTCTCGGAATACTCTCTAAGATAACCTTGTGTTGCCCCTTTAGGCGCATATAAGCCAAGATTGGTGATAAGACATCTCCATGAATGATTCGTTCCATTGTAATTTCCCTTTCAGTTCTACTTCTAGTCCGTGGTGACTGTATGAAAAATCCCCACGCAAAATAACTTGCGTGAGGACGAAATTCGCGGTGCCACCTCAATTATAGGATTTCTCCTATCTCTCATTCCTGTCTCAGAAACCTCCTGTAACAGGCTGTGCGATAAAGGGCACTCCCTTGAGAATTATGTTTTCTTCTCTCGTTTCAGATGGACCCAACCTTACATCTTTCTCTGCTTGTTTCCAGCAATCACAAGCTCTCTGTGAGAGAAAAGACTGTAATTTTTCCATCTATTATTTTTTAGCTTCTAGGTAGTCCGCAATTGCAGCTACGTCCTTGTCTCCACGACCAGAGACATTGATGATGATAATGTCGTCTTTACTTAGTTTCGGTGCACGTTTAACTGCTTCTGCGATAGCATGCGAACTTTCAATCGCTGGGATAATTCCTTCAGTCTTACTGAGAAGGAGGAGAGCCTGAACAGCTTCTTCATCCGTCGCAGCCACATATTCCACGCGACCTGAATCTTTAAAGTAGGCGTGTTCTGGGCCAACCCCTGGATAGTCCAATCCAGCTGAGATAGAGTAAACTGGAGCTAGCTCTCCATCTTCCTTAAAGACTGCATAAGTCTTCATGCCGTCGACAATTCCGATACTACCTTTTGTCATAGTAGCTGCGTGCTTGTCTGTGTCAAGTCCGTGACCAGCAGCTTCAACCCCAACCAATTTAACTTCTTCATCAGCCACATACTGAGAAAAAGCACCGATGGCATTGGAACCACCACCTACACAAGCAATAACGTAGTCTGGTAAACGACCTTCTTTTTCTAAAATTTGACGGCGAGATTCTTCACTGATGACCTTTTGGAACTCATGGACAATAGTAGGATAAGGGTGAGGTCCAACAGCAGATCCCAGAACGTAGAAGGCTTCAAGGTCATTCATCCATGCTCCAAAGGCTGCATCAACAGCATCTTTGAGGGTACGAGTCCCTGTTTCAACTGCGTGAACAGTTGCTCCCATCATCTCCATACGGAAAACATTGAGACGTTGACGCTCCACATCCTCTGCCCCCATGTAGACATCACAGGCCATACCAAACTTGGCTGCAGCTGCCGCGGTCGCAACCCCGTGCTGACCAGCTCCTGTTTCCGCAATCACTCGTTTTTTGCCCATACGTTTAGCAAGAAGAATTTGTCCTAAAACGTTGTTGAGCTTGTGAGAACCAAGGTGGTTAAGGTCTTCACGCTTAAGATAAATCTTAGCGCCACCTAAGTGATCTGTCAAACTTTCTGCAAAATAGAGCGGTGTTTCGCGACCTGAATAATCCTTTAAGTAATGGCGAAATTCTGCCAAAAATTCTGGATCATCCTTGTACTTGTCAAATGTCACTTCCAACTCATCCAACAAAGCCTGAATCGGTTCCGGTACAAAACTACCACCAAATTGTCCAAAATAACCTTTAATTGTCATAAAAATTTCCTCTTTCTGTATTTATTCGACTTTTTGTTTGCTTTTAGTAGTAGGCAAGGAGCTGTAGATAGAACTCAAGTTCATCAAAGCGACTTAACGCCCTAATAAAAGATAAACAAAACGACGGATAGAAAAAAGCCCACACACAGAATTAAATTCCATGTGAGGGCGTTGGTAACGCGGTGCCACCTCAATTATAAAGGGACTATCCCTTTACATCTCTGCCTTGTCTAACAACAAGTTGCACTGTAAGGTGTGCGCACCGAATTTTCATTGTTTCAAATTCATTTTTAAAATCAGCCCACTTTCACTACTTCCAACCACCTGTTCACAATCACCACAGGCTCCCTGAAGATCAAAAATAGTTACTTTTCTGATTTGTTGAACTTATTTTAATACTTTGTTTTTTCTTTGTCAAGACTTTTTTACAATTTTTTTGAAAGATGTGTGATTCGAATGTGATAATGTCTTTAGTAAATCGAACGTGAAAATGTCCCACTTGTTAGAAATTGGATCCAACTCAATAGAAACTGAATAGATGCTAAACAGAACTTACTTTAGAACACTCCATCTTTTCCATTAGGATTTTCAAGAATTAAACAATACTAGAAACTCTGTCTCCTAACAAGTTTAGTAGAAACTTCAACAGATGTGACACTTTCCCCCTTTATAATTGCTAATACCCCTTCAATCATTTCTTGAGCTAATTTAACATAATTAGGAGAAATTGTAGATAAAGCAGGAGTGTAATACTGTGAAATTGGAATATTATCAAATCCAACAACGGATATATTATCCGGAATCGCTATTCCTTTTTCGTAACACGCACGAATTAGTCCCTGAACTTTTTCATCGCCTGAAACAAATATAATATCTGGATAATTTCCAAAAGACAAATCATTCACAGCAAAGGAATAAACTGACTCTATTGTAGTTAAACCATAAACTACCTTCAAATCCATAGAATAATTATTATCCTTTAAAAAAGTTCTCACTCCTCTCTCTCGATCCTTATTTACATAAGACTCACCTCCCATAAGTAACCACATATCTTTAAAATTCTTTTCCAAAACTACTTTCATCATATCATAAGTAGCTTGAAAGTTATTGTTAGATACGTAAACTACTCCAGGTGTTTGAGACTCTCCAAAGACAATGAAAGGCATATTATTTTTCTTTAAATATTGGATTCGAATATCATTCTCCCCCTCATAAAAGACAATCACTCCATCTACAAGGCTACCAATACTTGAAATAATTGAATTACTAATCGAATCTTCCTCTCCAAAATATTCAACAATAGCATTTACTCCAAATTGTCTACAAGTTTGTAAAACTTTATCTAAAAGTGTTTGAAACCAGATTAAAGGAAAAGAATCAATCTTCTTCACAGATATTAAAATATTCGTGGTTTCTTTCTTCGTTAAATTCTGAGCATAGGCATTTGGAATATAGGATAACTCATCGATGACTTTTTTTATGGCATTATAAGTCTCAGGTTTTACTCTATTCCCTCCATTTATTACACGTGAAACTGTCTTTGGAGAAAAACCAGACAAACGTGCAATATCATATATCGTTACCTTTTTCCCTTTTTCCATTAAAATACTCCTGTCATAAACCTTCACTATAACTATACAATATTTAAATTATTTTAACAAGAAAATTACATTCTAATCTTTTAATCTAGTTTACATCTGGAGGAAATACTTCACTAAATCTACATTAACTTTCAGTACTAGTAACATAAATTTTACAATTCAATTCACTGTTTTGTACTATTTTGTAAACTGCATTACAAATCACCGGATAAGAAAATACACTACCTGAAAATTCCAAGGAATCATTTTCAGTAAATCCTTCTGTATTTAGAAATGTATTCATTATCTGTTCAATATAACACTCTAATATGGGAACAGCTTTCTCCTTAACAATAACATTTCTAAGCATTTCTTCAAATGGTAAATGACAAGCGAACACCATCTCACAAACATCATAAAATGAATGGAAGTGGTATACCTGTATGAGATTATAGTCATCAAAATAAGTTATTTTTCCTGCATCAAAATCCACTTTATATACTCTCAAATTAGTTAGATCCTTTTCTTCAAAAATTATTATGGACACCTCTAAAAACTACCGATTTTCTATTTTTATTGCTCAGAAAACGTTGATACATCAATGTTTAAAAGTATTGAAATTGAGTTTTTAGATGTGCCCTTATATTTCTTATTATTTAAAGAAAACAAAAGGACTAGAATAATCCGTCCCTTTGTTTATCCCTAGATTAGCTGATTTCCTCAACATAAATCACACCAACAATATTAGCAATTTCTTCCATTAGTTTAAGGTGCTCAAATCTACCTGATAATTCCAGAGTAATAAATGACGCGATTTTTTTGTCTGGAACATCAAAATATTCAATTCTTTCTGAATTAACATCTCCAAATGCAGTTCTAGAATCAGTCATTCTAATGCCATTCTCAGCACAGTATACTAGTACCCGATTATATGCCTCTGTAGATCTAACAACGATATACAATTCGATTATCTTTGAACGACTTTGAAGATATTTTTTTAAAGGTTGGAACATAGTTATAACACTCCAAACAGACATTGCTCCTAGTATGGCTCCTTCATAAAAACCAACACCAATAGCTAGACCGATTCCAGCTGAAGCCCATATTCCGGCTGCAGTTGTTAAACCAGTTATTTTCTTTTTATCTGTAATAAGTATTGTTCCAGCCCCAAGAAAACCAACACCTGATATAACCTGCGCACCTAAGCGTGTAGGATCTCCTGTACCAAATTTATAAGATACATACTCATTAGTCATCATAATTAAACATGCAGCCAGACAAACAATACTATGTGTACGAATACCTGCTGGTTGAGATTTACTTCCTCTCTCTAAACCAATTACACCACCAATAACTAATGAAAGTACAATTCTTAATACAATTTCGATATATGATAGTCCTAAGCTTGTTGCTTGCATTATTATTTCCTTTTTCTACTAACTGGTCTCTGAGTAAAGTATAAAACAGAACCAGAAATTATCATTAATACAATAGTATAAACGAATACAAGTGCTTGAGCATTTGAAGTTGCTGTTTCATCACCTGCTGAACGAATAGTTATACCCAGTGGTTGAGCTAATGGATGGTAAAGAAATACAGATAAGTCGAAGTCAGTTAATAAAGAGTTAAAGTTTAAAGCAATAACAGAGAGAACAACCGGTAAAATAAATGGAATGATAACCTTCATCATAGTATAAAAAGGTGAAGCACCCATACTTCTTGCTGCATCTTCCATCTCATCATCAACACTAAATAAAATAGCACGTACCATTCTATAAGAAAATGGGATTTTTACAACTATATATGCAATAAGTAGAATTACCAAACTACCTACCAAAATCTGATTCAAGACAAGAAATTGTGGCTGATTAAAAGTAAATAATAAACTTACTGCTAAAAGTGTACTTGGTAGTAACCAAGGAAGTAGAGCACCATATTCAAATAAGAAATCAAAACGAGATTTATGTTTTCTGACAACACGAGCAAATACAACTGCGAGAATTGTTGCTGTTGTCGCAGCAATAATAGAATAAATAAAGCTGACCAAGAATGGAGAGAATGCCGCACTATTACTAAAGAATAAGCGATAATTTTCTAAAGTAAAGTTTGATAATGTTAAGTTACCTGTTTGAATTGCAACTGGATCTGTAAATGAGTATAATACTATAAAAATTAGTGGAAGCATGAAAACTGTGAACAATCCATATGCTACAATGTGAGCAATGATATTCCAAGGCTTAGACGCAATTTTTTGTTTTTTAAGAGGCGCTTTAGTCTTAGAGATAGAAATATAATTTCCACCTTTTTCTATCTTGTTCATGATAGTAAGCAAAATTGTAGTTGCAATACCTAAAATAATTGCAAGTAGAGCAGCTAAATCACGAGAATTCCCCATCCCTGCAAATGTAATAATCATTGGATTTATAGTTTGAAATTCTTTACCACCAACAATCATGGGTGCTGCTACTGCAGATAAACCACTAAGAAAAACCATGATAGTAAGTGCAAATAGAGTTGGAATTAAGGTTGGTAACACTACTTTTCGGAAAACAGTAAATGGTTTTGCTCCCATATTTCGAGCAGCCTCAATAGTGTGATAGTCAACGCTTCGAATTGTATTTGTTAAAAACAATGTATGATTAGCAGTTCCTGAAAATGTCATAATGAATAAGACTGCACCATACCCAATAAACCAGTTAGGGTCTAAAGAAGGGATAATATTTTGTAAAAATTTTGTAATCAATCCATAAGGACCATAGACAAATTTATATCCAGTCGCTAAAACCACTCCTCCATAAATTAAAGAGGTCATATAACCTAATTTTAAAATTTTAGCACCTTTAATATCAAAGTATTCTGTAAATAGAACACAAAGAATACCTACGACATTAACTGTAATAATGAGTGAAAATGCCAACTTAAAACTGTTCATAATACTCTGAAGTGCCCTCTGAGATTTTAGAACACGATGTACAGCATCAAGGGAAAATTCTCCTCCTTTTACAAATACATTAACTACTAGATCAAAGTTTGGATAAATAATAAATGTTACTAAGAACCAGATTAACCCTAAACGAATAAGCCAATCTTTTAAATTTAATTTATGACGCATACTGCACCTCCTTAAAATTGCAGAACGTCTGATGGAGTGATAAATAATTCCATACTTTCTCCGACAGATCTAATAGCAGCCTGACTATCAATACTTGTTACATTAAGAATCTGACTTTCAGAAACTTTTATTGTATAGTGAATTGTAACTCCAGAAAACTCAACATCAATAATTGTCCCTTTTAGAATAAAATCTTGTTCAGTTTCACGATTGAATCGAACTTTCTCTAATCGAATGTATCCTTTTTTATCCTCCAAGGAAACGCTTGCATTTTTCAGTAATACTTCGTGGACTGTTTCATCGGTCAAAACATTAATATCTCCAATAAAATCACATACAAATTCAGTTTGAGAATTATGATAAATCTCTACTGGTGTACCGACCTGTTCGATGTATCCATTGTTAAAGACTGCAATTCTATCAGATAAAGTCAAGGCTTCCTCTTGATCATGAGTAACATATAAAGTAGTAATACCTAACTCTTTTTGAAGTCTTTTCAACTCTTTTCTCAAATCTACACGTAATTTTGCGTCAAGGTTTGACAATGGTTCATCTAGACAAAGAATTTTAGGTTCAAGAACCAGAGCACGAGCCAATGCTACCCTTTGTTGTTGACCCCCAGATAATTCTGATACATTACGCTGTAACTGTTGATCAGAGATCTTAATTTTTGCTGCTACTGCTGATACTTTAGCTTTAATAACATCTGGAGCTACCTTCTTAACTTTTAAACCAAATGCAATATTATCAAAAACAGTCATAGTTGGAAATAGCGCATAAGATTGAAATACAATACCAATTCCACGCTTTTCAGGTTCCAAATGAGTGACATCTGTTCCATTAACTTCAATACTTCCTGATGATGGATCTAGAAAACCTACCAAAGCTCTCAAAGTAGTTGATTTACCACATCCTGAAGGCCCAAGAAATGTAAAGAATTCCCCTTCATGTATATCTAAATTCAGATTATCAATTGCAACAAAATCACCATATTTAATTTGAATATTATCAAATTTAATCATCTCACTAACTCCCTCTATTACTAAACCAAAAGCCTCTCTTTATTTCTTCCATAAATTTAGAAATAATAGAGAGACTTGGACATAAAAATTAACTCTTATTTCTTATTGTACGTATTCTAATTCAGCTTTTTCTACCCATTCATCCAAATGCTTTCCAACAGCTTCCCAGTCAATATTTTGTGGTTTCACTTGATCAACAAATTTTTTCGTATCTTCAGGTAACTCTGTTAGGGCATCTTTATTTGCAGGAATAGATCCAAAGTTCTTACTATATTCTACTTGAATTTCTGTTTGACCAAACCAATCAATAAATTCTTTAGCTAACGCTTGTTTTTTACTAGTGCTTAAAACCATAGTTTGTTCAGTTACAAATGGTACACCAATCTCAGGAGTCATAACTTTGAAAACAACATTTTGTTCTTTTTGTCCAACTAAAGCACCAGAACCCCACATCATTCCATATTGTATTGGATCTTCTTTGTCTAACATCTTAACAATTGAACTTTCTCCCTTTTGAAGAGTGTATGCATTTTTCAAATATTCTTTTGCTGCTTCCCAACCTTTTTCGGAAACACCTAATTCACCTTTATCATCAAGGTATCGAACTAAGATACTTGCTAGAATTGCCCGTCCTGTACCACCTTGAAGACCAGAAATTGAATATTTACCTTTATACTTACTACCTAATTCTGTCCAATCTTTAGGCATTTCTTTTACATCAGGCGCCCCAATTAAAACTAATGGTTGAACAATCACAGGATTATAATAATTATCTTTATCTGATAAAGATTGATCAATTTTATCTAACCATTTAGGCTTGTACTGTACTAGTAATTTTTGATCTCTAATTTTATTTGAATCAACAGCACCAATTCCAAATACCATATCTGCAACTGCATTATTCTTCTCGGCAATAACACGGTCTGCTAATTGAGCGCCAGGGATATCAACCATTTTTATATTAAAACCAGCTTCTTTTGCTTTAGCAGTTAACCAATCACCACGACCATTTGATACTGAGTTCGAATAGATTACTAATTCTTGACTTTTATCAGCTTTTTCTTCAGATGAAGAAGCAGTCGTAGAATTTGAACCTCCAGAGCAAGCAGCAAGTGTAGTAAGAGCAACTCCCGTTGCAAGTACAGTAGACCAAACTTTCATTTTTTTCATGATAAGTTCTCCTTTTTTATTATTTTATTTAAATTTTTCGTGATATGGAACAAATTGTCTCATATCTTCAAATACAGTATAGTCAATACGGTTTACAGTAATAGTTGGAATCTTCTCTAATAAAATTTCAGTTAATTCCGCTCTAACTTTAGTAAACTCTTCTTCCTCCTCTTCGGTTAGAGGAATCCGAAGATACCCAATTGAAATATGGAATTGATATCTATCATGATTTGGGAAACGAACACCTGCTTTTTCTGAGACATAAGTACGAATTTCTTCTAATCTCTTAGCAGAAGCTTCATCTGCAGGTTCAACTAGTATGTTTTGTTTTCCCATTTCCGTTACACGCATAAGAATTTCTTCATTTAACAATGGAAAAATTTCAAGTTGTTTAGCAAAGTAATCATGTATTTTCTGTAAAGGTGTATCTAAAGGAAGATTACTGCTCCAAAACTCCGTTTCACGATTTTCATGGCACAACAATTCAATTACAGTCATGTGAATAGAATTCCTTGGAGTTAAAGTGAACTTATCGATAAATGGTAATTCTCTATAACGTGATTGAATAATATCAACAACTTCCATCAAATCTTGTTTATTATAAAGATTTGCTACAACAGTATTTCCTGGAAAATGATTAAATTCTCCATTTTCTTTGAACTTAATTTTTGTTAGGTTTTTCATATAAAGACCCTCTTTTTTATATTTGACACCGGTGTCATCTATGCTTATATTATATAACGAAACCGTTTACTTTGTCAAGCGCTTTCAAAAATTTTTTTAAAAAAATTTATCTTTCATTAAATATGAATTTCATTAAAAGGTTAAGTAATTTTTCCAAAATACAGCACTCATATAAACAGTATCATCAATTATAGCCATTGGGATTTTTTGATTGCCAATTCCATGTGTCTCTACACATGTCTTCAATCGATTTTGTTGTCCTCCAATTTAATTCCTTATATGCTTTATCTGCATTTGCATAACAAGTTGCAACGTCTCCTGAACGTCTTGGAACTATTTTATAAGGAATTGGAACCTTATTAACACTTTCAAATGTATTTACAAGTTGTAATACACTTGTGCCTTCTCCTGAACCAAGGTTATAAATATAAACATCTGTTTTTTCAGATACTTTTTCTAAAGCTTTTATATGCCCTATCGCTAAATCCACTACATGGATATAATCGCGAACACCAGTACCATCTACCGTATCATAATCATCTCCAAAAACACTTAGCTCTGGTCGCTTACCTACCGCTACTTGTGCAATAAAAGGCATTAAGTTGTTAGGAATGCCTGATGGATCTTCTCCAATCAACCCCGACTCATGAGCACCAATCGGATTGAAATAACGAAGCAACGCAATACTCCACTCTGAATCTGCTACATGAACATCTTTTAAAATTTGTTCAAGCATCACTTTTGTGTACCCATACGGATTCGTTGCACTTGTCGGCATCGTCTCAATAAGGGGAGACTGATTGTGAACGCCGTATACAGTCGCACTCGATGAAAATACAATCTTTTTAACATTAAACTCTGACATCACTTCAACAAGAGCTAATGTGCTCATAATATTATTTTCGTAATACATTACAGGCTTTTGCACGGATTCGCCGACAGCTTTGTATCCTGCAAAATGAATTGCAGCCTCAATAGATTCTTGTTCAAAAACTTTTCTCAATCCTTGTTTATCACAAACATCTAATTCGTAAAACGCAGGACGTTGCCCTGTAATTGCTTCAATACGATCTAATACTAAAATGCTTGAGTTTGAAAGGTTGTCGACAATAACGACTTCCTTACCTAAATTTAGTAATTCTACTACGGTATGGCTACCAATATAACCAGCTCCGCCTGTTACCAATATTGCCATTTTTACTTCCTCCTAATTAATTCCAACCGATTTAACAAATCTCATAAATGCTTCATGTCCGGTTTGAGTATTCTTATAAACACCTGCATCTTCGAGAACTCTCGCAAATACTTGCCCTACTTCATGTTGAACTACGCTATGAACCTCCTCCTCTTTAAGTCCAGGATATTTTTCTTTCAATTGAACGGCCCATTCTAAATGATAATCCGCAATTGCGTTTTCCTCTCCTAAAAGATATTTTCCAACTTCTTCTAACTCTGGTTTCAAACGAGGTGGTAATATCGCAAGTCCCATCACTTCGATTAATCCGATATTTTCCTTTTTAATATGTTGTACATCTTGATGAGGATGGAAAACACCATCTGGGTATTGTTCAGTAGTATGATTATCTCTTAGAACAATATCTAATTCATATCTCCCGTCCACTTTACGAGCAATAGGAGTCACCGTATGGTGTGGGACATCTTCAGTCATAGCAATGATGTCTACTTCTAAATCTGAATATTCTCTCCACTTATTTAGAATTTTAGTAGCTAAATCTAACAAGCGATTTTTATTTTCACTTTGTAACCTAATTACTGACATTGGCCATTTTACAATACCAGCATTAACATCCTCAAAGTCTTTAAAACGAAATTCACTCTCAAATTTTGCTTTTTCCATTGGGAAAATATGTTTCCCTCCCTGGTAGTGGTTATGACTAAGAATGGAGCCTCCTGAGATAGGAAGATCAGAATTTGAACCAGCAAAATATCCTGGCAAAATATCAACAATCTCCAATAATTGTTCAAATGTTTTAGAGGTAATAGCCATTGGTACATGTTGACTATTCAAAAATATCGCATGCTCATTAAAGTATGAGTAAGGAGAATACTGGAATCCCCATACTTCGTCACCAAGTTTCATCCGAATAATTCTATGATTCGAACGTGCTGGATAATTTATTCGCCCCTGATATCCTTCATTTTCCATGCATAGTAAACATTTGGGATAATTAGTGGCTTTTACTAATTTTTCAGCAGCAATTGTTTTTGGATCTTTTTCGGGTTTTGACAAATTTATCGTAATCTCTAGCTCTCCGTATTTAGTTGATGCTCGAAACTCGATATTCTTAGCAATAGCAGAAGTTTTAATATAATCACTATCTTTACTTAACTTATAAAACTCTTCAACTGCTTCTTGAGGTGATATATCATATGAACTCCAAAAAATATCATTTAATCGACTAGGTAAAGGAACTATGAAATTCATTAACTCTGCTCCTAAACATTCCTTTTCCTCAATTAAATCTTTAATTTTACCGTTTTTTAAGGCGATTTCCACTAAGTAATCTTTTATTTGTTTCAGGTCATTTTCATCGGAAATGCAATCAGTTCCCTCCTCACCTATTAACGCTAGTACTCTATTTTTCACATATATTTTGTCAATTTCATTATACATTCCGTATTCAATTACTCTATCAACAAAATTATCAATAATTGTTTTCATATATTTTTCTTTCTAATTTATGTTCCCATATTTTCTATACATTATCCATTTATAAATTGATTGCGTAGTATGAGCAATTTTATCAAGGTGATGAATAATATCCAAAGCACCAATTACTTCAGAAACGTTCCCATCATCTTCAAATATGTAATTCATTATTTTCTTTTCAATATTTATACTAAGCTCTTCTATCTCATTCTGTTTTTGTATAACAACCATATCTAAACATCCAGATTGTTCCTCTCTATAACAAGATATAGCCCTATTCATATGCAGTCCGATATCTTCATGAAGTATTTTTATTTCTGAAATAATTTTCTTCAACATTTCATTATTTTGAATAATCTGTAGATTTTTTAAAATTTCAACAATTCTATCCCCAATACGTTCAATGTCAGTTGATATTTTTATTACACTAATAATTCTTCTTAAGTCATATGAAACAGGATGTTGTAAACAAATTAACTCATATCCTTTTTTATCTATATTTAGAACTGACTCATTTATGATTAAATCTTCTTTAATCAATTCTACTCGTTCTTCATTTGATAAATATTCAAATAACTTCTCATATTTATCAAGCACAGATACCCAAATGGTCTCTAAATTATTTGATAATTCTATAATTTCATTTTCTAAATATAACCTTAACATTTAGGTACCTCTTCTTAACAAAGTTCAATAGTAACAATTAATATTTTAAACAATATATCAAACATCAATTACTAGAATACTTGCATCATCCTTCTTTCCATAGATTGGATCAATAGCAGAAGAATTAAATCTCATCTTAATTAACTCTTCAAAAGTTTTATTTTGATTATTTTGATAGAATTCATAAAAGCCATCGCTCATTAAAACAATTTGTTCACTAGTAACATCTATTTGATTAATAATAGCATGGTCTAAAAATCTCTCATCCAACGAACCTATCCAGTACCCACTCGGTTGATTAGATAATTTTCTGATTTTTTGTAAAATAATTTTTTTATTTAAAACACTATTTGTACCATTTGAATCTTTTATCTCATTTTTCCCTTTTTCAAATAAGTTATCTACTCTATGATCAGTTATTTCCATTTCGTTTACTAACATGACGCAGTCACCTAGCATCATATACTCCAACTTTTTTTCTGAAAGTTTAGCAAATATAAAAGCAAATGTTGGTAAGCGATAATACTCTGTTAATTCATATGAGTTTAAACCGATTTCATCTTTAACCTCGAGTAAAGCAGTTTCAAATATTTGTTTAAGAGTTTTTGATTCTTTACAATTAACCGACAAACTTTCTGATAAAATATGTACAACTTCTGAGACTGAATAACCTATCTCCTCTTTAGAATTATATAAATCTGTAGCTCCATCAATAATCCAAAAATACTGATTTTGTGAACCTACAGTATCCTCATTTTCTGCGGAACTTCCTTGTATCGAACAAATTTTATTTATCTTTACCATAATACTTCAACCCTTTTAGTGTCAAAAGTAAACCAATTCCTGTCACTGTTAAGAATAGTTCCATAATCTTGTTCGAACCAGTCTTTGGTAATTTTTGTTTTACATCTACTATTTCTTTAGATTTATTAATATGATTTTCAGTTTCTCTGCCATCTCCAACTATTTTATAGTTTACTTCTTCTGTCTTATTATCTTGTTTATTGTCGATCTTGTCATTCATTTGTCTATTATCTTTACTTGAGTTAAACTCTCCGTTCTTCTGGTTACTATCAATTACATTATTTGAATTAGATTGTTTTTCCTCTTTGTTTTTTTCTTTTTCGTTTTTATCACTTAAGTTATTTGTTACAATTTTGTAAAGCCCATTCTCCGTTACAATATTGAAATTACCATCGCTATCACGTATAACAGGCTCTTTCTCATTTGCATTAGATTTGATGAATGATATATACTTACCGGATAAATTATAAAATTGGTTATTTAAAACGGTTATTTTACCCTTTGAATCCTCAATAACAATTCCTTCTTTACCACCGAATATACTATTCTCTGAGACTACTAAATTATCACTAACTCGTAATAATTCAATATTTGGTTGTTCTGTTTCCTTAGAATTATTATTAATTACATTTTTTGTTACAGTAATATCTGATACTTTTCCTAAATATTCTGCACTATCTTTTGCAACTCGTATCGCTTTTGTTTTAGGATCGGCAATATTAAATATATTTTCGGCGATAACCACCTGTTTATTTAAATCTAATAGGTCTTTAGTGTTTTTATAGCTATAAGCATTTACTAAAGCTGCTCCGCTTTCTCGATAATGTACACTCTCTCCTTTAACTTTCTTATCAAAGCGATTTCCTTTGATTAATACATCAGTGAATCCTGTAAAACGTACACCTGCATACATCATGTTATCAAAATGATTATTTAAAATTTTAATATTAGAGGGGTTCTGTGTCGACAATGTTTGATAGTGTGTGCCAATTGCTGTTACTAATTCCCCAGATTTATCACTTTTGCCAAAATAGGAATTTTGAATAGTCACATTTTCAGATTTTTTCCCATCATCATTCAAGGCATAAGGAAAACCTTTTCTAGTTAATGGTTCAATCTGAATGCTCTCCTTACTTATGATTTGCCCATCCTTCATCGTTTTGGGTAAGGCTTGCCCAAGAAAACGAGAATTATCAACTAATACATTTTTCGAACCTGCAATTTGAATAGCATGCCCTTGATAACTATCCTTGAATGTTACATTTTTTATAGTTACGTTATTTGAATTCCCAATAGCAAATGCACCTGAAGAATTTATAAGTGGTAGATTTTTTGCTTTAGTTCCTTCTTCATTCAAAGCACCGTTCATATCAATAGTACCACCAGAATAACTAATATCTTCTGTTGGGCCCCATTCTACTTGCGCACCATCATCCGTAAATAAACCTGTCATAAAAACAATAGAAGGGTGATTCTTAATATTTATACCATTTAGAATGGTAGCTTTCTCATTCAATTCTAAGTGTGTATGACTTTTTAAAAAAACAATTTCTTTTACTAAATAAGTTCCTTCCGGAAAATATACATTTCCTCCACCTAGCCCTTGAGCTGCAGCATCTATTGCATCTTGAATTGCTTGTCGATCATCATTAACCCCGTCACCTATTGCTCCATAATCTTTAACATTCAAAGCTACGTGTTCGTTCAGATTAGTACTTAAAATAGTATTCACTTCCATCCCAGAGATGTTACCCATCATAGTATCATTTGTTATATCAGGTTTATTTTGATTAATACTCACTCCTCCATTATTATCAGTACTTAAACTTGAATTGTTATCAAGACTGAGAGTATCAGAATGGGGTTCCGCAGATAATGATGTAGATGTGCTACTCAACAAAGAGTTCATTTGCATATTATCTTTAGACGAAGAAGTTTCACCAACTACTTCATTAGCTAAAACACTTTGTGTTCCAATAAATAAAACCGCTAAGAGAACTGAGCAAACTCCCACCTTAGACTTACGAATAGAGAAAACCTCATTTTGTTGAAAAGATTTCATATTAGCCTCCAATTAAAAATATTATGTCCTAATTTAATATTCATATAAATTCCATACCAGAAAATGACACCGCTGTCATTTTCTTTATAATATATTTTTAAATCAAAATTGTCAAGGAATAACACAATAAAATATCAAAATTGTGAAAGCGTGACCATTTATATATCTAACCATACTTCTAATAATTCTTTAACCTTCCATTCAAAAGTGATTACTATCTTTCTTAGCTTGAACATAAAAATATCCTATTCACTGTATTTAAAGCATGTTGACATCTCGTAAAATACTAATTTATAAATACAAGAACAAATATCTTGTCATGCAAGCATTCGCCAGGTATATTTACATGAATATCGTTCATATAGCGGATTGAAATCAAAACAATACAATATATTTCTTAAATAGATTTTCTATAAAAGCTAGATTCAAGCTCTATAAAAATAAACGCAGTTCTTCTAAAATACTGGAATAGGACATATAAATCATTGCAGACACGTGTTTTATAGATTATTTCAAAAGAATGACTAGAACATGAAAAATAGTCTCAAAACTTTGAACAATATTCTGAAAACAAAAAAGAAAGACGCGAGTTTCCACAACCTCATTCGTGGAAACTCGCGTCTTTCAAAAAATAGGGTGAATTGAAAACTAGAACAAGACACTACATTTTCTAAATGATGCCTAATAAAAATTCTAAATGCTACACCAAATTGCTCACATCTCATTTCAAACCATACAGTATATTGAAACTATAAGAGTACACCTTTGCTTCTAAAATATTGCTAGAAATTAATTTGACTATCCTGATTGATTTGTCCTGTTTTTATTTCATTTTACTATAGGACTTTCAATTGAAAACAACAGTTTTACACTCAATTAGACTTTTTAGAAACAGAATCACTATTACTTGACTGTAGTTTGTCATTTTTTTGATGAAGCTAGTACTTTTTCAGAAACTGTTTTGAAAGTCTCAATGATATAATCCACTTCTTCATCGCTTAGTTTAGTATGAAGAGGAAGCGTAATTTCATTTTCAAAGAAGGCATAAGCCTTAGGATAGTTCGCCATATCAAATCCAAGATTCTTATAGGCTGTCAAGAGCGGAAGCGGTTTGTAGTGGACATTGCTTGCAATTCCTGCTTTTGCTAATTCTTGGATGATAAGATTGCGTTCTTCTAATCTCGCTCCTTCTACATGGGTGATGTAGAGGTGGCGTGAAGATTCGACAGTATCAGTCTTATGTGCCAATGGATGGATACGAGAACCTGAAAAACCACGATCATAGCGGTCCACTATCTCCTTACGACGTTCTAGTAAACCAGGGTAACGGTCCAATTGTACCAAACCAAGGGAAGCCATGATATCGGTCATATTGCACTTGTAGGCTGGTGTGACGATATCGTATTCCCATGACCCCAGTTGCATCTTGGCAAGAGCATCTTTGGTTTGACCATGAAGGGAAAGGATTTGAAATTCCTTGTACATCTCTTCGTCATCAATCGCTTGATTGGCCTTCCAAGTCGCACTTCCACCTTCTGCCGTTGTAAAGTTCTTAACGGCATGGAATGAGAAAGAAGTAAAGTCAGCGATAGAACCAGCTGGTTGTCCTTTATAAGTAGATCCCAAAGCATGGGCACTATCAGAAACAATCACGATACGGTTAAAGGCCTTTTGCCACTTGCTTGAAGCGGTAAAGAGATCACGTTTCTTCTCCACTACTTGGAACAAACGGTCATAATCGCAAACAATCCCCGCGAGCTCTACTGGGATGATCACCTTAGTTTTCTCAGTGATAGCTTGCTCCAGCAAGTCATAGTCCATCTCAAAAGTATTTGCTTGAATATCCACCATGACAGGTGTTGCTCCTACGTGCGTGATGACACTACATGAAGCTGTATAGGTCATGGCTGGAACGATGACTTCATCACCAGGTCCAACTTCCAAGACGCGCAAAATCAACTCAAGAGCGGCAGTCGCAGAGTTAAGACAGACAGTCTTAGGCGTCTGTGTGTATTGAGACAAGCGACGCTCCAGTTCTTTTGTCTTAGGACCTGTTGTGATCCAACCAGAACGCAGGGTATCCGCTACCTCAGCAATTTCTGCTTCTGTAATATCGGGTGGTGAAAATGGAATATTGTAATTTGGCATTGATTTGCTCCTTTTATCTGTACTCATTTTCTTATGACTACTTTATTTTAGCACTTCAAACACGGTTTGAAACATGATTTTGATGTCTCCAAGGAAACTAAACTCTCGGAGATAGGCGAGGTTATAGCGCATCTTTTCAGGAAGGACATGTTCGACATAGGCCTGGTCAACCGACAGACCTTTCTCCGTCATTTGACTGATGATGGTGTCCTCATCCTTGTAGTGAATGCTGGCTGGAGAGGTAATCCCTGCTGGTAAGAGCAAGGTCGCCATCATTTCAGGGCTATACTGCTCTGTGTAGCGTGGCACTTCAGGACGCGTCCCTACAAAGGACATCTCACCTTTAAGAACATTGACCAACTGAGGCAGTTCGTCCAAACGCACACGGCGGATGAAATTGCCAACCTTGGTAATACGGCTATCGTTAGCTGAAGTCACCAGACTCCCTTTTTTGTCTGCATCCGTCACCATGGTACGGAACTTCCAAATCTTGAAAGGTCGATTGTACTGGGTCACGCGCTCTTGCTTGTAAATCACTGGCCCCTTGCTATCCAACTTGATCCAAACGCTCAAAATGAGAAAGATGGGAGAGGTCAGAACCAGTACAACCAAGGCCAAAACCCAATCCAAGCAACGCTTGAAAATCAGCGAACTCTTCCTTTTAGAGACAAGCTGGTAGTAAGACTCAACCTCGCTTGATTTCATTTCCACGGGCAAGTCTTCCCATTTCAGCATGCTGTTTCTCCTTTGTTTTTATTATACTATTTGTCAACATTTTTCATTATACCACAAAATGGAAAAGGCGGTGAAAGAAATCTGTAATTTGAAGGATTTCCTTCTTATGCTCAATGAAAATCAAAGAGTATTAAGACATAGCACCCGCCTGCAAACTATACATCTTGTGATAGGTTCCTCCCAGAGCCAAGAGTTCCTCATGAGTTCCACTCTCAATAATGCGCCCCTTGTCCAAAACATAGATGCAGTTGGCGTCTTGGATGGTAGAAAGGCGGTGGGCGATGGCAATGGTTGTCCGTCCCTGTCTCATCTTCGCCAGAGAAGCTTGAACCAAGCTTTCTGTTTCAGAGTCAATATTGGCTGTCGCTTCATCCAAAATCAGGATTTTAGGCTGACTGGCGACTGTTCTGGCAAAGGCAAGAAGCTGACGCTGACCTGTTGAAAAACTGGAGCCACGCTCAGAAACAGGGGCGTCATATCCCTGAGGAAGTTCTTGAATAAAGGAATCTGCATCCACGAAGGCTGCCGCAGCCTGGACCTGCTCATCACTAATGTCTTGGTACATGGCGATATTGGATTTGATAGTCCCGTGATAGAGAAAGGGATCTTGCAAGACCAGCCCGATATTTTTTCTCAGTTCTTCCTGACTGTAGTCCCAGATATCCACATCATCCAAGAGAACTCTCCCTGACTGGAATTCATAAAAGCGCATGAGGACATTGATAATCGAAGATTTCCCAGAACCTGTATGACCAACAAAGGCAATGGTTTCACCCTTATTAACGGAGAAAGAAATGTCATCCAGAATCGGGTGTTTGCCATCATATGAGAAGCACACATGTTCAAAACGGATATTGCCTTCTTTGACCTCAGACTGGCCATTTTCTTGAAGGGGCTCATAGGTCGTCTCGTCAATCAAGGCAAAGACACGGCCTGCAGACACCATGGAAGTTTGAAGGGTTGAAAAGTTTTGCGTTACTTCAATCAAAGGGTCAAAAAGACGATTGATATACTGGATAAAGGCATACATGGTTCCTGCCGTTATTCCCAGATAAAGCCCACGGTAGCCAAAATAGGCCATCAAGACAGCATAGCCTAGAAGTTTCAGCAAACTCATGGCAGGACGCAAAAAGAGGGCATCCAAGGCTACAGAACGGTTGGCATAGATCAAGTGTTCTCGGTTGATCTCATCAAATTCCGCTTGCAGGCGCTTCTCTTGATTAAAGGCCTGGATTATTCTGATTCCCTCGATGTTTTCAGCCAGCTTGCTATTGATATCGGACAAGAGACTTCTGGTTTTCTCAATGATTTTCACTGATTTTTTTCGATAGAGATTGACCAAAAGGAAAATCAAGGGGAGAAAGAGCAAGACCAAAGCTGTCAAACGAAAATCCAACACCAACATGGTATAAAGGGTTGTCAGAAAAATGAAAACTGCTGAAATAAAGCTGGATAAAATCCCCGAAAACATATCACTGATAGTCTCGGTGTCATTTGTCAAACGAGAGACGATAGAGCCTGCTGGCGTCTTGTCAAAATAAGACATGCCCAGCTTCTCCATATTGGCAAAGGCATCGCGACGAATATCCCTAACAATACTGTAGGACACGCGCGCAAAGAGGAGATTACCGACATACTGTACCAGAGTTTGTAGGATATAAAGGCCATAGTAGACCAGCAAAACGGTCACGGCAACTTGGTTAAGATTGCTGAGATACTGGTCGATAAAGTGGGAAGCCACAAGGGGAATGACACTTTTAATGACCGTCGTCGCTAGGAGAAAACTGAGTGCCAAAAAAGTCAGGAGGCCATAGGGCTTGAGATAGGACATCAAGCGCTTTAATACAGCCCACTGTTCTTGTTTATTCTGCATCTTCTTCTCCTTTCATTTCCAACTGCTGAGACTGGTAGGTTTGGGCATACCAGCCATCCAAAGCTAGCAAGTCTTCGTGCCTGCCTCGTTCGATGATTTGACCATTTTGCAGGACTAAAATCAAATCTGCATGGACAACTGCACTCAGGCGATGGGCTGTGATGATGGTTGTCTTGTCCTGACGCGTTTCCTTAAGATTATCAATAATAGCATACTCTGTCTTGGCATCCACAGCTGACAAAGAATCATCCAAAATCAAGATATCAGGGTCTAAGATCATAGCCCGACTCATAGCCAACCGTTGCTTTTGACCACCTGAGAGACTGACTCCCTTTTCACCAATCAAGGTATCAAAGCCATAAGGCATGGCTAGAATGTCTTGGTAAACTTGGGCTAGCTTAGTCGCTTCCTCGACCGCTGAAAGAGGCAGTTTAGGATTGCCAAAGCGAATATTGTCTAAGATAGAGGTCGCAAAGAGGAACTGGTCCTGAGGAACATAGCCTATGAGACTGCGAAGGTCTGTCAAACGGTAGTCACGAATATCGTGATCATTTAGATAAATGGCTCCCTCATCCACATCGTATTCACGCAAGAGGAGCTTGATCAAGGACGTTTTTCCAGAGCCTGTCTGACCAACCAAGCCCAGAGTTTGTCCTTTTTCCAAACTAAAGTGAACATTTGTCAGTGTTTCCTCATTTTCAAAGGCAAAGCTGTCAATATCATACTGCAAGCGTCCATTTTCAATTCCACCTAAAGGAAACTCAGGGTCTTGTACAGGTGATTCCTGAGATAAAAGTTCCTCAATCCGCTGGTAGGAAACCTTCCCTCGCTGAGTGATATTAAAGAGGAAACCGATGGCCATAAGAGGCCAAACCAGCATATCCAAATAGCTGATAAAGGTTACTAGATTCCCAACTGTAATCTGCCCTTCCTGAACCATCAAGGAGCCGACCAAGAGGGTTAAAACATAGGAGGAACCAACAAATAAGAGAACCATAGGGTCAAAGAGACTATCGTATTTCATGGTTTGTAGGTTCTTTTGAAAGGTCAATTCATTGACTGCCTGGAAGGACTTCAACTCGTCCGCCTGGTAACCGAAAGACTTGGTCACTTTAATACCTGATACAGACTCCTGCACCTTATTATTGAGTTCGGAAAAGGCAGCTTGCGATTCTCCGAAAGCCTCATGAGTCTTTCTCCCTAAACGACTGGTGGCATAAGCCATGAAAGGCAGGGGCAGAATGGCAACCAAGGTCATCTGCCATGAAATGCTAAAGAGCATGGTCAGCAAGGTCACCAGCGCCGTGATAGAAGCATCCACGGCAGACATAACACCGCCCCCTGCGAGACGGGTTAAGGCATTGATATCGTTGGTGGTGTGTGCCATCAGGTTCCCCGTCCGATAGGTTTGATAAAAGGCTGGCGACATCTTTGTGAAATGCTCAAACAAGCGAGACCGCATAATCTGCCCCAGACGGTAGGAAGTCCCGAGGATATACATCCGCCACACATAGCGCAGATAGTACATCCCAAAGGCCGCAAGTAACAGGTAAAATAGGTCAAGAAGGAGGTCCTGCTGGGTTAATTGCTCCGATGTGATGGCATCAATGACCCGCCCCATAACCATGGGGGGAATAAGATTGAGGACGGAAACCAAGATCAGGGCCACAATCCCGACTAAATAACGGCGTTTTTCTAACTTGAAAAACCACCAAAGTTTTTGAATAATGGACATAAAATCCCTTTCTGATTGCAAATGGAAACCTGAGGCCAAGACTCAATGAAAATCAAAGAGCAAACTAGGAAACTAGCCGCAGGCTACTCAAAGCACTACTTTGAGGTTGTAGATAGAACTGACGAAGTCAGTAACCTACATACGACAAGGCGACGTTGACGCAGTTTGAAGAGATTTTCGAAGAGTACAAGACCCCAGGTTTTTCTTATTCATAGGTTACGACTGTGACGGCACCCTTGTCATACTCAGCGATAAAGATATTGGCTACATTTTCATACCCTTGTTTGCTGAGGTTATCAAGCAACCACTCTTCGCTACGACCAATCGATTCCAAAACATCTACTTGGATCACACCATCAGTCACAACTGGATACTTAGGATTTTCATCTCCCATTTGGACCACGATGAGTTGGCCATTTTGCTCCTGCACAGCTCGTTTAACTTGCTTCATCTGGAAAATCCCTTGGCTACGAAGTTTGAGGGCTACATCCGCTGCAGACAAGCCAACTGAACGACAGGCTTCTGGGTCAATCTGCCCATTTTTGATGAGGAGAGTTGGTTTCCCATCAATCAAGCGCTTGACAAAACGAACATTGTTATTGAGCCACTTGAGGGTCAAAACCAAAATCGTCCACATCATCAAAATCACTGCGTATTGCAGAATACTGATTGAACTATTGTAAATCACCCCACCGATGATACCACCAAGAACATAGTTCTGAATTTGGTCTGTCGCAGAGTTAGGTGCTAGGTTCCCCTTTCCTGTCACATTGATAACAAAAACAAGCGAGAAGAGCCCCAAGGCAAGTTTGATTAAAATTTCCATATAGTTGAGTGTCATTTGCTTACCTCCACCAATTCAATAGCATCTGTTTGATTCAATTCTAATTTCTCTAAAAGATACTTGTCTGGTTGGCTCCCATTCATAGCACGGTAGACATTTTAACCTACCTTGACAAGTGCTCCATCAGTGGTAGCTGAAGTATTGACGTAAACTTCTGATTTATCCACTCCCAAGTCTTTGGAAACAACCTCTATAAAATGAAGGGAGGTTTGAAATTGATTGTTAGAGGCTTGATTGGTCTGGTATTTTGAGATTGTCACCAAAAGCATGGCTACCAAAGTCAAGGCCAAAATCATGACCAATTCCCGAAACTTAGTCCCCTTTTTATCACGATAGGCCTTAAAAGCAAAAAATCCTGTGATAGCTAGGAGCACAATCCCAAAGCCAATCATCATTCCATTTTGCTGACTGATTTGGCTAAGCACATAGTCATATGAGTAAAATTTCATTTATTTTCACTCCCTTTCATAAAATCATTCTTCATTATAAACGAAAGAGGGTGATTTTTCAAACCATACGTTGGGGAAATAGACCTTTTTTTGGTATAATAAAATCTATAATCTGAATGAAAAAGGTAACTTTATGAAACTTATCTCATGGAATATTGATTCCCTCAATGCAGCCCTAACTAGCGACTCAGCTCGTGCCAAATTGTCCCAAGAAGTCCTACAAACCTTGGTCGCTGAAAATGCTGATATTATCGCTATTCAAGAAACCAAGCTTTCTGCCAAGGGTCCTACAAAGAAACACTTGGAAATTTTAGAAGAACTCTTCCCAGGCTACGAAAACACTTGGCGCTCTTCTCAAGAGCCCGCCCGCAAAGGCTATGCTGGAACCATGTTCCTCTATAAGAAAGAACTCACACCCACTGTCACTTTCCCAGAAATCGGTGCCCCTTCTACCATGGACTTGGAAGGTCGTATCATCACTCTAGAATTTGATAAATTTTTCGTTACCCAAGTTTACACACCAAATGCTGGCGATGGACTCAAACGTTTGGAAGAACGTCAAGTCTGGGATGTCAAATATGCAGAGTACTTGGCTAAACTAGACAAAGAAAAACCAGTCCTTGCGACCGGTGACTACAACGTTGCCCACAATGAAATCGATCTTGCAAATCCTGCTAGCAACCGCCGTTCACCTGGATTTACCGACGAGGAACGTGCTGGATTTACCAACCTTTTGGCAACTGGATTTACCGACACCTTCCGCCACATTCACGGTGATGTCCCAGAACGCTACACTTGGTGGGCACAACGTAGCAAAACTTCTAAAATCAACAATACAGGCTGGAGAATCGACTACTGGCTCACAAGTAACCGCATTGCTGACAAGGTGACCAAGTCCGATATGATTGATTCAGGTGCTCGCCAAGACCATACACCGATTGTCTTGGAAATTGAACTCTAAGGAGAAAACGAATGGACTATCAAGCTGTCATTCCTGAATTTGTAGTATCTGACATCGAAAAGTCACGCCACTTCTACTGCGACTTGCTGGGATTTTCTGTCGAATACGAGCGTCCAGAGGAGAAATTTCTCTTCCTCTCGCTTGAAGACTGCCAACTTATGCTAGAAGAAGGCAGCGCAGAAGAATTAGCTCAGCTGACCTATCCTTTCGGACGCGGTGTCAATATTTCCTTTGGCATTGCAGATGTTCCAAAACTCTATCAAAAAGTGATGGAGGCAAACTATCCTATTTATCGTCCCTTAACCAAAAGAAAGTTTCGTGTTGAGAATCACTATATCTATCCACATGAATTTGCAGTTTTAGATCCAGATGGTTATTTTTTAAGATTTAGCGAGTAGAATAATAAAGATTGGGAAAAAGTCTTTAAAGTTAGAAAGAGGCATATTGTCAGGTGTTTAAAAACCTAATAATATGCCTTTTATGATGGAAAAATCTTCTAAATGTTAGCCAATAAGTTATTTTTTGCCCATTTTTATTATATACGTTCGTTTTTTATTTCAAAACACTAACAAAACAGTTGATTTCTAAAGTTATTTAGTGTAAAATAAAAACATTGACACAAGCCTATTTTAAATTGAATATCATTTTACTTGTTTATGTCGTGAATTGGCACGACGTTTCTACAAGGTGCCGGAACACCTAACAATAAGTAAGTCAGAGTGAGGTATGGCGTTTTTACCATGCCTATTTTGGGGACTTACTTAGAGATTAAGTAGGTCCTTTTTCTATCCGTTTTACTGGATAGAAATCTGAAACAAGCAAATGGATTGGCTTTTAGACTTTAGGAGGTCTTATGAAATTATTAGAAGAGCGCATCATCAAGGATGGTCATATCTTGGGTGACAACATCCTCAAGGTGGATTCCTTTTTAACCCACCAAGTTGACTTTAGCTTGATGCGAGAGATCGGTAAGGTTTTTGCGGAAAAATTTGCTGCTGCTGGCATTACCAAGGTCGTAACCATTGAAGCGTCGGGTATTGCCCCAGCCCTTTTTACAGCTGAAGCCTTAAACGTTCCCATGATTTTCGCTAAAAAAGCTAAAAACATCACTATGAACGAAGGAATCTTAACTGCCCAAGTTTACTCCTTTACCAAGCAGGTAACCAGCACCGTTTCTATCGCTGGAAAATTCCTCTCACCAGAGGACAAGGTCTTGATTATCGATGATTTCCTTGCTAATGGCCAAGCTGCTAAAGGCTTGATTCAAATCATCGAACAAGCTGGTGCCACAGTCGAAGCTATCGGTATTGTAATTGAAAAATCCTTCCAAGATGGCCGTGATTTGCTTGAAAAAGCAGGCTACCCTGTTCTATCACTCGCTCGTTTGGATCGTTTTGAAAATGGTCAGGTCGTATTTAAGGAGGCAGATCTCTAATGCAAACTCAAGAAAAACATTCACAAGCAGCCGTTCTTGGCTTGCAGCACTTACTAGCCATGTACTCAGGATCCATCCTGGTTCCTATCATGATTGCGACAGCCCTTGGCTATTCAGCTGAGCAGTTGACCTACCTGATTTCTACTGATATATTCATGTGTGGGGTGGCAACATTCCTCCAACTCCAACTCAACAAATACTTTGGAATTGGGCTACCAGTCGTTCTCGGAGTTGCCTTCCAATCAGTCGCTCCTTTGATTATGATTGGGCAAAGCCATGGTAGTGGCGCTATGTTTGGTGCCCTTATCGCATCAGGGATTTACGTGGTTCTTGTTTCAGGCATCTTCTCAAAAGTGGCCAATCTCTTCCCATCTATCGTAACAGGATCTGTTATTACTACGATTGGTTTAACCTTGATTCCTGTCGCTATTGGAAATATGGGAAATAACGTCCCAGAGCCAACTGGTCAAAGTCTCTTGCTTGCAGCTATTACTGTTGTGATTATCCTCTTGATCAACATCTTTACCAAAGGATTTATCAAGTCTATCTCTATTTTGATTGGTTTGGTTGTTGGAACTGCCATTGCTGCTACCATGGGCTTGGTTGATTTCTCTCCTGTTGCAGCAGCACCACTTGTCCATGTCCCAACTCCACTCTACTTTGGGATGCCAACCTTTGAAATCTCATCGATTGTCATGATGTGTATCATCGCAACGGTATCTATGGTTGAGTCAACTGGTGTTTACCTAGCCTTGTCTGATATCACAAAGGATCCAATCGACAGCACACGCCTTCGCAACGGCTACCGCGCAGAAGGCTTG
This sequence comes from Streptococcus pneumoniae, assembly GCF_001347015.1. GTDB lineage: Bacteria > Bacillota > Bacilli > Lactobacillales > Streptococcaceae > Streptococcus > Streptococcus pneumoniae_E. The sequence goes on from NZ_CFGI01000008.1 coordinate 78,018, forward strand.
GCCGTACTTCTCGGAGGAATCTTTAACACCTTCCCTTACACAGGATTTTCACAAAACGTTGGTTTGGTTAAATTATCAGGTATCAAGACTCGCCTGCCAATCTACTACGCAGCTGGTTTCCTCGTTCTCCTTGGACTCCTTCCTAAGTTCGGCGCCCTCGCCCAAATCATTCCAAGCCCTGTCCTCGGTGGTGCCATGCTGGTGATGTTTGGTTTTGTATCGATTCAAGGAATGCAAATCCTCGCCCGCGTTGACTTTGCTAACAATGAACACAACTTCCTTATCGCAGCTGTATCCATCGCTGCAGGTGTCGGACTCAACAACAGTAATCTCTTTGTCAGCATGCCGACAGCCTTCCAAATGTTCTTCTCAAACGGAATCGTCGTAGCCAGCCTACTCGCCATTGTCCTCAATGCCGTATTAAATCATAAAAAGAAATAAGAAAAAGAGGTGCGAGCCTCTTTTTTAGTTTGACAAAATAAAAACATCTATCGTAATTCTAGTTTATTAGCTTTTATACTTTAGGAAAGTAGTTGTATAAAATGTAAAACTCTCCCAAGAAATGCCATATCTAAGGAGAGTTACTGTATTTTTATAACTGTTTTTTGGAATAATTTTGTAAAGTATGATACCTTTTTTGAAAAGGATGAATAAGTAAAACTTCTACTTCTTGCTGGTTAATATACAAAGTCAATTTGAGTAAATCATTAACGAGATTTTCAATTACTAAAATATACTTCAAACGACTAGGATTATCTCTATCTGGTTTCACAATGCAATAATAATCAATTCTTTTTCATGAATATCTCCTAACAATGAGAAATCTATGTAGCAACACGTGTCAGTTCAAATCTTTTAAGCCTTCTAAGTCAATAATTCTATCACATTGCTGAGCCTGATCCATATTGTGCGTCACCAAAATAATCGTTTTCCCATACTCATCACGTAGCAGTTTCAGTAATTCAAAGGCTGTTTGAGCCATTTGTGGATCCAAGGAGCCAGTTGGCTCATCTGCTAGAATCAACTCTCCTGGCTTTAGAATAGCACGAGCAATAGCAATTCGCTGCTGTTCTCCACCTGATAACTCATTGATACGACTCTCCAAGAAAGATTCCATGTGAACTTTTGCTAAAACTGTCTTTATTTTATTATCTTTTTCTTTCTTAGTTAAATCAGTGTAATGAAGTGCTAGCATCAAATTATCACTAACACTTTCATTTGGAATCAGGGCATTAGATTGAAACAAGTAATTTAATACATTTCGACGGAGATGGGTTGCCTTTTTAGAGTTAACTTGTGGTAGAATCTCACCATCAATCGTGATTGTTCCCTCATCAACAGTTTCTAATAAGCCAATAAGATTGAGTAACGTAGATTTTCCTGAACCGGATGGACCAATCAACGCAACAAATTCTCTATCCGAAATCTCAAATGAAATATTCTCAATAACACGTTTTGCACCGTAATATTTCGATAACTGTCTGACTGAAATAGTTGGCATATTCTTACTCCTTAAATATATTTAAGATTTTCTGCTGTTCTTTCCGCAAAAGAAAACCATATAGAAGAACTAACTGCAAGCATAGAGATAAAGCGGCGGACACTATACCCAATTTTGTTTTCAATAAGAAACTAATTAGTACCTCTATAATAGCAGAAGCAATCACCAAAATCATAATTCCTTTATAACGTGCCCATAAACCAAATCCTAAGAAGTATTGCACTATTAACCGATCTTGATAAGTAATTCGATACATCAATACCAAAGCAATTAGTATTGAGGTTAAACTAATCAATATAGCTAATATAACGCTGCCAAATAGATAAAAAGTATAACTCAACTCTTTCTGGCGTCCATCAATATATCGGCTAACTGGTGTAAATTGAATATCGTTATCCATAAGATCTGGAAAATGAGTCTTTATCTCTTCCTTCACACGAGTCAGAATATTCTGATTACGTATTTTGAGATAACCATTGAAACCCGAAACAACAAGATTTGCACTCTCTTTAAAATAAAGATTTTCAGGACTAGCTACAAAAATAATCGGCTCCTTACTAGTTACCCCTTCTTGTAAATTTGTGGACCAAAGGAAAATATCTTTAGTTGTGGAATAGCTTTTATAAATGAATTGACGATTTTGTGTAAATGGTGTCTCCACATCCCCATCATAGACTTTGACACTTTCTTCTAAATATGCTCGCATACGTTGCTGTTCCTCAGTTGTATAACTATCTGGAATCAGATACAATCTGCTACCACTTCGTATCTCATTTAATTCTTCTTCAGAAAACTGAAAACCTAGTTCAGTTAAATAATTATAAGAATAAACTAGATACCAAAATGGTTTACTAGGTAGATTCTGATAAGCAGTCACGTTCGCCAAAAAATCTTGTCCGTAGTATTGACTATGAATTAAATAGACACCTTCATCATGACCTATTTTTGTATAAAGATGATACATACTTAATTCTAATGTATTACTCGTACCTGCCAGTGTTCCCAAGTCATCGCCTTCAGAAAAAGAATCAATTACTTGCATATTCTCAACACTTTTCCACGCCCTAGCAATATGGACATTATCCATAAAACGGTACAAAGGACCATCTAGGGCATAACTGGTAGCAATTAAGATACTGCTTAACGCAATGTAGGAACTAATACCTAAAATAGTCAATAGTCTACTTGGAAAACGTTTGTGAATAGCAGACAAAGCAGTCACTGAATAAACTATCAAACTAGGAATAATGAGAATAGTAGCTAAGGCCAACATTGAAAATACTATATGGCCCATGATAGGTATCAAAATATAGTATGAAACTTGGGACCAGCCTGTCAACCACCAAATACCTACAGCTAATATAGGTGTGCTAAGAACCGATGGATAAATAATAGGTTTAAATAATGCTAACCAAAATTCATTTCGACTCCATCCCAGTAGGGTGAGACTACCAAATTTTTCATAGGCCTGAAGAACAATTACAAGCAATAATATTAACAGTGTTAACATTGTAAATAACAGCAAACCTATGAGAACAAAAGGAACTAGACCATAATCACGACGACTACCAAATTTTTCCTGTAGAAAATTTTCCTCTGATAAGTCTGTGGCACTCGCAAACTGTTTGATAAATTCACTTTTGTCTGTTTCTGATTCTAAACCATTTACATGATAGATTCCCGTTAAAGTATTGGTTTTTTGATAAACTTGCTCTAATCGATCAATAACAATCGGAATAGTAAATAAAGGCCTCGGTAGCTCATTAAGCGTATCATGAGACGCCTCAGCAATTCCTATCGTTTTCTTACTATCCTCATGCTCTAGTAAGACCTTTAGCTGTGACTTAGTTAAAATATTTGAATGGTGAAAGTTAAAATCAGAAAAATAATCAGAATTTCCCATGGCATCTATATAATGTTTTTGTATACCATTGCCATTAGAATCTTGAATGATTCGATGAGTCCAAACGGCTAAATCACTTCTCTCATTTAAATAATGAAACGCTTTTTCTTGCTGAATTGGATTTAGCTTTTGAAGGTACAGCGTTATAGTTCGATTATTCTGGTTGTAGTGCTGCCATGTTTCTTGATAAGATACACCTGTAAAAAAAATTGCTGTCAGAGCAAATAATATACTCTGAACAGCAACCAAAAACAGGGCTAGGTATTTTAATTTTCCTAGAAAAATGTTTTTGTTAGTCATAGGCTATTACCCTCGACAATTCCAGTAACATTGTGCAGTGCCGCCTCCGATAAACGCAGTTGCAGAGGCCATTACTCCAGGATCTTGCCACCCAGAAGAAACACCATTCGCAGTTGCTGTATGCTCATAAACAGTTGATTGAACATTTGAATAACTAAATACAGCTGCTGTACGGCCATAGTCCCAATATACTGCACTACCTTTATAATATACAGTTGCTGCGGAAACCACTGAACTACCTATACCAAGTAGAGAGAGTCCAATCAGAGTAGTAGATGCAATTTTTTTCAATGTATTTTTCATGATTTTATCCCCAACTAATTTCTAAAAGATTTTCATCTTTGTCTAAAATTAAAAGTATAAACCAGTTACTTATCATATAACGCCTCTTAAATTCATATTATAATATCTGACGACAAAGTCTTGCTAAGAAATGCACCGTCCTTTACTATATAACAGAATAAAGAAGTATCCTATGCCAATTAAAAATCTCCGTTTTTATATCTGTTAGGTAAGTTGTAACTCATATCCTAGGCTCCTTTCTTAATTAAACTATTAAAACCATTTTTACTGAGCAACAAACACAAGTCCTGAATCAAAGCCCTGATTTTTAGCAGGAAAGTGACTTATTACCAAGACTGTTAATATCAAAGACAACAAACTTATAGCTAATAAGATTTTTCTTTTCATAGCTTTTTTTACTTTTTATTTTATGCTTTAATAATAACACAATTTGAAAGCGTTGTCAACGATTTTATAGTAAAATGAACCAAAAAAATGAGTGAGATAAATTTATCCCACTCACCTGTCTCTATATCCTTACCTGTCTGTCTTCTGACCGTTGGCCTGTGACAAACATGGTAAAGGTTGCCTTACAGACATTTCTGCCTTCTTGATTGGTAATATCGACATCCACCACACAGGTTGTGCGACCTTGATGAACACATTCTCCTTTAATGGTCAATACATCGTCGAGTTTTCCTGCTTTGAGGTAGTTGATAGAAGATTGGAGTGTCACTCCATCAAGTCCCAGAGATATAACCACCAAACCACTGATTTGGTCACAGAGTGTGAAAAGATAACCACCATGGGCATTGCCATAGTAGTTGAGCGACGAGTCCACTACTTTTGTCGTCACCACAACGTGACCATCTTTCATCTCTTTAATTTCATAATTTTCAAAGGCAGATATAGCGTCAAAATGAAAGTCTTTCATCGTTTCCTCCTGATATTTCAAACGACACTATGATACTACTTTTTATAGGACTGTGCAAGGAGAAAGCTCCTAGTCTGGCAAAATTCCGACCTGCTCCACAAAGCGCATAAAGGCTGCCTGTCCCTGTTCCGTTTGCTTGTAGACTCCTGCATCCTCAAGAACACGAGCAAAGATAGCACCCACAGAGTCCTTAACGATTTCAAGGGCTTTTGCTTTTTCCACTATGTCTGGATATTGGGCTTTGAGTTGGTCTGCCCATTCCTGATGATAGTCGGCAACTGTCTCCACTTCTCCCACGAGATAGCTAGCGACTTGCTCCACTTCTTCTTTTAGACGTGGTGGCAAGATTGCCAAGCCCATGACCTCAATCAAGCCGATATTTTCCTTCTTGATATGTTGGACATCCTTGTGGGGATGATAGATGCCATCAGGATGTTCTGCAGAAGTCTGATTGTCTCTCAAGACTAAGTCCAACTCAAACTGGCCATCACGTTTGCGCGCTATAGGTGTGATGGTGTGATGCGGTGTCCCATCAGTCTCTGCCAAGACTTGCACCCTTGGATCTGAATACTGACGCCATTCCTGCAAAATCTTATCAGCCAAGTTGATCAAATCCTCTTTTGAATCCGAAGTCAAACGTAACACTGACATAGGCCACTTAACAATTCCAGCCTTGACCTGTTCAAAACCAGCAAAAGAGAAAGTTTTTTGCAAGGGAGCCAATTCCATAGGAAATATGTGACGGCCTCCCTGATAGTGGTCATGAGTTAGAATAGAGCCCCCCACAATTGGTAAGTCCGCATTTGAACCCGCAAAATAGCCCGGAAACTGCTCTACGATAGCAAGAAGACGTTCAAAGCTCTGACGACTAATGGCCATGGGACGATGCTGGCCATCTAAGAAAATACAATGCTCATTAAAGTAAGCATAGGGCGAATACTGGAAGCCCCATTCCTGACCAGCCATTTCAAAACGGATAATCCGGTGGTTGCTGCGAGCTGGGTGGTTAACTCGACCATGGTAGCCCTCATTCTCTAGACAAAGCTGACACTGAGGATAGTTGCTAGCTTGCACCAACTTGGCTGCCGCAATCTCCTTTGGATCCTTTTCAGGCTTAGAGAGATTGATGGTAATTTCAAGCTCTCCGTAATCAGATGGAACACGGTAAGCAATGTTCTTAGCAATGGCCTTGAGTTTGATGTAGTCATTTTTCTGACTAAGTTGGTAAAAATCCGCTATCGCTTGCTCAGGAGAGTGGGCATAAGCTTCCCAGAAGTCACGATTGACCTGACTTGGACAAGGGGTCACCAAGTCCATCAGTTCAGCGCCAAGGATTTCACGCGCAGTCTGACTATCCTCAATCGTTTCTAATCGAACGGCTTCCTCAACCAGCTGGTCCTTGAGCTCAATCAATTGATCCAGATCGGTCTCAACTTCCAAAACACCGTCTCCCACTCGAGCCAAGACACGATTGGTCAGGTAGATTCGATCCATTTCCTCAAATGAACTTTCAGAAATGACATGTGTTACAAATTTATCTACTAAGGTCACCATAAAGCCTCCTTTTGACTAGTCAAGGACGCGAGTGCCACCTGCAACTTCGGCGATATAGAAGCTTGGAGCGTAGCCAACCACTTCCTCGTAGTGTTTGCCAACAACTTCCTTAAAGGCCTCAACAGCATCTTTTTGCACCAAGGCAATAGCACAGCCGCCAAAACCAGCCCCTGTCATACGAGCACCGAGAACGCCTTCTTGTGCCCAAGCTGTGTGAACAAGGGTATCCAATTCCAAACCAGTTACTTCATAATCATGCTCCAGAGAAACGTGTGACGCATTCATCAAACGACCAAATGTTTCCAAATCTCCTGCTTGGAGGGCTGCTTGAGCTTTGAGGGTACGTTGATTTTCAAGCACAGCATGACGAGCACGTTTCAAACGATTTTCATCTTTAATCAGATAGCTGTATTGGTCAAAGGCCCACTCATCCAATTCACCCAAGGTCTGAATATCTAAAGCTGCTTGCAACTCTTCCACTGCTTTTTCACACTCAGCACGGCGTTCATTATATTTAGAATCCGCCAATTCACGGCGTTTGTTAGTGTTCATGATAACAACGACATTGTCCTTCAAATCAAGTGGCACCAAATCATACTCTAAGGTGTTAGTATCAAGGTAAATAGCACGTTGGTCAGCCCCCATACCAATAGCAAATTGGTCCATAATGCCAGAGTTGACTCCGATAAAGTTGTTTTCTGTTTGTTTTCCGATTTTAACCAAATCGAGACGCTCTAATTTTAAATCAAAGAGATGCTCTGCCACGACTCCTGTCAAGAGTTCCAAGGATGCTGAAGAAGACAAACCAGCACCATTTGGGATATTCCCATAAACATAAAAATCAAAACCTTTGTCAATCACATGCCCAGCTTCTTGCAAGAAATGAAGAACTCCTTTTGGATAATTGGTCCAGTTGTGCTCTTTTTCAAACTTGAGGTCAGCGAGAGGCACTTCGATAATGCCCTTGTCCTCAAAGTTAGCTGAGTAGAAACGCAAGACTTGGTCATCACGTTTGCGAGCAGCCCCATAAGTTCCTAAGGAAATAGCTGCTGGAAATACATGTCCACCATTATAGTCTGTGTGCTCACCAATCAAGTTGATACGACCTGGTGAAAAGAATGTTTGATCTGCTTCTTGACCAAAAACAGCAAGAAAGTCTTTACGAAGTGCTTCTACAGTAAGATGTTGTGTCATATGAATTCTCCTTTGACTGTCCGTTAAGTCACCTCAACGTGTAATCGTTTTCTTCTATTGTATCCAAGGGATTCCCCAAGGTCAATCCTTTTTACTAAAATTTTACTAAACTATCAGTAAAAAGCAGAAAAATATGATATACTAATCTAATCAAGGAGGATTTATGGCTACCTTAAAAGACATTGCACAGCTAGCCTCTGTCTCTATCGCGACCGTATCCCGTGTCCTAAACCGCGACCAGAGCCTATCTGTCACAGAAGAAACCAGACACCGTATTTTAACTGTTGCTGAAGAGCTGGGCTACACTAAGCATCTCAAGACAGGCGAGTCCCACAAGCCCAAGCAAAAGATTGCCATTATCCAATGGGTCAGTGAACAAGGGGAGCTGGACGATCTCTACTACTACCAGATTCGCCTAGGCATAGAAAAAAGAGCCCAAGAGTTGGACTACGATATCTTGCGCTATTTTAATGACCATCCTTTTACCCTGAGCGAAGAAGTGATTGGGATTCTTTGCATCGGAAAATTTAGCCGAGCTCAGATTTCTGCCTTTGAAGAATACCAAAAACCTCTTGTATTTTTAGACAGTGATACACTTTCACTAGGACACACCTGCATTATCACGGACTTTTACACTGCCATGAAACAAGTTGTCGATTATTTCCTCAGTCAAGGGATGGACCGTATCGGGATTTTAACCGGCCTTGAGGAAACAACTGACCAAGAAGAAATCATTGAGGATAAGCGGCTGGAAAATTTCAGAAACTACAGTCAAACAAAAGGAATCTATCATGATGAACTGGTCTTTCAAGGAAGCTTTACCGCCCAGTCTGGCTATGACTTAATGAAGGAGGCCATTCAGAACTTAGGAGACAAACTCCCGCCAGCCTTTTTCGCAGCCAGCGATAGTTTAGCCATCGGTGCCCTCCGTGCCCTCCAAGAAGCTGGAATCAGCCTGCCAGGCCGCGTCAGTCTTATTTCCTTTAACGATACCAGCCTGACCATGCTGGGAACCAGATTGACCTTGAGAGAGAGTACCCTAAACCAAGAATAGGATAACATAAAAAAACGAATAGAGTTCTAAAACTCCTATTCGTTTTTTATTCGATCACAATCATAGACTTAATGGTCTTACGTTCATCCATATCTTTATAAGCTTGATCAATATCTTCTAATTTATAGCTTGAAGTAAAGACACGGCCTGGGTTGATATCGCCATCAAGAACGGCTTTTAGTAATACTTGTTTGTCATAAGTTGTGACAGAAGCTGGACCACCGCCGATTATTGTATTTTGTCCAAAGGTTGAGCCAATGGCACGATTTTCATAGTGCGGTACGCCAACAAAGCCCAAACGACCTCCATTATGGAGAACACCAAGAGCTTGATCAACCGCTGCTTCTGTTCCAACACACTCAAGTGCCGCGTCTGCACCACCACCTAGAATCTCACGCACCTTGGCAATTCCTTCTTGACCACGTTCAGCTACAACAGCTGTCGCACCTGACTCCAGAGCCATCTTTTGACGATCTTCATGACGGCTCATAAGAATAATTTGTGAAGCACCACGCATCTTAGCCGCGATAACAGCACATTGACCAACAGCCCCATCGCCAATGACAACAACCTTATCACCTTTTTGAACATTTGCAACACGCGCTGCATGATAGCCTGTCGGCATGACATCAGCAAGAGTCAAGAGGGATTTTAGCATACCTTCGCTATAATCTGAAGGTTGTCCTGGAATTTTAACCAGCGCCCAGTTGGCATAGTGGAAACGGATATACTCAGCCTGGACACCACCTGACCAGTTGTTACCAGGATGATTATCACACGAACCATCAAAACCAGCACGGCAAGCATCACACTGACCACAACCATGTGTGAAAGGGGCAATGACAAAGTCACCAGATTTTACTGTAGTAACGTTCTCACCAACTTCTTCGACAATTCCGATCGCCTCATGACCGCTATTTCTATGTCCTTCTTCGATTTCGGGATTCCGGTAACTCCAAAGGTCCGAACCACAAACGCAAGTACGGACAATGCGGATAATAGCATCATCTGCTTCGATAATTTGCGGACGTTCAATTGTAGCAAGTCCAACCTGGCCTGCCTTTGTATATACTGCTGATTTCATTTAAAATTTTCCTTCCTTGTAAAGTTTAATTTTGAGATTTAAGCGATTTAAAGCCACCTGTAACTGAGACAATCGTTCCTCTAATTTTTGCTTTTCCTCTTCTAAAATACCAAGTCTTTCCTCTCTCGTTTCATCCCCCTTTTGATGAAGAAACATATAGTCAACTAAACTGTCTACAGAAACACCTGCCGAACGAAAACACTTAATAAATTCCAGTGCTTCTATATCCTGATCTTGAAAATCACGAATCCCTGTTGCAGTTCGAGTAATCGGTGGCACAAGACCAACCCGTTCATAATACCGAATCGTATCCGCTGAAATTCCCAACAAATCACTGGCAGACTTAATATTCATAGGCTAACCTCCTCTCATTTCATTCACTGAGTTTAAGCTATTCTCACTCACTTATCTTATTATATAACTTTGAGTTGACTCCAAGTCAAGCATTTTGCATCTAATCGAAAATTTTTTATCATTAGCAGTTTTCTTATTAGCAGACCTTTTCATTAGTCAAAAAGTTTGGGGAAAACATCTTCGCGGTAACCCCACCATCCCATAAGGGCTGAAAGGAAAATCGCACCAGCAATAATAATAGTCATTGTTGCTGGTGTCTTGTCCGCAAAAACAGCCAAGAGTATAGATGGAATGACACCACTACCATATTGAAGAGCACCGAGAATAGCTGCTGCAGACCCTGCCATGTCACTCGGTACCGCATTTAGAGCTGCTGCATTAGAACAAGCCGCAACAATCCCATTCATACTAAAGAAACAAAACATGGGTACAACGATTCCCCAAAGTCCAAGGACATTAGTCACTCCCATAAAGGCCAAAACCAAGGTAAAGAGAAAGGCTAAGCTAGTAGAAATCGCTAGGAGTTTAGGCAGGCTAAAGTGACTCACAAACTGACGGTTGACCATACTCATCAAGGATACACCGACAATATTGACCCCAAATAGAAGAGAATAGCTTTCTGCTGGGACATGATAGAAATTCATATAGATGTCCGAAGAACCAGTAACGAAGGCGTAGGCGGCTACATAAAAGAAGGTTACACTCATGGTATAAATCATGAATTTTTTGGAAGCCAAGAGTTTGGCATAGTTCTTAAAGCTTTGAGTTAGAGAAGCATGACTTCGTTCAGCGACTGGCAAGGTCTCTGGGAGAAGACGTGTCGATAAAAAAAGCATGACTCCTACCAAGGCCATAAACCAGAAAATTAGATTCCAGGTGGAGAAACGAAGGAAGATACCACCTAGGAGTGGCCCTAGAATTGGTGCTACAGCCATAATCATCATCAAGGTCGAAAGCATCTGCACCCCTCGTTGGCTATCGTAACGATCACGAATCATGGCCCGACTAATCATGGGACCTGTACAAGCACCCAAGGCTTGAAAGACTCGCCAGAAGACGATCATAGTCATAGAAGTTGATAGGGCACAACCGATGGAGCCGATAACAAACAAGAGGGTTCCAATAACCAAGGGTTTGATCCGTCCAATTCGGTCGCTAATAGGTCCCCAGATAAGTTGCGCAATGGCAAAACCAATGAGAAAGCCTGTCACCGTCAATTCTACCCGTCCGCCCAGAGTCTTTTGCATGGCCGGCATGGCTGGTAGATAAATATCAGTAGATAGGGAGGTAAAGGCCATAAAGCCACTTAGAATAATTAAAAATGATAAGGGTGTTTTTTCTGTTTTTATCATATATGCTCCTTTATTTATTGACAATGGACATGAAAAATTCGGCTGTTTCTGGATCCTGATGATCGAAGAAAAGCGATTTCTCTTGGTCCAACCCTTCAATGCTCTTCATTTCTTCTTCCGTCAATTCGAAATCAAACACATTGAAATTCTCTTGTATGCGTTCCTTACGGACGGATTTTGGAATGACCACCACATTACTTTGAAGAAGGAAACGAAGGGCAACCTGCGCTACGGACTTGCCATATTTTTCTCCAATTTCCTTCAAGAGAGGCGTGTTAAAGAAATCATTGCGTCCTTCCGCAAAAGGTCCCCAAGACTCGATTTGGCACTGGTATTTTTCCAAATACTTCTTAGCCACTTTTTGTTGCTGGAAGATATGGGTTTCAATCTGGTTGACAGCCGGTTTGATCTCTACGAAATACTGCAAATCGATAAAACGATCCGGTGAAAAGTTAGACACCCCGATAGCACGGACCTTGCCAGCTTTATAGGCTTCTTCCATGGCTCTGTAAGTTCCGTAATAATCTCCAAATGGTTGGTGAATAAGCAAAAGATCAATATAGTCTGTTTGCAATTTTTGCAAGGATTCTTCAATGGAAGCCTTGGCCTTTTCATAGCCCGCATTAGAAATCCAAATTTTGGTGGTGATGAAGAATTCTTCCCGAGGAAGACCCGATTCTTTGATAGCTTGGCCAACCCCTTCTTCATTTTGATAGGACTGAGCGGTATCAAAAGATCTATATCCTACTTCGATAGCGTCCAGGACTGCATGCTTGGTTTCATCGATTGGTGTTTGGAAAACCCCGAATCCTAATTGAGGCATTTTAACATTGTTATTTAAAGTTTTGTAAAGCATTTTGTTATCTCCTTATTTCTCTTGATGGTTCTAGTTTACATCTGATCAAGAATTTTGTACACTATCAATAAAGGAATCTACTTTTCATAAAACGAAAACTAAAAGGAGCCTGCTATGTTGAACCTCGAAGAACTCGAACAACTCGTCGCTTTTAAGGAGTTAGGAACCCTCTCCAAAGTTGCTGAACAATTCCTGATTTCCACTCCTTCCCTCTCTCGTTCCATGCAACATCTAGAGGAAGACTTTGGTGTCACCCTCTTTGAACGCAGTGTCAATCGGATTTCACTGAATGAAACAGGGGAGCGGGCTGTCCAAGTAGCTAGACGTATTTTGGAAACAAGCCAACAAGGCATTCAAGAAGTGAGAGAGTTCGACCAAAGTCTCAAGACTATTACAGTAATCTCTGTTGCTCCAGCTCCCCTCTGGAATCTCCTCCCAATATTAACCAGTCTTTATCCTGACAAACAAATCAAGCATAAGATTTGTTCAACAAGCCAAGCGCTTGAAGCTATTGATGAAAATACCACAGATATAGCTGTCTTGCCCTTTTCTTTTGAGGGACACACGATTGACTCTCTACCTTATCTCAATGAAAGTCTGGACATCGTTGTCCCTTTAGACCACGCCTTGGCTAAAGAAACTTCTATCAGCTTTTCAGATATTGATGGCTACAACTTTCTTTTGATGAATCAGATTGGTTTTTGGAATGACCTAGTCCAAGAGAAAATGCCTGCTTCTAAATTCCTCGTTCAATCCAGCCGCTTTGAATTTGAAGAATTAGCTAACAACTCCACCCTGCCTCGCTTTGCGACCAATCTTAGTAAAGATAGAGAAACACTTCAAACAGAACGAGTCATCATTCCTCTGTCTGATCCAGAGGCACATATGACCTACTATTTAGTCTCCCTAAACCCAGATATTCATTTGGCGGAATTCATTAAATAAGACAAAACTCCTGGGAAATCTAATCCTCTAGGAGTCATTTTGTATTTAATGGTGATGAGCATTCTCATGATTTCTATTCGCTTCTAGCTCTGCCATATTGCGTTTATGGGCTCGGTGAGTCGCCAGATCTTCATCGACCTCAATGGTAATATTTTGAAAGCCACAATCTTTGAGTAAGTCCCGAATGGATTCTTTACAAACTTCCATATGTTTGACATGCTCTAGACAAACATGGATAATGGCATTTTTTTCCAAACCATCCATAGTCCAGAGATTAAGCTGATTGATACTAGCGACATGGTCCAATTCTGCTAAATCCGTCTTGATCTTCTGGATATCTACTCCTTCTGGCACTGCATCGAGGAATATCTTGAGCGTGCTCCAAAAACGTGGGATGGCTTTTGAAAGAATAAACAAAGAAATAGCGAGCGACAAAAGCGGGTCTAGGATATACCAGTCTGTAAATCTAAGAATAATTGCCATCAGAATAACGGCCAACCAACCCAAAGTATCTTCCAAAAAATGGAGACTGAGAATGGATTCGTTCTTGGTTTTCCCCTTTTCAACAATCAGACTCGCAATCACATTGATAACAATTGCAATAACACCAATCCAAAGCATCCCTTGGCTATTCACTACTTTCGGATGGAAAAGCTTACTGATATTTTCCAGCAACACCATCATGGAACCAGTCATCAAGATAACAGCAGTAACGAGCGCACCTAAAAGACTAAAGCGTTTATAACCAAGAGTATAGCGACTGTCTTCTTCGCGATTGGAAATACTTTCGAGAAGTGCTGATAAACCAATAGCCAAAGCATCTCCTGTATCATGAACAGCATCCGCCAATACCGCACTCGAATGGAAAATTCCCCCTGAGATAAACTCAATCATAGCAAAGACACTATTTAGAAGAAATACCAACCAAACTGCACCTTTTGAAGTCATTTTTCCTCTCCTTTGGTATAATAGTCTTATGAACACCTTGTTCATTCTTATTATCCCCCACCACTCAAAGAAAGGATAGAAGCAGTTAGTTCAGTTCGTACGATTCTGAACATTTTGTTTCAAATGTACATCAAGTGAAAAAAGATCGCCGTATCAATAAGACAAAAAAAGCTATCTATCAAGCATTCTTACAGCTACTAAATTCTAAAAGATACGAAACCATTACCGTTCAAGAAATTATCGACTTGGCAGACGTTGGTCGTTCAACCTTTTACAGTCATTATGAAAGTAAAGAGTTACTTCTAGATGAACTCTGTCGATACCTTTTCCACCACCTCTTTGAACGTGAAAAGCATCTCTCAACAGAGGATTATTTGGCGCATATCTTTTTGCATTTTAAGAAAAATCAAGACCATATTACCAGTCTTCTCTTATCAAAAAACGACTACTTTCTCCGCCAACTGCAAAAAGAGCTCAAACATCATGTCTACCCGATGGTCGTCCAAGACTTGCAAACAGTTCATCCCAAGATTCCGTCATCCTATCTTCAACACTTTGTCGTCAGCCATTTCATTGAAACCCTCAGCTGGTGGTTGAAAAAAGGCAAGTCCTACTCCGAACAAGAAGTGATCCAGTTTTATTTGGAAATCCTACATGTCTATAATTAAACAGAAAAACGAGTCCAAAAGGGCTCGTTTTGACTTTTTATGGATTAAATTGTTTAGGAATGACAATAAAAATGAGAGTCAGCAAGACTGAAATACCAACTCCTGCGGGGAAAATCGTCAGGGACAAGATTAATCCAAGAATCTTAATGCCAATGTCCCAGGTCAACCATTTTTGGCGATCTGCATTCAACCCATACATTTCTGCGCCATCATTTACCTCCTCAAGCGTGCGATAATACCATAAGACTGAAAAAGTAATCAGTAGGACGATGACTCCGTAAAAGGCCTGCATAGTCCCATTCGTAAAATGAGTCGCTATGAGCTGTGTCGCATAGGGAAAGAGGGAAGAGAAAAAAAGCATAACAATGGTAGCCCAAACCGTTTTTTGACTGATTTTTTGAATAAGGTGGGAGGCGGCGTGAATATTGGCCCACATAGCTCCTAGCCAAAAGAAAGAGATGGCGTAGGCGAGAAAATTTGTTCGAAGCTCCCATAATCCTTGTACATCAAATGTCTTTGGTTTTTCCAACTCAAGCACCAAGATAGTCATAACGATGGCTAAAACTGCATCTATAAAAGCCCCCAAACGTTCTTTTTCCATGATTTGCGGTTGTTTATTCATTTTCCAATCCTTTCAACTCTCACTATACTTCGTTAATAAGTGATCGTTTATTTCTATGCTACAGTATAGCATGTTTTGATAAAAAATTAAACTCGGAAGAGCAAAATAGATTTGATTCATATCCTCCAAGTATATCACTTCATCTAACAATTAGGAAATCGGCTTCTCCTTATCGGAAGTAGCCTTGCGACCTTATCTCTCATCCTCTACTTCCTTTTGCCGCTTGTTGTACTATCTCTTTGGCTGGTTGGCTGTGGGGTGATTTGCTACGGAGCCTATGGGAATGACAAACAGAAAAAAACCAACATATATCGCACCACATCGTTCGTATAACGAGCGCTATTATCATTACGGTATTATTCATTTTGCTCTAACACAAAAAAGGATCATCCGATCCTTTTTTACTTTTTAAGCACTCTTTGCAGCCTTGCTCCATTGATACCAACCAACTAGACTGTTAATGAGATAAATTAGATATTTCCCTTGAATTTGCAGGCTTTCTCCCCACCAGAGATAGATTGAAAAGACATTGGTAGCCGCCCAGAATATCCACTGTTCACGGTAAACAGCTGTCATGAGGATTTGCCCTACCCCATTGGTTGCATCTGTGATTGAATCACGATAGGGACGATTGGCACCAATAGACTGATAAATAAAACCAAAGGCCAACCACCAAAGAACACTAATGGAAAGATACTTGGTCCAACCCTTGCCATCCAGCTTACGTGCAACAAACTCCTGCTTTTCTTTCTTAAACTGGGCTTGATAAATCCAAACCAAGAGACCAATTGGCTGCATAATTGTAAAATAGAGAGTTGTTAAAACCTCACCATAGAAGCCTTTCTGTAGTGCCAAAATAAGGTAAATAACAGAGTTAATCAAGCCAAAAAGATAATTACTTGCTCGACCTTCCGATACAGAGATAACGCAAATAATCCCTGTCAAGCTACAAATCATCCCAATCCAGTCAACAATACGGTGTTCATAAATCAATTCCAGCCAGAGAGGAAAACTTCCTAAAACCAGCAAATACAGCCACTGGGCAAAGCTACGATTGGCAAAGAGGTCATTCCAAATAGCCTTCATAGTTCCTGAAAATCCTAAATCAGTCATAGCCGCAACCATACGACGGTAACCACCTGACATTTCACCTAGAGTTGTTTTGATATTTTCAATTTTCTTTTGCAAATAAGTATGCATCATTTCTCCTTTTGTTTTTAAAGAGCCGTGTCTGGATAGACTTTCGGACGCAACGCTCTATTAGATAATGAACTGTCTATACACAAGATTTCTAACCTTAGTCGACATGAGTTGAAAATCCTTATTTGTTAAGTAGTTCACAACACATTATACACCTATTTTATGAATAGCCAAGTGTATTTACAGATAAATTTTAGAAATTCCTGAAAATTTTCTCTTTCTTTCCATTTTAAGTGACATTCAATAACCCTAAAATCAAAAAAGCCCAGACGACATTGTCTGAGCTTTCTTCTATATAATCGTTTAACCAAGTTGAGTTTAGCTTTTCAAGCTATTTCTTCAACAAGCCTTGTTCTTGGAGAAACTCCTTGGCTACTTGTCCTGCTGACTTGCCTTCAACACCGACTTGGTAGTTGAGCTGGCTCATCTGGCTTTCTGTAATCTTACCAGCCAATTTATTGAGAACTTTCTCCAACTCAGGATGTTTCTTGAGAAGAGCTTCTTTCATGAGTGGAGCCCCTTGATAAGGTGGGAAGAGTTGCTTGTCATCTTCCAAGATCTGTAAATCATAACGCGCCAATTCCGCATCAGTCGAATAAGCGTCCGTGATTTGAATATCACCTGACTGAATTGCCTGATAGCGAAGGGCTGGTTCCATGGTCGCCACATTGAGATTGAGACCATACATTGATTGCAATCCTTTATTTCCATCTTCACGGTCATTAAACTCAAGGGTAAATCCAGCCTTCAACTGCCCTTCCACTTTTTTCAAGTCCGAAATGGTCTTCAAGCCATATTCTTGAGCAATTTTTTTCGGAACAGCTACAGCATAGGTATTTTGATAAGACATGGGTTTGAGATAGGCTAGATGATCCTGTTTGGCAATACCATCACGCGCCACATTATAAACCTGCTCTGGCTCATGACTTACTTTCGGTGATGGTTGAAGTAAACTTTCAGTCACCGTTCCTGTAAATTCAGGATAGATGTCAATATCGCCTTTTTTCAGAGCCTCATAGAGGAAACTTGTCTTACCAAAATTCGGTTTAACAGTCGCAGTCATACTGGTATTTTCTTCAATTAGCAACTTATACATATTGGCCAAAATTTCTGGTTCCGGTCCCAATTTCCCAGCAATAACCAAGTTTTCTTTCTCTTTTTGAGCTAAGAGAGCTGGACTATAAGACAAACCAAGCAATATTGTCACCAAGGCAAAACCTGAGAAAATCGTCCGTAATTTTGCCTTTTCCATCACTTTTAGTAGGAAGTTAAAGGCAATGGCAAGCACTGCAGAAGAAAGTGCCCCAATCAAAATCAGACTGGCATTATTACGGTCAATTCCCAAAAGGATAAAGGAACCCAGCCCCCCTGCCCCAATCAAAGCTGCCAAGGTTGCCGTACCGATAATCAAGACCGCTGCCGTCCTAATTCCAGACATGATAACAGGCATAGCAAGTGGAATTTCAAACTTCTTGAGACGCTCCCACCTAGTCATCCCAAAGGCAATCCCAGCCTCTTGCAGACTCGGATCAATTCCCTTGAGCCCAGTGATAGTATTTTGTAAAATCGGAAAGATCGCATAAATCACTAGAGCTGTCAAAGCCGGCAAGGTCCCAATTCCCATCAAGGGGATAAAGAGCCCTAACAAGGCCAGAGACGGGATGGTCTGGAAAATCCCTGCAATCTGCAAAACCCAATCCGCCAACTTCTCATGATAACGAAGAGAAACAGCCAAGGGAATCGCTATAAAGATGGCCAGCAACAAGGTCAAAAGTGACAACTGCAAATGTTGAGATAGAGCTGTCAACCAATCACTAAAACGATCCTCAAAAGTTGCAATTAAATTAGTCATGAACACTACCTCCAAACAAGTCTGCTACAAAATCTGTTGCAGGAGCTTTTAAAATAGTCTCGGGATTCGCCACCTGACGAATCTCTCCATCCTGCAAGACAGCAATACGGTCTGCCAACTTCAAGGCTTCATCCGTATCATGGGTCACAAAAATCGTTGTCATCCCAAATTCTTTATGCAATTCTTTTGTCAGAACCTGCAACTGTTTTCTCGAAATAGCATCCAAGGCTGAAAAAGGTTCATCCATGAGGAGAATCTTGGGCTGACCAATCATAGCACGGACAATACCAACCCGTTGCTGTTCTCCACCAGATAATTCACTAGGCAAACGATGCCCATACTCAGCCACTGGTAAACCAACCTTAGCTAAAAGCTCTTCTGTTTTCTTCGCAATTTCTTCCTTAGTCCAACCCTTCATCTCAGGAATCAAGGCAATATTTTCCGCAACCGTTAGATTGGGAAAGAGAGCAATAGCCTGTAAAACATAACCAGTAGAAAGACGAAGTTCCCGCTCATCATAATCTTTGATGCGCTTGCCATCCATATAAATATTTCCATCAGTCGGTTCCAAGAGACGGTTAATCATCTTAATCATGGTCGTCTTACCGGACCCAGATGGCCCAACTAAAACCATAAACTCTCCATTATCAATCCGTAAATTGACATCTCTCAAGACATCTTTTTCTGTGTAGCGCAAGGCTACATTTTTGTATTCAATCATTCTTTGTCCTCATTTTAAAACTTTCCTCGATTGGTTAAGTCTTCTACCTTAGGCATGACTTCCTTATTGTCCCAATGCTCCACAATTTTCCCGTTCTCTAAACGGAAGATATCGTACCGGGCATAAGCAAGGCCATCAATCTGAGTCTGACCATAGCTAACCACTTAGTTTCCTTGTCCTAAGAGTTGGAAAACAAAGTCAAAAGTGGCCTTTACTTATAAACAGCTAATTTGATCTATTTTAATCCTCTTTTGCCTTCTCTTTCAGATTCGCCAAAATTCTTTCTTGAAAGGCTTCAAACTGACGAATTTCTTCCTCTGAAAAACCTTTGTAAAAAACCGTATCCAATTTCTGACTGACACGATGCCCCACTTCTTTCTGGGACTTGCCTAACTCCGTTAAAACTAAATACTTCTTACGCTTGTCTTCCCCACACGGACTAACAATTACAAGCTTTTGTTCCTCTAGCTTTTTTATCATAGTCGTCAGCGTATTATTCGCAAGCCCAGTTGCCAGAGCAATATCTGTCGCAGTTGCGCAGCCAGTTTCACTATTCCATAAAACCGCTAAAATCTTGCCCTGTTCACCCCTATAAAGAGCCTCAGGATCTTGGCTCAGTAACTTTTGAAAAATCCGTCCATTCAACAAACGAATATGATGGGCTAGCAAATGACTATCTTTCATAACACCTCCAATTTATTTCTATATCGATACGAATAAAAAACATTATAATACTTATCATTCTAATTGTCAACTATTTCGATGTAGAAATAATTTTTGTTAATGATTCACACCACCATACTCCGGCTCAACTAACTTTTAACGAGAGTTTCTAAACTCCTTCGTCCTCCAGTCTACAAAAGCCTTCCATCCGTACTATCCTATATTTTATGATGGGACATGTTTTTCCTATCAGACCATTCATTTTAAAGATAGAAGTAAATCATAATTGCTTCCATCTGTTCTTCTATAGTATATTGAAGTTGGACTAGGGCACTGTATCTTCTAAAACATTGATAGAAAGCAATTTGAATTTCCCAATCAATTTGTTCGTATTTAATTTCACCTTACCCTATCTTTCTCATAGCACCCTTCAAACAGCCTATCCCCTACTGTTTGACGATTCCTCACTTCGCTCCACTTCCATTACAGAAGTTTCATCACTACTATTGCTTCAGCTAACTTCTCATGATTCCTTGTTACTACTATTTGAGCGCTCACTAGATAGGTCTTACAAAAAATGCTTTGATTCACAATGGAATCAAAGCATTTTAAAAATCTCCCCGTACATAAGCGCAGAAGCCGCAGTTCCTCTGTACTTAGCCTCTTCTCTCTTGATAAAGCGGGCCAAGTTGAGCAACTCAGGTGCCGGATGTCTGGGATTCTTGAGCAATTCACGATTGACCAGACCTGAGAGACGAACTGCCAGCAATTGCTCATTTGTAGTAGGCAGTTTTTTAGCAGTCTCTAGGAGAGCAGCAACTAAATCTTCACTCAAATCATGTCGAGCATGATTGTAAAGATCTTTTACAAGGCTTTCTAGGTTTGGTTCTACCATCCCTACCACCTCCTTAAGTTTAATAATTTTTAATCAAGTCAACCGTTGAACGATCCAATTTTTTCACCAAGGCTTGTAAGAAGGCTTGCGCTTCTAGGAAGTCATCCATTGCATAAAGTGTTTGGTGAGAATGGATATAACGAGCACAGACTCCGATTGTTGTGGATGGGACACCACCATTTTTCAGATGAGCTGCGCCAGCGTCTGTTCCGCCTTTACCACAGTAGTATTGGTACTTGATTCCAGCTTCTTCAGCCGTTGTCAAAAGGAAATCCTTCATCCCTGGGAGAAGCAAGTGACCTGGGTCGTAGAAACGAATCAAGGTTCCATCTCCAATCTTACCTTGACCACCATAGACATCACCAGCTGGTGAACAGTCAACTGCTAGGAAAACTTCTGGGTCAAACTTAGTTGTGGAAGTATGAGCACCACGAAGACCAACTTCTTCTTGGACGTTAGAGCCAAGATAGAGTTCATTTCCGAGTTTTTGACCTGACAGAGCTTCTGCCAACTCGCTAACCATAAGCACACCGTAGCGGTTGTCCCAAGCTTTTGAGATGATATTTTTTTCATTGGCCGTCAAGATTGCAGAACTATCTGGTACGATGGTGTCGCCAGGACGGATGCCAAAGCTTTCTGCCTCAGCCTTGTCCGCAAAACCACCATCAAAGACGATATCTGCAATGGCTGGCATGGTTGGTCCGCCCTTACCACGAGTCAAATGTGGCGGAACAGAACCTGAAATCACAGGAATTTCACGACCGTCACGAGTCAGGAGTTTGAAACGTTGGCTACTAACCACCATAGGATTCCACCCACCAATTTCTACGACACGGAAGGTACCGTCTGGCTTGATTTCGCTGACCATAAAACCAACTTCATCCATGTGAGAAGCAACCAAGACGCGCGGTGCATCTGCAGCTTCTGAATGTTTAATCCCGAAAATACCACCCAAGCCATCTGTCACCACTTCATCCACATGCGATGTCAATTTTTCACGAAGATAAGCACGGACAGGCGCTTCATGACCTGAGATAGCAGCAAGTTCTGTTACTTCTTTGATTTTTGAAAATAATGTTGTCATTTCAGTTCCTTCTTTCTTTCATCCATTTTACCACTTTTTATAGGAGAAGGATAGCGGGAAGGTGGATAGTTTTTTACTCAGTTTTCCTATAACAAAGAGAGACAGATGTTCTTTCAGGAATTTTTCTTTCTTTTTACATTAAATTGTCAGAAAATTTATTGACAGATTAAAGAAATCGTGTTACAGTAATATCCGCAGGTATCTTTCGATACCAAATCTACATAAAAGGATGGGGTATGAAACTTTCTCATTATTTAATTGGCTTACTTCTACTCCTAGTCTTTCTCTCTATTAGCATTGGGACCAGTGATTTTTCATGGGGAAAGCTCTTTGCTTTCGACCAGCAGACCTGGCTTCTCTTTCAAGAGTCCCGTCTTCCAAGGACCATTAGCATTCTCCTGACTGCCTCTAGTATGAGTATGGCAGGCCTTCTCATGCAGACTATCACTCAAAATCAGTTTGCTGCTCCGAGTACAGTTGGAACCACTGAAGCCGCCAAACTGGGAATGGTATTAAGCCTCTTTGTCTTTCCGTCGGCTAGTCTGACCCAAAAGATGCTCTTCGCTTTTGTTTCATCCATCGTATTCACCCTCTTCTTCCTAGCCTTTATGACCATTTTTACTGTAAAGGAAAGGTGGATGTTGCCTCTGATTGGGATCATCTATAGCGGGATTATCGGTTCTGTGACAGAAGTTATCGCCTACCGTTTCAATCTGGTTCAGAGTATGACAGCTTGGACCCAGGGCTCCTTCTCCATGATTCAGACCCATCAGTATGAATGGCTCTTTTTAGGTCTCATTATCCTGATAGCCGTTTGGAAATTATCCCAAACTTTTACCATCATGAATCTAGGAAAAGAAACTAGCGAAAGTTTGGGGATTTCCTACTCCCTACTTGAAAAACTGGCCCTCTTTCTGGTGGCGCTAACGACTAGTGTCACCATGATTACCGTGGGTGGCTTGCCATTTCTCGGGGTCATCGTTCCCAATCTTGTTCGCAAGCGTTATGGAGATAATTTGAGTCAAACCAAACTCATGGTCGCACTGGTCGGTGCCAATCTGGTCCTAGCCTGCGACATCCTCTCTCGAGTCTTGATTCGACCCTATGAGCTATCTGTCAGTCTCTTGCTAGGAATCATCGGTAGCCTCATCTTTATCCTACTTCTCTGGAGAGGGGGACGAAAAGATGCAGTTTAAAAGCAAACATACCAAACTCTTCTGGATTCTCATTATTCTTGCCATCGGAGCTTGTCTTCTCTACTTTTGGCCCATCACCCAGCTATCTGCCTTTGCTTGGAAGTTGCGTTCCCAAAAGATAGTTGTTTATCTCTTGGTAGCTATCGCGACTGGGATTTCGACCATTAGTTTTCAAACCCTGACGGAAAATCGCTTCCTGACGCCTAGTATTTTAGGAATCGAATCCTTCTACGTCCTACTGCAAACTCTGCTACTGGTTTTTGAAAGTAAGTTTCTTCAACTTGGCAAGTCTCCTATCTTAGAATTCCTAATCTTACTTCTACTTCAATCCCTCTTCTTTCTCGCCTTACAAGGCTACTTGAAGACACTGATGAAGCAAGATCTGGTCTTCATTCTGCTAATCTGTCTAGCGCTCGGAAGTCTCTTTCGAAGTATCAGTACCTTCCTCCAAGTCCTGATGGATCCAAATGAATACGATAAACTGCAGAACAGTCTCTTTGCCTCCTTTCAGCATCTCAACACTTCCATCCTAGCCATCGGTTCTCTGATCATCCTTTCCTTGACAATCTTTTTCTTTCGAAAAGCAGTCATTCTGGATGTCTTGCATCTTCAAAGAGAAACGGCTCAGATATTGGGACTCGATGTTGAAAAAGAACAGAGAGAACTCCTCTGGGGCATCGTGCTTTTGACCTCAACGGCTACTGCCTTGGTAGGGCCTATGGCCTTCTTCGGCTTTATGCTGGCCAACCTCACCTACCTAATCGTCAAAGACTATCGACACAAGTTTCTCTTTATCGTAGCTATTCTGATTGGATTTATCAGTTTGACCTTGGGGCAAGCCCTGATTGAACGAGTCTTTGCTCTGGAAATTCGCATCAGTATGATCATCGAGAGTGTAGGGGGGCTCCTATTCTTTATCTTACTTTATAGGAGGGCGCGTCGGTGAAACTGGAAAACATTGACAAATCCATTCAAAAACAGGATATTTTGCAAGACATTTCCCTTGAAGTCAGTCCTCAGAAACTGACAGCCTTCATTGGTCCAAATGGTGCTGGAAAATCGACTCTCCTCTCCATCATGAGCAGACTGACCAAGAAAGATCAGGGAATTCTCAGTATCAAAGGCCGTGAAATCGAGAGTTGGAATTCGCAAGAACTGGCTCAAGAACTGACTATCCTAAAGCAGAAAATCAATTACCAAGCCAAATTGACTGTTGAAGAACTGGTCAGTTTTGGACGTTTTCCCTACAGCCGAGGTCGACTGAGACCAGAAGATTGGGAAAAAATCCGAGAAACGCTGGACTATTTGGAACTGACCAACTTAAAAGACCGCTACATCAATAGCCTGTCTGGGGGGCAACTCCAGCGCGTCTTTATCGCTATGGTACTGGCCCAGGATACAGACTTTATCTTGCTGGACGAACCACTCAACAATCTCGACATCAAACAAAGCGTCAGCATGATGCAGATTCTCAAGCGACTGGTGGAAGAACTCGGCAAGACCATTATCATCGTCCTCCACGATATCAACATGGCCAGTCAGTATGCAGATGAAATTGTCGCCTTCAAGGACGGTCAAGTCTTTAGCAAGGGAACAACCAATCAAATCATGCAGGCTGACCTGCTCAGTCAACTCTATGAGATTCCCATCACGCTAGCTGATATCAATGGCAAAAAGATCTGTATCTATAGCTAGTAACTAAGAAACTCGAGTTAGAGAACCCTCTGTCTCTTAGTCAATAAGACCTAGAGACTCCCTACATCGTTATAACATTTTAAAAAGGAGAAATCATGAAAACATCCCTTAAACTTTACCTCACTGCCCTAATAGCCAGTTTCTTGCTCCTACTTGGTGCATGTAGTACAAACTCAAGTACCAGCCAGTCGGAGACAAGCAGCTCTGCTCCAACAGAAGTGACCATTAAAAGTTCACTAGGTGTAGTCACACTTTCAAAAGTCCCTGAAAAGATTGTGACCTTTGACCTCGGTGCTGCGGATACTATTCGCGCTTTAGGTTTTGAAAAGAATATCGTCGGAATGCCTACAAAAACTGTTCCGACTTATCTTAAAGACCTAGCTGGAAAAGTTAAAAATGTTGGTTCTATGGTTGAGCCAGACCTAGAAGCCCTTGCTGCTCTTGAACCAGACCTAATTATCGCTTCACCACGTACCCAAAAATTCGTAGATAAGTTCAACGAAATCGCTCCGACTGTTCTCTTCCAAGCAAGCAAGGACGACTACTGGACTTCAACTAAGGCTAATATCGAATCCTTAGCAAGTGCCTTTGGTGAAACTGGTACACAGAAAGCCAAGGAAGAATTGGCTAACCTAGACAAGAGCATCCAAGAAGTCGCAACTAAAAACGAAAGTTCTGACAAAAAAGCCCTTGCTATCCTCCTCAACGAAGGAAAAATGGCTGCCTTTGGTGCCCAATCTCGTTTCTCTTTCTTATATCAAACTTTGAAATTCAAGCCAACTGATACTCAATTTGAAGATTCTCGCCACGGACAAGAAGTCAGCTTTGAAAGTGTCAAAGAAATCAATCCTGACATCCTCTTTGTCATCAACCGCACCCTTGCCATCGGCGGGGACAACTCTAGCAACGACGGTGTCCTAGAAAATGTCCTTATCGCTGAAACACCTGCCGCTAAAAATGGTAAGATTATCCAACTAACACCAGACCTCTGGTATCTAAGCGGAGGCGGTCTTGAATCAACAAAACTCATGATTGAAGACACACAAAAAGCCTTGAAATAAGCTACTTTACACTTAATCACATCTTTACATGATAAAACGCATCCTATCAAGCTCACTCAAACCTGATAGGATGCGTTTTTATCATTTTGAAATCTGTTTGCCCAACCTCATTCCCCTTCTTGATTCCGTTTGAGGGAAAAGTGGTCTGGGACGGGGTCCTTGCCTATTTTCGACCAGGGATGACAACGTAAAATCCGAGCCAAGCCCATCAAGAAGCCCTTGAAGCCATGTTTTTCAATAGCCTCAATCATATAGTTTGAACAAGTAGGCTCAAAGCGACAAGAGGGTGGAAAGGCTGGTGAGATAAAACGTTGGTAAAAGCGCACAGGCGCGATTAAAATTCGTTTCATTATTTCTTGGTTACAGCCATGGTGTGTAGTTGGCTGATTTCTTTTTTATTAAGACGGCGGGATTCTCCCGGACGAAGACCTGTCAAGTCTAGGTGTCCGAAACGAGTCCGTGACAACTTGTCCACTTGGAGACCGACAGCTTCAAACATCTTTTTAACCTGGTGGTTACGCCCTTCATGGATGGTCAACTGCACCACAGAGCGGTTTTTAACTGGGTCCACTTTGAGAATCTCATAGACAGCCGGCTTGGTTTTCTTGCCATCAATCTCAAGTCCACGGGTTAAGGGGCGGAGATTATCCTTATTGGCCACACCTTTAACACGCGCGACATAAACCTTGTCAATCTCATTACGGGGGTGAATCATCTCGTCTGTAAAGTCACCATCATTGGTCAAAATCAAGACACCTGATGTATCCCAGTCCAAACGACCCACAGGGTAAATACGCTCTTTGACATTGGGCAAGAGGTCCACAACAGTCTTGCGGCCCTTGTCATCTGTCACACTGGAAATGACACCGCGTGGTTTGTTAAGCAGATAATAGACCTTTTCTTCGTTGTAGATAGGCTGGCCTTCAACTTCGACCTTGTCGCCTGACTTGATAGTGGTTGCTAGTTCACGTACCACTTGGCCGTTAACCGTCACCAAGCCTTGCTTGATCAACTCTTCTGCTTTTCTCCTACTGGCCACACCTGCGTGGGCAATATACTTATTGATTCTCATCTTCTTCTATCCTTTCACCAAATAATTGGCTTTCTTGGGCTTGAATCTCAAGCTCATCAATCACTGGTAATTCTTCCAAATGGTTAATTCCCATGTAATCTAGGAAATAATCCGTAGTCACATAGAGGTTGGGGCGACCCAACACTTCTTTTTTCCCGTCTTCTCGTATCAGGTCAAAGGCCTGCAACTTTGCCAAGGCCCCACTCGAGTTGACCCCACGGATGGCATCAATCTCTATCCGTGTGATGGGTTGCTTGTAGGCAACGATAGACAAGGTCTCAAGGGCAGCCCGAGATAAACTCTGGTTGATAGGTGCCTTAGAGTATTCCTTCAAAATCGCTGCAAATTGAGGCTTGGTCACCAATCTATAAGCACCACCTGTCTCAATCAGAGCCAAACTAGACTCTGGGTCCTTTTCATATTTATGGGCTAATTTTTCTAAACTCTGTTGGATGCCTGTCGGTGGCAGAGAGAGGAGTTCAGCTAACTGGCGGACTCTAATCCCATCTTCACCCGCTACAAACAAGAGCGCTTCTATTTTTGCTAAAGTACTCATCTTTCCTCTCTATCAAGTCTAGCTTTGGGCCACTTGACTTTCTTCCTTCTTTTCCATGAGATAGATATCTCCGAAACTTTCCTCTTGCACAAGAATCAGCTCCTGGGTTTTGATTAACTCTAGGGTTGCCAAAAAGAGGGTGATGACCTCTTGGAGATTCTGGGCTTCCTTGAACAAATCCTGCAAGCGCAATTGATCTCGTCCAGTCAAGGACCCTTTCACGATAACCATCATGTCCTCAATCTTATACTCATCCCGCAAGATAGTCGTGTGATTCTGTGCAAACTCCTCTTTTTTCTTGGCTAGGATATTTGAAAAAGCCAAAAAAAGGTCAATGGTCGTCTTGTCATGCACAAGCTCCGCATCTTCGTAAATCAACTCTGTCGGTGCTTTGGAATAATACTGGGCCCGATCTTGGTGCTTGGCTTCCAAGTGCTCCCCCAAGAGCTTGAATTTGCGGTATTCTTCGATTTGAGAGAGAAGATCCTGCTCTGGGTCATCCTCCAAGTCTGTCACTTCTGCCACCTTCGGAAGAAGCTTGCGGCTCTTGATCAGCATGAGCTGACTGGCCATAACCATGTACTCACCCGTCACTTCCAGACGCATGGCCTGCAGGGTTGAGACATAAGCTAGATACTGTTCGATGACTTCTGTGATAGGCACATCGTAGATATCCATCTGGTACTTAGAAACCAGGTGCAAGAGCAAGTCCAGAGGCCCTTCAAAATCTTTTAGTTTAATATCCATTATCTATATTTTTCTAAAGTCAGGACTGTTTTTAATCCTAGTTTTTTTGCAATTTCGTACAAATCGACCTTGTTTTCTATTTGTCTTAGAATGAACTGTTCCCGCAAGGCTTGAGCGGATAAGGTTGGGAAACCTTTCTCCTTGACAAAGGACTCCAACTGGCGAAAGGCCCACTGACGAGAATAAGCTTTCCCTCTCCTTTCAAAGAGATAGGTCTGCCCCATCAAAAGTTCCAACTCTGAAAGCAAGGTCGTGGGAATGGTGACAATCCTCTGTTGGGAAGCCTTCTTGATTCGCAACACTTGAAAGTCCAGATTGACGTCCGCAACCTTGAGTGCCAAAATCTCACTCGGCAAGAGCCCCATTTCCAAGATAAGAAGAGCCAGTAAACGGCCCTCTGGAAAGTCGCTTTCCTGCCAAAAAGAGTCTATATTTAACAGTTCTGGTTTTGCGGTCTTCTTTTCAGCTTGTTTGGCTAATTCTAAACGATAAAAGCTATCCACTTCTCCTTTTTGATAGAGAAAGTAGAGAAATTGGTTACAGGTCGAAATCTTTCGCTTCTGGGCGCTGATTTTTAGATTGGCTAGCTGGGCTTGGTAAATCTTGAGACTGGTCTCAGAAATCCGCTCGCTCACAATGTCTAAAAATTGCTCCAAATCATACTTATAGGACTGCTTGGAATTGGCAGATAAGCCCTGCTTTTCTTCTAAAAAGGCTGAAATCCTGTCTCTCATTTGCATCGAATCTCATATTCCTTACTAAAGTCATGCAAGAGGGCATTGACTGCCTTGAGGATAGACTTGCGCGTGATAATCCCTTGGAAAATCCCTGACGTATCCACAACCGGCAAGAAGGACTCATCTACCAGCTTGTGCAAGACCTCCGTAATAGTAAAATCAGGCGAGACGATCGCTACGTCCGTTTTGGTCATATGAACAATATCCGTATCCGCCATGATTTCTTGACTCAAGTCATGCTCCATCTGATAAGCCATAATATCTCTGAGCCCAATCGTCCCAACAAACTGTTTTTCATCTGTTACAACAGGAACACGGGTATAGGTCATCTGACTGAGCAAGAGGGTCGCATGATCCGCATTGTGGGTATCAATTAACACGGCTAGATTTTCAGCAGGGGTCAAAAAAGTTTCCTCCTGCCCCAACAAGAAAGTTTCAAACTCCTTGGCAATCATCGGCTAAACTCCTTGGACAAGCCCGGATACACTTCATGGTCTCGTGTCAAAAAGTCCACTTTAAAATAACTGTCATCAATCTCCACACGAGCATAGAGACATTCTCTGATGGTCCCACGTGGTTGACTGATAGAACCTGGATTTAGAAAAAGAGTCTTTCCTTCCATCCAAGCATTTGGCACATGCAAGTGACCATAGAGACAGATATCGGCCTCTTCTTCCTGAGCCCAGTAGTCCAACTTTTGAAAGTTGAAATTGATGTCAAATAAGTGACCATGGGTTTGTATAATCTTGGTCGAACCAAGCTCAGTCACCAAACGTTCTGGGTAACCTGCATAGAAGTCCATATTCCCTTTAACAACGCGGATGCCTTCCCAAAGGGGAGAATCAGGACGCAGTTCAGAATCGCCATTATGAAAAACGGCATCAACTTTGCCTACATAGCGATCACGGATTTCTTCCACAATCAAGCTATCGCCATGGGAATCGCTCATTACAATGATGGTTTGCTTTGCCATGATGGAAATACCTCCAAAAGTTTCTTAACGGCTAAGGCACGGTGAGATTGACTATTTTTTTCTTCAAGGGTTAATTCAGCTGAGGACTTGCCTGTCTCTCCCACAAGGAAGAGAGGATCGTAACCAAATCCATTTTCACCCTTAGGTTCAAAGTTAATGTAGCCTGGCCAGTCTGCTTCAACAACCAAGCTTTCCTTGTTTGGGTTGGCCACTACTAGGGTTGTATGGAATTGAGCCGAGCGGTCCTTGAGTTCAAAGACCATGGCCAATTCGTGCAAGAGTTTGGCATTGTTTTCACGGTCAGTAGCTCCCACTCCTGCGAAACGAGCTGACCATACACCTGGCAAGCCACCAAGGACATCGACTTTGAGACCTGAGTCATCTGCCAGAACCATCTTGCCCGTTAATTGAGAAATGGTTTCTGCCTTGAGACGGGCATTTTCTTCGAAGGTCATGCCTGTTTCAGCTACTTCAGGCAAGTCAGGATAGTCATTGAGATTTTCCACATCGTAGCCTAGCTTGTCAAAGATAGCTCGGAATTCCTTGGTCTTGCCCTCGTTACGAGTCGCAATCAATAAGGTTTCTCTGACCTTGCTTGTCTCAAAGAAAGCTTCTACATCAACACCTTCTTTAGGCAATTCTACATGCAAGAGTTGCCCATTTTCAACCAAGAGCAAAGCCCCCTGACGTTGGATAACTTCCACATTTCGTCCCATTTCTTGGTTGAGGATATCTACCACAAAAGACAATAAACGGTAGAGAGAACCATAGCGTAAAACAGTAACAGAAACAGGAAAACCTCGATCCTCATCTCGAAATCTTTGGGCAAACTCCAATAGAGGAAAATCCAAGTCATCATCCGTCAACGTCCGGACGCCACCAAAAATACCATAGGACCCGACATACCAGTCCTGTTCATCCTTATATTCATAAATTTTATTTGTCATAATTCTACATGCTCCACATAAATCTCTTTTTCCAGCCATTCTTCACCAATTTGTGCAAAACTTTGGCTGCTGGCTGTTGTGTAAAAACGGTGATGGAGTGGTCCAGCATCGCGACCACGATTGATTTCAAAATAATTAAGTAAGACTGAGATGTCCCGTACGCACTCTGCTCCACTATCGATGAGCTGAACCTTTGGTCCCATGACATTTTGAATAATGGGTCTGAGGAGTGGATAATGGGTACAGCCCAAAATCAGGCTATCTACCTTTCCAACCAAGGGACGCAGGGTTTCATAGACCACTTTCTTGGTGACACTGGTTGACAGGGCACCTGACTCAACCAAGGGAGCAAACTTGGGACAGGCCAAACTCTCCACCTGTAAGTCTGGATCCAGATCATGAATTTTCTGACGATAGATGTCAGATTGGACCGTCATGGGCGTTCCAATCACTCCGATTTTCCCACCTTGACTGGACTTGATGGCTGCCGAAGCTCCTGGCAAAATCACACCTAGGACGGGAATGTTTAGTTGGGCCTTAATTTCTTCCCAGACGACTGCAGTCGCAGTATTACAAGCAATGACAATCATTTTGACATCCTTGGTCAAAAGAAAGTTGACCAACTGCCAAGTATATTCACGAATTTGCTCAGCGGGACGGGGACCATAGGGAGCCCGTGCCGAATCTCCAATATAGACGATTTCTTCATGGGGAAGCTGGCGCATGAGCTCGCGCACAACGGTCAAGCCCCCGACACCCGAATCCAAAAAACCAATTGGTCGATTATCCATACAGTCTTCTTTCTAGTCTTTTTTCTGATTGATAGTTCATTATGATTACCGTTTCTTATGAACTGAATAGTGACAGCCTAATCAACAACTATCTCTCTTAATCATAATCAAATATCAATAGAATGCAAGGAAAAAGTCTCATCCCTAAACCCTTAGCCAACATAGTGAGAAGTCTGGAACTTTCATCCCAGACTTTTCCTTATTTATTTTTTCTTTTTATTGTTAGCAAGGGCTGCTTTTTGTTGGCGGATGATTTGGTGGTAAACTTGTTGTACCTTAGCTTCGCTTGGTTTTTGACCATTTGCACTCAAAAGAGTACGAACTGCTTCAGCATTCAAACGTGGGTTGTCAGCGAATTCTTTTTCGATTTGCTTACGAACCAAGTACATTCCTCCAAGAGCTCCTCCTAGAAAAGCTAGCACAATCAATACAATTGCTAATAGTAAATCCATCATATTTCTCCTGTTTCTTTTTGAGTCTCTTTCATTATACCATAAACTAGGCACCCTGACTAGTTTGTTTTACGCTTTCAGGGAGGGAATAGACAGCAAAAAGAACCCTACTTTTCTGCAAAAGAGGGCTCCTTACTGAGTTTATACTCAATGAAAATCAAAGAGCAAACTAGGAAGCTAGCCGCAGGCTGCTCAAAACACTGTTTTGAGGTTGCAGATAGAGCTGACACGGTTTGAAGAGATTTTCGAAGAGTATTAATTTCATATTTCTGCCTATCCATTTGTACTAATAGAAGACTGAGACACCACATCTCAGCCTTTTTCTTTATCCCAAAACCAATTCATCACTGACTAGACTTTGGCCACTATTTTTCTGGAAGAGATGCATAAGGTCTTCAACTGTCAGATGCTTTTTCTCCTCTCCCTTGACATCCACCACTATCTTACCCTGATAGAGCATAATGAGACGATTACCATACTCAATCGCATGGTTCATATCGTGGGTAATCATCAAAGTCGTCAACTGATGGTGTTCCACAATTTTTTGCGTCAAATCCATCACCATTTGACTGGTTTTTGGATCAAGTGCCGCAGTATGTTCATCCAAAAGCAAGAGTTTGGGTTTCACTAGAGCTGCCATGACTAGGGTCAAGGCCTGTCTTTGCCCTCCTGAGAGATATTGAGTATCCACTTTCAAGCGGTTTTCAAGACCAATATTCAACTCCTTCAAGGCCTCTTGGAACTGGATTCTATCCTTCTCCTTCACGCCCCAACCAAGCCCTCTCTTCTGCCCGCGTCTCAAGGCAATAGCCATATTCTCCTCAATCGTCAAACGAGAAGCTGTTCCCATCTTAGGATCTTGAAAAACACGGGCAATATCCTTGGCTCTTTTGCGAACGCTCAGATTTTTTATGGATTTGCCTGCCAGTAGAAGGTCCCCTTCATCCACCGATAGATTACCAGCCAAGATATTCATCAAAGTGGATTTCCCTGCTCCATTTCCACCGATTACAGAGATAAAATCTCCCTCTTCAACCTCTAAATCTAATCCTTTGAGGACATGGTTCTCATTGACCGTCCCTGCTTCAAATGTTTTGTGAATATTTTCAAGTGTTAACAAACTTGCCATAACTTTCTCCTCCTATTCATTTCTCAGTTTCAAACCACGAATCTTTAATCTCTTTTGCAACTCTGGTGCAAATAGAACCAAGGCTAACAAGATTGCATTAAAGAGACGGACCAGGTTTTGATCTAGATTTGGAATTTCATAAATATTTAAAATAATCAAACGGTAAACAATTGCTCCGATTCCGATGGATAACAAGCGACCTCCAATGGTCAAGTCGTGTATCAAGACTTCCGCAATAATGACTGCACTCAAACCAACAACGATGGTTCCTGTCCCAGAAGTCACATCTGAAAATCCATCATTTTGAGCAAATAAGGAACCACACAGAGCAATCAAACCGTTTGAAATCATGTAACCAACAATCTTCATGGTGTCTACATTGACCCCATTGGCCTCACTCATCGGAATATTGTCCCCAGTCGAACGCAAGACTAATCCAATCTCCGTTTTCATCAAAAGAGTCAAGACCAAACAAACAAGTAAGAGACAGGCTAAGCTGAGTGAGAAAACAGCTTCTTCATTTGTCAGACCAAAGTTCGCTAATTGTTTAAAGACCGTTGCAGAATCTCCCAAGGAAAGATTGGGCACGCTACCCATGATTTTAATATTGATCGAATAAAGCCCTGTCAAGGTCACAATCCCTGTCAAAAGCGCTGGGATTTTCATCTTGGTATGGAGCATTCCTGATACAAGACCTGCTACCATACCTGCCAGCAAAGCAAGTAAGGTCGCAATCCAAGGATTTGTCCCTGCCTGTATCTGAGATACGACGACAGCTGCCCCCAGTGGAAAGGCTCCCTCAGCAGTCATATCCGCAATATCCAAAATACGGAAAGTCAAGTAGACCCCAATAGCCATAATCGACCACAACAAACCTTCTGATAAACTATATAATACAAAATTCATCTTAAACCTCCTTATTCCTTGCCTTCTAACTTACTAATATCAATTCCTAGTGCATCTGCCATTTCTTGATTAGTATGCAGTTCCAGTTTTTCAGGCAACTCAACTGCTATATTTTCTGGCTTCTCACCTTTTAAGACACGAATCAACATGCGAGCCGTCTGTCTTCCCAATTCTTCATAATTAGTTCCGTAGTTATACAAGCCACCAACCGCAACCGTTTCTGTTGAACCACCGAATACTGGAACCTTGTGTTTAATAGAAACCTGCTTGACTGTTTCCATGGTTGATGAAATGATATTATCCGTTGGGACAAAAACCATATCCACCTCTGCCATCAAGCTTTCTGCTGCCGCCTTGACATTGTTACTGTCCAAGATTGTTTTTTCAACAACGGTAAAGCCTTTTTCTTCCAGAAGACGCTTAGCTTCATCCTTTTGGACAACTGAGTTTGGCTCGCTCTGAGTATAGAGAATTCCAATCGTTTTAGCTTTTGGCAACACTTTCTTTATCAAATTGATTTGGGTTGAAATGGCATCTGATGACTGATCGCTTGTCCCAGTTACATTGCCCCCAGGATGCTCTCTTGACTCAACCAACTTGGCACTGACAGGATCTGTTACCGCTGAAAAGATAACCGGTGTCGTTTGTGTTGTATTGGCCAAACTCTGAGCAGAAGGCGTTGCGATGGCTAGAACGACATCACTAGATTCTGCTAGTTGCTGGGAAATGGTTTTAAGATTTCGTTGTTCTCCTTGTGCATTTTGCAAATCAATCTCGATATTTTTCCCCTCAATATAGCCTTGCTTGGCCAACTCATCCACAAAACCTTCTCTAGTAGCGTCCAAAGATTGATGAGTAATAAACTGCGAAATACCGATACGAAAAACATCTTTTTTCTTATCTGCCTTCAACTGATGCAGACTGATCAAAGAGGTCAAGAGGATCCCCACTACCAAGAGGGGTGCTAGCAATTTTCGAACAACTTTCATAATGAAACTCCTTCTCAGAAAAGATAATACTCAATGAAAATCAAAGAGCAAACTAGGAAACTAGCCGCAGGCTGCTCAAAACACTGTTTTGAGGTTGTAGATAAGACTGACGAAGTCAATCACATATACGGCAAGGCGACGTTGACGTGGTTTGAAGAGATTTTCGAAGAGTATAAAACAAAAAACCGCCTAGATAATACCTAAACGGATGCTTGAAATAATCTAACAAGTTACAACTTAGCTAGTCCATTTAGATATTCATCTATATGGACCACAATCAAAAATCTTAGCCACATAGATACAAACAAATTGCTTGAACTGTTTGCATCCATGGTGACATGTCTACAAACACTATCTAAAGTAGCTAAAGTAAAAGTTTTGATTCATCGTTACAGCTTGTCTTTTATTCATTTCTTTTTCTGCTTTCTTTTTTGATGTTTCCTATCTTACCACCTTTTTCATTAGCTGTCAAGAATATTTCAGAATTTTTTAAAATTTTTCGAAAATTCTTTCAAGCTACTTTCAAAGTTTGGCTCTATAATATTTGTAGTGGGTAAATCCTCTATAGATATTATGGAGCCTATTTTTGTATAGAAAAAAAG
>NZ_CFGI01000009.1 GCF_001347015.1 Streptococcus pneumoniae
GTGGGGCTTTTTTGCTCCCCTTTTTGCGTACTTTGGGGGAGCAAGTAGTAAAAAGTAATATTAGTGATTTTTGTTAAAAAGCGCGTGATATAAGGGTTAGGAAGCCCTAAGGAAACCTAAAATAATAATTCTTTTATTATGTAGAAAAATGACTATCATTTGTGTATGTATTTTCTGTCTCAAAAGCTATATACTGAAAATGAAACTTGTTTGAAAGAGGATACTGCACGATGATTTATTCAAAAGAAATTGTTAGAGAATGGCTAGATGAAGTGGCAGAGCGGGCTAAGGACCATCCAGAGTGGGTGGATGTTTTCGAGCGTTGCTATACAGACACCTTGGACAATACGGTTGAAATCCTAGAAGATGGTTCCACTTTTGTCTTGACAGGGGATATTCCTGCAATGTGGCTTCGGGATTCGACAGCCCAACTCAGACCCTACCTGCATGTGGCTAAAAGAGATGCCCTCCTGCGTCAGACCATTGCAGGTTTGGTCAAACGTCAGACGACCTTGGTACTCAAGGATCCTTATGCCAATTCCTTTAACATTGAGGAAAACTGGAAGGGGCACCACGAGACCGACCACACAGACCTTAATGGCTGGATTTGGGAACGTAAGTATGAGGTGGACTCTCTTTGCTATCCTTTGCAGTTGGCTTATCTCCTCTGGAAAGAGACTGGCGAAACTAGTCAGTTTGATGAGACTTTTGTCGCAGCGACTAAGGAAATTCTCCATCTTTGGACGGTAGAACAAGATCACAAGAACTCTCCTTATCGTTTTGTCCGAGATACGGACCGCAAGGAAGACACTTTGGTAAATGATGGATTTGGCCCTGATTTTGCAGTGACAGGTATGACTTGGTCAGCCTTTCGTCCGAGCGATGACTGCTGTCAGTATAGTTACTTGATTCCGTCAAATATGTTTGCTGTAGTAGTCTTGGGTTATGTGCAAGAAATCTTCGCAGCATTAAACCTAGCTGATAGCCAGAGTGTTATTGCTGATGCCAAGCGTCTTCAGGATGAAATCCAAGAAGGAATCGAAAACTACGCTTACACCACCAACAGCAAGGGCGAAAAGATTTACGCTTTTGAAGTAGATGGCCTAGGAAATGCCAGCATCATGGATGATCCGAATGTGCCAAGTCTACTAGCTGCGCCCTATCTGGGCTACTGTTCGATCGATGATGAAGTGTATCAAGCCACTCGCCGTACCATTCTGAGCTCTGAAAATTCATACTTCTACCAAGGAGAATACGCTAGCGGTCTTGGAAGTTCTCATACCTTCTATCGCTATATCTGGCCAATCGCCCTTTCTATCCAAGGATTGACAACAAGAGATAAGGCAGAGAAAAAATTCTTGCTGGATCAGCTGGTTGCCTGCGATGGTGGTACAGGTGTCATGCACGAAAGCTTCCACGTAGATGATCCGACCCTCTACTCTCGTGAATGGTTCTCCTGGGCTAACATGATGTTCTGTGAGTTGGTCTTGGATTACTTGGATATTCGCTAAGGGGCTCGCTTTAGCTCAACCGATTCTTATCAGAATCACAAGTTTACATTTAAAACGTTAAAATTTAAATTTAGAATGAGGTTTTACTTCATGGAAAATGTTGTTGTACATATTATCTCACATAGTCACTGGGATCGTGAGTGGTACTTACCTTTTGAAAGCCACCGTATGCAGTTGGTGGAATTATTTGACAATCTCTTTGATCTCTTTGAAAATGACCCTGAGTTCAAGAGCTTCCACTTGGATGGTCAAACCATTGTCCTTGATGACTACTTGGAGATTCGCCCTGAAAATCGCGACAAAGTTCAACGATACATCGACGAAGGCAAACTTAAAATTGGTCCTTTTTACATCTTACAGGATGATTACTTGATTTCAAGTGAAGCCGATGTTCGCAACACTCTTATCGGTCAGCAGGAGGCTGCAAAATGGGGTAAATCTACTCAGATTGGTTACTTCCCAGATACCTTTGGAAATATGGGGCAAGCGCCTCAAATCCTTCAAAAATCAGGCATTCACGTGGCAGCCTTTGGTCGTGGTGTGAAACCGATTGGATTTGACAACCAAGTTCTCGAAGATGAGCAGTTTACTTCCCAGTTTTCAGAAATGTACTGGCAGGGTGCGGACGGAAGTCGTGTCCTCGGGATTCTCTTTGCCAACTGGTACAGTAATGGGAATGAAATTCCAGTTGATAAAGATGAGGCCTTGACCTTCTGGAAACAAAAACTGGCAGATGTGCGTGCCTATGCTTCGACCAACCAATGGTTGATGATGAACGGCTGTGATCACCAGCCTGTACAGAAAAATCTGAGCGAAGCCATTCGTGTGGCAAATGAACTCTTCCCAGATGTGACCTTTGTTCATAGTTCTTTTGATGAGTATGTCCAAGCCGTGGAAGGTGCTCTACCAGAGCAATTATCAACGGTTACAGGTGAGTTGACCAGTCAGGAAACAGACGGCTGGTACACACTTGCCAACACTTCTTCATCTCGCATTTACCTCAAACAAGCCTTCCAAGAAAATAGCAACCTCCTAGAGCAAGTTGTAGAACCCTTGACGATTATCACTGGGGGTTATAACCATAAGGACCAGTTGACCTATGCTTGGAAAACACTTTTGCAAAATGCGCCACATGATAGTATCTGTGGCTGTAGCGTGGACGAAGTTCACCGCGAGATGGAAACTCGTTTTGCCAAGGTTAATCAAGTTGGAAACTTTGTTAAGGCCAATCTTCTCAACGAGTGGAAGGGCAAAATTGCAACAGCTAAGGCTCAAAGTGATTATCTCTTTACGGTTATTAACACAGGCCTGCATGATAAGGTCGATACTGTCAGCACAGTGATTGATGTTGCGACTTGTGATTTCAAGGAATTACACCCAACAGAGGGATACAAGAAGATGGCTGCTCTTACCTTGCCAAGTTACCGTGTGGAGGACTTGGATGGGCGTCCTGTAGAGGCTAAAATCGAGGATCTTGGGGCTAATTTTGAGTACGATTTACCAAAAGACAAGTTCCGCCAAGCTCGTATTTCTCGACAAGTGCGCGTGACCATTCCAGTTCACCTAGCGCTGCTTTCTTGGACAACCTTCCAATTGCTGGAAGGAGAGCAAGAACACCGTGAGGGTATTTACCAAAACGGAGTGATTGATACGCCATTTGTAACGGTGAGTGTAGATGACAGCATCACAGTCTATGATAAGACAACTCACGAAGCTTACGAAGACTTTATCCGCTTCGAAGACCGTGGTGACATCGGAAACGAGTATATCTATTTCCAACCAAAAGGAACAGAGCCCATCTATGCAGAGCTTAAGGGTTATGATGTCTTGGAAAACACAGCTCGCTATGCTAAAATTTTGCTCAAACATGAATTGACCGTGCCTGTCAGTGCCGATGAAAAGCTAGAAGAAGAGCAAAAAGGCATCATCGAGTTTATGAAGCGTGAGGCTGGACGGTCAGAAGAATTGACAAGCATTCCTCTTGAAACTGAGTTGACTGTCTTTGTTGACAATCCACAAATCCGTTGCAAGACTCGCTTTACCAACACTGCCAAAGATCATCGTATCCGTCTCTTGGTTAAGACTCATAACACGCGTCCAAGCAATGATTCTGAAAGCATTTATGAGGTGGTGACACGTCCAAACAAACCAGCTGCTTCATGGGAAAATCCTGAAAATCCTCAACACCAACAAGCCTTTGTTAGTCTGTATGACGATGAAAAAGGTGTGACTGTATCTAACAAGGGATTGAATGAATACGAAATCCTTGGAGACGACACCATTGCAGTGACTATTTTGCGTGCATCAGGTGAGCTAGGTGACTGGGGTTACTTCCCAACACCAGAAGCACAATGCTTGCGTGAGTTTGAAGTCGAATTTGCGATTGAATGCCACCAAGCCCAAGAGCGCTTCTCAGCTTTCCGTCGTGCTAAAGCCTTGCAGACACCGTTTACCAGCCTTCAGCTTGCTAGACAGGAAGGAAGTGTTGCTGCGACTGGTAGCCTCTTGAGCCATTCTGTTCTCAGCATACCTCAAATCTGTCCAACAGCCTTTAAGGTGGCTGAAAATGAAGAAGGTTATGTCCTTCGTTACTACAATATGTGTAGTGAAAATGTGCGTGTACCGGAAAGTCAACATCTCTTCCTTGACCTACTTGAACGACCATACCCAGTTCATTCAGGACTATTGGCTCCACAAGAGATTCGTACAGAATTCATCAAAAAAGAAGAAATTTAATTTCAAAAAGTAAACATCAAAAGAAAGGAGGGGCGAAAAAGTAAGAACTAACTGCTGATTCGCCCCTTTTTATGGTAAAAACAATGACCATTGCAACGATTGATATCGGAGGGACTGGGATTAAGTTTGCCAGTCTGACTCCTGATGGGAAAATACTGAATAAGACAAGCATTCCAACGCCAGAAAGCTTGGAGGATTTATTAGCTTGGCTAGACCAGCGCTTGTCAGAACAGGATTACAGTGGGATTGCTATGAGCGTTCCAGGCGCGGTCAATCAAGAGACAGGTGTGATTGATGGCTTCAGTGCGGTGCCCTACATTCACGGATTTTCTTGGTATGAGGCGCTTAGCTCTTATCAGATTCCTGTCCATCTGGAAAATGATGCCAACTGCGTTGGACTCAGTGAATTACTGGCTCATACAGAACTTGAAAATGCAGCCTGTGTCGTGATTGGGACAGGGATTGGCGGAGCTATGATTATCAATGGCAGACTGAACCGAGGTCGCCACGGCCTGGGTGGAGAATTTGGCTACATGACCACCCTTGCCCCTGCTGAAAAGCTCAACAACTGGTCGCAACTAGCGTCAACTGGGAATATGGTACGATACGTGATTGAAAAATCTGGTCAGACTGATTGGGACGGTCGCAAGATTTACCAAGGGGCTGCAGCTGGTAATGCCCTTTGCCAAGAAGCCATTGAGCGCATGAACCGTAATCTGGCGCAAGGCTTGCTCAATATTCAGTATCTCATCGACCCAGATGTCATCAGTCTGGGAGGCTCTATCAGTCAAAATCCAGATTTTATTCAAGGTGTCAAGAAGGCTGTTGATAACTTTGTCGAGAACTACGAAGAATACACGGTGGCACCTGTCATCCAAGCCTGCACCTATCATGCAGATTCCAATCTCTACGGTGCCCTTGTCAACTGGCTACAGGAGGAAAACCAATGGTAAGATTTACAGGACTTAATTCCAAACAAACTCAGGCAATCGACTTGCTGACAAAGCACATTTCTCTACCAGCTGTGGAAGTAGCTGTCGCTCAGTCTGACCAAGCCTCTATTTCAATCAAGGGTGAGGGTGGTCACTATCAATTGACCTATCGCAAACCCCACCAACTCTATCGCGCCTTGTCTGTTCTCGCAACAGCTTTAGAAGAATCTGACAAGGTGGAGATTGAGGAGCAAGCGGCTTATGAAGATTTAGCCTATATGGCTGACTGTTCGCGAAATGCAGTGCTGAATGTCGCTTCTGCCAAGCAGATGATTGAAGTCTTAGCTCTCATGGGCTATTCAATCTTTGAGCTCTACATGGAAGACACCTACCAGATTGAAGGGCAGCCTTACTTTGGCTATTTCCGTGGAGCTTATTCGGCTGAGGAGTTGCAGGAAATCGAAGCCTATGCCCAGCAGTTTGACATGACCTTTGTGCCATGTATCCAGACCTTGGCTCACTTGTCGGCCTTCGTCAAATGGGGTGTCAAGGAAGTGCAAGAACTCCGTGATGTGGAGGATATTCTCCTTATTGGTGAAGAAAAGGTGTATGACCTGATTGATGGCATGTTTGCTACTCTATCTAAACTACAAACTCGCAAGGTCAATATCGGGATGGACGAAGCCCACTTGGTTGGCTTGGGACGTTACTTGATATTGAACGGTGTTGTGGATCGTAGTCTCCTCATGTGCCAACACTTGGAGCGCGTGCTGGATATTGCTGACAAATATGGATTCCACTGCCAGATGTGGAGCGATATGTTCTTCAAACTCATGTCAGCAGATGGCCAGTACGACCGTGATGTGGAAATTCCAGAGGAAACTCGTGTCTACCTAGACCGTCTCAAAGACAGAGTGACTTTGGTTTACTGGGATTATTACCAGGATAGCGAGGAAAAATACAATCGTAATTTCCGCAACCATCATAAGATTAGTCATGACCTTGCCTTTGCAGGGGGAGCTTGGAAGTGGATTGGTTTCACACCCAATAACCATTTCAGTCGTCTAGTGGCTATCGAGGCAAATAAAGCCTGTCGTGCCAATGATATAAAAGAAGTCATCGTGACGGGTTGGGGAGATAATGGTGGTGAAACAGCCCAATTCTCTATCCTACCAAGCCTGCAAATCTGGGCAGAACTCAGCTATCGAAATGACCTAGACCGTTTGTCTGCTCACTTCCAGACTAATACAGGTCTATCGGTTGAAGATTTTATGCAGATTGACCTTGCTAACCTCTTGCCAGACCTACCAGGCAATCTCAGTGGCATCAATCCCAACCGCTATGTCTTTTATCAGGATGTTCTCTGTCTGATCCTTGACCGACACATGACACCTGAACAGGACAAACCGCACTTCGCTCAGGCTGCTGAGACACTTGCTGAAATCAAAGAAAAAGCTGGTGCTTACTCTTACCTCTTTGAAACTCAGGCTCAGTTGAATGCCATTTTAAGTAGCAAAGTAGATGTGGGACGACGTATTCGTCAGGCCTATCAAGCGGATGATAAAGAAAGTCTGCAAGAAATCGCCAGACAAGAATTACCAGAACTCAGAAGCGCGATCGAACACTTCCATGCCCTCTTTAGCCACCAATGGCTGAAAGAAAACAAGGTCTTTGGCTTGGATACGGTCGATATCCGCATGGGCGGACTCTTGCAACGCATCAAGCGAGCAGAAAGCCGTATCGAGGCTTATCTGGCTGGCCAGCTTGACCGCATCGATGAGCTGGAAGTAGAAATTCTGCCATTTAACGACTTCTACGCAGACAAGGGCTTCGCAGCCACAACAGCCAACCAGTGGCATACTATTGCGACAGCTTCAACG
Source organism: Streptococcus pneumoniae (assembly GCF_001347015.1). GTDB lineage: Bacteria > Bacillota > Bacilli > Lactobacillales > Streptococcaceae > Streptococcus > Streptococcus pneumoniae_E. Next base: position 7,060 of record NZ_CFGI01000009.1, read on the forward strand.
ATTTATACAACTTAAAAACAAGAACACCTTGCCTGGCGCAGGGTGTTTCGCGTGAAACAGAAGAATTATCTAGTTTCAAATGCCACAGTTAGACAAACTTATGATAAAATAGCAGAAAGGGAATGTTTCCTAAGAGCAATTCTATCGATTAGCAATTGGAGGTATTGTGGTACACTTAAAATTAGTAAAACAAGTGTTTTTTTGTGATGGTTTCAGATAAGAGAGTTTTTTAATACTCAATGAAAATCAAAGAGCAAACTAGGAAGCTAGCTGTAGGTTGCTCAAAACACTGTTTTGAGGTTTCAGATGGAAGCTGAGGAGGTTTGAAGAGATTTTCGAAGAGTATAAATTTGTTGAGCGTGTAGCTAATACGTATCAAGTCTGGTAGATTGAGAAAACTTGACAAAAAATTAGATAGTGCTAGAATAACATTAACGAAAGACATTTGAGGGCAGAAAGATTCCTGTCACACCTTGCAAAAGGGTATCTGAGATGCTGGGTACACCGACCAGCCAAAGGGTCCGTTATTTCAAAGGAGGGGCTTAAATGCTCCTTTTTTATTTAAAAATTTCAAAATAGATTACACTCACCGCAGGCTTAGGCTTGCGTTTTTTTGTTTGACAAAATTAAAAAAATGTGTAATAATAAGTAGAATTGAAAACAGGAAAACTCACCTCCTTTCGATTCGTCTAGCCTTTTCGTGAGGCAATGAGGGGGCGGAGAGACGCGCTCGTCAACAGAAGTATCTCATTGGAAATGTTGCTCACTTTTTAGTGAGCTTTTTATCTAGGGAATAGAAATGAAAAGCAAAAAGTTAAAATTAGGTCAAATTGATTTAAAAATGTGCAAGGATTACGACCTTATTCAAGCGATGGACTATGACTTTAAGACGAAGAAAGTAATGAATAAAGGAAGGGGATTTGCGGTAACTGTTGTCAAAATACAGGGGCTAACTTTCTTGATTCCATTTAGAAGTTATATTCCTAAAAAGTATCAGTTGAAGTATAAGCTTCGAAATTCGGCAAAAGAAGGATATGTTGAAGGATTAGATATTGGTAAAACCTTGATTTTAGAAGATGAAAGTTATTTGCTAAATACTACTTTTCGACTTCGAAAAATCGAAGATTATTATAAAGTAATGGACAATGATAAAGCTATAATCAACAAGTTAGTGAAAGCTATTATAGATTATAACCGCGCTTTAGAAATGAACGATAGAAACAAACTTGAAGATCCTAAACGATTTAAATTCTCAACATTCCAGAATTATTCTACTAGATTAAGAGTCATAACAGAAAAAGACTATTTAGAATAGATAATGTTTCCGCAGGCTTAGGTTTGTGTTTTTTTATAGTAGATTGAAATAAGATTTGAACAAATTGATTAGGAAAGTCAAATTAATTTCTAGCAATGTTTTAGTAGTCGCAGTGTACTGTTCTAGTTCCAATTCACTCTATTCTTCAAAAAAGCCCGATTTTATGGGGTTTTAATTCTGATAAAATCAGATAATTTCGGCATGATAAGGTGAGGTAGTTATTGTCTTAATGCTCAGTTACGTTCTGGAAATCGCTAGAATTTTTTCAAAAAAGCCCGTAATAGTTGAATTATCTAAGCTTTAACAGTATAATTAAGCTAGTAGCTTCATCAGGAGGTTCTATGCTACAATATAGTGGGTGGCACGGCACCACCAATAAAATAAAAGAAAAGATTCTATCTGCTGGGTTTTCTTATGAGAAATATAAACCTGGTATTCATAAACAGAGACATCCGAACGACTTGGGTAATGGTATTTACTTTTTTCTACCTTTTGACAAAGATACTGGTAAAACGATTGCTTCTGCTTATGTCGCAAAGTATAAGTCATTTGAACTAAGCAAACCTGGGGTTAGGCCTGAGTTAATTCATGCTGAAATCACCCTAAAATCTATAGATAAGATTTTTATTTTAGATGACCCAGCAAACCAAAGCTTATTAGAGGAATATCGACAAGCGGCATCTATTCAAATTGAACGTGAGATTACAGATATTGTAGATAGCGGAGCCAAAAATAGAGCTACTCTTCTTAACCAAAATCAAGGATTAATTATTGAACTGTTGCTTGATTTAGCGTCTCAGTATGGGAAGAATTATGAAGCAGTGCAGTCCAAAACATATACTGCTATTCCATCTTTACCAGTAATTGACGGAAAGAATGGAGAGGAAATTTGTATCCGTGATTTAAATTGTATTACAAACATTTTATAAATAAGGAGGCTTTTATGAGTTTATTGTCAAACTTTTTAGGAACTGAAGAATTTTCTTTGATGGATTCTCCAATGTTCCAAGAATTAGTTGAAAATATTAAGGCCAACAAAATTTATTCAGTAAACAATGAATTTGATTATGATTTGAATATATCAGGAAGTCTTAAAAAATATAAAGATGAAATCCATTTTACTCCTCAATTAAATAATCAAAAAGAGTTTGATGATTTGAATTCTGTAACTAAAGTAAATGCAATGCCTGAATATAATATAAAAAACAAGAAGTCATGTTTTTCATATTTACCAATAGATTCTGAAAACTTAATTACAACAAAAGAAAATAGTGAGGTGGCAGCTTAATGTCCTCTTTACAATTTAAAGATTACTTTTTAAATGAAGTATCGTATCGAAGAAATCCTAGTTTTGACCAAACAAATAGTACTATTAATTTACAGCCTGAATTGTCTGCACAGATTTTAATAAGAAAATCTGAAAACCTTGCTTATGTTAACTTGATAACAAAGCAAGGAAATATAGATTCAGATGATTCTGCTTTTGAGCTTATTGTAGATATTGTTGGAGAATTTTCATTTATATATGACGAGACAGAATTTGATATTGATTTTGAAACTTTTCTTAAAGAGAATGGTTTAGCAATTCTTTGGTCCTATATTCGGCCTATCGTATCTGATATGATTACTCGGGGTAATGAGTTCCCCAACTTCATATTGCCTGTCGTTAACATTAAAAAAATGCTTGAAGACAAAGATTCTATCAAGTTAACATACGAATAAAAACAGTGTATATATTTTTCAAAGCTCCAATGAAATGCTTTCACATTTAAAAGGTATTCGGAGAACTATAAATCAAAATTGTGATAAAAATAAATAGGATCAAAGAGTTTTGTATGATAGTAGTTGCAATTTAAACTCTACCTTCTTCAAGACTCAGCTATCAATGAAAATCACCAGAAGGGCAGTATTTTAGGCTCTTCTGGTGGTTTTTGAATTGTCTGGTTAGTGTGAGATATGAATAGTTGGGGGGTTAATACTCTTCGAAAATCTCTTCAAACCACGTCAGCTTCCATCTGCAACCTCAAAGCAGTGTTTTGAGCAACCTGCAGCTAGCTTCCTAGTTTGCTCTTAGTATAAAAACAAGAACACCTTGCCTGACGCAGGGTGTTTCGCGTGAAACGCTATATTTCCACGATAAGATGTATGATACCAAGCTTAGTTCATAACATTTGATTTATAAAATGAAAAAGAGTATAATGAATTAAGCCAGTCTAAAATATGCATAAATATTTTAGGGGGGGGGGGGCTTTTTATTTGTCCTTCTATTATATATTAACCGATAATTATCGGAAAAGGAGCAAAATGATATATGTTTTATAAAGGTAATGAAGATAGAGAAAAGCGCTTGCGGTTTTCGATTCGTAAGGTTAGTTTTGGAGCTGCTAGTGTTGCAGTAGCAGCCTTGTTCATGTTTCCAGGAAATGGGACAGTGTCTGCCACAGAGCAAGGTGTAACCCCAACTAATGAGGGAAGACAAGGATCGCCACTGAAAGACCCAGATGTCCAGAATGGAACCTACGGGGCGACTCCAGTAGTCAGTCAGTTGGATGGAAATTCTGGTAGCAGTGAGACTACTGCTCCGAAAGATCAAGAAGAAACAACTACTCCAACATCTACTGATGCAAGCGCACCATCAGTCGAATCACCTACTGTTTCAAAAGAGAAAGAAGAAACATCTACTACTGCCACTTCAGCGCCAGTAGTATCATCGACTGCTTCAGCAACAGAAGAAGCAGAAGAAAAGGCTACACCTGCCTTGGATAAAAAACAGCTGGAAGATTACGTAGCAGAAATTGATGCTAAACTAGCCTCAGGTAGTTATGCTACTAAGACAGATGAAAGTGTCGCAACCCTTAAAGAACATTTAGAATTAGCAAAACTTGCCCTAACAACAGCCAAAAGTCAAGAGGAGTTAACAAAAGTTTACAGAAAACTTCTTATGACAGCTAGCAGCGGTTTACGTAATAAGCCTAAAGCGCAAGTGGAAAGTCCTAAACTAGATACCACAGAAGGAAAAGCGACTGTCGGTAAGAAAGCAAGCAAGACTGAGAAAGCTACGGAAAGCAACTCTATTGCAAACTCAGGACAACATGATCCACGTAATAGACAAGCCCTAGATAGAAATAATCCATTCCGAACAGATGGGACAACGACTGATAGTGATCCATCAGCACACCAGACTTACACAGCACCAAGCGCTGATGCGAGTTTAGATACATTAGTTAATGCGTTAAAAAATTTACCCGATGTAATTAACAACGAAACAAAACTTGCAGATATAGATCAGGTTGCGGCAACCAAGGGTATAGACCCGGGTACAGTAAAAGAATTAGAGGAGTTCGGAGGGTGGAAGGCTGTAAGAGATTCAGCAGGAAATGGGAAGTTTGCTGTTGCAAGAAAAACAACAGACGGTGTCTTTCCAATTGAGACAGTGAATACTGTAAAAGTAACTGAGTACACAAATAGGACATGGACGCAAGAGTCTGTCGTAGATCGCAGAAATGAACATATCTTGCTTTTATCAGAAGTAAGAACTCAAGCAACTAGAAATCAAGAAGTATTTGATAAAACAGAGTATAAAGAAAATGGTGAAGCTCTTACAATTGCTAGAGGCTTAACAGGCTATAATGGGATAGAAAAAACATTTAAAGCTTTTTCTCCTACTGTCGGATCAACTACAAAGGTCTCGTTCAAAACTGGCTATACAGGAGATATAGATGGTCGAAAAGCTAAATATAAGGTTGAGGTTCTGGGAAGAACTGACGAGACTAGCACCCCTGTCAGTCTTTATAGTGTGACTTTTGATCCTTCAAGTACTAGCACTACTACTGAGATGAAAGTGATTGCGGCTAGGGATGGAAGTTCTCAACGGTTTGATACTGGTAGAGGAAATACACCTAAAGAATCTCTAAACAAGAAATTGGCTGAAAGTAAATACAGCCCCAATGGAACGACAGGTACGTTTACAAGTAAAGATATTGAGATTCCTGTCGGATACACTGAATATACTGTGCGTATCAGTTCTGCTGATAATACACATTTGGGGATGGGATACCAAGCATTGTGGAAGCACTATGCTCTACCTATTACTGGATTAGAGTTTAGTATTACTCAGGATACTAAACACATAGCGAAGTCATTATTGCAACAGGCTTATGACAGACTTCTGGAACAACAAAATAGCGATGAGAATAGGAAAACCCCAGGAACTACTCGAAATTATCAAGAAAAATTAGACGAAATAAAAGAGTTATTGGACTCGGGAGATTTAAAAAGCAGAACAGATTATCTTACAGCTTTAGAGGCTGCTATTGAGGCCAGAGATGACTTGAAAACGCAAGCACCGAGCGCTCCATCTCCAACTGTGAAGGATGAATCAGACCATGTAGGTATTGAGATTCCAGCACCAGAACATGCGGACAAGGTTGTCGTGACCTTCGATAAAGCAGATGGTTCAGGCAAGGATACAGTTACTGTTAAGAAGAACGACCAAGGTAAATGGTCAGCCGACAAGACAGTGGCAGGTCTGACAGTGGACGCAGATACTGGTAAAGTGACAGTAGGTCATGAAGCGGTGAAAGCTGAGGGTACTGTAGAAGCACAAGCTCGTAGTGGCAACAGTGACTTGAGTAGTAAAGGTAGTGCGCAAATGCCTATATATAGACCGGCTCCACTTCCTCGTCCTATCCCAGTGCCAGACAATGGAAATACTAATAGTCTAGTACCTAGTGATTTAGATGGAAATCAACCTGGAAATGCTGGTGATGTGAACACTACAGAACCAGCAAGTCCTTCTGTTCCAACAAGTCCATCAGATAGTGGGCAAGCAAATTCTGGACAAGATGGACGAAGCACTGACAGTGGCTCAACAACCACTGCTCGTTCGTCTGTAGCTCCAGTGACAACTACGGAACCTAGTGCAAATACAGCGAATAGAGAAGACGATACTGTTCGTTCAGCAACTCAGGGTCAAGGAACTTTAGACAAGTCAGAACTAAGTAAGCAGACTCAAACCTTAGAAAATCTTTTGAGATCATTGACAGGTGTATCGAATCCTACCACAGATTCAGCACGTCTGGTTTTGGCAGAGGCTAAGAAAGCTCTGGCAGATGATAGTTTGACAGAGCAAGGTTTACGCCATATCTTGCAAACAGTCAAAGATGCGATTGCTTCCCTAGAGTCCATTAAGGAAAGTCAGTCAGCAACGAAGGCTGGGGAACAAAAAGTTTCTGAGTCAGCACCAGAAGCAGATAAGCCTGTAGCCCAAACTCAAGTCCCAGTAGGGATTATTGCAGCAAGTATCCTAGTGCTTTTAGGTCTCCTCTTCTTCCTCCTAGCTCGTCGCAACAAAGAATCAGAACTCGAGAAATTAGCCAAGGAATTAAGTAAACTTCTTAAAGACTCAAACCTTGAAACAGTAGATAAGGATGTCCTTGAAAACTCTCAAGAAGAACTTCAAAAAGCAGTTTCCTTCTTGGCAGATGAAAAAGGCTCTGAGCATACTGAAGCAGAGTTGATTGATAATCTTAAAGAGGTTATTGCTAAGTTGAAAGCAAACGCCTAATAACATATTAAAAATCTCCAGATTAGGAACTATCCGTAAGTTCTCTAGTCTGGAGATTTTTCAATATACTTCGTTATTGGACGGTTACTTTTCTTCTGAAAATACTAGCTAGCGTCAGTTGTCCTAAAATTTAGTGTCAGTGCGTCATAACAAGGTATCTATCATTAGGCTAATAGAGATAAAATAAACAATTGATTTAGGACATTTGTTTGATAGTGGTGATAAAGTTTTAAATCTGCTACATAATTTGTGGAGTTTTTTCTATAATTAGGAGTTTAACCTCATCTGCAAATAGGAGTATACTAATAATGTAATCGTTATCAAAAGTCTAAAAAGGAATTTTTAGATGGATATCAAAATAAAAAGGGAGGAAATTATGAATAAGTTTTCAAAGACCGTGAGAGACAACTGGATCTTTCTCTTGATGGTTTTGCCAGGGGCACTCTGGTTGATTCTATTCTTTTACATTCCAGTATTTGGAAATGTGGTTGCCTTCAAAGACTACCACATGACCAGTAATGGATTTATAGATAGTATCATAAATAGTAAATGGGTCGGACTCGATAATTTCAGATTCTTATTTAGTTCAAGAGACGCCTTTATTATCACACGAAATACGGTCCTCTACAATCTTGGCTTTATCTTTCTAGGTTTGGTTGTATCTGTAGGGATTGCCATTATCCTCAGTGAACTCCGTTCCAAGAGAATGGTGAAGATTTTCCAAACTTCTATGTTGTTCCCTTACTTCTTGTCTTGGGTTATCATCAGTTTCTTTACAGATGCCTTCCTAAATATTGATAAAGGGGTGTTCAATCATTTATTGGAAAGTCTTGGTCTAAAAGAAGTCAACTTCTACGCTGATTTGGGAATTTGGCCTTATCTCCTACTTTTCCTAGGTATTTGGAAAGGTTTTGGATATAGCAGTGTCATGTACTATGCGACAATCATGGGAATTGATCCAACCTACTATGAAGCAGCGACAGTGGACGGAGCCAGCAAATGGCAGCGCATTCGCAATGTAACCATTCCGCAGTTGACACCATTGGTAACTGTATTGACCATCCTTGCAGTCGGAAATATCTTCCGTGCAGACTTTGGTCTTTTCTACCAAATCCCTCACAATGCTGGTCAGCTTTATAACGTAACCAACGTCTTGGACGTATATGTATATAATGGATTGACCCAGACAGCAGATATCGGGATGGCTTCAGCAGCAGGTCTCTACCAATCAGTAGTCGGATTGATTCTGGTGGTTCTATCAAACTTACTTGCAAGACGAGTTGATCCAAACTCAGCCTTGTTCTAAAAGGAGGAGAATATGGCAGAAAAGAAAATTAAAAAAGAAAAAATTGATAATGTCGGCATTCACTCCTTCAGTAAGAAAGCAGATATCTTCTTCAGTACCATTTCGGGTTTGATTGCCCTCTCTTGTATCCTACCCTTCGTATTCGTTATCATTATTTCAGTGACGGACGAGAAAAGCCTCCTCCAATACGGCTACAGCTTCTTCCCATCCCAATTTGGATTAGACGGTTTTGAGTTCTTGGCACAGTTTAAGGATAAAATCTTACAAGCCCTCTTCATTTCTGTCTTTGTAACCGTAGTTGGGACATTTACAAATGTCTTTATCACAACAACCTATGCCTACGCTATTTCACGGACAACCTTTAAGTATCGCAGATTCTTTACCATCTTCGTTCTGCTCAGTATGTTGTTCAACGCTGGTTTGGTACCAGGTTATATCATGGTGACTCGTGTGCTTCAGCTTGGGGATACTGTTTGGGCCTTGATTGTTCCAATGCTTCTCTCACCATTCAATATTGTCTTGATGCGTTCCTTCTTCAAGAAGACCATTCCAGAAGCTATTCTCGAATCCGCTCGTATCGATGGTGCTAGTGAGGCTCGGATTTTCTTCCAAATCTGTTTGCCATTGTCACTACCAGGTATTGCAACCATCACGCTTTTGACAGCTCTTGGTTTCTGGAATGACTGGTTCAATGCCCTTCTTTACATCAAGAGTGACAACTTGTATCCATTACAATATTTGCTCATGCAAATCCAGCAAAATATGGACTACATTGCCAAAGCGGTCGGCTTGACTGGTCAACTGGGAGTTGCTCTACCGAAAGAAACAGGTCGTATGGCCATGGTTGTGGTTGCAACCCTTCCAATCGCGATTTTGTATCCATTCTTCCAACGCTACTTTGTAAAAGGTTTGACTATCGGTGGTGTGAAAGAATAGTGCTTATTGAGAAAGAACATTTCTCAGTTCCCAACTTCCCTTGCGTGAAGTTAATACTCTTCGAAAATCTCTTCAAACCGCGTCAACGTCGCCTTGCCGTATAGATGTTACTGACTTCGTCAGTTCTATCTGCAACCTCAAAACAGTGTTTTGAGCAACCTGCGGCTAGTTTCCTAGTTTGCTCTTTGATTTTCATTGAGTATAAGATCATTACATTGTTTATAAGTTTAAAAATAAAAAAAGGAGTTTTTATCATGAAAAACTGGAAAAAATATGCTTTTACATCTGCTAGTGTAGTCGCTTTGGCTGCAGGTCTTGCTGCTTGTGGAAATTTGACAGGTAACAGCAAAAAAGCTGCTGATTCAGGTGACAAACCTGTTATCAAAATGTACCAAATCGGTGACAAACCAGATAACTTGGATGAATTGTTAGCAAATGCCAACAAAATCATCGAAGAAAAAGTTGGTGCTAAATTGGATATCCAATACCTTGGCTGGGGTGACTATGGTAAGAAAATGTCAGTTATCACATCATCTGGTGAAAACTATGATATTGCCTTTGCAGATAACTACATTGTAAATGCTCAAAAAGGTGCTTATGCTGACTTGACTGACTTGTATAAGAAAGAAGGGGCAGAGCTTTACAAAGCACTTGACCCAGCCTACATCAAGGGTAATACTGTAAACGGTAAAATTTACGCTGTACCAGTTGCAGCCAACGTTGCATCATCTCAAAACTTTGCCTTCAACGGAACTCTCCTTGCCAAATATGGTATCGATATTTCAGGTGTTACTTCTTACGAAACTCTTGAGCCAGTCTTGAAACAAATTAAAGAAAGAGCTCCAGACGTAGTACCATTTGCTATTGGTAAAGTTTTCATCCCATCTGATAACTTTGACTACCCAGTAGCAAACGGTCTTCCATTCGTTATTGACCTTGAAGGCGATACTACTAAAGTTGTAAACCGTTACGAAGTACCTCGTTTCAAAGAACACTTGAAGACTCTTCACAAATTCTATGAAGCTGGCTACATTCCAAAAGACGTCGCAACAAGCGATACTTCCTTTGACCTTCAACAAGATACTTGGTTCGTTCGTGAAGAAACAGTAGGACCAGCTGACTACGGTAACAGCTTGCTTTCACGTGTTGCTAACAAAGACATCCAAATCAAACCAATCACAAACTTTATTAAGAAAAACCAAACAACACAAGTTGCTAACTTTGTCATCTCAAACAACTCTAAGAACAAAGAAAAATCAATGGAAATCTTGAACCTCTTGAATACGAACCCAGAACTTTTGAACGGCCTTGTTTACGGTCCAGAAGGCAAGAACTGGGAAAAAATTGAAGGTAAAGAAAACCGTGTTCGCGTTCTTGATGGCTACAAAGGAAACACTCACATGAGTGGATGGAACACTGGTAACAACTGGATTCTCTACATCAACGAAAACGTTACAGATCAACAAATTGCAGATTCTAAGAAAGAATTGGCAGAAGCTAAAGAATCTCCAGCGCTTGGATTTATCTTCAATACTGACAATGTGAAATCTGAAATCTCAGCTATTGCTAACACAATGCAACAATTCGATACAGCTATCAACACTGGTACTGTAGACCCAGATAAAGCTATTCCAGAATTGATGGAAAAATTGAAATCTGAAGGTGCCTACGAAAAAGTATTGAACGAAATGCAAAAACAATACGATGAATTCTTGAAAAACAAAAAATAATCAGCTAAATTGATTTCGTGTATTCATTCCTAACTCCTAAAATAAGAATCACTGCTTTCCTCAGGTTGGTCTGAGGAGGCAGTGGTTCTTTACCTTATTTAGATAATTATCCGAATTAGACGATATAAACAATATTAAAATGATAACAGGTGATTAAAATATTAAAATTTCTTATATCTTTATTAATTTTTATTAAGTAGATTTTTAGAATAAAGTAGCTTATAATAAGAGTACAATGAAAGCGCTTAACATTGTGAAAATTCATCTTGTTCTGATTTAAGAGATCTATAGATACAAATTTTTAAGCAGTCGTATATAGATGTATGTCATTTACACAGTTCTATATACTTAAAAATTTATACAATGATCAATTTAAACGAGGTAGGTGAAAAAATGATAAAAGTTGTTCTCTATTCTTTTTAGGAACAAGAAATTTTACATGAGGTTATTCAAATGAAAAAAACACCCAATCGCTGGTTAATTTTGGCAGCAGCCATTTTAACGAATCTATCTCTAGGTGCTGGTTACGCCTGGTCAGTCTTTCAAAAGGCGCTACTAGAAACCAATGCTAGTCAAGGATGGGTTCAAGCCCAAACTTCTTTGGCCTTTAGTATTTCTTTTGCAATGGTACCTGTTGGTATGATTATTTTCGGTCCTAAGGTTGATTCAGCAGGACCTAAGAAATTTGTATTCCTAGGTGGTATTCTCTTCGGTGCTGGTATGTTTGCTACTGGATTTGCTACTTCTCTTCCAGTCCTTTACCTCACTTACGGGGTTGTCCTAGGACTTGGTATTGGTTCAGCTTATGGAGCATCTACTTCAGTTGCCACTAAGTGGTTCCCAGATAAAAAAGGTTTAGCTGGTGGTTTGACAGCAGCAGGTTTCGGGTTAGGCCCGCTCATTATCGGTCCAGTTGCCAAAGCTTTGATTGCTTCTATGGGTGTTTACTCAACATTCAAAGTATTAGGTATCATTCTTCTAATTGTTATTTGTACTTCTTCATTGGTAATGGAGAAAGCTCCTGCAGCAGCGCCGGCAGCTGGAACAGCTCAACCAGAAGGTAAAACTTATAAAGAAATGCTTCGTGATGGAAATTACTGGCTTCTATGGTTGATTTACGTTCTTGGTGCTACTGGTGGAATGATGATTATCGGTACTGCAGCATCAATTTCTGACCAGTATAAACTTGTAGGAGAAGCCACACTCTTCGTTATGCTAGTATCTATCGCTAATACATTTGGTCGTATCTTCTGGGGTACGGTATCTGATAAGATTGGTCGCTATCCTACCGTTATTGCCATGTTTGGAGCGGTTGCTACTGGTTTGTTGCTCACAGCCTTATTCAAAGGTCCTGGAAGCATCTTGGCCATCCTTGGAATTATGATGGTTGCCTTGTCATTTGGAGGCTTCCTCGGTTCATTCCCAGGAATTACTGCTGAAAACTGGGGAGTTACATACGTAGGGACAAACTATGGATGGATGTTTACTGCTTATGGCGTAGCTGCTATTGCTGGTCCTCAGTTAGGAGCACGTCTTGCACAGGCAAACCAAGGAGATTATACAATGGCCTTCTTTATCGTTATCGGTATGGCTATCCTTGGCATTCTACTCCAACTGTTCTATATGGCTAAAGCTAAAAAAGTTTAAAAATGAGAGTCTGGGACAAAAAGATTTTGATTTTATGAATTCTTTATTATAAGTTTTTAAAATCGATAGATTAGACAAAAAAGCGAACAAGATAGAATTCTGAGTGTCAGATAACTCGTTTTGTTCGCTTTTTATATTTAAGGCTAGACTTTTGTCCCAGACTCTTTTTAAAATATGATTGATACTAAGTGTAGTGTACAAGAAATTTTTTTCTAAATTGAAATATAGCAATTTCCAGTCAAATAAATTGCATTCGTTTTCTCAAGCAGGTATACTAGTATGGATAAATAAAAAATTTAGAAAATTTAAGAATAGAAAAGAGAACAAATCTTATGGCAAAAGATATTCGTGTCTTACTTTACTACCTTTATACTCCAATTGAAAATGCAGAGCAATTTGCTGCAGACCACTTGGCTTTCTGTAAATCAATCGGTCTTAAAGGCCGTATCCTAGTCGCTGACGAGGGAATTAACGGAACAGTTTCAGGTGACTATGAAACAACTCAAAAATACATGGACTACGTTCACAGCCTCCCAGGTATGGAAGACCTCTGGTTCAAGATTGACGAAGAAAATGAACAAGCCTTCAAGAAGATGTTTGTTCGTTACAAGAAAGAAATTGTCCACCTTGGTTTGGAAGACAACGACTTTGACAATGACATCAACCCACTTGAAACAACAGGTGCTTACTTGTCTCCAAAAGAGTTCAAAGAAGCGCTTCTTGATAAAGATACCGTTGTCCTTGACACACGTAACGATTATGAGTACGACCTAGGACATTTCCGTGGGGCTATCCGACCAGACATCCGCAACTTCCGTGAGTTGCCACAGTGGGTTCGTGACAACAAAGAAAAATTCATGGACAAGCGCGTCGTAGTTTACTGTACAGGTGGGGTTCGCTGTGAGAAATTCTCAGGCTGGATGGTCCGTGAAGGCTACAAAGATGTCGGCCAATTGCACGGAGGAATCGCAACTTACGGTAAAGACCCAGAAGTTCAAGGTGAGCTTTGGGATGGAAAAATGTATGTCTTTGACGAGCGTATCGCCGTTGATGTCAACCATGTCAACCCAACCATCGTAGGGAAAGACTGGTTTGATGGAACACCATGTGAACGTTATGTCAACTGTGGAAATCCCTTCTGTAACCGTCGTATCTTGACATCAGAAGAAAATGAAGACAAGTACCTTCGTGGATGCTCACACGAGTGCCGTGTTCACCCACGTAACCGCTATGTTTCAGAAAATGAATTGACACAAGCTGAAGTGATCGAACGCCTAGCCGCTATCGGTGAAAGCTTGGATCAAGCAGCTACTGTATAAGATCAAACAGTCCTCAGGGGGGCTGTTTTTCTATGCTTTGTACTCAAAAAACTAAAGTTTGTTTCTGTATCTTTCAGAAAAATAAGGTATACTGTATGTAAACGATTTCAAAGGAGTCCGGTTATGGCGAAAACATTTTTTATTCCAAATAAACAGAGCATTTTAGGAGAACAGGAGATTTTGACTGCCAAGTCTATCTTGGCCTTGCTAGATGGCTTGGAGTCGCATAGTTATGATGCAGTCTATCTCCGTCAGCCTCTTAACCGTCTCGAGTATATCGAGTGTGCGATAGTGGGGCAATCACAATTTCTCTTTAAGGTTAGCTATGCTGATGGTCAAAAGGCTTACCGTGTCGATCTTCCTGACCTACTAACGCAGATAGACTGGGAGATCATCAAGTCATTTTTAGATGCTTTGCTTGCCTATACAGGAACTGATATTGAAGGACTAGATGGTTTTGACTTTGAAGCTTATTTCCAAGCAAGTATTCAAGCCCATCTGACAGACACTGCAGCCCGTTTTACGATTTGCCAAGGAATTTTTAATCCCGTTTTCTTTAGTCATGAGGACTTGGAAAGCTTTTTAGAGGAAGATGGCTTGGCTCAGTTTGAAGCGCGTGTGCATGCGGTTCAAGAGACAGATGCCTACTTTGCAAGAGTTTCCTTCTATCAGGATGGAGAAGGCCAAGTGCACGGTGTTTACCATCTGGCTCAAGGGGTCAAGACTGTTTTACCGAGAGAACCATTTGTTCCTGCTGCCTATATGGAGCAATTGGTGGATAAGGAAGTCCAGTGGGAGATTGACTTGGTTCAAATTACAGGAGATGGCTCTAAACCAGAAGACTATGAAGCCGTTGCCCGCTTGGACTATGCAAAATTCCTAGAGTCACTACCATCAGCATCTTACCACCAACTAGACGCCAATCAATTAGAAGTGCAACCCATTCTAGGACAAGATTTTGAAGCATTAGCACAAGAAAAGTAAAGCAGAAGCAGGTCAATCGACTTGCTTTTTTGGTATATAAAAAATCCTGCCATGAAAGACAGGATTGAAGTTTAAAGAAGGGCCAAGATACGAAGGTAATCTCCAATCAGTGCTACTTCAGCTACAAAGAAGAGGAGGATAATGACTCCGTTCACAAGGACAGACAAGAATAACTGATAGAAGGAGTCGGTTTCACTTGCTTGACTTGGCCTTGTAATGATATGGAGACTAGCGAGCAGAATGATTCCAATGCTAATCACACACAAAAGGGCTGAAAATCGTAGGCTATCAAAGAAGGCAAAGAAACTAGCAATGGCAGTGAGGAAGATTGGAATTGCCAAGAGTTGACTATATTGTTGGAGAACCTTTTCTAGCGTCCAGTCCTTTTCTTGGTAGATAAATCGTCTCACGACGAAACTACCCAAGAGGAATGAAAAGAAGAAGAGTGTGGTCGCTACTAGGATAGAGATGATAGAAAAGAGAGTTAAAGGAGCTAGCTGCTCAGGGAATTGGCTGTTGATAGTTGCTATATGTCCATAGTAGGCATGTTTGATGTGATAGATACTAAAGAAAAAGGAAGATGCAGAAAACAGAATGAGCAAGAGAAAGGCTGTGTAACTGTGTGTGCTACTTGTTTCAAGCTTGCTTGTAGGAGATTTGATTGCTTCCACTAGCCAAGACCAAAAATCAAGCACTTGCTCTTTCCATTTATCCCTAGATTTTGGAGCTTGGTCGGGGATATAAGGACTTTCTAAAGATTTACTGATAAGAAGTGGCTCTTTCGTGGTTGCTTTTTGCTGAGGAAGAGCTTCTTGGCTCTCTTCAGCTATAGTGACTTTTTCTGTTTCTTTAGAAAGGTCTGGCTCTTCTTCAGTAGAATTAGATGCCTTCTTTTCTTCTATTTCTGTTCTCGCTTCACTGTCTTCAGGAGTTTCAATTTTCTCTTCTTGCTGGCTTTCTAGTTCGGCTTCAGCTTGAGAGACTTCCTCCTCTACTTGAGTATTTTTTTCAATTGGCGTATCGAGATCGGCTATCGTTTCTTCAGCCTTGTCTGCACCATCTTGGGCTTGTTCATCAGGCTTGTTCTTGCTTGTTGTTTTTACAAAATCATTACTTTCAAACCATTCTTGTTTCATGGTAGAACCTCCTTTTGGTTAGATAAATATGCTTCTATAGTAGCAAATGTAAGCGTTTTTGTCAACGTCTGCTTGGTGTGGATATTAGTTCAATATCATCATCAGATCTCGCAATGAGTTGATCCTTGACGTCGGTTTTTTCAGTTTTGTAAGGGTTGCTTAATTCCGTACCTCTTGATTCAGGCTCTTCTCTTGTGAATTGGAAGATAGAACCGTAGTTACTTGAGATGTCCCAGTTAATTCGTTGGCTTTCTTTCTGGTCTAGGATGATTCTGAAATAATCTTTGGCAGTTAGTTCAACCTTACCATGGACTTGGATATTTTCAGCGTGGAAGTGATTCTCTGTTGACTCTAGCTGACTATCTGTAAGGTCTGTATCAAAGATATTGACGATATTGGGAGTTGTGAGTTTACTGTTTTTGATACGACTTCCTTCAATTCGGAGGATATAGCCGTTTGTATTGAGGGTCGCATTTTCAAGGCTAGCATTTATGATGGTGGTTTGTCCGCGATTGGCTGAGATGTTGATCCCTTTTAGAGTTCTCCCTTTCGGTAGTCCGATGATGACATCATTAAAACGATTAGATGAACTACTTACAATATGGAGAATCCCATCAATTCCAGAAGAGATAAATGGACTTTCAGACAGTTTCTTATCAGTGAGACTCAGAGTTCTATCGTTCTGATTGGTGATAAGATCATGGTGAGCAGAAAGTGATGGATGGTAAGAAATGTGGATTTGATCATCGAAAGAGTCTGTGATGGTCAGCGCGTGTTGGTGGAGAGTGATCTCTAAGTTTTCGACTTCCTTGCCAAAGGTTAGCTCTTCCGTACGGCTATCATAGACAGGTTCTTTGGACATGGAAAGTAGGCTCTTAATCCCGTCAGATTGGATCCCTACAAAGAGCAGGATAAAGCCGACAACGGTAGTCACCACACCAAAAATGAGAAATCCTTTTGTCAATTTACGCATGCTGGTCACCTCTCTTTCCTTTTTTGAGAACAAATTGCACCAGGCGAACAATGAGTAGACCGAAGAAGCGAGCTACATAGGAAATGCCTAGTAAAACTAGCGAAGAAGCACCGATGGCTAGTAAACCAGAACCGAAAATCAAGATAAAGGCTGATTTGGCTTGGGCGAGAACAGTGAAACTTTCAACTAAAAATAGGAATCCGCCGATGATACCCAGTATGGAAACTGCAAAGAAAGCCAAGATGACAGTCAAGGCTGCCACAAGGATTGCGAACAGGGTCACGAGAATGGCGATTCCCAGAGGAATGCCGATAGGGGCTGCAAGGAGAGCTAACAAGGCGATATGCAAAATTTGTCGGTTATTCTTTTGAGCGGGTGCTTCATTGATTTTTTTATCGAGAAGATTGGATAGAACTTCGTGGGCTGCTTCTTTGGGAGTTCCCAAACTGGCGATGAGTTCTTCTTCTCCTTCGACTCCAGCATCGTCAAAGAGCTCTCTGAAATAGTCCATGGCTTCGATACGGTCAGCTTCAGGTAGTTTCTTGAGATAAAGTTCTAGCTGAGTCAGGTATTCAGTTCTTGTCATGGCGGATACTCCCTTCTATGATGCCATTGATGGTGTCTGTATAGAGTGTCCATTCATCTTTTAGGGTAAAGAGCTGCTCTATACCACCATTTGTCAAGGAGTAGTATTTGCGCATGCGACCTTGGAACTCTCTAGAATAGGTTGTCAGAAAGCTATTGCCTTCCAATTTTTTGAGAATGGGATAGAGTGTGGATTCTTTGATATTAGCGATCAGCTTAATGGTCTGGCTAATCTCATAACCATAAGAATCCCCTTTTTCCAGTACGGCCAAGATGAGAAATTCAATCAAGGCAGAGGATGTTGGAAAGTACATGGGAAACCTCCTTTTCTAATGTGTAGGATTTTTATATATAATTTTTCTACACATACATTGTACATCTAAAAGAAAGCCCTGTCAAGAGAAATGTGTAAAATTTTTATATATAAAAAAACTTCTAGGAAAAACTAGAAGTTTAGAGGATTTTATCAGCTCTGTCCACTGTAAAGAGGGCCACAGTCATCAGGATATCGACGAGTAAGAGGGCAGCTACAGCTGGCACCCAAGAGTGGAAGAGGTCAAAACTGTAACCAAAGAGGGTCGGCCCAAAGGCTGCTAGGATATAGCCTCCTGCTTGAGATAAACCAGACAATTGGGCTGTCTTTTCAGGAGCGCTTGTCTTGAGTGAAAAGTTGACCATGAGATAAGGGAAGAGGGCGCTGGTTGCGGTTCCGATGAGGAGATGGATGGCAAGCCAGTAAAAGAAATTACCGACTGGGAAAAAGAGCATGGAAATACCGACCACACCAGCTAGTGAAACCAGAATGAGCATAAGCTGACGGTTGCGAGTAGACAAGCTGGTTGTCAGGCTTGGGATGGTCATTGAAAAAGGAATGCTAATCAGAGAGAAGATAGAAGTCAGCAAGCCAGCTTCGTGACTGGATAGGCCTGCGTGGATAGCCATGGTAGGTAGCCAGGTCATAGCGGTGTAAAAGAGCAAGGATTGAAAACCTGCAAAGATAATCACTGCCCAGACCTGTTTATTATGCATGACCTTTGTCTGGCTTTTTTGTTTGGTTTGTGGAGCCAGTCTGTGATTATAGCGGTGATTAGGCAGCCAGACCAAAAAAGTTGCTAGGCAGAGCAGGGTGAGGAGGATGATAAGCCCTTTCCAAGAACTGGCTTGTGTAATGGGCACAGCTAGATAGGAAGCCAGAGCTGTCGCAACCCCCATAGACGTTACATATAAGGTGGTCAGAAAACCAATCTTCTTTGGTTGATTGGCTTGGATAAGACTAGGAAGCAGCACATTGATGACTGCGATACTTGCCCCAACCATCAAGGTTCCTAGATAGAGCAGGGGCAGATTGATTAGTCGAATGAGAGAACCGATGGTCAAGAAGAAAAGGCTATAGGTAAAGAGATGCTCCAAGCCAATTTTCTGAGCTAGTCGGGTAGAAAATAGCGAGAAGAGGGTAAACATGAGGAGAGGAAGGCTGGTCAAGACACCAAGTGAACTAACTTCTACCCCCAGACCTTGCGAAATATCTCCCAATATAATGGGTAAAACAGTAAAAGGAGTCCGCAAGGAAACACCAATCAGGATAATACCTGGAACAAAAAAAGTGATTGCTTTTTCATATAATACCTCTTCTAGCTGATTTTAATAACAGCTTATTTTAAGGCTTTTTCACTATAATGTCAAGTAAGGTTTCTGGCTTTCAAGATAAAAATGGGAAAGTCTTGAAAATTATGATAAAATAGTGGAAGGAAATCTATACATTGGAGAAAAACTGTGTCTGAAAAGCAAAAAATCAGCGTATTGATGTCGGTCTATATCAAGGAAAATCCGACATTTTTAAAGGATGCTATTGAGAGTGTTCAAAATCAGACCCTGAAACCGAGCGAGTTGGTTCTGGTTGAGGATGGACCTTTGACACCTGAGCTCTATCAGGTGTTAGACCAGCTTGAAGCTGAGTCTGATATTCCAGTGAAACGCTATCCTCTTGAGCAGAATCAAGGTTTGGGTCTGGCTCTTCGACAGGGTGTTTTGCAGTGTCAGTATGATATTATTGCCCGTATGGATACGGATGATATAGCTGTTCCTGACCGTTTTGAGAAACAGGTTCAGCTAATGGAGAAGGACAAGCTTGACCTATTAGGTGGACATATTGCAGAGTTTATTGATAATCCTGATGAGATTGTTTCTTACCGTCGTGTTCCAACCCAACATGCAGATATTGTAGCTTATCAAAGGATGAGAAGTGCCTTTAACCACATGACTGTCATGTTCAAGAAGGACATGGTTCTCAAGGCAGGCAACTATGAGGATGGCCTTTATATGGAGGATGACCTCCTCTGGCTCAATATGATTGCTGCAGGAGCCAAGACTGGAAATCTGGATCAAATCTTGTGTAAGGTTCGTGTTGGAGCAGGGATGTTTGAGCGTCGTGGGGGACTGCGTTACCTTAAACTCTATCGTCAGGCTCGTCAGCGCATGCTGAAGAGAGGGCAAATTTCTTACATGGAGTATGCCAAGAGTGTTGCCATTCAGATGGTTGTTGCCCTTTGTCCAGGATTTGTCCGACAGTTTATTTTTATGAAACTGTTACGAAAAAGCAATTAAAAGATTGTAGCAAATCGTAAACTGGATAAAAAGCGTTATAATAACAATATAAATATCCAGCTCTTTTAAGGAGGAGTAGATTGACATGAATAAAAAACTAACAGATTATGTGATTGATCTGGTGGAAATTTTAAATAAACAACAAAAACAAGTCTTCTGGGGCATATTTGATATTTTGAGTATGGTGGTTTCCATCATTGTATCTTATATCTTATTTTACGGACTAATTAACCCAGCACCTGTTGACTACATTATCTATACGAGTTTGGCCTTCTTGTTTTATCAATTGATGATTGGATTTTGGGGCTTGAACGCTAGTATCAGTCGTTACAGCAAGATCACAGATTTTATGAAAATCTTTTTTGGTGTGACTGCCAGCAGTGTCTTGTCATATAGTATCTGCTATGCCTTCTTGCCACTCTTTTCAATCCGTTTCATCATTCTCTTTATCTTGTTGAGTACCTTCTTGATTTTATTGCCACGGATTACTTGGCAGTTAATCTACTCTAGACGCAAAAAAGGCAGTGGTGATGGAGAACACCGTCGAACCTTCTTGATTGGTGCTGGTGATGGCGGAGCCCTCTTTATGGATAGTTACCAACATCCAACCAGTGATTTGGAACTGGTCGGTATTTTGGATAAGGATGCGAAGAAAAAGGGCCAAAAACTTGGTGGAATCCCTGTTTTGGGTTCATATGATGATCTGCCTGAATTAGCCAAACGTCATCAAATCGAACGTGTTATCGTTGCGATTCCGTCGCTTGATCCGTCAGAATATGAACGTATCTTGCAGATGTGTAATAAGCTGGGTGTCAAATGTTACAAGATGCCTAAAGTTGAAACTGTTGTTCAAGGCCTTCACCAAGCAGGTGGAGGCTTCCAGAAGATTGATATCACGGACCTTTTAGGTCGTCAGGAAATTCGTCTTGACGAATCGCGTCTGGGCGCAGAACTTACTGGAAAAACAATCTTGGTTACGGGTGCTGGTGGCTCAATCGGTTCTGAAATCTGTCGCCAAGTTAGTCGTTTCAATCCTGAACGTATCGTCTTGCTCGGTCACGGGGAAAACTCAATCTACCTTGTTTATCATGAATTGATTCGTAAGTTCCAAGGGATTGATTATGTACCAGTTATTGCCGATATTCAAGACTATGACCGTTTGTTACAAGTCTTTGAGCAGTACAAGCCAGCTATTGTTTATCATGCGGCTGCCCACAAGCACGTTCCTATGATGGAGCGCAATCCAAAAGAAGCCTTCAAAAACAATATTCGTGGAACTTACAATGTTGCTAAGGCTGTTGATGAAGCCAAAGTACCTAAGATGGTTATGATTTCGACAGATAAGGCGGTTAATCCACCAAATGTTATGGGAGCAACCAAGCGCGTGGCTGAGTTGATTGTCACTGGCTTTAACCAACGTAGCCAATCGACCTACTGTGCGGTTCGTTTTGGGAATGTTCTTGGTAGCCGTGGTAGTGTCATTCCAGTCTTTGAACGTCAGATTGCTGAAGGTGGGCCTGTAACGGTGACAGACTTCCGCATGACCCGTTACTTTATGACCATTCCAGAAGCTAGCCGTTTGGTTATCCATGCTGGTGCTTATGCCAAGGATGGAGAAGTCTTTATCCTTGATATGGGGAAACCAGTCAAAATTTATGACTTGGCTAAGAAAATGGTGCTTCTAAGTGGACACACTGAGAGCGAAATTCCAATTGTTGAAGTTGGAATCCGTCCAGGTGAAAAACTCTACGAAGAACTCTTAGTATCAACTGAACTTGTTGATAACCAGGTTATGGATAAGATTTTCGTTGGTAAGGTTAATGTCATGCCTTTAGAATCCATCAATCAAAAGATTGAAGAGTTCCGAACTCTCAGTGGAGATGAATTGAAGCAAGCCATTATCGCCTTTGCCAATCAAACAACCCACGTTGAATAAAAAAGAAAAACGCATATTATCAAGTCTTGAAACCTTGGTAGTATGCGTTTTGTTATGTATAGATTGCCTCATTTTCTTCTGAAATAGAGTTGTCTCCCAGTCTATGTTATTGAAAATACCCCAAAACTTCTAAGGGTTTGTGGGCGATATAATCAGGCTGATAGTTTAGCAAGTCTGATTGCTCTCCAAACCCCCAAGTGACGGCCAATTTCTGAATGCCTGTTTCTTGAGCTCCAAGCATATCAAACTTGGTATCTCCGATGATGATGGCTTGTTCCGGTGCTAGTTGATGTATCTGTAAGGCTTGGCGAATGACATCTGCCTTCTGGGGTGCTTCAGGGCTGGAACCATAAATGCCATCAAAGAAATGATGGATTCCCAAGTTTTTAGCCATGTCTTGAGCGGTAGGGGTATTCTTTGTAGTGGTGATATAAAGAGGGTAATTGCTCGATAACTTCTCAAGCAAGTCTACAATCTGAGGGAAGAGTTGAGCTTCATGGATGCCTTTTGCCTTGTAGTAAGAACGGTATATCTGCACGGCTTCAGAGATTAGTTCTTTGGGAAGGCAGGTCGCAAAACTACTTTCAAGAGGCGGTCCCATAAAACCACGAATCGTTTTGGCATCAGGGCTAGGTACCCCCAGCTCCTTAAAGGTATGGGTAAAGGCATTGTGAATCCCGATAGAACTGTCAACGAGGGTTCCATCCAGATCGAAAAAGATAGCTGTGATAGAGGTCATGGTTTCTCCTATTTGATAAGCTTATTCTCCGAAAATTTCTTTTTGGAGGCGACGACCAGTAGGTGTGGCAGCGAGTCCACCTTCAGCTGTTTCACGAAAGGCAGTTGGCATGCTTGCTCCTACTTGGTACATGGCATCGATCACTTCATCCACAGGAATTTTAGATTCGATCCCTGCTAGGGCCATGTCTGTTGCGATAAAGGCAAAGCTGGCTCCCATGGCATTGCGTTTGACACAGGGAACTTCAACCAAACCGGCAACAGGGTCACAGATGAGGCCCAGCATATTTTTTATGACAAAGGCAATGGCCTGACTGGCCTGATAAGGTGTTCCACCGGCAGCCAGAGTCAAGGCGGCAGCGCTCATAGCAGAGGCAGAGCCGACTTCGGCCTGACAGCCACCCTCAGCACCTGAGATAGAGGCATTATTTGCGATGACTAGTCCAAAGGCACCCGCAGCAAAGAGGAAATCCAGCTGTTGCTCGTGGCTGAGGTCTAATTTTTCAATAGCAGCAGTGAGAACGGAGGGCAAACAGCCAGCACTTCCTGCAGTCGGAGTGGCACAGACCAAGCCCATTTTGGCATTGTGTTCATTGACTGCGATGGCATTTCGGGCAGCCGAGAGAATCGTATAATCTGACAGAGTTTTTCCGTTTTGGATGTAGTGATCCAGTTTGGCAGCATCTCCACCTGTCAGGCCACTACGAGATTTATTTTCATTGAGGCCGAGTTGGACAGAGGCTTTCATGACTTCCAGATTGCGTTCCATGAGAAGGAAGACTTCTTCACGTTCACGACCGGTCAATTCAAACTCTGTTGTAATCATGAGTTCTGCGACATTTCCTTGAAAGTCCAGATCTGCTTGCTCGACCAATTCTTTGATAGAATAAAACATGCTTCCTCCTATTTAAAGAAATTGACATTGTGGAGATGAGGAATTTTTCGAATTTCTTCGATAGCCTCATCACAGTTGCGACTGTCAACTTCGATAATCATAATAGCTTTTTCACCAGCTTTTTCACGAGTGACATTCATCTGGGCGATATTGATACCATAGCGGGAAAGGGCCTCCGTTACGAGGGCAATCATACCTGGAATATCTTGATGAACAATGATGATAGTCGGTGTATTCATATTGAGAGAGACGGCAAAGCCATTGAGTTCGGTAACCTGAATATTTCCTCCACCGATAGAAATACCAGTCACGCTGATGGTCTTGTGGGCATTTTTAACAGTAATTTTAGTAGTATTAGGATGAGGAGCATTGCTGTCTTTTTGAATAGTCCAGACAATCTTGATACCACGTTTGTGGGCAATCTCCAGACTGTTTGGGATTTCAGGATCATCTGTATCCATGCCCAAAATACCTGCAACAAGGGCTAGGTCTGTCCCGTGACCACGATAGGTCTTGGCAAATGAGTTAAAAAGTTGGAATTCAACTTCTGTCGGAGTATCATCAAAAATGGAAGAGACAATCTTCCCAATACGAACAGCGCCAGCGGTATGGCTACTAGATGGGCCAATCATAACTGGTCCGATGATATCAAAGACAGATTGAAAACGAAGTGATTTCATCAGTTTCCCCTTATAAAAATTCTTATCTCTATTATATCAAAGAATAAAGGTCTTGGCTTTAATTGCGGATGAAAACCTTTCTAATACCTCAAATAGCATAAAAATAGTATCTTTTATGACAAAAAACACCTTATTTAGAGAAATAAAAAATAATTTTGTAATATTTCTACATAAAAGTGTCAAGAAACGGTAATATTTAAAGGGTATGATAGAACTATAGAAAGAAGGAGAATTTTCAAATATGAAATCAACAACTAAAAAGATTAAAACAACTCTTGCAGGACTAGCTGCCTTGTTTGCAGTATTTGCTCCATCATTTGTATCTGCTCAAGAATCATCAACTTACACAGTTAAAGAAGGTGATACACTTTCAGAAATCGCTGAAACTCACAACACAACAGTTGAAAAATTGGCAGAAAACAACCACATTGATAACATTCATTTGATTTATGTTGGTCAAGAGTTGGTTATCGACGGTCCAGCAGCGCCAGCAGCACCAGCTTCAACGACTTATGCAGCTCCAGCAGCTCAAGATGAGGCTGTTTCAGCTCCAGTGGCAGAAACTACAGAGGTAGAGGAAGAAACTCCAGTAGTAAGTGAAACAGTAGCAGAAGAAACTGTTGCTTCAACTGTAAGCGGATCTGAAGCAGAAGCTAAAGAATGGATTGCACAAAAAGAATCAGGTGGTAGCTACACAGCTACAAACGGACGTTACATCGGACGTTACCAATTGACAGATTCATACTTGAATGGTGACTACTCAGCTGAAAACCAAGAACGTGTAGCAGATGCCTACGTTGCAGGACGTTACGGTTCATGGACAGCCGCTAAAAACTTCTGGCTTAACAACGGCTGGTATTAAGAAATAGGGAAGGAGCTTTGAATGGCTCTTTTTTTTATTACTTGACAGGTTATATATGTTGATTTATAATATAGGTAAAGCAGGAGTTGTGTAAGCGTTAACAAATGCAGTGCCCTTAACTTTGTATTCAGCAAAGAATTATGATGTAGCTAGAAAAGAAAGAATTCTAGTTTGATACAATACTACCAGTCTTATTTAAAGTTGTTATGGAACTATTTTCAAAATAGATAGGCCTCTGTTTTAGGCGGAAAAGTTAATCAGGAGGTTAAGTGATGAACTACAATTTAAAATATCTTTTATCAGGAATATTTGTCCTAGTCTTTATAGGTTTCCTAGTCTGGATGCGTTATTTTAATCAGAGGAAGGAAGAAGAGCATTCGGATGTGTCTTTTGAAGCGAGGTTAGATAGTGAGGTCAAGGACTTATATAAACAACTAGGATTGGGTGAGGAGCCTCATTATTTCTTAGCCTATCGCTACCTACATCCTTGGTTTGATTTGGCGATTTTACCACCAACAGTTGAAATTTTCTTAACTAAAATAGCGTTGGTGATGGTAACTCCAGATGAACTACTGATAAGAAATATTGGGAATGGGATGACTTTCACAAGTGAGCATCATCGTGATTTGCGACAAGGCCTTATCCGCATTCCAAAATCAGAGATGAAAGAATTTGAGATTCGTAACTGGAAAAAATTTTTTGTATTTGGCGATTTTTTGACAATTAAAACAAGCCAACATAGCTATTATTTGCAGGTTAGAGATGATGGACTTCAAAAAGGAAGTCTTTCTACCAAACATTTCTCAGACTTGAAACGACAAGATTTTCTAGGATTATTGACAGATAAAAGGACATTCTGATAGACAATTGCCCTAGCGGCTTATTGTAAACTTTACAGATAAGCTGTAAATACTAGAATCCATTCAGAAAGGCAATTCCTATGAAAAATAAAATTTTAATCATTATTTATATTTTAGCCTCGCTAATCATCAATTTTCTAATCTTTTCACTTTTGCATATTGATTTTAAGTGGTGGACAACTCTGGCTATCAGTGCAGGATTTATTTACACCTACTTAAAATTTAGTAAAAAATAAAAAGAGGTTGCACTGATTAAAGAAAATTAGAATATATTAGAGGTAAACAGATAGTAGTAGGGGGATTAAGATTTCTATTGATGAGCCTGAATTTTCTTATAACGTTATCCAACAAACTGACCTATGAAACTTCAAAAATTTAAAAACCACAGGGTATTCCTTTCAACTTGATTGTATTCAAGATTGGAATTACAGTGTGGTTTTATTTAGAAGTTAGTTTTTTCTAAGCCCTTTTCTCTTTCCTTCCGTTGATAATAGGTCTCTACTTCTTTTTTGAGATGAGACAGCATAGAAGTTTCCTCGGTCAGCTCCAGAAGTGAGAAACCTTTTTGGATAAGTCTAGCGTCATCCCTACAAATCCCGATACGGGCATAGCAGATAGCAAGCCTATCGTAGTGCTTCTTTTTCTTGGCATCCTCTAGTAAAGTATAGCAGATTTGTTGACACATGTTTTTGTCTTGATGGTATAAGTAAATGGTGGACAGATTGAGTAGGATTGCCATTCGTAAGTCATATAAATGTTGGTAGTTTTTATAGACTTCTAGGCGTTGCAATATTTTTCCAGTGATGAGATGGAGGTGTTCGATGGGAAAGCTGAAAAGGATGGTATTGAGGATTTTTAGGTCGCTTTCATACCATGTATCTTGTTTTTCAATTTTTTCCCAAAGATTTTTGATAGTCTGTTTCACTTGGTTTGACAGTTGCTCTGTACCATGTTGACGGAGATAAATAACAACTTCCAGCATATCCCTGATTTCTTCTATAGGTAGGTCGTGGCGGGTCTTGAGATAGTTTTGGCATTTTTGAAATAGTTTTTCGAGTTCACTAGTCCCTAGAATTGAGCTCATATTGAGATAGGTTTGCATGATTTCTGTTCGTTGGCTTGGTTGATAGAGATGGCAGATATAGTCAAACTCTTCAAAACTCATATTGATTTGCCGGAGAAGAAACTCCATATTTTCATATTTGGGAGTTACCTTGCCGCTTTCAATCTTTGATAGGCTGGTTCTTGAGATGACATTTCCACAGACCTCTTCTTGGGTCAATCCTTTTGACTCGCGTATTTCTTTATAGACCTTTCCGAAATCATAACGCATAATTTTCTCCTTTTCGTGAAAAAAGTTAACAAATAATAAAATCCTATTAAAAATATTGTATCATAATAACAGGAATAGTAAAAAAGAAAACTAAAATAATGTGTGAAAAAAGTTAACTAATTTTAAAATAGAATAAAGAAGAGGTATACTATAGATACAAAATACAGATAGGAGGGAAAAAGTATGAATAAAAAAGTTTTTCGCTTTTTAGTTCTTCTTGCTTTCTTATTCAGCATTGCTACGGTTTTCCCATGGAACTGGCCGATATAATGCGCTAGTTGTAAAAATGAAAGGAAGGTGAGTCCAATGGACTACGATACTTGTTGATAAATTACTATAGCTGTTTTTACGGAACAGCTCTCAATAATAGGAGAAATAAATCATGAGAAAATTAGTTAAAATTGGTGTTGCATCTTTAATGGTATGTGGTATACTTGCTACTACAAATGCTTTAGCAGTATGGGTTGATGGTGGTCAATGGAACTATGGAGTAGGTTGGACAGGAACTTTTGGATATTCTGATTATTTACATTCTACTCGATCTCATACAGCAACTGTTAAGCATGGAGGTAGAATCTCTAAGGATCGTGAAGATCCCGAGGTTTGGGCTAAAGCTGCCCTTAATCAAATTCCACCAACAGGAATGGAATATTTCTATGGATTTTAAGTGAAATTCTCCCTCTTCTATTAGGAGAGGGAGAACTTTAGTGGAGGTACTTTTATGAAAAAAATCAGTCATCTTTGTATGTTTCTGCTGTTGCTGTGTACCACTTTTTTTGTTTTTAATGTAAACTACACACGTGAAGCGGTTCGGATTCGGGAAATGGGAAAGACTGTAGATTCTTTGGATTTGTATTTGAAAGATATTAACGAACCTGCAGCGTCTGTTCTTCGATTTTTTGAGGATGTATCAAAGGAGTACAAGGTCTCCATCATCAAAACAGACAGTGGTGATGAGGTAATCAAGTCTGGTGTTTTTGATAAAGATACCTTCCCCTACCAAGAGTTTGGGATTTCTTCTCTTGATTTTACCACAGATGGTGAAGGAGTCTACAGTAATAAAGAAATTTCTAATAAACTTGGTACGATTCCGACCTTTCTAAAAGCCAAGCCTATTCAGCTTATGACTTTTCAAACCTATATCAAGGATACATCTCGTAGTTTAAATGGTCGCTATACGATAACTTCTACACAAGAGATGGATAAGGATAGGATTGTACAGAGATGGAGCGATTTTTTCAAGATAGACCAGGCTACCTTGCTAGAGCCTACCTATAAAAGTGCAGTGGAAGTCATAAATCGAGATTTGCTTTTATCTGCCATTGTTTTTGTCTTGGCTATTTTACTTCTTGTGTTAGTAACAGTATATCAGCCAATGATGAAGATGAAACGAGTGGGGGTTCAAAAGTTACTTGGTTTTCAAAGCAGAGCGATTTTAGCTGGTTTTGTAAAGACTAATTTTTATCTTCTCTTGGGTGGAAGTCTTATCATTGACTTGGGACTATTTTTAGTGCTGGACTACAGACCAAAACTTCTGTTCCCAAGTTTACTCTTATCCCAATTTCTGCTTTTACAGTTGTATTTGTTCATCAGTTGGCTGACCTACCTCTTAATCCAAAAAATGACAATCAGCTCTCTGCTGAAAGGTTTTTCATCTTTCAAATTTGGTCTTATCTTCAATTATGTGATGAAAATAGGGACAACTATTTTACTGACGGCCTTACTGATTGGGGTGGGCAGAAGTTTAGAACAAGAAAACAAAGAACTTGCTTATCAGCAACAGTGGGTAAGTCAAGGTAATTACCTGACCTTAGAAACCTTCAAACTCAATGATAATCTGTGGCAAGAAGAGCTAGCAGGGTCAGGGAAATCTACAGATTATTTCTATCGATTTTATCAGGATTTGGTAGAAAAAACGCAGGCGGGCTATGTGCAGAGTAGCAGTCTTCCTGTAAAAAATTTTGTCCAATCAGAACAGATTCAGCAATATCAGTTAACAGATACGGTGGATGTTTACTATGCCAATCGCAATTTTCTAAAGAGCAAGGGATTCAAGCTACCAGATACCGGTATTAAAAAAGTTATTTTGATGCCAGCAAGTACGAAAGGTGAAGAAGATAAAAATCAGCTCTTGGGGAAGTTAATTGCCTTTCATTCGATGAAGTATGAAGAGCAGCAAAAACGAACGATAGAGGAGATGGATGTCGAGATTGCCTATTATGAAGGAGATTGGTCATTTTTCCCATATAGTGATAAGCGAAAGGAAAATCTCTCCAATCCAATTATTAGCTTGGTCAATGATTCTGATATGATGTGGGAAGAAAAGACTCGCTTGTCAACGACAGGTTTAAACAACCCGATGAAAATTGAAAATACAGAACAAAATCAAAAAGTGATTACGGAGTTAGTTGAGAAATTGTCAGATGGAAATTATTTAAAATTTTCATCTATTCAAGCCATTCAACAAGAGAAAGTGGATTCTTATAGAGATGCTGTTCGGAATTTTAACCTACTCTTTGCTTTGTTTGGTCTCCTTAGCATGATGATTTCCTACTTTTTACTCGTTACTACTTTCTTGTTGAAGCGCAGGGATATCATTACCAAGAAGTTTATGGGGTGGAAACTGGTCGATCGCTACCGTCCTCTCCTCGTTCTGCTCTTGCTGGGCTATAGTCTGCCTCTTCTAGTCTTGATTTTCTTTGCCCATGCGTTCTTGCCATTTCTGCTGTTTGCAGGCTTTACATGTCTGGATATACTATTTGTGCTAGGCTTGGCTTCTAGGATGGAGAAAAGAAGTCTAGTAGAGTTATTGAAAGGGGGCATCTTATGATTGAGTTGAAAAATATTACCAAAACCATTGGGGGAAAAGTGATTTTGGATAACTTGTCTCTTAGGATTGATCAGGGGGATTTGGTTGCCATCGTTGGAAAAAGTGGTAGTGGTAAGTCAACCTTGTTAAATTTATTGGGTTTGATAGATGGTGATTATAGCGGACGGTATGAGATTTTTGGTCAGACAAATCTAGCAGTCAATTCTGCTAAATCACAAACAATAATCCGTGAACATATCTCTTATCTGTTTCAAAATTTTGCCCTGATTGATGATGAAACGGTCGAGTACAATCTCATGCTGGCACTGAAATATGTGAAATTGTCCAAGAAAGACAAGCTCAAAAAGGTGGAAGAGATTTTAGAGAGGGTAGGTTTGTCAGCTACTTTGCATCAAAAGGTCTCCGAGTTGTCTGGTGGGGAACAACAACGAATTGCAGTTGCTAGAGCCATCTTAAAACCCAGCCAGCTGATTTTAGCCGATGAACCGACAGGTTCGCTAGATCCTGAAAATAGAGATTTGGTCTTGAAGTTTCTCTTAGAGATGAATCGAGAAGGGAAAACAGTCATTATCGTGACCCACGATGCTTATGTAGCCCAACAATGTCATCGCGTCATTGAATTGGGCAAGGGGGAATGAGTTAGTTCTGCTTATTTTGACTGAGTGAATACTAAATTGTCAAATTAAGTTAGATTTTTCATGTAACTCAGAAAAACTTGGTAGGGTGATTGATAATTCGATGATTTCCTAGGAATTCTATTTATTGAGTATAGGTCATTTATGTTAGTTTCTTTCAGACAAATGTGGTGTTTATCTGAGCCTAACATAGATGGCTTTTTCTGTCTAGTTTAATTTTACAAATTGGGTCTCTCAATCTCAAAAGTGCATAGAATACTCATTACCATTACTTGAAAATTTGATAATCTTAAAGTAATTATAAGGAGGAATTACTATGTCAGCAATTACAGATAAATGGATAAAACTATTTAATAATGTCAATAATTCTCAGGAGTTAGATACATTTTTAAAGAATGTTTCAGGGAAAGGGCTCAATGAATGGGAACAACTATATAATGACTATGATGAAAGTAAAGATTTATTTATTGAAGAAGCGCTAGAACAAGGTGAATGGATGTTATATACTCCACAGCAAAGGCTTAAGACTAGAATCAATTGGTTAGATTTATATAAACCATTGTGTTATAAATATGTCCAAAAAATTTATAGTATTGTTGAAACTAAGAATTATATTTCTGATAAACAGACTTTTATAGAAGGTATTGAAACATATTTTTTTGAGATTTGTATGAATATTAGTTATCGTACAGTTGTTTTAGAAATTAATGATTTACGCAGAAATTCAAAACTTCTGGGGGAGAGTAGTGAGGATAGATATAAATACTATATAGACACTTTATTACGAGATAAAGAATATATTGTTGATTTTTATAAAAGATATCCAATGTTATATGAGGTATTAGATCAAAAATTAAAAAATATAAGTTTTTATATTCAAGAAATTTTAAATAATTTAGAAGACGACATTCAAGATATTCAGAATTATTTTAAAGTATCGAATTTACAATTATCCAAAATTAATTTTAATGCAGGTGATACTCATTCTAAAGGCAAGACAGTTTGTATATTAAATTTCAAAGATAAGGATATTGTGTATAAACCTCGTAATATGATATTGGATGTTAATTTAAAATTATTTGCAGAAGAATTTGAAAAGACATTTGGAATCTCGAATACATTATTTATCCCTAAGACTTTAACTAAGAAAGGATATAGCTATGTAGAAATGATTGAAATTCAAGAATGTTCTACTTTAGAAGATGTAAAAATATATTTCGAAAATATGGGGAAAATTCTAGCATTTTTACATTTGTTTGGTGCCAAAGATTATCATGGAGAAAATGTATTAGCATCTGGGAGATTTCCTTATTTGATTGATAATGAAACAATTCTTCATTTTAGTGAAAATGAGACAATTAATACATCTATACATAAAATGTATGACTTTGTAGCTAACTCAGTATATAGTACAGGTATTTTGCCAATGACGCTATATTCAATTAATAATAACAAAGGAATGGAAATAGGTGCATTAAATTCTGGTGCAAGAAGAGAATCTCCCTATTTAACACATCAGCTGTCTAATGTTGGCACTGATGAAATCAGAATTGAAAAAGTTTTTAAAGAGGTTGGAAGCTTTCCCAGTACTGTTAGATACGAGGGTGAGAATGTCTCTTGTTCTAATTATTTACCTCAAGTTCAACAGGGATTTGAAGAGATTTATAGAATTTTTGTTGATAATAAGTCAGTTATCTCAAAAATGATTAAGAAATATTTTAATAATTGTGAAACGAGATACATTTATAGAAATACCAATATATATGTACAGTTGCTAGAGACTAGTCATCACCCAGAACTCTTAAAAAATCGTTATGATTTTGAAATGTATTTTCTTAGATTATGTGAATATGGTGATATTTCCAATGAATTTGATAGTAAAATGATTCATGATGAGATTAATCAATTGAAAAATGATGATGTCCCAATTTTTTATTCCGATTCATCTAATAATAATATTTCAAATGGAGTTAAGGAATATATTTTATCACTTGAGGGCGAAAGTATTGTAGAGAAAATTTTAAATAGAATAAAAATAGCATCTACTTCAAACTTAGTTCGTCAGAAGAGAATTATTAATATGTCTTTTATGGGGACCGAATTATTTGTAAAAAATATTGAACCTTCTAAAAGAAAAGATCTTGGAAGAGAATTATTTGTAAAAAGACTATTATCTAGTAGGTTTGAACATAATGGCGAAATTAGCTGGTTAGCAATGCTAGCTATGGATAAAAATTATGATATATCACCTATGAAGTATGATTTATATTCAGGTACAGCAGGCATTTTACTTGGAATCAATAGTTTAAAAATCAAGGAGTTAGAAGAACTTTTTCCTGGAGTAATGAAATACACTGTTAACTACATAAAGGATTTTAGTTCTGATATTACATATCAAAATGTTGGAGCTTTTACCGGAATTTATGGCTATCTATATGCATTGTGTGTATTAAAGGAGAGTAATAAAGATATTCCTTTGGAGATTGAAACATGTATCTTTGAAACCATTTTTAGAACTAAAGATATAGTTTCAAATTTAGATAATTTAGATATTATCGGTGGGATTTCTGGTATTTTAGGTGTTTTATTGAAAGTCAATAGTACATTTAAAGGAAATTTAGATATATTAAATTTGACAGATAAGTTGATGAAACTAATTGTTCAACGTCTGCTTAAAATATATGCCGAAGAAGGGGTATGGATTTCAGAAGATCCAGGGTATGCTCACGGGAATTATGGTGTAATTGTTCAGCTATATAAATATAGTTTAAGTTTAAGTACAGATTCAAATATTAGAAAAATGATTATTCAGTGTGTACAAGACTATTTAAGGAAAGAGAGAGAGGAACTAAATCCCAATAAAGTTCTAAAAGTAAGAAAAAATGCTAAATACTACTCCTGGTGTAATGGTATTGTTGGTATTGTAAAAGCTAAGCATTATTTGTTAATTAATGGGTTATCAGATAAGTTGTTATCGGAAGAAGTGGAGTATTACAGCAGAGATATACTAATTAATGGATTAAATTTGGATAATTCAATTTGTCATGGGAATGTGGGTAATTTGGTGATTTTGGATTCAATTTTACCTGTTCAAACTAATCAATTTGAAAATGAGATACATCAGGAAAGCAATCAATATTTATTAGAAAAAATGACCTATGAAACTGATGATTGGGGTGTTTTGACAGGTGAAATGGGAATATTGATGGCTAATTATAAGGCGGGTAGAAAATGTCTTAATGAATTGCTATTATTAAATTAAGGAGGAATGTAATGAAGAGAAGAGTACCATTTATAGAACAGCATCAAAAAACAGAGTGCGGTTTATGTTGTGTAGCAATGGTATCAAGTTATTTTGATCATGAGATTTCTGTCAAAGATTTACGTAATATTCAGGAAACAGGAAGGGATGGAACAAATTTTGGAAACTTAATTGATATATTAGAAAATATTGGATTTTCTATTAAGTCGTTTCGTTATCCCAAAGAACAAATTGAAAATTTCTCTAAAATTTTGACTCCAGCAATTGCCTTATGGCAAAGTAAACATTTTGTAGTAATTGAGAAGGTAAACGAAAAATTTGTATGGGTTGTCGATCCAGAACTTGGTAGAATTAGATATAGTTTGGAAGAATTTTCAGAAGGTTTTTCAGAGTATCTAATCAGTATAGTAGATAGTTCACAAGTATCTAGGAGAAAGAGTAAAGAAAACTTTCAAGTAGTTTATAAACAGTTGTTAAAAACTTGGCCATATTTTATTCCATTGCTTTTTTTAACACTAGGTAGTTATGGAGTAAATTTTATTTTTCCTCTATGGATGCAACAAATTTTAAACGAAGTCTCAAAGGGAGTTTTTATTAAACAATTCGATTTATTACTTAGATTCTTAGTTTTTGTCTCCATATATTTTATTATCATGTTGTGCCAGAGATATTTTGCAATTATATTGACAAGTGCTATTGATGAGCGACTAAACAATAATGTGATAAGTAATCTCTTTAAGTTACCTTATAAATTTTTTTCTACTAGAAGTAGCGGAGATTTAATCTACTCAATAAATGGTTTGTCTAGAATCAGACAGTTATTTACAAATCAGTTTATACTTGGGATTTTAGATATAGGGTTTGCTATTTGCATTTTAATCTATTTTGCTAGATTTAATTATATTATATCCTTATTAGCTGTTCTATTGTTTTTTTTGAATCTTTTTATATTATTCTTGACCAGACAGAGTTTAGAACAAAGAAATAAGTCATTTATAATTTCTCAAAATGACTTACAGAATAAACAGATTGAAATGGTTTATTCTATGATGGGAATTAAAATGGAAGGTTTTGAAGACCAGACATATAAGCAGTGGAAGAGTTTATTTGATAAAAATATATATAGATATAAATGTAGTGAAATTTTTTCAGGATTTGTGAATTCGTTATTTACTATTATCACATTTATTTCACCTTTTATATTGCTGTTTGTTGCTTTACAATCAAATAGTAGTGTTGGTATAGGAAGTGTATTTGCACTTTATTCTTTAAGTACTCTTTTATTCAGTAAAACTAATAATATTTTTGAAACAGTAGTATCATTTTACAATAGTAAAACGTTTTTAGCTAGGATAGTTGAAATTTTAGAAGAAGACATGGAGGAAAATGGAGAATTAAAATTTGATTTAAAAGGCGATATTGAATTAAGAAATGTATCATTTTCATATACAAAAGATAGTAAAAAGGTTTTAGAAAATATTTCTTTAGAAATAAAACAAGGAGAGCAGGTTGCAATTGTCGGATCATCTGGTTCTGGGAAAAGCACTCTATCTAAGTTATTAATTGGTCTATATCCAGCAAGTTCAGGAGAAATATTGTTTGATAATATAGATTATGATAAATTTGAGAAAAAATACTTACGTCAACAAATTGGAATTGTACCTCAAGATATGACACTCTTTAATAAAACTATTCTTGAAAATATTATAGGTGATAATATTATTTCACAAGAAGAAGTAGAGGAAATTTGTAAATTAGTAAATATTCACGATGAAATCCAAAATATGCCTATGGG
This sequence comes from Streptococcus pneumoniae, assembly GCF_001347015.1. GTDB lineage: Bacteria > Bacillota > Bacilli > Lactobacillales > Streptococcaceae > Streptococcus > Streptococcus pneumoniae_E. The sequence continues at coordinate 42,987 of NZ_CFGI01000009.1, forward strand.
ATATCATACGCTAGTTTCGGAGATGGGATTGAATTTGTCTGGTGGGCAACGTCAAAGAATTATTTTGGCTAGAGCATTAGTCAAGAAACCTCGAATTATGCTCTTAGATGAAGCGACAAGCTATTTAGATAATGTAAACGAAAAACAAATAATGAGAAAATTTAAAGAGCAGAATATTACTATAATCTTGATTGCACATCGTTTATCTACAATTATTGACTCTGATCAGATTTTTGTTATGGACAATGGAAAAATTTCTGAGAGAGGGACGCATAGAGAGCTATTAAATAATAGAGATGGTTTATACAGTCAACTTTATCAAATGAATTATTAATTTTAATAAAAAATTTCAAGTTTAAGTTATTTTGCATTAAATGAGTTGATTATGCTTATCATTTGTATCACACTTCCAAGAAAAGTAAGAATAAACTTATGTCTCAGAAGTATGGGGTTTAGTTTTATAGTATCACTCACTAAAAATATTGGAAAATGTAAAAATTGAAAAGAATTCTACTTCGTCAAGGTGTAATGACCTCAAAAGTTGAACTATTAATTTATGCTAAGGATTGAATCCTGTATTGCACAGGACTCAGTCCTTTTAATTGTGGTTTCAAGCCAGTTTTTCTCTGTGAGAAAAATTAGTCAAATAATATAGCATGACCTGAACGAAGTTCAGCGAGCGTTTTTAGACGCCGCTGGAGAGAAACGGCTTATAGCCAGTGTACAAGCCACCCGTTTTCACGGGTGGTTATGACTAGTCGAATTGCCACCGATCAACACTTTACTCAAAATGGTTTCTATTGTTTCTTGATTGAGAGCTTGAAACAAGGTAAGTTTTAATTTTCTAATACGAACTTTAAGAACAGATTATTTCTATTTTTCTGAAAAAAACGACAAGATTATGGAATTTCCAAAGAAATACTCCGTTGTGACATCAATATAGCCTCCAACTTTATTTTCTACTAGCAGTATGCTGAAGGTGTGAGAATTATGATAGATACATTGTCATAGAGCTAAATTGATTGTTCCAATTTAATTGTTCAAGCTAGCTTGACATAGATAGAAAAAGATATTTCACACGGAGTCTATTGCTATATTAGAATATCTAGCTAATCAATCTGTATTACCATTTTTAATTTTTAAATCGTTCAATATTATTGCACGATTTACTCATTACTAAAGCTATTTAGCGATGTATACTTAGTAGTGTAAAGATGATTATCTTAAAAAAAGAAAGGAGAGTTGTTTATGACTAAACATATTCATAAATGTGAAGAAATTGATAGTCTTGATTTTGAAGTAAACGAGCAAGAGCTTTCAGGCAAATCAGGTTCAGGTTGGTTTACGGCAGTTCAATTAAGTCTAGCAGGTCGTTGCGGTCGATGGTTTACAGGATCATTTGAATGCACTAGTAACAACGTAAGTTGTGGTAAATAAAAATGGGGGAAAAATGATGGAAGAAAAGAAAATGTCATCAGAGATTGATAATTTGGATTTTGAAGTAAACGAGCAAGAGCTTTCAGGTAAATCAGGTTCAGGTTGGTTTACGGCAGTTCAATTAAGTCTAGCAGGTCGTTGTGGTCGATGGTTTACTGGTTCATTTGAATGTACTAGTAACAACGTAAGTTGTGGTAAATAAAAATAGGAGAAAATGATGGAAGAAAAGAAAATGTCATCAGAGATTGATAATTTGGATTTTGAGGTAAACGAGCAGGAGCTTTCAGGCAAATCAGGTTCAGGCTGGTTCACGGCAGTTCAATTAAGTCTAGCAGGTCGTTGTGGTCGATGGTTTACTGGTTCATTTGAATGTACTAGTAATCATGTAAAATGCGGTTAACTAAGGATTAGAAAATTTTATTCTGATAAATAGTATTTGTTAAATTTATTATAAACAAGGAAAGTTTTGCGAGGGACAATATGGAAAACAAGCAATATAATTCAGAAATTGACACTTTAGACTTTGAAATTAGCGCTCAAGAATTGGAAGGAACTTCTGGTGCAGGAGGCTGGTATTCAGCATTTAAAATGACTCTAGCAGGTCGCTGCGGTCGATGTTTCACATGTTCTTATGAATGTACAAGTAATAATGTTAATTGTTAATTTAGGAAGTATATATGTTTCTTGAGATGTGAAAATTTTCCTTGTTATAGTTGACAGATATAGAGTTAAATGATAAATTATAGGAGAAACAAAATGGAAGAAAATTATGTAGAAGTTGATAGCTTGCGTCATGAAATTGACAATCAAGAATTAGCAGGTAATTCTGCAGCTGGACTCAGAACAGCAATTCGAATGACTAGTCAAGGTCGCTGTGGGTGGGCTTTCACGCTTTCTTATGAATGTACGTCACCAAATGTCCGCTGTAGATAGAATGAACAAGATTGGAGAGTAAGATGGAAGGAATTATTGGAACACTTGAGTTTTATGCTCCCGTATTGATTCTAGGAGCATCTATTATTGGTATCGTCTACGTTATGAAAAAACGAAAAGAACGAAAATGATGTATATTTAAAAAGCCATACTAGTTTATGGCTTTTTTACTTGTCTTTAGAGAGATTATGCACGAATTACTCATGATATTAAAGCTCAGATTGATTATAATAGTCTTGTAAAATAGAAATGGAGGAATATTTATGTCACAATTAGTTGTAAAAAATTTAAATAAAGAGTTTGGGGAGGGAGATAGCCTAGTTCATGCTTTATCGGATGTTAATCTCTCTGTAAAGACAGGAGAATTTCTTGCTATTATGGGAGCAAGCGGCAGTGGAAAAACAACTTTGTTAAACTGTATTTCAACAATCGATAAGCCGACGTCAGGTGATATTTCCTTTGAGGGATTTGATATCATCAATGCAACAGATAATCAATTGGCAAACTATCGCTCACAAAATATTTCCTATATCTTTCAATCTTATAATTTAGTTGAAACTTTAACAGTTTATGAGAATATTGTCTTACCATTACAAATTCAAGGGAAAAAAGTTGCTGATTGTCATTTAAAAATAGAAAATATCCTAGAAAAATTATCAATTGGTCAATTACGAAATAAATTTCCCAATCAATTATCAGGAGGACAAAGACAGCGTGTTGCCACCGCACGTGCTCTAATTGATGAATCTAAACTGCTTATTGCAGATGAACCAACAGGTGCTTTAGATTCGGCTAACTCAGAAAATTTAATGGCTCTTCTGCAAGAGATTAATCAAGTTTTTGGCATTACCATTTTAATGGTGACACATGATCCGGCAGCAGCTAAGTATTCATCACGAATTATTCTATTAAAGGATGGACAAGTTACAGCAGATATGTACCGCCATTCTTTATCAAATGAAGAATACTTACAAAAAATTTATAAACATACACGATAAGGAGAAGTAGGATGTATCCAAAATTAATTCTCAGAAATGTTCAAAGAAATTTACAGACCTACACAGTTTATTTTCTTAGTTTAACGTTAATTTATAGTCTACTCTATGCATTTAATGCTTTGCCAAGTCATCCTGTTATGCAAAGTTTATCAGGTGCTAAGGAGATGATGACAACCATTATGACACAATATATGGGACTATTATCTTATGTTGTATTGAGTACAATTGCTTTTTTAGTTGTTTACTCCACTGGTTTCGTATTAGGTCGAAGAAAACAAGAGCTAGGTCTATACGCAACATTGGGGATGAAAAAACGTCATATTGTAGGAACGCTTTTCTGTGAGACAATGGTTGTTAATCTGTTTGCTTTGCTTGCAGGATTTATCTTAGGGTTAGGAGTATTGATTGTTCTAGCACATATTGCATCTAATTTTTTTATGGGGAATTATTTTGGTAATATGTTTTTTCTAGACATGAAATCAGTTAATTTATTAGGAATATCATATTTAGCAACAAGTGTAATCATTGGTGTGATGGACATAGTTACCTTTAGAAAGCAAGCTATTATTTCTCTTATTCAAGAAAATGGTGTTAAAAGTTCTATTTTTTCGAAAGGAGAAACAAAATGGCAATTGCTACTATTTATCTTGTCGGCACTAGTTATTTGCTTTGGATGTGTCTATTTATCAGACTATACACATATTTCAATTCTTAGAAATTGGGGAATGTTACTTATAACACTGTTTGTACTAGTTATATTTATTTTTTACAGTACATTAAGTCATTCTTTGATCCGCTTAACTTATTCATTGCCAAATTGGTATTTCAAGAAATATAATTCATTTAAACTCAGACAACTATCTAAGCAAGCAGATCGTAATTCGGTGACCATATCGGTATTATCGCTTTCCTTGGCATTAGCAACTAGCTTATTGATTTTTAGTGGTAGTGCCTACAGTTCATTGAGTAATGATTTAAATAAATTTATTCCTTATGATATTGATGTGCAGATGTTTAAGGGAGAAAAATACCATCATAACAATATAGATGTAAAGAATAAGTTAAAAGAAGATGGTTTTGACTTTTCGATTATTGATAAAGAGTTTGAGTATCCAACTTATATAAGTGAATTGACTTATAAAGATATTATTGATACAAGCAATTTATGGGATTTAGATAAAGAATTAGGAGGCTCGTTCGTTAATATTGTTTCGCTTACTGATTATAATTCTTTATTAAGACTTCAAGGGAAAAAAGAAGTCAGTTTGTCAGACAATGAATTTTTAATAAATGCAAACTATAAAGGCACTAGGAAGCAGATTAGGGAATTTCTCTCTAAAACTAACGAATTGACTGTTTCCGATGTAAAGTTAAGGTCAAGTTCTAAAAGTCCTTTGGAAAATGTTTATTTTGTTACTACAGTAGAAAATAATGATCGAGGGACATTGATAGTCCCTGATAAAGTAGCGAAAAAATTGACTATTAACAGTTTACATTATGTAGCCTTATATAAAAAAGGGATTGATAAACGAAATGTTGAATCATTTTTAGAGAACTGGATTGAAAATTATTATTTTACGGATCAAGAAGGAAATCAAGCTGATTTTGTATATCAAACAAAAGTTCGATCAGCAGAACTATATCTAGGAGTTATGGGAGTCATTGTATTAGTTCTAATTTTTGTTGGAGTTATTTTTACAGTTATCACATTGAGTATTCTGTCGTTGCAGGCTTCCACAAATGCATTAGAAAGTGTTAATGATTACAATATACTTTATTTATTAGGAAATCAAAGAATGCAAAATAAAAAAATTATTTTTCAACAGATTCTCGCCTATTTTCTAATACCGTTGCTAATAGCTATTCCATTGAGTTGTTCACTTAGTAATAGCTTATTAGGCTACTTTGAAAATTTTGCAAATACAACAGTTGTAATTGATGTAAAATATTTATTGTTTATGATTGGTTTATTTACAATTTATATCTATTTTACCTATAAAATTTGTGTGAGGGCCAGTAATCAGATCTAATGAGTGAAAACCAGAATGGGATATTAGCTATCCTTATTCTGGTTTTGTGATATAATGATAACAAAAAATCATAGTAGGAAATTTTAAATATGAAGACGTGGTTAAAGAATATTTCTGATAACTCATTATTGTTATGGTGGAGCACTTTAATAAATCATTTTATATTAATGGTTTATATATACCTTAAAATTCCATTTGACTTTTCATCAACTTTTACTCAAAAATTTGCAGTTGTTTTTATTATTTTGTTGATTATTTCTACTTATATTTGTAATTTCTTAAAGTTTAAATATAGTGAATTAAAGTTGTGGCTATTACTATCTCTATTTTTAATTAGTTGGCAATTGGCTCTGAGTTTGAATGTTGAACACACATTATTCCATTTTTTAGATCTGCTTCATCCCATTAATTCTTTTCTATTAGTTTATAGTTCAGTATCTATTATTCTGTTAGGTAAAAAAATAGGTGAGGAACTATTTTTTGTAACTTTTATTGTTACGATTATTACAGAGATATCTTATTTTTTTAGTGAGCCTCTCTTTTTATTCTTATCTATATTTACATCATTTTTCATTTCTTGCTTACCTATTGTTCTGTTAATGATGTATAAAAAAGAGTTGAAATCTTTTTTAAATTACCAGAGGAAAAATTTAACCTTCCTTTCATTTTTTCTACCCGTTACTTATGTCATTTTATATATTAACACGGCTGATATTGGTATTTTAAATTTTTTATGGTATGTAGAAATTTTTTTGGTACTTGTTTCGTTCCACTTGAAAACAATTTATATGAGTTTTCAAAAAAAGATAGATGAGTTGAAACTATTATATATTGAGGCAAGTTTAAAAGTACTACTGGGGGTAAGTATCCTTTTAATTGCTACATTTATTATTGCAAGACTAGATTTAAAACAAAGTTTTATTTGTTTTAATTTACTTGTGCTGATTGTTGGATTTCTAACGGAAGAATTTATTAGATTATTTAGAGGTAAGCGGCTAACGGGTGCAAAAGATTATTTAGAAGTTTTATTTTTGAAAAGAAATAAGATGGTGAAGAATTTGTTAGCTAATGAAGATATAGAGCAACAATTCGCAGAATTTCTTCATAACGAAGTATTACAAAGTGTGATGGCTATTAAAAATTTTAATAAATATGGAGAAGATGAGAAGTTTAGAACTCAGATTGGATATGTCTCAGATGAACTAGTTCAACGTATCCGAGAGAGAATGGATTATTATCAACCAATGAGTAGTGGCAATGAGGAGTTAACTAAAAAATATACATCATTAATTGATAGAATATTGAGGAGATATGAGACTATGAAAGAAGTTGAAACAGATTTTCAGTCTGATTTTTTTCTAATGGAACCGTATGATAAGATTCTTTATCGCTTTATTGAAGAATTAGTGACTAATGCTGTTAAATATTCATCAGGACATACTATTTGGTTATCTCTCTCTGTATCTGACGATATTATTTATTTATCTTGTAAAAATAATTATGATATTTCTAGTAACCATCTTGGTTATGGGTTAAAGAATTTAGAAAATCGTGTTAGTGTTTTAGGTGGAACAATAGAAATTCAGACAATGGATGCTATGTTTCAAGTAGAAATTCAATTACCAATAGATAAGGAGCTATGCTATGAAAATTTTATTAATTGATGATCACAAGTTGTTTAGTCAGAGCATAAAAATGATTTTAGAGTTATCAGAAACAATTGAATATGTTGATTTAGTTGAAAATTTTCAATCAGTAGATGATATTGATTATAGTCCATACGATATCATTTTGATAGATATTAATTTGACTAGTATTTATGAAACAGATGGATTAGCCTTGGCAGAAGAAATGATAAAAAAAGAACGAGGTATTAAAATCGTTATTTTAACAGGGTATAGCAAAAAAATTTATGAGTATCGAGCTCAGAAGATGGGAGCCTATGCTTTTATTGATAAAAGTATCGATCCAGATAAGCTTCTTACTCAATTAAAAGGTATATATAGTGGAAAAAAGTATTTTTCGGTAGAAGAAATCGTGGATATCTTGTCTGAACGAGAGATAGAAGTGTTAGAATCGATTAGAAATGGTTTAACAATTGATGAGGTTTGTGAAACCTTATTTTTAAGTAAGCGGACTGTTTCGAATCATTTGGCAAATGTATTTTCAAAGCTAGGTGTTAATAATAGGCAGGAGGCAATCCATAAAGCAGAACTTTTAGGATATTTCTCTCCAGAGTAAGATTATCTTTTATGCCAAATTGGCATAAAACTATGAATTATGAATCAAGTAAACCATTAAGTTATGCACGATTTAAGCGCCTTGTTGGTGTTCAACGCACTACTTTTGAAGAGATGTTAGCTGTGTTAAAAACAGCTTATCAACTTAAACACGCAAAAGGTGGACGAACCCCTAAGTTAAGCCTAGAAGACCTCCTCATGGCTACTCTTCAATACATGCGAGAATACCGAACTTATGAACAAATTGCGGCTGATTTTGGCATTCACGAAAGCAACTTAATCCGTCGGAGTCAATGGGTTGAAGTGACTCTTCTTCAAAGTGGTTTTACGATTTTAAAAACTCATCTTAGTGCTGAGGATACGGTGATTGTGGATGCAACAGAGGTAAAAATCAATCGTCCTAAAAAAATCAACTAACCAATTATTCTGGTAAAAAGAAATGTCATGCTATGAAGGCTCAGGCGATTGTCACAAGCCAAGGGAGAATTGTTTCTTTGGATATTGCAGTGGACTATTGCCACGATATGAAGTTGTTCAAAATGAGCCGCAGAAATATCGGACAAGCTGGTAAAATCTTGGCTGACAGTGGTTGTCAAGAGCTCATGAAGATGTATTCACAAGCGCAAACTCCGAGGAAATCAAGCAAACTTAAGCCACTAACTCTTGAAGATAAATCCTATAATCATGTGCTATCTAAAGAGAGAATCAAGGTTGAGAATGTTTTTGCCAAAGTAGAAACGTTTAAAATGTTTTCAACAACCTATCGAAATCGACGTAAACGCTTTGGATTACGAATAAATTTAATTGCTGAAATTATCAACCGTGAACTAGGATTCTAGTTTCGCAGGAAGTCTAATAGCATAAATACGCCTAGGAATGACATTTTTATGTAATTTTCCTAGGTTTTTCTGTTTTAAATTGAAAAAAATTACAATTTAGGCTTGACAAAGGATGAAGATAGGTGTATTATTTATACAAATAAAAGGAATAAACATAAAGGAGGCTTTGTTATGAATAAGATGAAGAAGGTGTTGATGACGATGTTTGGTTTAGTGATGCTCCCCCTACTATTTGCTTGTAGTAACAATCAATCGGCTGGAATTGAAGCCATCAAGTCCAAAGGAAAATTGGTTGTAGCCCTCAATCCAGATTTTGCTCCATTTGAATACCAAAAAGTGGTTGATGGGAAAAATCAGATTGTGGGTTCAGATATCGAATTAGCCAAGGCTATCGCAACAGAACTAGGTGTCGAACTGGAACTATCCCCCATGAGTTTTGACAATGTACTGGCTAGTGTTCAATCAGGAAAAGCCGACCTTGCCATATCAGGTGTTTCTAAGACAGATGAACGGAGCAAGGTGTTTGACTTTTCCATTCCTTACTATACTTCAAAAAATAAGCTCATTGTCAAAAAATCTGACTTGAGCACTTATCAGTCTGTAAACGACTTGGCGCAGAAGAAGGTCGGAGCGCAGAAAGGTTCGATTCAAGAAACGATGGCGAAAGATTTGCTACAAAATTCTTCCCTCGTATCTCTATCTAAAAATGGGAATTTAATCACTGATTTAAAATCAGGACAAGTGGATGCCGTTATTTTTGAAGAACCAGTTGCCAAGGGATTTGTGGAAAATAATCCTGATTTAGCAATCGCAGACCTCAATTTTGAAAAAGAGCAAGATGATTCCTACGCGGTCGCCATGAAAAAAGATAGCAAGGAATTGAAAGAAGCAGTTGATAAAACTATTCAAAAGTTGAAGGAGTCTGGAGAATTAGACAAACTCATTGAGGATGCCTTTAAAGCGTCCATTGAAAAATAGAAAGAAGGAAAAGAACATGAGTAAAGAAAAAGTAATTTTGGCCTATTCTGGCGGTTTGGATACATCAGTTGCTATTACCTGGTTAAAGAAAGACTATGATGTTGTTGCAGTTTGTATGGATGTGGGTGAAGGGAAAGACTTAGATTTCATCCATGATAAGGCTCTCAAGGTTGGGGCAGTCGAATCTTATGTCATTGATGTTAAGGACGAATTTGCTACAGATTATGTGCTAGTGGCTCTCCAGTCACATGCCTACTATGAACAAAAGTACCCTTTGGTATCTGCCTTGAGCCGCCCTATCATTTCTAAAAAATTGGTTGAAATCGCGCATCAGACAGGAGCGACTACAATTGCTCATGGTTGTACCGGTAAGGGAAATGACCAAGTACGTTTTGAAGTATCCATTGCAGCCTTGGATCCCAATTTAAAAGTGATTGCTCCTGTTCGTGAATGGAAATGGTCTCGAGAAGAAGAGATTGATTTTGCTAAGGAAAATGGGGTACCTGTTCCTGCTGACCTTGACAATCCCTACTCTGTTGACCAAAATCTTTGGGGACGTGCCAATGAGTGTGGTATTTTGGAAAATCCATGGAATCAGGCTCCAGAAGAAGCCTTTGGCATCACATCTTCTCCAGAGCAAGCTCCAGATATGCCAGAATACATTGATATTGAGTTTAGTGAAGGTGTTCCAGTTTCCCTCAATGGAGAAGGGTTAAAATTGGCAGATTTGATTCAAAAACTCAATGAAATAGCTGGAAAACATGGGGTCGGACGGATTGACCACGTGGAAAATCGCTTGGTTGGGATTAAATCAAGAGAGATCTATGAGTGTCCAGGTGCAGTGACCTTGCTGACAGCTCATAAGGAAATTGAGGACTTGACGCTTGTGAGAGAAGTGGCTCATTTTAAACCAATCATAGAAAATGAATTATCAAATCTCATTTATAATGCTTTGTGGTTTAGTCCAGCTACACAAGCCTTGATTGCTTATATTAAAGAGACTCAAAAAGTTGTCAATGGGACTGCAAAAGTCAAACTGTATAAGGGAAGCGCTCAGGTCGTGGCTCGGAAATCACCAAATTCACTTTACGATGAAAATTTGGCGACGTATACTAGTGCAGATACCTTTGACCAAGATGCGGCTGTCGGCTTTATTAAGTTGTGGGGACTTCCAACCAAGGTTCATTCTGAGGTTCAAAAAAGCGCCAAATAGGACGATTGACTAGAGAGGTGGATGTGATATGGCTAAGAATACAAAATTATGGGGTGGTCGCTTTGAAGGTACTGTCGAAGACTGGGTAGAGCGCTTTGGTGCGAGTATATCTTTTGATCAGAAATTAGCCAAATTTGATGTGATTGGTTCCTTAGCCCATGTTCAGATGTTGGGTCAGACGGGTATTTTGAGTTTGGAGGAGTCAGAAAAGATTCAAGCAGGCTTGAAAGAGCTCCTAGAAGAGCTAGAGGCAGGCCAACTTGACTTTGATATTGCAAACGAAGATATTCATATGAATATGGAAGTGTTGCTGACAGAAAAAATTGGTCCCCTTGCAGGGAAGTTACATACAGCTCGTTCTCGAAATGACCAAGTTGCGACAGATATGCACTTGTATCTCAAGGAGCAACTAGGCCATGTCCTAGATAAACTGGCTCATCTCAAGGGTGTTTTATTAGATTTGGCGGAAAATCATGTGGAGACGATCATGCCGGGCTATACCCATCTGCAACATGCCCAGCCTATTAGTTTTGCCCACCACTTGATGGCTTACTACAATATGTTTCAAAGAGACAGTGAACGCTTTGAATTTAACCAGAAGCATACAGACCTATGCCCTCTAGGTGCGGCAGCTTTGGCAGGAACGACTTTCCCCATTGATCGCCAATTGTCTAGCGATTTGCTGGAGTTTAAGCAACCTTATACAAATTCTTTGGATGCTGTTAGTGACCGCGATTTTATCTTAGAATTTCTATCAAATGCCAGCATACTCATGATGCATATGAGCCGTTTTTGCGAAGAAATGATCAATTGGTGTAGTTTTGAGTACCAATTCATTACCTTGTCAGATACGTTTACAACAGGTTCCTCTATTATGCCCCAAAAGAAAAATCCAGATATGGCTGAGTTGATTCGAGGAAAGACTGGTAGAGTTTATGGGAATCTGTTTGGACTGTTGACAGTCATGAAGTCCTTGCCCTTAGCTTATAATAAGGATTTGCAAGAGGATAAGGAAGGAATGTTTGATACGGTCGAAACGATTTTAAATTCCCTTGATGTATTGGCAGGTATGTTATCCAGCTTGCAGGTGAACAAAGAAAAAATGCAAGAGTCGACAGAGAAGGACTTTTCAAATGCGACTGAGTTGGCAGATTATTTGGCAGGGAAAGGCTTGCCATTTAGAGAAGCTCATGAGGTTGTGGGAAGATTAGTGTTAGACTCTATCAAGTCTGCTAAAAATATTCAAGATTGGACTTTGGAGGAATTGCAAACCTATCATTCCCTCATTGCTGAGGATATTTATGTCTACTTACAACCTAAAACTGCGGTTCAAAGACGAAATTCCTTGGGAGGTACAGGATTTGACCAAGTGAAATACCAAATTGCAATCGCAAAGAAAGCGCTAGATTGATAGGTTCAGAACAAGAGGTTGGTCGATTGACAGCCTCTTTCTTGTCTTCTTTAACCAAGCGTGTTATAATGAATACTGCTCAAGCGACCTTCAATCGTGAAGCACACACGACCTTCAATCGTGAATAAACGAATAGATGGGAGACTTACCATGAGTGATAACTCTAAAACACGTGTTGTTGTGGGGATGAGTGGTGGTGTTGATTCGTCGGTGACGGCTCTTCTTCTCAAGGAGCAGGGCTACGATGTGATCGGTATCTTCATGAAGAACTGGGATGACACAGATGAAAACGGCGTCTGTACGGCGACCGAAGATTACAAGGATGTGGCTGCGGTGGCAGACCAGATTGGCATTCCCTACTACTCTGTCAATTTTGAAAAAGAGTACTGGGATCGCGTTTTTGAGTATTTCCTAGCGGAATACCGTGCAGGACGCACGCCAAATCCAGATGTGATGTGTAACAAGGAAATCAAGTTCAAGGCCTTTTTGGACTATGCCATGACCTTGGGGGCAGACTATGTAGCGACTGGGCACTATGCCCGAGTGGCGCGTGATGAGGATGGCACTGTTCACATGCTTCGTGGTGTGGACAATGGCAAGGATCAGACCTATTTCCTCAGCCAGCTTTCGCAAGAACAACTCCAAAAAACCATGTTTCCACTGGGACATTTGGAAAAGCCTGAAGTTCGCAGACTAGCAGAAGAAGCAGGCCTTGCGACTGCTAAGAAGAAAGACTCGACAGGGATTTGCTTTATCGGAGAAAAGAACTTTAAAAACTTCCTCAGCAACTACCTACCAGCTCAGCCTGGTCGCATGATGACTGTGGATGGACGTGATATGGGCGAGCATGCAGGCCTTATGTATTATACTATTGGTCAGCGTGGCGGACTCGGTATCGGGGGTCAACACGGCGGTGACAATGCCCCTTGGTTCGTTGTCGGAAAAGACCTAAGCAAGAATATCCTCTATGTCGGTCAAGGTTTCTACCATGACTCGCTCATGTCAACCAGCCTAGAGGCTAGTCAGGTTCACTTTACTCGTGACATGCCAGAAGAGTTTACGCTAGAATGTACGGCTAAATTCCGCTACCGTCAGCCTGACTCTAAGGTGACAGTACATGTTAAAGGAGACGAGGCAGAAGTTATCTTTGCAGAACCGCAACGCGCGATTACACCAGGACAGGCAGTTGTCTTTTACGATGGCGAAGAGTGTTTAGGTGGTGGCTTGATTGACAATGCTTATCGAGATGGACAAGTTTGTCAGTACATTTAGATTGACAAATTTTCTCAATTTGCTACAATAATAAAAGCAATAGAAATGATGGTCAAAGCTCATGGATGTTGCAGGCTTTTTTGTCCTGCACTTCTTTGGAGTTTTGACTGTTTTTGTGTCGTTTAGAGGAAAGGAAAAAAGATGATTCAACAAGACTTTCGGACAAAAACAGGAAATACAGTTTTTGGAGTTCGGGCGACAGCCTTGATTGTCCAAAATCGCAAGCTTCTAGTTACCAAAGACAAGGGCAAGTATTACACTATCGGTGGTGCGATTCAAGTCAATGAAAGCACGGAAGACGCGGTAGTCCGAGAAGTGAGGGAAGAACTGGGTGTCAAAGCTCAAGCTGGGCAGCTAGCTTTTGTGGTTGAAAATCGTTTTGAACAGGACGGTGTTTCCTATCACAATATCGAGTTTCATTATCTGGTGGATTTGCTTGAAGATGCCCCATTGACCATGCAGGAAGATGAGAAGATGCAACCTTGCGAATGGATTGATTTGGATAAGCTCCAGAATATCCAGCTAGTTCCAGCCTTTCTAAAAACAGCCCTACCAGATTGGAACGGCCAACTGCGACACATCCATCTTGAGGAATAGGAGAGAAATATGACTTATAACTTTACTGAAGAATACGATATTATTGTAATTGGTGCGGGGCACGCTGGGGTTGAGGCTTCCTTGGCTGCCAACCGTATGGGCTGTAAGGTCTTGCTTGCGACTATCAACATTGAAATGCTGGCTTTCATGCCTTGTAACCCCTCTATCGGTGGTTCTGCCAAGGGAATCGTTGTGCGTGAAGTCGATGCCCTCGGTGGTGAAATGGCTAAGACCATTGACAAGACTTACATCCAGATGAAGATGCTCAACACAGGTAAGGGTCCTGCCGTTCGTGCCCTTCGTGCGCAGGCTGACAAGGAGCTTTACTCTAAGGAAATGCGCAAGACGGTTGAAAATCAAGAAAATCTGACCCTTCGTCAAACCATGATTGATGAGATTTTGGTCGAAGATGGCAAGGTTATCGGTGTCCGTACAGCGACCCATCAAGAATATGCTGCCAAGGCTGTTATCGTGACGACAGGAACAGCCCTCCGTGGGGAAATTATCATTGGAGACCTCAAGTACTCATCAGGGCCAAACCACAGTCTAGCTTCGATTAATCTTGCTGACAACCTCAAGGAATTGGGCCTCGAAATTGGTCGTTTCAAGACAGGAACCCCTCCACGTGTCAAGGCTTCTTCTATCAATTACGATGTGACAGAAATTCAGCCAGGAGACGAAGCGCCTAATCATTTCTCATACACTTCACGTGATGAGGATTATGTCAAAGACCAAGTGCCATGTTGGTTGACCTATACCAATGGTACCAGTCATGAGATTATCCAAAACAACCTCCACCGTGCGCCTATGTTTACAGGTGTGGTCAAGGGAGTGGGGCCTCGTTACTGTCCGTCGATTGAAGACAAGATTGTGCGCTTTGCGGACAAGGAACGTCACCAACTCTTCCTTGAGCCAGAAGGGCGCAATACTGAGGAAGTCTATGTTCAAGGACTTTCAACCAGTCTGCCTGAGGACGTCCAGCGTGACTTGGTTCATTCCATCAAAGGTTTGGAAAATGCAGAGATGATGCGAACAGGTTATGCCATTGAGTACGATATGGTCTTGCCTCATCAGTTGCGTGCGACTCTGGAAACCAAGAAAATCTCAGGTCTTTTCACTGCTGGTCAGACAAATGGAACGTCAGGTTACGAAGAGGCAGCAGGCCAAGGGATTATCGCGGGTATCAATGCGGCTTTGAAAGTCCAAGGCAAGCCTGAGTTGATTTTGAAGCGTAGTGACGGTTATATCGGGGTGATGATTGATGACTTGGTGACCAAGGGAACCATTGAACCCTACCGTCTCTTGACCAGCCGTGCTGAATACCGTCTCATTCTTCGTCATGACAATGCTGATATGCGTTTGACTAAGATGGGACGCGAGATTGGCCTTGTGGATGATGAACGCTGGGCTCGTTTTGAAATCAAGAAAAATCAATTTGACAATGAGATGAAGCGCCTAGACAGCATCAAACTTAAGCCAGTCAAGGAAACCAATGCTAAGGTTGAGGAGATGGGCTTCAAGCCGTTGACAGATGCAGTAACAGCCAAGGAATTCCTTCGCCGTCCAGAAGTTTCTTATCAAGATGTGGTGGCCTTTATCGGACCAGCTACAGAGGACTTGGATGACAAGATTATCGAATTGATTGAAACAGAAATCAAGTACGAAGGCTATATTTCCAAAGCCATGGATCAAGTAGCCAAGATGAAACGCATGGAAGAAAAACGCATTCCAGCCAATATTGATTGGGATGATATTGATTCTATCGCGACAGAAGCCCGTCAGAAGTTCAAACTCATCAATCCAGAAACCATCGGCCAAGCCAGCCGTATTTCGGGAGTAAACCCAGCGGACATTTCTATTTTGATGGTGTATTTGGAAGGTAAAAATCGTAGTATTTCTAAAAATCAAGAAAAGAAAGCATAGAGAAAAACAGCTCCGAAAAATCGGGGCTGTTTTATGATTTAGTCTTCATCTGGTGTGAGGATCATCGGGATGATGATCGGTTCACGTTCGGTATTTTCATAGAGGAAGGGGCGAATAGCGTTGACAATGGCACCATTGACAGATTGCACGCTAGCATCCTTGTTTTTCAGTGCGATACGAATGGCATTGAAGAGGATACGCTGGCTTTGGCGAATCAAGTCGCCAGACTCTCTCATATAGACAAAGCCTCGGCTGAGGATGTCTGGACCAGATAGAATCATCTGCGATTTGAAGTCGACTGTTGCGACTGCCAGAACGACACCATCTTCAGATAGATCACGACGATCTTTGAGGACAGCTGCGCCGATTTCACCGATACGATTTCCATCGACATAGATATCTTGGGCGTTGAAATGACCTGCTATACGAGCTGAGTCAGCAGTGAGGGCAAGCACATCACCATTGCTCATGATAAAGATATTGTCCTTCTCAACACCAGTATCCACCGCTAGTCCAGCGTGGACTTTTTGCATGCGGTATTCACCGTGGACAGGCATGAAGTATTTTGGCTTAATCAAGCGGAGCATGAGTTTTTGCTCTTGCTGACCACCGTGTCCAGATGTATGGATATTGTTAACCTTACCGTGGATAACTTCGACACCAGCTTCAGAAATGATGTTGATCAGCTTGTTGACGCTAGTAGTGTTTCCAGGGATTGGACTTGAAGAGAAGATAACTGTATCGCCGGGTTGGAGTTGTACCTGACGGTGGGTTCCGTTGGCGATACGAGAGAGGGCAGCCATCGGCTCGCCCTGACTACCTGTACAGAGAATGAGAACTTCTCCTGCAGGGTAGTCTTTGATTTCATTTGGTTCGATAAAGGTTCCTTTAGGAGCTTTGATGTAGCCAAGATCGATTCCATTGACAATGGCCTTTTCCATAGAACGACCAAAGACCGCAATCTTGCGTCCAGTCTTAACAGCAGCTTCTGTTGCTTGTTGGAGACGGAAGATATTTGAGGCAAAGGATGCAAAGATGATACGTCCTTCGATGCCTTGGATAATCTTCATGATGGACTGGCCAACGACTTTTTCAGAGTTGGTAAAGGTTGGCACTTCCGCATTTGTCGAGTCCGAGAGAAGACAGAGAACACCTTCTTCCCCAAGGGCAGCCATACGGTGCAAGTCCGCAGGTTCTCCAACTGGAGTAAAGTCAAACTTAAAGTCACCCGTACAAACGATTTTCCCTTGAGGAGTATGAATGACAATCCCCAAAGGCTCTGGAATAGAGTGAGTCGTTCTAAAGAAAGTTGCCTTGAGATTTTTAAAGGTCAACTCAGTGTTGTGGTTGATTTCGTAAAGTTTGGCGTTGCGCAAGAGGCCGTGTTCTTCGAGTTTCCCACGGATCAAAGCCAAGGCAAGTGGTCCAGCATAGATAGGGACATTTGCTTGCTTGAGAAGGAATGGAATCCCACCGATGTGGTCCTCGTGTCCGTGGGTAATCAAAACAGCCTTGACGCGGTCGATATTGTCCACGATGTAAGAGTAGTCAGGAATGACATAGTCGATACCAAGCAAGTCATCTTCTGGGAATTTAATCCCAGCATCGACGATGATAATCTCATCTTGGTATTCAATCCCGTATGTGTTTTTCCCGATTTCTCCCAGACCACCGATGGCAAAAACGCCGACTTCTTCAGGTTTAAGAGTATAGGCCATATTAGAACTCCGTAATTTCGAAGGCGCCAGTTTCTTTTTCGTAATCTAGCAATTTGTCAGACAAGAGTTCGATATATTCGATATTGTACTCTGGGCGATTTTCTTCGACAAGTTGGCGAGCAGCGATGCGGCCCTCAAGTTCTGAGCTGGCATCGATGTCTAGGTAAAGTGCGCGTGTTGTTTCACGGCGTGGGCTACGTTCTTTTGTTTCTTGATAAAAAACTTTGTAAATCATATAGTTCCTTTCTATTTACAGGTCAGCTTATTCCAAACTTTTAGCAGAGATTTGCTTGATTTCATTCCATTTTGTGTCTAGATTGACCTTGATTCGTTACAATTATTTCAATTATACCACAAAATGAAAGATTAGTAAAAGAGGGGAATGAGAAAGTCATGGGACGATTTGTTTGGTAAGCGCTTGCAAAAACAAAGAAAATGTGTTATATTGACAACGGAAGTAAATTTTATTGCTTGTCATAATTTCATATAGATTTTAAGTCAAGGAGGTTGCCCTATGTATAACTTATTTGCTATTGCTATCGGAGCTCGCTTGGTAGCTTTTATCATTTTTGTTGCTTGCGTTTATGCGGGGAATCTTCTATTTGCCAAACTGGAACAACGACAAACCAAGTTCTTGTGGAAGATTACCTTTGTGACTCTCTACTCGCTTTTTCTTCTCCTCGTAACCTATGTCGTTTGGTTTGTATTTTACTTTGGATTAAATGCTTAGATGCCCTGCCTATGTTGGGGCATTTTTGTTTGGGGATAAAGAGGTAGTAGATTTACGACACGAAAATTCCACCCCATCTATCAAGATGAGGTGGTCTTTGCATTTTTCTAAAATGACATGACAATGGAATTTTCAGAGCTTATTATTTTTATGGGAGTCATTGTTCTGCTCAAAAATAGAGTTGAAGCATAAAAATAAAACAATACAAACAGATAAATCGAATGGTAAAGGGATAGTAGTCATGTTTAAATCATTGAGAATGCTTAGCAAACTGTAAGAGATGAAGACAATAAAATTTATCCTTCTAAAAATGTGTTGCTTATCTAGCATGATTTACCAAACTTTTTACGGAGGTCTTTTCCAATGGTATAACCTGCCATAAATAAAGCGATACCAACACCTACACCAAAGCCACCTTTGATTTCTTGCAATTCCTTATTAGAAATTTCACGATAGTTGTTCAAATCTTTCATCATATTAATCTCCTCCTAAAAAATAACCAGCTGCCAAACCAGAACCTATAAGTGCTGTTCCACCTGCAATAGCTTTCCAAGATACTGCTACTCCAAAGATAACCAAGGGAGCGAGACCGCCATCAATATCTGATAATTCATTTTCAGATAAGGATAAAAATTGATTGTCAAGAACGTCAAAATTTGTCATTGAACTTTCCTCCTTTTTTCTTGTTCACTTTTATATTCGTAAAAGAAAAGGAAAAGTGAACATTTTTTTAAATTATTTTTAGTTAAGTGAGGGCATTTTTGTTTGGGGATAAAGAAAATTCCCATGTGCCAGCTTTTGTAGTATAATAGTAAGCAGACAAAAAGATAGGAATGTGTTATGAAAGTATTAGCTTTTGATACGTCTAGCAAGGCTCTTTCTCTCGCTATTTTAGAGGACAAGCAGGTTCTTGCTGAGACTACTATTAACATTAAGAAAAATCACAGTATTACCCTTATGCCTGCCATCGATTTTTTGATGGCAAGTTTGGATTGGACGTCCAAGGATTTGGACCGAATCGTGGTGGCGGAAGGACCAGGTAGCTACACAGGTTTGCGAATTGCAGTAGCAACTGCCAAGACGCTGGCTCACACCCTGAACATCGAGTTGGTTGGTATGTCTAGCCTCTTGGCTCTGGTGCCCTACCAACAAGAAGGCTTGTTCGTTTCTTTGATGGATGCGCGTCGCAACAATGTTTACGCAGGATTTTATGAAAATGCCAAACCTGTCATGCCAGAAGCGCACTTACCCTTTGAGCGAGTGATTGAGTTAATCAAGGGTGCTAGTCAGGTTACCTTTGTCGGAGAAGTCGGCCCCTTTGTTGAGCAGATTCAAGAACATTTACCAAGGACTAATTATAAAGAAACCTTGCCAAATGCAGCCAATCTTGCTCTTTTGGCTTGGGATAAGGAAGCAGACTCCTTGCATGACTTTGTGCCGAACTACCTCAAGCGTGTCGAGGCTGAGGAAAACTGGCTCAAGAACCACACCGAGTCTGGTGAATCCTACATTAAACGCTTATGATAGAAATCAAACGAATCCAACAGCAGCCTGACTTGGCTCAAGCCATCTACGCTGTGATGGCAGCTGTTTACCCAGTCAGTCCTTGGACGCTGGAACAAATTCAAGCAGACCTGGCTCAAGACCAGACTTGGTATGTTCTGGCTTATGATGGGGAAGAAGTGATTGGCTTTCTAGCTGTGCAGGAGAATCTTTTTGAGGCAGAAGTCCTGCAAATCGCTGTCAAACAAACTTATCAGGGTCAGGGAATTGCATCAGCCTTGTTTGCTCAATTGCCGACAGACAAGGAGATTTTCCTCGAAGTCAGAAAGTCAAATCAACGAGCGCAAGCATTTTACAAGAAAGAAAAGATGGCAGTCATCGCTGAGAGAAAGGCCTACTACCATGCCCCAGTCGAGGACGCCATCATCATGAAGAGAGAAATAGATGAAGGATAGATATATTTTAGCATTTGAGACATCCTGTGATGAGACCAGTGTCGCCGTCTTGAAAAATGACGATGAGCTCTTGTCCAATGTCATTGCCAGTCAAATTGAGAGTCACAAACGTTTTGGGGGCGTAGTGCCAGAAGTAGCCAGTCGTCACCATGTCGAGGTCATTACAGCCTGTATCGAGGAGGCTCTGGCAGAAGCAGGGATTACCGAAGAGGATGTGACAGCTGTGGCTGTTACCTATGGACCAGGCTTGGTCGGAGCCTTGCTAGTTGGTTTGTCAGCTGCCAAGGCTTTTGCTTGGGCTCATGGACTTCCGCTGATTCCTGTTAATCACATGGCTGGCCACCTCATGGCCGCTCAGAGTGTGGAGCCTTTGGAGTTTCCCTTGCTAGCCCTCTTGGTTAGCGGTGGTCACACAGAGTTGGTTTATGTTTCGGAGGCTGGTGATTACAAGATTGTTGGGGAAACGCGAGATGACGCGGTTGGTGAGGCCTATGATAAGGTTGGCCGTGTCATGGGCTTGACCTATCCTGCCGGTCGTGAGATTGACGAGCTAGCTCATCAGGGACAGGATATTTATGATTTTCCTCGTGCCATGATTAAGGAAGATAATCTGGAGTTTTCATTCTCAGGTTTGAAATCGGCCTTTATCAATCTTCACCACAATGCCGAGCAAAAGGGAGAAAGCTTGTCCACAGAGGATTTGTGTGCTTCCTTCCAAGCAGCTGTCTTGGATATTCTCATGGCTAAAACCAAGAAGGCTTTGGAGAAATACCCTGTTAAAACCCTAGTCGTGGCAGGTGGCGTGGCTGCTAATAAAGGCCTCAGAGAACGCCTAGCAGCCGAAATCACAGATGTCAAGGTTATCATCCCACCTCTGCGCCTCTGCGGAGACAATGCAGGTATGATTGCCTATGCCAGCATCAGCGAGTGGAACAAAGAAAACTTTGCAAACTTGGACCTCAATGCCAAACCAAGTCTTACTTTTGATACGATGGAATAAAGAGTCAGCTTAAGGCTGGCTTTTTTGCTCTCTTAAATGTCAGAATATTTTGACAAAACTATAAAAATAATGATATAATATGCAAAAGCTAGGAGGTGGCAAGATGATTGAGAGAATGGAATTGGGGGAATTTTACAAGGAATTGCGCTTGGCGAGAAAGCTCAAGCAGTCAGATGTGGCTTGTGCTGGACTAACAGCTTCTCAGTTGTCCAAGTTTGAACTAGGGCAGTCTATGTTGTCTGCAGATAAGCTCATATTAGCCATCCAAGGAATCAATATGAATTTTGATGAGTTTGGGCACAAGCTCAACAACTATCAAGAATCTCCACATATGCAGATTGGTAGGAGGGTTGTGGATCGCTTTGCTCATCAAGATATAGCTGGCTTAGAGCAACTGTTGGAGGAAGTCGAGCAAGGACAGATGGCAGAGACCTATCGTTGTTTGAATGCCATTGTGATTAAAAATGCTATTCATTCCTTAAATAAGAGCTATCTGCTAACAGAGGAGGATAGGGAGTTTTTGACTACTTATCTCTATGCTATTGAGTCTTGGACCTGGTTTGAACTCTATCTTTTTTGCAATACCATGCCCTTCCTAAGCAATCAAGATCTGATTTTTTTATCAACCTCTTTGCTTGAAAAATCCAAAGAATTTAAAGAGTTAGTACACAATCGATTGTATATGAAGCAAGGACTATTAAATATCTTATCAGAGCTCATGGAGCGCAAGCTTTTCTCCTATATCCCAATCTTTGAAGCAGAGCTGGAGAGTATGCTCCGTCCATACGATGTTTTTGAGAAATTATCGTGGCAATTTTTAAAGAAAATGAGTATATTTCTTCAAACCAAAGGAAGTAATCAAAAAGAGATTGAACACTTTATCCAATCTCTGCAAGTATTAGAAAATTCACAATTAACAGCCCTCTTCGAATTGCGTTTTCAGCAATACAAAGAACTTATCGATTGATTAGAAACGGGAAGACGATAACCCACTCCGAAATAAGCAGGAGTATCAGTTGGATTTTTCTTTTCTTCATCATTATATCCCTCCTTGTTAGTAATAACTTTATTATACCAGTGAAATAATCAAATCCACTAAAATCGCAAATCAGAAATTTCTATAAGAAAAAATATCAAATATGCGATTTTCTCAAATACGCCAATTTTCGTGTTATAGTGTTCTTGTAAAGTACTTGAAGCAAATCCTAGGTCGCATAAGTGGTTTACAAAGAAAAATAATTGGAGGAGAAACAATGTCTGCTGTACCATATTCATTTCAAGGGCATCGTTTAGGTGGCCGTTAGTTAAATAATAGCAATCTATAGGATAGAAAAGATAAACTTTGGATTAGATATAGTGGATTGAAATCAAGATAAACATATACGACAAAAATTCTAATTAATATATATTTTGCTGCAAATGCAACGGATATTATACAAAAAATCTTAAATCTTAATAATTGTGAAGAATGATGATATTCATAATGTTTAAAAGTTAATATCTGCATGCTATTAAGATTTTAACTGAATTTTAGAAGTCGATAAGTTTTTTGTATTTTAATTTATTATATGGATAGAAATTATAAATGAGTTGTATTCGTATTTATAATTTTGGAGTTTAGGAAAATATTTTCCAAACTCCTATTTGTTGTTTATCTTTTAATAGTTTTTGATTAGGAGGATCTAAATGAGAATAAAGAGAACTCTTCAACCGTATATATTTAAAGATAAAATAAAATTTGGTTTTGGTAATGCTTCTCTTGTAAGGGAGATTGATTTTAATGAAGAGAACATCAATTTAATAAAAAAATTAGATAATGACATTGATATAAAATTGTTGTCTAATGGAGAAAAACAAGTTGTTGAGTCGATGATATCTATGGGATTAGTGACTAGTAATCAATATGATAATTCCAAATATTCCCGAAATATTAATTTCTTTGAGTGGGTTGATTTGTCAGAAAATTTAGACCCTAGTAAGTATCAGGATAGATTATTAAATTCAACAGTTTTAATTGTTGGTGTAGGGGGTATTGGATCAACAACAGTCGAAATTTTAGCTCGTCTAGGTATAGGTAATTTCATATTAGTAGATTTTGACATTGTGGAAGAGTCAAATCTTACTAGACAAACATCCTTTAAGAAATCTGATATTGGTAAGCTAAAAATAGACATAATAAAACAGCATATTCAAGAGATTTCTGATTCAAATGTGACAACTATTTATAGGAAGTTAGAGTGTCAGAATGACTTAGAAACTATTTT
This sequence comes from Streptococcus pneumoniae, assembly GCF_001347015.1. GTDB lineage: Bacteria > Bacillota > Bacilli > Lactobacillales > Streptococcaceae > Streptococcus > Streptococcus pneumoniae_E. Next base: position 66,528 of record NZ_CFGI01000009.1, read on the forward strand.
TAAAGATTATAATTTTGACATTGCTTTATGCTGTGCAGATACTCCTAGAATAGAGATAGACTACTGGTTTGATGATTTAGCTCATAAATATACGAGACCTATTATTGTTGGCTCATATGCATCTACGGTAATAAACTACCTACATATTATTCCGGGCAAAACTATTTCATTGAGGGAGTTTTATAGGGACTTTATGATAACAGATGATCATGTTTTGGATAGTAGAATACCGTATAGTGTTATTTCTCCAATATCATATATGGCTGCATCAATCATATCTTATAAAGTATTAGATACTTTAACAGGATTATTGAATTTAACGGATTATATTCAAATCGATTGCATGAATTTTGAGGTTTATAAGCATGATATTAAGAAAATTTAGCCAAAATTTTATAAATTTAATATTAGGTAGATCGTCTAGGAATATTGCAGATAGTTTTTACTTTATTGCTTTATCGATAGGGTTAGTAAGTGTATATCATATTGAGGCAGGACAGTTATCTCTATTTACTCTAATTGGTTTTATCCCAAATTTGCTTGCTGTTTTTTATGGAAGTTTTATAAATAAAATTCAGAGAGATAAAATTTGGCTAGTGATTTTCCAGATTCTCCAGTTTATTATAATTGTGATTACAATTCTGTGTTTAAGGTATCATTTTCGTGTTGTGTATATCTATGTATTGAATTTTTTGTTCGCATTATCAACTAATTTATTAAATACACTGCAGATGAAAATTGTTCCAGAAACTTTAAATAATGATGACATGCTAATAAAGAAATCGATAGATGTTCAATACTTGGCATCAAATGTGTTAGATATTATTAGTAATTTAACTGCATCTCTACTATTAGGGCTTCTATCTTATTTTGTTGTTTTTAATTTAAGTATTCCGTTTTTTGTGGCTGCTATTTATTTTATGATTAAAATCAGATTGCCCGGTTCCAAAAACAATACTAAAAGTGTTCGACCTGAAAAGGTAGATTTGGAAAGTAATTCTTCTTTCCAATTTTTGGAAACTGTTTCTGCTTTTCGAGAATCAAAATTTGCCTCTTTTATAGTAGTTACAGAGTCAATTTTAAGTGGGGGTACAGATCTACTTTTAACTTTAATGCCACTGTATCTTTTATCAGAAGGCATACCTATTCAATATTTGGGATTGGTACTAGGAGCTCAAAGATTTGCCGATTTGATAGGAGCAATTTTGGCTCCTAGAGTGGGAATTCCGTATAAAATGTTTTTCTTTATTGATTATACTGTATCTGGATTAGCACTCATGCTAGTATTTATTACTCCATTTCCGTTAATAAAGTTGTTGTTATTTTTTTTAGCATTTATTTTAATAGGTATATCAGGAAATATGTTTGAAAAAATGATTTACTCAGAGTATAGATACGACACTATGGGATTGATATATTCGACTAATTCAAGTTTATATGCTTTATTTGCCATTCTATTTTTGATTATTCCTCAATTTTATACAGATATAAAAATTTTGGGTATTTTAATAAATGGATTTACACTATCTATAGGAATTTATTTATTAGTTATTTGTAATTTTTTCAAAAAGAATGATACTAATTGTTAAAATTTATTTTATATGAATGTTGCATGATTATTTGAAAAGAACTTCTAAAAATTTTTAGAGGTGTCCATGAAAGAAACGAAATTTCACCTAGCAACTGGAAGTCTGTACAATATATTTCTAATTTGGAACACACTGTAAATGTTATGGTGGATGGTTGGGCTAAATATGGTCCTTGGCGTCCTAGATAAAATGAGGTAAACGATGGAAAAACAGAGTCAGTTACAAATTTTAATTCATTCCCTGTACAATAATAAAGAAATTAGCTTGACGGAAGAATTTAGGAAGCAATTGCTGGAAACAGCAAAACAGTTCTCTAGTACTAGTGAAGATTTGCTAGCTGTACGTCTCTCATTTGCCGTCTCTAAAGAATTATTGGGCTTTAAAGGTGAACCACCGACAGAGTTATTGGATTTGGCAAAATTTGTCCAAAAGAAAGAAGCTAAATATAAGCAGGGAGTAGTGTGGTCTGGTATTTTTAAAATATGATTCATTATAAAATACGGCATGAGCATCGCATAATGGATGAATCTGAATATGAGCAAGACTTGGATTTCAATGCCAAACCAAGTCTTGTTTTTGATACTATAGAATAAAATGGAGTCTGTCTGATTACAATCAACAGACTTTTTTCTCTTTCCTGAATGTGTTATAATAGTCCATGCTGTGGCTGGATTCTTTTCAGCCCATTTATTAAGATAATACGAGGAGAAAGATGAAAGAAAAAGGATTTTGGGAGGGGGCACAGGCAGCCATGCCAACAGCCCTTGGTTATGTCAGTATCGGCCTGGCCTGTGGGATTATCGGTGCGCCCTATGTGACACCTGTAGAGATGGGCTTGATGAGCCTCTTTGTTTATGCTGGGAGTGCCCAGTTTGCCATGTTGGCACTGATTGCGGTTCAAGCCCCTGTGGCAGCTATTGCTATGACGGTTTTTCTAATCAATTTGCGTCTCTTTTTGTTGAGTTTGCATGCGTCAACCTATTTCCGTCATACCAGTCTCTGGCACAATATCGGTATGTCTAGCCTTTTGACGGATGAGACTTATGGCGTTTTGATGGGCGAGTTAGTCCATACAGACAAGGTCAATCCTATGTGGATGCACGGGAACAATCTCAACAGCTATGTGGCTTGGTTTGTGGGAACAGTTGTCGGAACGGCTCTGGGTGGTCTGCTTCCAAATCCAGAAATCTTTGGCTTGGATTTTGCCCTGGTTGGGATGTTCATCGGAATTTTTGCTTCGCAATTCCAGATTATGCAAAGACGGATTCCTGTCCGCAATCTGCTCATTATCCTAGCAGTTGTTGCGGTGTCCTTCTTTTTACTCTTGACAGTGGTGTCTCAGTCGCTAGCTGTTCTGTTTGCGACCTTGCTAGGTTGTACAATGGGGGTGGTTTTAGATGGTCAGTAAGTATCTTTTATTAGCAGTGATTTTCTCTGGTCTTGTGACTTGGATTCCCCGTATGATTCCCTTCATCTTGGTCAAGTATAAGGGTTTGCCTGCGATTGTTGAGCGTTTTTTGAAGTTCTTGCCCGTTTCTATTATCTTTGCCTTGATTCTTTCAAGCGTAGTGACAGGTAAGGTTGGGAGCTTTCCTCAAATCAAATGGCTGGACTTCTTAGCAGTCTTTCCAACAGCTTGGGTAGCCTTTCGCTACCGCAATCTAGTCGGAACGGTTCTCTTTGGAGTGGTCCTAATTGCAGTTTTACGTTTGGTCTTTTAATACTCTTCGAAAATCTCTTCAAACCACGTCAGCTTCTATCTGCAACCTCAAAACAATGTTTTGAGCAACCTGCGGCTAGCTTTCTAGTTTGCTCTTTGATTTTCATTGAATATAAATCAGACATAAAGAAAACCTATCACAGAGATAGATATCATATAATGGCGTAAATGCTCTTTTTCTGTTAAGATTATAAGGTATTCTATTTTGGAGGAAATGACATGAAAAAAATCGTTAAATACTCATCTCTTGCTGCCTTAGGGCTTATTGCTGCAGGTGTGCTAGCAGCTTGCTCAGGTGGTGCTAAGAAAGAAGGAGAAGCAGCTAGCAAGAAAGAAATCATCGTTGCAACCAATGGCTCGCCAAAACCATTTATCTATGAAGAAAATGGCGAATTGACTGGTTACGAGATTGAAGTCGTTCGCGCTATCTTTAAAGATTCTGACAAATATGATGTCAAGTTTGAAAAGACAGAATGGTCAGGTGTATTTGCTGGTCTTGACGCTGATCGTTACAATATGGCTGTCAACAATCTTAGCTACACTAAAGAACGTGCGGAGAAATACCTTTATGCCGCACCAATTGCCCAAAACCCTAATGTCCTTGTAGTGAAGAAAGACGACTCTAGCATCAAGTCTCTCGCTGATATCGGTGGAAAATCGACGGAAGTCGTTCAAGCTACTACATCAGCTAAGCAGTTAGAAGCATACAACGCTGAACACCCGGACAACCCAACTATCCTTAACTATACTAAGGCAGACTTCCAACAAATCATGGTACGTTTGAGCGATGGCCAGTTTGACTACAAGATTTTTGATAAAATCGGTGTTGAAACAGTGATTAAGAACCAAGGTTTGGATAACTTGAAAGTCATTGAACTTCCAAGCGACCAACAACCGTACGTTTACCCACTTCTTGCTCAAGGTCAAGATGAGTTGAAATCATTTGTAGACAAACGCATTAAAGAACTTTACAAAGATGGCACTCTTGAAAAATTATCTAAACAATTCTTCGGAGACACTTACCTACCGGCAGAAGCTGATATTAAATAATTTCTTGAAATCATCCATTCTGATGAAGAAGGGTGATTTCTCAGTTTTTAGGGATATAGTTTTAAACTATATATCTGATTATCTAATAACAATTTGTGCAATTGAACAAAGTATGAGATACTAGTACGGTATTATTTTTAAGGAGAAAGAATCATGAAAATCAAAAAATGGCTTGGCCTAGCAGCCCTTGCTACAGTCGCAGGTTTGGCTCTTGCAGCTTGCGGAAACTCAGAAAAGAAAGCAGACAATGCAACAACTATCAAAATCGCAACTGTTAACCGTAGCGGTTCTGAAGAAAAACGTTGGGACAAAATCCAAGAATTGGTTAAAAAAGACGGAATTACCTTGGAATTTACAGAGTTCACAGACTACTCACAACCAAACAAAGCAACTGCTGATGGCGAAGTAGATTTGAACGCTTTCCAACACTATAACTTCTTGAACAACTGGAACAAAGAAAACGGAAAAGACCTTGTAGCGATTGCAGATACTTACATCTCTCCAATCCGCCTTTACTCAGGTTTGAATGGAAGTGCCAACAAGTACACTAAAGTAGAAGACATCCCAGCAAACGGAGAAATCGCTGTACCGAATGACGCTACAAACGAAAGCCGTGCGCTTTATTTGCTTCAATCAGCTGGCTTGATTAAATTGGATGTTTCTGGAACTGCTCTTGCAACAGTTGCCAACATCAAAGAAAATCCAAAGAACTTGAAAATCACTGAATTGGACGCTAGCCAAACAGCTCGTTCATTGTCATCAGTTGACGCTGCCGTTGTAAACAATACCTTCGTTACAGAAGCAAAATTGGACTACAAGAAAGCACTTTTCAAAGAACAAGCTGATGAAAACTCAAAACAATGGTACAACATCATTGTTGCGAAAAAAGATTGGGAAACATCACCTAAGGCTGATGCTATCAAGAAAGTAATCGCAGCTTACCACACAGATGACGTGAAAAAAGTTATCGAAGAAACATCAGACGGTTTGGATCAACCAGTTTGGTAATAAGAAACAGGGAGGTGGGAGAGAAAATTCCACCTCTTGCTTTTGTATAGAGTATAGATTGTAAAGAAGACTATTCGTTCATAGAAAGGTAGAGAGAATATGGTTTTTCCTAGCGAACAAGAACAGATTGAAAAATTTGAAAAGGATCATGTAGTCCAACATTATTTTGAGGTTTTGCGTACCTTGATTTCTAAGAAATCAGTCTTTGCCCAGCAGGTTGGACTCAAGGAAGTCGCAAATTATCTGGGTGAGATTTTCAAGCGTGTTGGAGCTGAAGTGGAGATTGATGAGAGCTATACAGCGCCCTTTGTCATGGCACATTTCAAGAGTTCGCGTCCAGATGCCAAGACCTTGATTTTCTATAACCACTATGACACTGTGCCAGCGGATGGGGATCAGGTCTGGACAGAGGATCCTTTTACGCTTTCGGTCCGCAATGGCTTCATGTATGGGCGTGGGGTTGATGACGACAAGGGTCATATCACAGCTCGCTTGAGTGCTTTGAGAAAATATATGCAGCACCATGATGATTTACCTGTCAATATCAGCTTTATCATGGAGGGAGCGGAGGAATCGGCTTCAACAGACCTAGATAAGTATTTGGAAAAGCATGCAGACAAACTCCGTGGGGCGGATTTGTTGGTCTGGGAACAAGGGACCAAAAATGCCTTGGAACAGCTGGAAATTTCTGGTGGCAATAAGGGGATTGTGACCTTTGATGCCAAGGTAAAAAGCGCTGATGTGGATATCCACTCGAGTTATGGTGGCGTTGTGGAATCAGCTCCTTGGTATCTCCTCCAAGCCTTACAGTCTCTTCGTGCTGCGGATGGCCGTATCTTGGTTGAAGGCTTGTACGAAGAAGTACACGAGCCCAATGAACGAGAAATGGCCTTGCTAGAAACTTATGGTCAACGAAACCCAGAGGAAGTTAGTCGGATTTATGGATTGGAGTTGCCTCTCTTACAGGAGGAGCGGATGGCCTTTCTAAAACGTTTCTTTTTCGAGCCAGCGCTTAATATCGAAGGAATCCAGTCTGGTTATCAAGGTCAAGGTGTTAAGACTATTTTGCCTGCAGAAGCCAGTGCCAAGCTAGAGGTTCGTCTGGTTCCGGGCCTAGAACCGCATGATGTTCTGGAAAAAATTCGGAAACAGCTAGACAAAAATGGCTTTGATAAGGTAGAATTATACTATACCTTGGGAGAGATGAGCTATCGAAGCGATATGAGCGCACCAGCCATTCTCAATGTGATCGAGTTGGCCAAGAAATTCTATCCACAGGGCGTTTCAGTCTTGCCGACGACAGCGGGGACAGGACCTATGCATACGGTCTTTGATGCCCTAGAGGTACCAATGGTTGCATTCGGTCTAGGAAATGCCAATAGCCGAGACCACGGTGGAGATGAAAATGTGCGAATCGCTGATTATTACACCCATATCGAATTAGTAGAGGAGCTGATTAGAAGCTATGAGTAGAGATATTATCAAGTTAGATCAGATCGATGTGACTTTTCACCAAAAGAAGAGAACCATCACAGCGGTTAAGGATGTGACCATTCACATCCAAGAAGGGGATATCTACGGAATCGTTGGATATTCTGGAGCAGGGAAATCAACCCTTGTACGGGTGATTAACCTCTTGCAAAAACCATCTGCAGGGAAAATTACCATTGACGACGATGTGATTTTTGATGGTAAGGTCACCTTGACGGCAGAGCAGTTGCGTCGTAAACGTCAAGATATCGGGATGATTTTCCAGCATTTTAACCTGATGAGCCAAAAGACAGCAGAGGAGAATGTAGCCTTTGCCCTTAAACACTCTGGACTCAGCAAGGAAGAAAAGAAGGCTAAAGTAGCTAAGTTGTTGGACTTGGTTGGTTTGGCAGATCGTGCTGAAAACTACCCTTCACAACTATCTGGAGGGCAAAAACAGCGTGTGGCAATTGCGCGTGCCTTGGCCAATGATCCAAAAATCTTGATTTCAGACGAGTCAACTTCTGCCCTTGACCCTAAGACAACCAAGCAGATTTTGACCTTGTTACAAGATTTGAACCAAAAATTAGGATTGACAGTTGTCTTGATTACGCATGAAATGCAGATTGTCAAAGACATTGCCAACCGTGTGGCGGTTATGCAGGATGGGCATTTGATTGAAGAGGGAAGTGTCCTTGAAATCTTCTCAGACCCTAAACAACCTTTGACTCAAGACTTTATCTCAACAGCCACAGGTATTGACGAAGCCATGGCCAAAATCGAGAAGCAAGAAATCGTGGAACACTTGTCTGAAAACAGTCTCTTGGTGCAACTCAAGTACGCTGGAGCTTCAACAGACGAGCCACTTTTGAATGAATTGTACAAGCATTACCAAGTAATGGCTAATATTCTCTATGGGAATATCGAAATTCTCGATGGTACTCCTGTTGGAGAATTGGTGGTGGTCTTGTCAGGTGAAAAAGCAGCGTTGGCAGGTGCCCAAGAAGCCATTCGTCAAGCAGGTGTACAACTAAAAGTATTGAAGGGAGTACAGTAAGATGGAATCATTGATTCAAACCTATTTACCAAATGTCTATAAAATGGGTTGGGCTGGTCAGGCAGGCTGGGGAACGGCTATCTACTTAACTCTTTATATGACAGTTCTTTCCTTCATTATCGGAGGCTTCTTGGGGCTAGTGGCAGGTCTCTTTCTCGTCTTGACAGCGCCAGGTGGTGTCTTGGAGAATAAAGTCGTATTCTGGATTTTAGACAAAATTACCTCAATTTTTCGTGCGGTTCCCTTTATCATCCTCTTGGCAATCTTGTCACCACTTTCTCACTTAATTGTTAAAACAAGTATCGGGCCAAATGCAGCCCTTGTCCCACTTTCTTTTGCAGTCTTTGCCTTCTTTGCCCGTCAGGTGCAGGTTGTCTTGGCTGAATTGGATGGCGGTGTCATTGAGGCGGCTCAAGCGAGCGGAGCGACTTTCTGGGACATCGTGGGTGTTTACCTATCAGAAGGTCTTCCAGATTTGATCCGTGTGACGACTGTGACCTTGATTTCCCTTGTTGGGGAAACAGCTATGGCCGGTGCGGTTGGAGCTGGTGGTATCGGTAACGTAGCCATCGCTTATGGATTTAACCGCTACAATCACGATGTGACCATCTTGGCAACCATCATTATCATTTTGATTATCTTTGCAATCCAATTCTTGGGAGATTTCTTGACTAAGAAATTGAGCCATAAATAAAAAAGAGCCGTGTGGCTCTTTTTAACTGATCAGATTTTCTGTGCAAATTTTTTACTCAAGGCTTGTCCAATCAAGGCACCCACTAGGGCTCCGATGACAATACTTGCGATAAATAGAAGGACAGTTCCAGGGGTTGGAGCGACCATGATACGGTCGATATATTCTTGGGATTTTCCTCTTGCCAGAAGAGTAGCCATATAGGCTTTGGGCGCAATCCACATAAGCAAGATTGGTCCTGTTGTACTAAAGGCAAAAATAAGGAAAGAAAGGAAGTTCTTTGTTTTGTCCTTGTATTTTCCTAAATGAGCTACTTCATCTGCTAGGAGGCCACAGATAATTCCAGGAAGGAAGGAACCAGCACCGTGTTTAGTTCCCAAGAAAAAGAAGGCAATGACAAGGCCGATAGTGGTAATGGCTCCAAAGCGCGGAACTTTTGCGACTAGGATCATATAGACGCTACCGCCGACAAGGGCAGTAAAGGCAGGCGCATAAAACATGTTTCCAGTTTGGTCAAAGAGATTGCCCAAAAGGACACCAATCCCCATGCAGAGGAAGTAAAGAACTGCAAAAAGCAGTGTAGTTAAGATAGATTTTTTCATGAATTGTCTCCTGATAATTTTTTCACAATTCTCATTGTACCACGGTTTGGTGGGATTGTAAATGGATACTAGAAGTTTTTGAAAACGCTTGAAATATGATATAATGGTTTCATAGTTATTTTTAGGGGAATATCATGGGTAGATTTTTAGACTTTGTCTTTAATCGTTTCTTTTTAGGGATGATTGCGACAGCCTTCTTTTGGCTATTAACTTTAGCAGGAGGGATTATCCTTGGTCTAGCGCCGGCTAGTGCCACCTTGATGAGCTTATATGCAGAACATGGTTATAGCTTTCGGGAATACAGTTTGAAGGAGGCTTGGTCTCTTTACAAGCAAAATTTTGTCTCAAGCAACCTGATTTTCTATAGCTTTTTAGGTGTGGGTCTAGTTTTGACCTATGGTTTGTATCTCTTGGTGCAATTGCCTCATCAGACTATTATTCATTTGATTGCGACCTTTTTGAATGTTCTAGTAGTTACCCTGCTGTTTTTAGCTTATACAGTATCTTTGAAATTACAAGTTTATTTTGACTTGTCTTATCGAAATAGTCTCAAACTATCCTTGATTGGCATCTTTATGAGTCTAGCAGCTGTGGCCAAGGTTCTCCTTGGGACAGTGCTACTTGTGGCAATTGGTTACTATATGCCTGCTCTTCTCTTCTTTGTAGGAATTGGGATGTGGCATTTCTTTATCAGTGATATGTTGGAACCGGTCTATGAAAGTATCCATGAAAAATTGGCGACAAAGTAGGATGAAGCAGTTTTGGCTACATACGCTTCTGCGAACCTACAGTTCAGTGATGATCATTATTATTGCGAGTTTTGCAATCTTACTCTCTTATGCTGACTGGGATTCACGGGAAAAGGAAGCCCAGAGAGTAGCCCAGCGTGTAACTGCTAGAACAGTGAGTGAAATTGAATATTACCATAGAGAGTCAACCCAGATAGCTCAGGCTTTAGTTGAAAATCAAGCTCGTATTGAGGGAATCTATAAATACTTTAGCCTTAGCATGCCAGACTATTTTTACTGGCAATTAGAGCGGAAAGCTTCGCCTTATGTATCAGTCTCTCTGCATGAAAATGTTGATGACCTCTATGTTCGAAATGATTTTGTAACTGGGGTGGCCATTGCTTTTCAAGATTACAAGGAAGTCTATGTTTCTACGAAAGACAAACGTAGTGGAGAAAAAATCAGGGCTGAGGATTTTAAACCAGCAGGAAATAGTTTTGCCATTCCAGTGTCAGACCCAGTGTCAGATCAAGATTTAGGAGTGATTTACATCTCCTTGGATCCTGCTGTTTTATACCATGCCATTGATAATACTAGAGGTCATACTCCGATGGCAGTAACAGTGACCTCACCTTTTGATACGGAGATTTTTCATATTGGTGAAACAGTTGATAAGGAGAGTGAAAATTGGCTAGTTGGCTTAACTTCTCATGGTTATCAGGTTCAGGTGGCAGTTCCCAAAAACTTTGTTTTACAAGGAACAGTGACTAGCTCTGCTTTGATTGTGAGCTTGAGCCTTCTCTTTATTGTCATTCTTTATCTGACTTTGAGGCAGACCTTTGCTAACTACCAAAAGCAGGTAGTGGATTTGGTGGATTCCATCCAAGCTATTGCCCAAGGACAAGAAGGTCTTCGTATTGACACAATTGAAAAGGATCAGGAATTACTCTTAATCGCAGAGACCACCAATGATATGTTGGATCGGTTGGAAAAGAATATCCATGATATTTATCAGCTAGAGCTCAGTCAAAAAGATGCCAATATGCGAGCCTTACAGGCGCAAATCAATCCTCATTTTATGTATAATACGCTGGAGTTCTTGCGCATGTATGCAGTTATGCAGAGTCAAGATGAGTTGGCAGATATCATTTATGAATTCAGTAGTCTCTTGCGTAACAATATTTCCGACGAAAGAGAGACCCTCCTCAAACAGGAATTAGAATTTTGCCGTAAATATAGCTATCTTTGCATGGTTCGCTATCCCAAGTCCATTGCCTATGGTTTCAAGATAGATCCAGGGTTAGAAAATATGAAGATTCCTAAGTTTACCTTGCAACCGCTGGTAGAAAATTATTTTGCGCATGGTGTTGACCATAGACGGACAGATAATGTGATTAGCATTAAAGCTCTTAAACAGGATGGTTTTGTAGAAATTTTGGTGGTCGATAATGGCCGTGGAATGTCGGTTGAAAAACTGACAAGTATTCGAGAAAAATTAAGTCAGAGACAGTTTGAACACCAAGCCAGCTACAGTGATCAAAGGCAGTCTATCGGGATTGCCAATGTACACGAGCGTTTTGTGCTCTATTTTGGGGACCGCTATGCCATTACCATAGAGTCTGCGGAGCAAGCAGGTGTTCAGTATCGTATTACAATTCAAGATGAGTAGAAAGGGAGAAAATGTATAAAGTATTATTAGTAGATGATGAGTACATGGTGACAGAAGGTCTGAAACGTTTGATCCCCTTTGATAAGTGGGATATGGAGGTTGTCGCAACAGCCAGTCATGCCGATGAAGCCCTAGAATATGTGCAGGAAAATCCCGTCGATGTCATCATTTCCGATGTCAATATGCCCGACAAAACAGGGCTTGATATGATTCGGGAGATGAAAGAAATCTTACCAGATGCTGCCTATATCCTGCTTTCAGGTTATCAGGAGTTTGATTACGTAAAAAGAGCCATGAACCTTAGTGTGGTGGACTATTTGGTCAAGCCTGTTGATAAGGTGGAGCTGGGAAATCTGCTGGAGAAGATTGCAGGTCAGCTCGGCGAGAGAGGAAAGAAAAGTCAGACTCTCAGTCAAGAATTAGACGAGGCTGGATTTGTCAGTTATTTAGGAGGTAAGGAGAATTGGTGGATAGGTCTATCCAAGGAAAAACAAGGTTCCTTCACCATTCCCTACTATGTCTTAGGTCAAGACTGGCAGATTTTCATTTCTGACCAACCCCTAGATGGTTTAGTCGTTACACCTTTTGAAGCTCCTTATCAAGAACACTTTGAACGCTGGAAGCTGAATGCTGAGAAAGCCCTCTTTTACGGTTCTGTAAATCTACAACAGTCTCAGAGTCTCTTTGCCTATTACGAACCGATTTATAGGGTTATCATTCAGGGGAATCTCAATCAAATCGTGGAAGAGTTGAATCTTTTGGAGAAGGTGGTTCTTGAAAATACACCGCGTGTTCCGATTACCAAACAGCTTTTTATCCAGTTTGTCATGGATGTCTTCCACTTGTTTGAACATCTCAAAGCTGATGATATGACGGACATTGTCAAAACCATTCATGCTATTCAATCCTTCGATGAATTGGTTTCTTATATCAAGGAAACTCTGATCAGCTTTTTCGGTCAATACCGTATGAATGAAAATGTGGTCAGTGTGCTGGAAGTCATTGGTCGGGATTACCAAAAGGAGCTGTCCCTCAAGGATATCAGTAAGGCTCTCTTTATCAATCCTGTCTATCTAGGGCAGTTGATTAAGCGTGAAACCAATTCGACCTTTGCTGAATTGCTCAATAAACAACGCATTAAGGCTGCCCAACAACTCTTGCTTTCGACTAGTGATAGTATCGAAGATATTTGTTATGCTGTTGGTTACAGTAACCTTGGATATTTCTATAAAGTTTTCCGAAAATTGTGCGGAAAATCGCCAAAAGCCTACCGAAAACAGGTAGAAACGATACTATAAGATTTGTATTCCTTTGCAAAAAGTGCTATAATATCAATAATAATATCAGGAGGTTCTATCATGAAAAAGAAACCGATTTATCTATGGGTCTTGCTAATCTTGTCTGCCCTTATTTCAGCTGGGTCTCTGTTTGGAGTTTTGACTCCCTTGCCTAGCAAAGAAGTGCTTCGTGCGAGTGAACCACAAGCTGGGGGTGTCAATGCTCAGCAGGTAGAAGATACCCTTAATTATACCTATAAAGTGGCAGAAGCATCTCATTCTATTTTTAATGTTGCTTTGGTTGTGCTATCTGCTATTTTAGTGGTCGTAGCGATTGTCTTCCTTGTTCGTAAGAATTTGCAATATGCAAACTATACTTATGTCGGCTATGTTTTGCTAGCCATTATTGGTTCGATTTATAGCTATGTGACTTTACAAGACGCTGTGCAGTTGGTTCAAGATGAGAGCATGCGTTTGGGAATAAGTATTGGTTCAAAAGCTGTTAGCATTCTCTATATTGTCATCAATGTTCTCTTCCTAGCCCTTGTCTTCTACAAGATATGGCGTCAGCAAAAAGCCTTGGCAGAAGAAGAGGAAGCAGAAAATCTTGCCTAAGTATTGACAAAAAAGAACTATCAAGATACAATCTTGGTAGTTCTTTTTCGATTAAAAATAAAATCATGGAGGTACATATGAAGACAATTTCTTTAGTTTATATTAGTTTGAGTGGCAACACTGAGAGTTTTGTGACGCGCTTGAAAGACTATCTCTTGTCCCAGTACGAGGGGATTGAAGTCCAAAAGATTCATATCAAGGATTTGGTCAAGGAAGGTCATGATTTCTATGAAATGGATCACCCTTATGTTGCTTTTTTGCCGACCTATCTCGAAGGTGGGAATGGCGTGGATAACGGAGATGTTGAGATTTTGACGACACCAGTGGGGGATTTTATCGCCTATGGTGACAATGCTAGTAAGTGTTTTGGCATGGTTGGTTCAGGAAATCGTAACTTTAATAACCAATACTGCCTAACAGCCAAGCAATACAGTCAACGCTTTGGCTTCCCTGTATTGGCTGACTTTGAAATGCGAGGTATGCTGGAAGATATCAAACGTGTCGCAGCTATTATTGCGGAGTTGTATGAGTTGGAAAAGGAAAATTAAAATCAATATAAGAGGCACTTGAGATTTTTCAACTGTTTTTTGAGTATAAACAGTCTTTGAGAACGCAAAAAAGCATAAGTTCAGGTCTTTAAAACCTTGTTCTTATGCTTTTTATCATAGAAATATTTGCTGAATTTTCTCTTGAAATGAAACCTTATACTCAATGAAAATCAAAGAGCAAACTAGGAAACTAGCCGCAGGCTGTACTTGAGTACGGCAAGGCGACGTTGACGTGGTTTGAAGAGATTTGCGAAGAGTATTATCTTCATCTCGCGCTTGTCAGTTAACCTGCTTTTCCGATTGCGAGTGCGTATATAAAGAAGATGGCGAAGCCAAAGAGGAAAAGCAATCCTGCAATGGCAAGGTGTTTGAGCCAAGAAGGAAGATTTTTGTTTTCACGCGTTACCAAGGCGTAGTTTAAAAGAGCGAAGAATGGTGTTGTCAGGAAAGAACCAATCATGGCAAAGCGGAGCATGGTTGAAACCTGACCAGCGAAGAACTTGATAATGACGATACCGATGATAGCAGTGATGGTCATCCAGATGTTCAAAGATTTACGATTGTCCTCTTTTTGACTGATTAGCAGTCGGAGAGATTCCTGATTGACGCGAGAATAGCCATCGATAACAGTGATAACTGTTCCAAAGATACAGAGGAAGGCAATAAAGGTAATCAAGTAACGGGACCATTCGCCAAGAACAGAGGCATACATGCCCACGAATTGAGAGATGTATTTGGCTGAAGCAGCTTCAACCGCCTGCCCTGTAGGATACTGAATCAGTGCTCCCAGTGCTACAAAGAAGACGGCTAGAATAGCTGTTCCAATATAACCAGTGTTAAAGTCAAACAGAGCGTCTTCTGTGTTAAAGTTGACGGTCTTTCTCTTTTCAGCTGACCAAAGTGAATTGATAGCTGAAATTTCAATAGGAGCCGGCATCCATCCTAGGAGGGAGACGATGAAGGGCAGAGCTGCCATTTGCCAAGGTGTCTTCTCGACAAAATCAGAACTGTATTCTGGATGCTTGACCGCCGCAATGATAACTGCAAGAACAGTCGCAATGGTCAAAGCAGACATAATCCATTTGACCATGCCGTCTAAAAGTTTGTAGCCTCCAAAGAGTAGCATAGCCCAAATGATTGCAACGAGAATGAGGGACCACTGAGTGATGCTAAGACCGATCATTGGGAAGGCACTGGCGATGATAGCTGAGCACAGAATGGCAACACCAGCCGTGTTGACCATAGCCGAAAAGACATTGAGGATAAAGAAAATCCAGAGATAGAGTTTTCCTTTTTCGGCATAACCTTCAACCAAAGTCTTTCCAGTATCAGCTGTGTATTCAGCACCAAAACGGAAAAATGGATATTTAAAGACATTGGCTAAGATGACCAAGAGAAGTAGAGACCAACCGTAAGAACCGCCGGCTTGAGTTGAGGATACAATGTGAGAACCGCCAACAGCGGCAGTTGCCATTAGGATTCCAGGTCCCATTGCTTTTAGTTTACTTGTCCAGGTTGATTGATTTAACGAAATAGCTTGCGACATGATAGATACTCCTTTTTGAATTTTCAGAATAATCTGGATATGTAATCTATATTCTACAAAAAACTTTGGGAAAATGCAAGAATATTTTGAAAAAAGATAGAAAATTACAGAAAATTTACAAAGAAGATCTGAAAATAACTGCTATGATAGCAAGGTGCAGTAGGATAAAGAAAAACCGAGAAGTTTCTTTCTCGGATTTGCTTATTATGGGTTTCTTACTTTCTATGCTCCAAGAGTTGATTGATATGGTCCACTTTTTTAGCTTCTTTTTTATAAAGAATAGCCCAAATGATGAGGTAGACAATCGCAAACTCGATAATGAGCTGGAGATAGAAGAACCAGTGGAAAGGGAACCAACCTGCCAGAGTTGCCAGTGGGACAAAGCCAGCCAGCATGAGGAAGAAATGAGTCAGAGTGGCACGAAGCATGCTCCAGTCACGGCTGAATAATCGTTTACCAAAGTTGAAGAGAATACCGATGGCTGCCCAGATAAGAGTACAGTAGAGCAAGACCAGGGCACCGTGAACCTGATGCTGAGCCATCACTTGGCCGATGAGAGAGTAGGGACTTAACGGGGCGTAGGTATTTGGTGCATAAATGAGTGAAAAGATGATAGAGAGGATGAGGCCGATGAGGACACCAATAGATGCGTCGTGGAAGATTTGTTTTTTCATAGTTCTAATTTCTCCTTGATGGTTTTTAGGTAACGGCGTGAAGAGTAGGTGAAGCTTTCGTTTTTTAGAAAGATTTCCACCAGACCGTTGGGCGTGAGCTTGAGATGAGAGATAGAGTCGATATTGATGATTTCTGATTGGGAAATTTGGATAAAATTGGTTGGTAAGAGTTCAAGAACTTGATAGAGTCGCAAATCAATGCTGTAGGTCTGACTCGCCGTTTCTGCCAGAACCTTCCGATTTTCGATATAGAAGCGCTGAATCTTGCCAATCTCAATTAGATAGACCTGATCTTCGATTTTCCCTTTGATTTTTTCTCTTTGGCCCAGATTTTCTGCAAATTTGATAACTTTTTGGACTTTCTCGGTTTCTTGAGGTGCTTGGACAATCAGTTTTTCCTCCTCGTAAGACTCGCTAATCTGTAGTTCTACTTTCATAAATTTCTCTCCTTGTCTTTCATACAAAATTGTGATCACTTCTTGTACACCTTTATTAAACACTATTTTATAGCCTATGGCAAGGGACTTTGTCTATGTGGAAGGATTTGGCTTCTATGTGGTGCTTGCTTTTCTGTCCTATCTGAAATATGGTATAATAGCACTAATCAATTTCTAGGAAAATAGATACGGAAAGGGGCTGAAAGATGTCTCATATTATTGAATTGCCAGAGGTGTTGGCAAACCAGATCGCGGCAGGAGAGGTTATCGAACGTCCAGCTAGCGTTGTTAAGGAGTTGGTAGAAAATGCCATTGACGCTGGCTCTAGCCAGATTATCATTGAGATTGAGGAAGCTGGTCTCAAGAAGATTCAAATCACAGATAATGGTCATGGAATTGCCCACGATGAGGTGGAATTGGCCCTGCGCCGCCATGCAACCAGTAAGATAAAAAATCAAGCAGACCTCTTTCGGATTCGGACGCTTGGTTTTCGTGGTGAAGCCTTGCCTTCTATCGCGTCTGTTAGTCTCTTGACTCTGTTGACGGCGGTGGATGGTGCAAGTCACGGAACCAAGCTAGTCGCGCGTGGGGGTGAAGTTGAGGAAGTCATCCCAGCGACTAGTCCTGTGGGGACCAAGGTTTGTGTGGAAGACCTCTTTTTCAACACGCCTGCCCGCCTCAAGTATATGAAGAGCCAGCAAGCAGAGTTGTCTCATATCATTGATATTGTCAACCGTCTGGGCTTAGCCCATCCTGAAATTTCTTTTAGCTTGATTAGTGATGGCAAGGAAATGACGCGGACAGCTGGGACTGGTCAACTGCGACAAGCAATCGCAGGGATTTACGGTTTGGCGAGTGCCAAGAAGATGATTGAAATTGAGAACTCTGACCTAGATTTCGAAATTTCAGGTTTTGTGTCCTTGCCTGAGTTAACTCGGGCAAATCGCAATTATATCAGTCTCTTCATCAATGGTCGTTATATCAAGAACTTTTTACTCAATCGTGCTATTCTTGACGGCTATGGTAGTAAGCTTATGGTAGGCCGTTTTCCACTAGCTGTCATTCACATCCATATCGACCCCTATCTAGCGGATGTCAATGTACATCCAACCAAGCAAGAGGTGCGGATTTCCAAGGAAAAAGAACTGATGACGTTGGTCTCAGAAGCTATTGCAAATAGTCTCAAGGAGCAAACCTTGATACCAGATGCCTTGGAAAATCTTGCCAAATCGACTGTGCGCAATCGTGAGAAGGTGGAGCAAACTATTCTCCCACTCAAAGAAAATACGCTCTACTATGAGAAGACTGAGCCGACAAGATCCAGTCAAGCTGAGGTAGCTGATTATCAGGTTGAATTAACTGAGGAAGGGCAGGACTTAACCCTGTTTGCCAAGGAAACCTTGGATCAGCTAACCAAGCCAGCAAAACTGCATTTTGCAGAGAGAAAGCCTGCTAACTACGACCAACTAGATCACCCAGAGCTAGACTTAGCAAGTCTTGATAAGGCCTATGACAAGCTGGAGCGAGAAGAATCATCCAGCTTCCCAGAATTGGAATTTTTCGGACAGATGCATGGGACCTATCTCTTTGCCCAAGGGCGAGATGGGCTCTATATCATAGACCAGCACGCGGCTCAGGAACGGGTCAAGTACGAGGAGTATCGTGAGAGCATTGGCAATGTTGACCAGAGCCAGCAGCAACTCCTAGTGCCCTACATCTTTGAATTTCCAGCGGATGATGCCTTGCGTCTCAAGGAAAGAATGCCTCTTTTAGAGGAAGTTGGAGTCTTTCTAGCAGAGTACGGGGAAAATCAATTTATCCTACGTGAACATCCTATTTGGATGGCAGAAGAAGAGATTGAATCAGGCATCTATGAAATGTGCGACATGCTCCTTTTGACCAAGGAAGTTTCTATCAAGAAATACCGAGCAGAGCTGGCTATTATGATGTCCTGCAAACGGTCTATCAAGGCCAACCATCGTATCGATGATCATTCAGCTAGACAGCTCCTTTATCAGCTCTCTCAATGTGATAATCCCTATAATTGTCCCCATGGACGTCCTGTTTTGGTGCATTTTACAAAGTCGGATATGGAAAAGATGTTCCGACGCATTCAGGAAAATCACACCAGTCTCCGTGAGTTGGGGAAATATTAAACTAAAAGGAAAACTATGTACGAATATTTAAAAGGAATCATTACCAAAATTACTGCTAAATACATTGTTCTTGAAACCAATGGTATTGGTTATATCCTGCATGTGTCCAATCCTTATGCCTATTCAGGTCAGGTTAATCAGGAGGCTCAAATTTATGTGCATCAGGTCGTGCGTGAGGACGCCCATCTGCTTTATGGATTTCGCTCAGAAGACGAGAAAAAGCTCTTTCTCAGTCTGATTTCGGTTTCTGGGATTGGTCCTGTGTCAGCTCTTGCTATTATCGCTGCTGATGACAATGCTGGCTTGGTTCAAGCCATCGAAACCAAGAATATTACCTACTTGACCAAGTTCCCTAAAATTGGCAAGAAAACAGCCCAGCAGATGGTGCTGGACTTGGAAGGCAAGGTAGTAGTTGCTGGAGATGACCTTCCTGCTAAGGTCGCAGTGCAAGCAAGCGCTGAAAACCAAGAATTGGAAGAAGCCATGGAAGCCATGTTGGCACTGGGATACAAGGCGACCGAACTCAAGAAAATCAAGAAATTCTTTGAAGGAACGACAGATACAGCTGAGAACTATATCAAGTCGGCCCTTAAAATGTTGGTCAAATAGGAGCAGAGCATGACAAAACGTTGTTCGTGGGTCAAGGTGACCAATCCGCTCTACATTGCCTATCATGATGAGGAGTGGGGTCAACCCCTCCATGATGACCAAGCATTGTTTGAGTTGTTGTGTATGGAAACCTATCAGGCTGTGCTGAGAGCTTTCTTCTATACTAATAGACGAAAGGGTGTGAAAATGATTTTTAAATGATACTGTGGAACGGAACAGTAGCCCTAGTATTGACTACTGTCGTTTCTATTCATATTGGCTATTCTAGGACTGAGATGAAAAAATCTATAAATGCTCAGAATAAAATTGAACCCGCAAATCTCCCCAAAACAATGGTGAGTCATGTACTTGTATTATTCCGAAAAAATACACCTCTGGTGCAGTGAGACAAATTGGTGTATCTTATAGTGGCTTCGTAGATGAAAGCTATACTCTACTATCACTCTTTGATGATGTAGAACAAATTGAAAAAGATAATAGACTTCAGACAGCTATTGATGTTGTCAGAGAACAGTTTGGTTTTTTAGCCATACAAAAAGGAACCGTCCTAACTGAAGGTTCCAGAAATATTGAACGCAGTAAACTTATCGGTGGTCATTCCGCGGGTGGATTGGAGGGATTAAAATGAAACAAGAAAAAAATACAGTACAATTTTCAGAAATCCGTAGCAAAGGATGTAATGATATTGAAATGCTTGAAAGATTTTTACATGGAATCGTTGAAACAGCAACTTCAAAACTTCGTCAGAGAAAACTCAAAACAACTGAAATATCGATACGACTAGTACATGCTAAATCTGAAAACCGATTACCATTGGAATTTACATTTAGCATTAAGCCAACAAGCTCATCTGTGATAATCTATACTGAGGTAATCAATCGCTTTAAAGAATGTTACACAGGTGGGGGAATTCAAGGTTTTACGATTCAATTTGATAAAAATACCCTTGCCTCTGCATAGAAAGGATTTGATATGATTGACCGTTCATATTTACCATTTCAATCAGCAAGAGAGTACCAGGATACAAAGATGCAAAAATGGATGGGCTTTTTCCTATCTGAACATGCATCAGCACTCTCTGATGATACAAACAAAGTAACGTACATGTCTGACTTATCACTAGAGAAGAAATTATTACTCCTCAGTCAAGTATACGCCGGGCAGCTACGCACACGCATTCAAGTGATTGAAAAAAACAAGCGTGTTTCCTACACTGGAACAATACCAAGTCTGACCAAAGATTTCATTTTGATAAAAACTACAACAGGTCACATCAATTTGAAATTAAAAGACATTATTAGTATTGAACTTGTCGAGGAGGTGCTCTATGAATCAGCTTGAGTTTCAGCGTAATCACCTACAAATGGACTATTATAGCGAGAGCTACCAAGATTTTGAACGTGACTTCTACCGCTACTCTAACATGAATATTCCATTGACCTTCCTAACTGATGATATCCTAAAAACAATGGCGACTTCACGTAAGAATTACTTTGTCCTCAATAAGGAAAAGTCCAGAGATAACCGCGATCACTTCTTCATATTTGAAGTAAGTACCGTAGATGAGAATCCGCTAATCTATCATTATACATATAAGAAAACTACAATATATTTAGCAGAAAAATAGGAGCAGTTCAATTGACTGTTCCTATTTTTAATATTCATAAAATCTAAAGTCTTTATACTCTTTAACAATGGAGTCGCCAACCAGAACAGACTATACTGACCAGCGACTACCTTAAATTTAATGTTTCAGATTTATTTTCTTATCTCTAATTTCATAAACTACATCTGCTACATTTTCGAGTAATCGTTTATCGTGGGTGATAAACACGATAGTTCCGGTGTACTCCTTCATTAGTATTTCCAAAGCCTCTAAACTTGGTATGTCAAGGAAGTTACTGGGTTCATCCATTATTAGGATGTTATATCTACCCATGAGCATTTTAGCAAGCAACAATTTTATAATTTCTCCACCGCTTAAAACAGATAAACTTTTTCCAATATCGTTCTGTTTGAACCCCATAGATGCTAGCACTGAACGAATTTCTGATATATTGTAGTCACAATCCTTCTGCATAAACTCCATAACATTCTGATTACTGTTGTACTTGTAACCATTCTGTGCAAAGTAACCTATTTTTGCCTTAGGCGAAATAGAAATTCCTTCTTCATGGTTTAAGATCATTTGGATTAAAGTTGTTTTTCCGATTCCATTACCACCAGTTAACGCCACTTTTGCTCCTAACGGAATTTGAAAAGATGCATTTTCAAACAGAGCCTTATCCCCAAATACTTTATTAATTTCTGCACCGACTATAGGGTATGGATTATGGAGCTCCAATGCTTTACTTTGCCTGAAACGAATTCTGCGAATGCCTTCCGGAGCTTCTACTTTTCCTAAGGCCGCAATCCTGTGCTCTAGGGTTTTAGCAGCATTATACATCTTTTTTTCCTTACTTCCTATTGATTTTTGATGAGCTAAACGCCCTCCGTCTTCAGTACTTTTTTTCTTTGAAGAACCTTTTGCCTTCTGTTCTATTTTACGAGCCTGTTTTCGCTTTTCCTCCGCAGCCCTTTCCAATCGGGCACGTTCCGCAATAAATTGTTCGTATTCTGCAGCTTGGCTCTTACGTTCTTCCTCTTTCTGACGAAGATAATCAGAATAGTTTCCCCAATACTCAGTGATTTTGCCATCTTTCAGTTCCCATATTTTATCTACTATTTCATCAAGAAAATAGCGGTCATGGCTAATAACTAACAGTGCACCTGTAAAATATTTTAGCTGTCCTATTAGAAAATCAATTCCTTCACGGTCTAAATGGCTCGTAGGTTCATCCGCTAAAATACCATGAACCTGTGCCGATAAGGCCTGTGCTATTTTAAGCCTTGTTTCTTCACCACCGCTCATAGTCTGTATATTTAATTGCTCAACACCTAGCTTGCCTACAAGTGCAAAATCTTTTTCCTCCTGCAGAGTTACTTCGTCCAACTGGGGAATATAGGCAAGTTCACCCAGACGATTCATTTTACATCCTGGGGGAGTTAATTCTCCTAAAAGTACCCTGAGTAAAGTGCTTTTTCCAGCACCATTTGCTCCTACTAAACCAATACGGTCATAATCATATACTTCTAATTCATTTATATCTAAAACATCGCGTCCTTTGAATTCCACACGAATGTCTTTTGCTTTTAATATTAATTCCATAACATTTCCTCCAATATTGTTTATTTTAAATCTAATTTTCTAACCTCAGTTATCATTTGGCAAACTATAGCAATGCCAATAATTAAAATACCTGATAGTAAAAACCAATGATTTACACCGATTTTATCAGCAAAGAATCCAGAAAGAATTAACCCAATTGGCATAGCAAGTGACATGATACTTCCGATCAAAGAAAATACACGTCCTAAATATTCAGGCTTAATTTTCTCCTGAAAAAGAGCTGTTTGCACACCGCTATAAAATGGCACCGAAAGCCCCATTATTGCACAGCAAACTACGAATATTACAAATCCATTTGGAGGAAGTATTCCCGAAACGGCTAAACTGGTCCCCATTATAAAAAATGAACTTGTTATTAGTAATACATGCTTTTCGAAGCCCCCTAATCTTCCTAATAATAAGCCTCCTGCTAGCATCCCAAATGCAAAGGAAATTTCCGTAATAGAAATATGCACAGGCGTTCCATTAAAGTGTTCCATGCTTATTAAAGGAAATAGTGCATTGATTGGCATATAAACAAAAGTATATAGTGTTCCTAAGAGTAATAAGGCAAACAATCCTTTGTTTTGTCTCAGAACCACAACTCCTTCTTTCATCTCCCTTATGAAATTTGGTTCTAAACTTTGCACTTGATTACCCAGCTTAGGTATACGTACAATTGCTACCGTAATAGATGCAATCACAGCACCCAATACGTCGATGGCAATAATAGCATTTAAATCCCAAACGGAGTATAAGAGTGCTGCAACTGCCGGACTAACAATATAGCTTATAGACTGCAAAGACTGACTATAGCCTGCGCATTTCGTTAGCTGTTCTTCTGGTACTAAAAGTGGTGTAACCGCATTGAGTGCTGGGGTATGAAAAGCTGTTCCAATGCTACGGATAAACAATACTATCATAATCATCCAGACAGGTAGCTCCATACAGAATGCAACAATAGCAAGCACTGCACCAGCTGCTGCGATAATTAAATCGGCACCAATCATTATCTTCTTCCTATCATGACGATCCACTAGCACACCAATGGCAGGTCCCAAAATCGCATAGGGTAAAAAACCTACTAATGAAGCCATAGACAAGACCATCGCAGATCCTGTTTTTTCTGTAAGGTAAAAAATAATCGCCATTTGCAGGATGGCACTAGTGATTAATGATACTGCTTGCCCTGCCCATATTGCATAAAATTTTCGTTTCCAATTGTTGTATTTTTCCATTTATATTATCTCCTGCATATTATTTTGCTTGAATTTCTATTTTGAATAGCATTCTAGGCAATAAAAAATGCAGGCCAAACCCCACAATGTGGCTTTTGGTCTGCATACATACAATTTGGAAACATTCATATTAAAGACATAGTTAAATAAAGGTATAGTTAAATAACCAATATCCTCACCGTAACTAATGAATGCTCAATATCGTATAAATAAGCACAACAAAAAAGCCTATCATCGGGTATAGATTCTGCTTTTTTTATTGCCAGCTTATCTTAAACGCATTGAGGCTGTCATAGTTTCGGTTCCTCCTACATCTTTGTTTATATCAATTTATAGTATAACACAACAAGATGATATGTTCAATATAAAAGTTATGGAATGAGACTCATACTTCCAATTCGATGCCAGATTTAAAGGATATGACGAAGTTTTCTTCATAGACTGTAACGCTCTGGATTATCTTCCTTAGTAGCAAGCGATTAGCTTTCACAAAATCTTCTGTTTGTAGTTTTAAAAATTCATCAGGATTTTCTAACTCAACCTCAAAATATTTCATTTTACATTCCCTCATTTCATTTATTGATAAATTGAGTTTGCAAAAAAGAGTGGACAATTTTTGTCTACTCTTAACCTTTAAAATAGTTTTTTTTAATCGATTTGAAGTTGCCTAAATTATTACTTATTCGGTAAAATGAAGTATTGCTTTCAACAGATTTCCTTCAACTACACTTCACTTGATTCAAACAAGGTGGGTACATTTCTATTCCCACAAACTCCTTGTCAATGGAAACAAACACGTACCCACAGGGTAAATGGAAATAGAAACTGATAATTTCTAGCTATCACTTCTACTCATTCCAAAAATTTTCTCACTCTGATACTTACCCACCATAAAGCAAAAAGCCTTGCAATCAAGGCTTTCATTATCCCTTTCGTTCAAAGGTTTCTAAGCTTTTACGAGCAGAGCGACACACTCAGCGGTTCGCTATCTCCGTTCTGTCTGCGTGCTAGCACTTGTCAATCACGGACAGCTATCGCATGGGCGGAAGTAAATGCTAATCTTCGTCGTTTTACTCCTTGACTAGCAAACTTACCGCCTCAACATGGTCTGTCTTGGGAAACGGTGCTCAACAAACGTCAAGCTTTCCGAGAAGCATTTTATGGCTATCAAATTCAAGCGGTCGCAGAAATGACCGATACTGAATTGGAAGACTTGCTGGATAATCCAGCCATCATCCGAAATAGAGCCAAGATTTTTGCTACACGCGCTAACGCCCAAGCCTTTCTACGACTACAGGAAGACCATGGCTCTTTTGATGCCTATCTTTGGTCTTTTGTTGAGGGGAAAACGATTGTTAACGATGTTCCCGATTACCGCCAAGCCCCAGCTAAAACACCTTTGTCTGAGAAATTAGCCAAAGATCTCAAAAAACGAGGCTTCAAGTTCACAGGACCAGTCGCTGTCTTGTCTTTTCTACAGGCTGCAGGGCTAGTTGATGACCACGAGAATGATTGTGAATGGAAAAGCAGGAATTAGTGTGTACAGGTAACTAGCATATCTGAGAATATAGAAAAAAGCTGAGAAATTTTTCCCAGCTTTTTATATATACTATTAGATTTGTTAGAGTGAAGTCAAAAAAGTGATTCCACCTAAAATAACACCAGCTGAATTTGGAATGATTAGTATCCAATCCTTCTTAGGTTCCTTTGTCCATCCATAAATAACCCAGATTAAGCAAGATATAGCAGCTGATAAAGGTTGAAATGGTTGAGCTTTATTTCCCTGTAAATTAGCGATAATTTGAGGTATGTAGGCAATAAATACTATAATTCCAATAAAGGCACCAATAGAACCTACGATTCGATTAATTTTTTGTTTTGTCATATACACCTCCTTCAAAAGGATATCATAGAAATTAGCGAAATGCAATAAATTCAGATACAAATTGTAACGAAAACGAATACAAAAGCACAAAAATAGAGAAACTATTTATTTTTTGTTATAGTCAAAGCGAATGATTTGCTCCTTTGCATCTACATGAGCATGGACCCCAAAGGGTACAATTGCTCTTGGAGTTGCGTGTCCGATATTCAGATTATAGACAATCGGGATATTGCTGTCAATAATATCCAATAGTGCCTCTTTATAGTCGTCATAGAAAGTTTCATCCATAGGTTTTCCGACCAAGAGTCCACTGATGACCTCGAATATACCAGTGTTCTTTAAAGTCTGCAACATCTTTTTGAAGTCTTTCGGTTCAGGCTTTTCTTCGCTTGTTTCTAGCAAGAGGATTTTTCCTTCCCAGTCTGACAAGTCAGGGAAAAGTTTGTATTTTTGGCATAGCTCCGTGCTATTTGCGTATCGAGAGTTGTCAAAGATATCGTAGAGGGATTCGAGGCAACCACCGAGGATTTTCCCCTCGAACTGTGCATTTCCTTGCAACAACTCAAAACCGGTATTTGCATGACTGACACGAGGTGTTCCCAGAGCCTTGGGACTGAAGTCAGTCCTTTCATCATACCAAACGTCACTAGGACGGATTTCTGAGATTCTTCCCGTCTCAATCAATTCTTTAAAATAGTGGAGGCTATAGGCTAGCATTTCTTTGTCTAATTCACAAATGTCTGCTAAGAAGGATTGACCATAAAAAGTCTTGATTCCTAGTTTATGTAACATGAGATGGTTCATGGTTGTATCCGAGAAGCCAAGAAAAATCTTTTGTTTGATAACTTTCGGTAGTTGGTTATTTTCAAAAAGATAGGGTAACAAACGATAGGTATCATCTCCACCGATGGCACATAGGATCATGTCGATGCTATCATCAGAAAAGGCTTGCATCAAATCCTCCGCACGGGCTTCAGGATGGTCCTTGATAAAGTCTAAGCCTTTTAACGAATGGGGCAAAAAGATAGGATTGAGTCCCAAATCCTTGAGACGTTGGACACCCAAGTCGACTTCGTGCTTGACAAAGTCTTCTCCGATAATGCCACTAGATAAACTAACAATACCAATAGTAGAAACCATATCTCATCCTCCTAGAAATAGATTGAGCCTATTTTATCACAAAAGATAAGAGAAAGCTATGTGGGATTAGAGTCAGAAGTTCTATTGTATATCAAGAAAGCAAGAAAAAGCAACCGCATCTGCAGTTGCTTTTATCATTCTTCTTAATAGCGTGTTGGTCCTGCACTTGCGCTACGGATATTCAAGCGTTTCTTGAGGTAGAAGCGAAGGGCTAGGAGGGCTGCTCCGATAATAGCTAGTGGCAATGGAGCCAGGACTGGGTTAAGGCTAGCTGGTAGGAAGCTTGTTGCAAAGAAGACAAGCAACCAAAGGAACATAGAAGCTAGGATAACCAGTACAGATTTCCAGAAAGGTGGACGTTGACTGCGGTCCATATCAGGCCCGTAGTATTGGTAAACAAAGTAGTACATCAAGTAGAAGGCAAATCCACCAACCAGTCCAACTAATAGGAGGGTAATCAATCCATAGCCGAAAGCTTGATCTGCTGAGAAGAAGGTTGTGAGGGCGCTGACGAGGGCAAAGAGGCTAGTGATGAAAAGAGCTGAGTCCATAATCATGAGTTTTGGATCATCATTTTCTTTTGGATGCTCTTTTTCATATTGTTCCTTGACAGTGAAACTATGAGCCCAATGGGTAGGTGCGCCATAGAGGGAACGAGCAGTCGTACCTTTGGCTTGCTCTTCAAGGATTTGGGGAATAACTTCCTCAAAAATAGCCTTGATTTCAGCGTCTGTTTTCCCATCTTTGATGAATTGTTGGGTAGCGATGTGGACAAACTCTTGGTTTTTCTTTGTTAATTTTTGTAGATCAATCTGAGACATAGGAACTCCTCTTAGAACCATTTTTTATGGATGAGATAGAGAGTGAGCGAGACACTCATAGCAAAGGCGATAAAGACGATTAACCAGAAGGCATTTGGCTCGCCGTTTAGGGGGATTTCATTATCCTTAAAGTTCATCCCGTAGGCAGAAAAGACCATGGTTGGGATGGACATGACGATGGTCACAAGGGCCAAGGTTTTCATGATGTTGTTCTGGTTGTTAGAAATGATAGAGGCGAAGGTCTCTGTCATAGAATGCAAGACGTTTCCATAAATGTCTGCCATCTCGATGGCCTGTTGGGTTTCAATCAGGGTATCTTCAAGCAGGTCTTCATCCTCAAGATATTTCTTGATATTACTTGTTGAGCTGGTCAATTTCTTAATCACGCGCTCATTTGTTTTGAGGGAAGCCTTGAAATAGACGATGGTTTTTTCTAATTCCATGAGTTCAATCAATTCTTCATTACGAGTTGATTGATGCAGTTGACTTTCGATTTGTTCACTCTTACGGTCAATTGAACGAAGGGCTGTTAGGTAAAGCTCTGCATTGCGATAGAGGATCTGAAAGATAAAACGCGAACGCATAAAAGTGTAGAAATTACGCAATCGACGGTTGATAAAGACATCTAGGACCGGTAATGGTTCCAAACACGTAGTGATAATGGTTTCCTCAGTGATGATAATACCAAGCGGGATGGTTACGTAGTAGGTGCGGTTATTTCTTTCCTCTGTGACCGGCACGTCTACGATAATCAGGGTGTACTCGTCTTCAATCGTAATACGAGACATTTCTTCCGCATCGAGCGGTGCTCGAAGATCGGCAATATCGATATCGAAGGCGTTGGCGATTTCGAGTGATTCATTTTGAGTTGGATTGACGAGATTGATCCAAGTACCCGGTTCAAGCGTATCGATCTCTTTAAATTCAGTTGTTGTAGAGAGAAAAACTTGTTTCATATCCCTTATCCTTTCTCATTTTTCAGATTTTTTCACACCGTACTATTATACTACAAAATCGGCTTTTTTCAAATAAAATCTTACAAAGACACCGTTGTTATTGGCTTTTTGTTTTGTCTTGAAATGTTGATTTTTGAATTTGCTCCCCTTTTTGCTCCCCCTATAGTGCTTTTAGTGCAGTTTCGTAGAATGAGACTGCTTTTTTTGCGTTCTCTTTTGAGAGGTGGCTATATATATCCATGGTCATTGATAAAGTGGAATGACCTAGGCGGTACTGGAGTTCTTTGTATGGTATTCCAGAGTTAAGCAAGAGACTAGCGTGAGTGTGACGGAATCCGTGAAAGCCAATGTTAGGAACGTCAGCACGCTTAAAATGTGTTTGCAATCTTCTTTTAAGTCTTGAACTGCTAGGATAGTCATGAATGAAATCAGAAAATACCACGCTTTCACGTTGCCCTATCTTCCAAGCCTCTTTAGTTTGACGTAGTTTGTACTGTTTTAGCATGCTAACAGTCGCTTGATCTATATCTATATCCCGATAACTAGACTTTGACTTTGGGCTATTGATTTCTAAATCCCGATTTAGTGTTTTGGTAATATGCACAACGGCATTATCTAAGTCAATATCAGACCAGGAAAGGGCTAAAGCTTCATTGATACGGCAACCAGTAGCCAATAGGAACTTATAGAGCGTCGTCTCATAGTAATAACGGTATCTATGAGTATCTAAATTATCGAGATAACCAAGAAACTTTTTTAGTTCTTGATTTTCAAAGTGCTTTAGCTTTTGTCGCTTTGCTTTCTGAGTGTTACGAGGTAAAACAACATCACGGGCAGGATTGGACGGTATCGCTTGCATGGTTACGCCATATTGTAAGATACGTTTGTTTAAAGCATGTATCTTGTCATAATGTAGAAAAGCCCCTTTTTCCCCTCTATTAGTCTTGTCAGCAAGTTCGTTGATAATTGACTGGATAAGCGGAGTAGTGAGCTTATCGAGCTTATAAGCCCCAAAAATAGGCAATATATGATTATCAATTAACTTTCTAACATTTCCTTGAGTGTTTGGCTTAACCGTATTCTTATAACTTTCTAACCAGAGATTGGCTAATTCTTGATAGTTTTTTATGGTGCTAGCCTTTTGTCTAGTAGACCCTGCTTTCTGAAAAGCAATTTTTTCTTGAGTAGCTTTCTGCTTAACTTCCTTTTGTGTCCGCCCTGTTACCTTAGTTTTAACTTTCTTTCCTGTTACCTGGTCAACTCCTAGATATACATTAGCACGATAGACTTTACTACCGTCTTTTTTTACAACTTCAGTTATTTTCATGATGATAAACCTTTCTAAAATACATCAGCAGGCAAGCTATTATTAAAAAGGTTTTAGATTGTGGTTTATATCATGCTAGGGCTTCACAGATTGCCCTGTATTCGATTTTAATTAGTCAGATGGTAAATTGTACCAGAATAAGAAACAAGGCTGATATGGGGCTAATAGGGGCTTGTTTATAGTAAACAGGCCTGTATTTAAAGTTTTTTATCGTCAGTTAGCTGTTTTAAAGTTTTTTCAAAGTCCGAGTTTATCTTTTGAGTTTTATTGAATAGTTGGTATTCTGCTTTTGCTTTATCTTTCGCAACCTTGGAAGTGATTTTCCCATGACCTTCTAAAATATCGTATTCTTGGAAAGTCAAAAAGCGGTCAATGCTTTGGGCTAGTTGTTGCATTGTCTGAGCTTTTCGCTGTTCTATCTGTCTTTCCAGGTAATCAAAATAGCTAGATATTCCTCTTTCAAGGGAGCGGATTTCTGTTTCTGAAAGGTAATTCTTTGCTATTTGGGTATCTGCTTGCAGTATGCGACCGTTAGGGGAGTTTTTCCATGTTGTAAGTCCCATGTTGTCTTTTGTATGGTCAGCTTTCGTGTAGATAATTTCCGCAGCAGTTTGGCCAGTGATTGCATAATGAAACTTATTCTGTACATCAGCATAGAATTGCTTAGTCAACGTACTTTGTGGGTCATAGTCGATAGAGATTTCAGCAAAAATATCTGTAATCTGCAACCATATACGACGCTCACTAGCTCGGATAGAACGCACGCGCTCCAAGAGCTCACGGAAATAGTCTTTTTCCAGCAAGTTTTCGCCTTGTTTCAGACGGTTGTCATCCATGGCGAACCCTTTTATCATGTACTCACGAAGTACCGAAGTAGCCCACTGTCTAAACCGCGTGGCTTTTTGAGAATTGACACGGTAACCAACTGAAATGATGGCGTCAAGATTGTAGAAATCAACTTGGCGGACAACTTCACGACTACCCTCTATTTGAACTGTTTCCATTTTGGAAATAGTTGCTTTTTCTTCTAATTCGCCCTCTTCAAAGATATTTTTTAGGTGTTTACTAATTGCAGGAACACCGACGTCAAAAAGTCTAGCCATTTCTTTCTGACTAGCCCAGATAGTTTCGCCTTTGATGATGACACTAGCTGTCTCGCTATCGTTATCAGCGGTATAGATTAAGAATTGTAATTCGTTCATGAGATCCTTTCTAAAACATTGTAAGTGGTTGACATTTGTTGACATCAATAAAATTAGTAGATATGGGGCTTATATGGGCTTGAAGCTCGAGAATCCACGCGCTTCAGGATTGTTGAAAATTGTGGCGCGTGGTATGCTATAGGTCGCATTTTCGGCACTTTCGGCTACCCTAAAAGAAAAATATTAGTGCTAAGGTTTGCTATTGGCGAATATGGGGGGATTTTTATCTCCCTCTCATAGCTAATAATTCAATAGTTTTACCTATATTTTCTTGTTCAGTTTCTGTTAGTATGCTCCATAAAGCTATAAATTTTTGTAATCTAGCAGGGAGAAATAGAAACGAGCTATAAAAGTCTTCACGGTGCTTTACAACTATTTCGGGAGGTACGGCAGTATTTTTATAGCTTTCATAAAATTGTTTATCAATATACTCATAAAAATCTTTTGTTCTTTCTCCGATTAGTTCTTTTATCTCTTGAGTGAGGAAAGTTTCAACATCAGGATAGTTTGAAAAAATTGTTTTATCTAGTGCTTTTTCTAATTCTCTATACTCACTATACCCCAACAGATACCCAACATTTACCCCGAAGTAGTCAGCTAGTTGCTGGGCTTTTTCTGGTTTAATTTGGCTTTCTCCGTTTTCCATTCGTTGGAATGACCTTAAAGAAAATCCCAAAGATTCAGCTATTTCTTTTTGAGATAGCTTTTTTTCTTGTCTTAATTCTTTCAATCTATTCATGTTTTATCACACCTTTCACAGATGATTATAACCCTATGTTTAAAAAAAGTCAAAAAATGACGTAAAAAAATCTAAAAAACTATTGACAACGTCTAAAACTGACGTTATAATAAAAACCAAGCTGGTAAGACGTCAGAAAATGACGTAAAGCTACCCCTCCAACCTTTCACACTTTCAATCTATTCATGGAGGGGGGATTTTTTAGAAAGGGGGAAAGCTATGAGCAAACTACGAGGCTATCGGGTTATGTTAGGACTAACTCAGCAACAAATGGCGGACAAGCTAAAAATTTCTTTGCAGTCGTACAACAACAAAGAATTAGGTAAAACGCCATTCAATGATAAAGAACGTCTAGCGATTAAGTCAATGGTTGCAGAAATCAAATCAGATATAACCATAGATGAACTATTTTATAGCTAGAAAGGCAGGCAAGCAATGAAGAGGAACTACACGAGGGTCATCGATGAAATGCGAACCACTCACGGTTTGAACTTGGTAGCTATTGGCCAACGGATAGGTATAGACCTCCGAACGGTTGGCAAGTGGGCACAGGGCAAGCATAAGCCCAACAAGGAAAGCAGAAAAAGACTAAACAAGTTATACAGAGAGGTTAAGCGAGACATGACAACACAGCAAAAAGATTTATGTGATTTTTTTGGGAACTTTTATCCAAAAGGAGAACAACACAACAAAAAGGAAGTTTTGGAAGTTGTAACAACTCAACGATTTGGATCTAAACGCTTTGATGTTTATGGAGACATTCAAAATCCGTTATTTGTAGCGGTAGAGGTTGCTGAGATGATTGAAATCCAAAACACCACGGATTTACTAAAACGGGTAGATGATGATGAAAAGCTGACCTATGTAATATCTAGGGCAGGTCAAAAAAGAGAAATGAATATGCTGACAGAGTTCGGAGTCTATGAAGTTTTATCGCAGTCACGCAAACCACTAGCAAAAGAGTTTAAAAAAGTGGTCAAGCACATTCTGAAAGAAATCCGACTAAATGGCTATTACATGGCTGGGGAACTGGTGGAAGAACCACAGACAACTATAAAAGCCCCTGACACGTTGGTAGAGGCAGAGCGGTATTATATCGATACACTAGCCAAAGCCATTGCAGAGGCTCAAAATATGGACGAGAAGAGCCGTCTGACAAGCAAGCTAACCCGATTCATGCAGGAGGTAGAACCACAATGGAACTAGTCTATATGGACGGAAAGAAAGAGCCGTATACTACGAGTGAGATCATCGCTGAATGTGCTGGAGTCACTCATCACACAATACAAGAACTTTTAAGGAAGCATAAAGCTGATTTTGAAAGCTACGGAATTATCGCATTTGAAATGCGTAAATTGGACGGGCGAGGGCGACCAATGAAAATCTATCGCTTGAATGAGCAACAAGCGACCTTGCTGATCACTTATCTAAAGAATACTGGACCAGTTCGTAAATTCAAAATGAACCTGGTCAAAGCATTCTTTGAAATGCGTGAGGAACTTTCTAAGTTCCGTATGCAGAGGGCGCTAGAAAAGCCAAAAAGAAAAACCTTGCATGACAGTATTGAGAACTGGGAGGCAAAACCCAAGCACGCGCATAGCACCATGAACAACCTGCTACTAAAAGCAGTAACCGACAGGAACGCTAAACAGTTAAGGGAAGAACGTGGGGGCTATAATGGCATCGATAGCTTGACCAGTGAGGAGTTGGAGCAATACCAGGCATTTGAGGATATGGTAATAGCCATGATTGGCTTGAATATGAGTTATCAGGAAATCAAAGCTATGGCATTCAGAAATAAAAAAACACGCCAAAGAAGCGCGTGAGAGCAACAAAAAAGGCTTAGCAATAACCACACCGCAGAGCCTTTCACACTAACACTAAAACGAATTTAACAAAAAGCAGGCAAGCTATTATCAAAGAGGTTTTAGTAAGATTTATAACTAGATTATAGCATATCTAGGGCATTTTGACCATAGAGAGCACCAACTCTTTAAACTGGTCATCACTTCCAAGCGTTCGCCAACTAGGGGCAACCGCCCAGCGTTTGGAGTGGTGTCAATCCTGTATAAGAAACGACATTAAAAAGCCATCGGGGCAATTACACAACATAGAAACAGAGGTAAGAAACATGATAGCAGATAAATTAGAAGCTATTTCAACAAATTTAGAAGAAATACAAGAAATTCTTGTAGGAGATGGAACTGCATTAGCTAAAAGAGAAATCAGCAGGGTATTGAACGACTTGGATGATGTCTACAATGAACTAACTAGCACAGAATACCGTGAACAACAGGAAACACTTAAGGAACAGACGGAAAGGATGAAACAGAGAGTAGTTGCTGAAGTAATAGGAGAACTAGAAGAACGAGAAGAGTCTTATTACAGAAATTATTGGGGTGATACTAAGTTTATAAAGCTACTTTCCAACTTTGATGGATTTCTTTTCTTAAACACTTACCTAGCTGAAATAACTAAAGAAAATACCTACCCAATGGAACAAAGCCAATTATTGAATTATGTATGGGAAGTCATAGCGGTCGATATCGCAAAGAAAAAACGAGGGAAAAAGAACGTTTTGGATTCATGGACAGACTCATCCTTATATACTCGTGGAATGATGATTGATTAGGAGGCAATGCAATGACACTGGACCTAGACAACATGACACAAGCAGAATTTGATAAACAAATGGCTGAAATCAAGGAGAGAAATCCGAACCTCTTCCAGTTTATTGCTGATTTTGTAGATCGAAAAGTAAGCACCGAAGAGGTGGACGACTGGTTGAAGATGGAGCGAACTGATCAAGTGGAATATATCAAGAATTACAAAGCGAGGGCATAAGATGAATGAATTAGATTTGACCAATACACAGGCGGTAATCTTTATGGTGGTATTGATTGGCTTATTGCTTTATTTAAACCACCGAGACCGCAAAAAAAGCGCCCAATTTGAGCGAGAAAACCAACAGACGATAGAAACACCTAGCGAGGATTTAAACCCTGAATATGGGCGATATATACA
>NZ_CFGI01000010.1 GCF_001347015.1 Streptococcus pneumoniae
TAGCTCAGCTTGGTAGAGTACTTGGTTTGGGACCAAGGTGTCGCAGGTTCGAATCCTGTCTTCCCGATACATGGCGGTGTAGCTCAGCTGGCTAGAGCGTCCGGTTCATACCCGGGAGGTCGGGGGTTCGATCCCCTTCGCCGCTATAATGATCTTGTCGGACCTTTAGCTCAGCTGGTTAGAGCTCTCGGCTCATAACCGAGTGGTCGTAGGTTCAAGTCCTACAAGGTCCATTTGAATATTGGAGGATTACCCAAGTCCGGCTGAAGGGAACGGTCTTGAAAACCGTCAGGCGTGTAAAAGCGTGCGTGGGTTCGAATCCCACATCCTCCTTTTTATTAACGCGGGATGGAGCAGCTCGGTAGCTCGTCGGGCTCATAACCCGAAGGTCGTAGGTTCAAATCCTGCTCCCGCAATAAGGCTCGGTAGCTCAGTTGGTAGAGCAATGGATTGAAGCTCCATGTGTCGGCGGTTCGATTCCGTCTCGCGCCATTTATATATTTTGGAAGGGTAGCGAAGA
Source organism: Streptococcus pneumoniae (assembly GCF_001347015.1). Taxonomy (GTDB): domain Bacteria; phylum Bacillota; class Bacilli; order Lactobacillales; family Streptococcaceae; genus Streptococcus; species Streptococcus pneumoniae_E. Next base: position 521 of record NZ_CFGI01000010.1, read on the forward strand.
GGCTAAACGCGGCGGACTGTAAATCCGCTCCTTCGGGTTCGGGGGTTCGAATCCCTCCCCTTCCATTTTACGGGCATAGTTTAAAGGTAGAACTAAGGTCTCCAAAACCTTCAGTGTGGGTTCAATTCCTACTGCCCGTGTTAATAGAATTATGGCGGGTGTGGTGAAGTGGTTAACACACCAGATTGTGGCTCTGGCATGCGTGGGTTCGATCCCCATCACTCGCCTATTTTATATTATTGGGGTATAGCCAAGCGGTAAGGCAAGGGACTTTGACTCCCTCATGCGTTGGTTCGAATCCAGCTACCCCAGTTACTATTTGCCGGCGTGGCGGAATTGGCAGACGCGCTGGACTCAAAATCCAGTGTCCGCAAGGACGTGCCGGTTCGACCCCGGCCGCCGGTATAGTAAAGAGCTAAGGAACGTAGTTAATCTTCGTTCCTTTTTTATATTATTTTTGCTATAATAATAGTTATTCAAATTTTATTTAGATTATGAAAGTGTAGGGAAGTATGTCTCGTTCTATCGATTTATTAAAACATCGGTATTTGAAAAATATTAAAGAAAACCCTGAATTGTTTGTTGGGATTGAGCTGGAATATCCTGTTGTAAACTTGGAAGGGGATGCTACAGATGTTGAAGTTATAAAAGATTTATTTCATTATTTACTTTCCGCTCTGGATTTCACTGTCGAAAAGGTAGATGATTTTGGCAATCCGATTCAGTTAGTAGATCCGATAAGTCAGGATGCTATTTTGTTTGAAGTTTCCTATAGTACGATTGAGTTTGCATTTGGTAAGGCAGAAACAATTCAAGAGGTCGAAAATCGTTTCAATAATTATATGAATGTAATTCAGAGAAAGTTAGCTGAATCAAATCATGCTATTGTTGGCTGTGGAATTCATCCCAACTGGGATAAAAATGAGAATAGTCCAGTGGCTTATCCACGTTATCAGATGTTGATGGATTATTTGAATTTGAGTAGAAATATTACTAAATCAGATTTACATCATTTCCCTGAATATGGTGCTTTTATCTGTGGGAGTCAGGTTCAGCTGGATATTTCAAAATCCAACTACTTACGTGTGATGAATGCTTTTACCCAAATTGAAGCAGTTAAGGCTTATTTATTTGCAAACTCTGAGTTTTCGGGTGCGGATTGGGATACGAAAATTGCAAGGGACATCTTCTGGGAAGAATCGATGCATGGCATCTATCCAGAGAATGTTGGGGTTAATGCTAGACTCTTTGATGATGAGGATGATTTTTTTGATTATCTAGATCATTCTGCGATTTTTACTGCGGAACGTGATGGGCAAACCTATTATTTTTATCCGATTCAGGCAAGAGACTATCTGCCTACACCTGAAATCCAGGCATTTACTTTGAATGGGGATAAGGTTATTATTTACCCCCAAGAGAAGGATTTTGAAACTCATCGTAGTTACCAGTACCAAGACTTAACGACTCGAGGAACAGTTGAGTTTCGTAGTGTGTGTACACAGCCACTTGATAGGACTTTTGCTTCTGCAGCCTTTCACTTGGGATTGTTGGTTAATTTAGATAAGTTAGTAGCTTACTTAGAAACAGCACCTTTCTTTAAGAAATTTGGTTGTGATTATAAGTTTTTAAGACGACAATTTTCTAAGAAGAAGCTTACAGATGAGGAAGAAACTGCGATTATTGAAATTTCCAAAGACTTACTCTTGCTAGCTGAGGAAGGACTGGAGATGAGAAATAAGCAAGAAATGACCTACTTACAGCCTTTGAAAGAAGAATTGAGCCTATAATTTCTCTTATAAAAGGAGAATTTTCTGAAAAATCATGATATAATGGATGAGACTATAGATAAAGGATAGAGAGTAATGACATTAGTTTATCAATCAACGCGTGATGCGAAAAATACAGTAACTGCTAGCCAAGCTATTTTGCAAGGTTTGGCTACGGACGGTGGTTTGTTTACACCGGTTACTTATCCAAAGGTAGATTTGGACTTTGACAAATTGCAAGATGCTTCTTATCAGGAAGTTGCTAAGTTAGTTTTGTCAGCATTTTTAGATGACTTTACAGTTGAGGAGTTGGACTACTGTATCAACAATGCCTACGATAGTAAGTTTGATACTCCAGCTATAGCGCCTTTGGTGAAATTAGACGGGCAATACAACCTAGAACTCTTCCATGGTTCAACGATTGCCTTCAAGGATATGGCCTTGTCTATCTTGCCATACTTTATGACGACAGCAGCTAAGAAACATGGCTTGGAGAACAAGATTGTCATTTTGACAGCCACATCTGGTGATACTGGGAAAGCTGCTATGGCAGGATTTGCCGATGTACCTGGAACTGAGATCATCGTCTTTTATCCAAAAGATGGTGTCAGCAAGGTGCAAGAGTTGCAAATGACCACTCAAACTGGCGACAATACTCATGTTATTGCTATTGATGGTAACTTTGACGATGCGCAAACAAATGTGAAGCACATGTTTAACGACGTGGCTCTTCGTGAAAAATTGGCTACCAACAAGTTGCAATTTTCATCAGCTAACTCTATGAACATTGGTCGTCTGGTGCCACAGATTGTCTATTATGTTTATGCTTACGCTCAGTTGATCAAGACTGGTGAGATTGTGGCTGGTGAACAGATCAACTTCACAGTACCAACAGGAAACTTTGGAAATATCTTGGCTGCCTTTTATGCCAAACAAATTGGTCTACCAGTTGGCAAATTAATCTGCGCTTCAAATGACAACAATGTTTTGACAGACTTCTTCAAGACACGTGTTTATGATAAGAAGCGTGAGTTTAAGGTAACAACTAGCCCATCTATGGATATTTTGGTATCTTCAAACTTGGAGCGTTTGATTTTCCATCTTTTGGGAAATGACGCTGAAAAGACAGCTGAACTCATGAATGCTTTGAATAGCCAAGGTCAATATGAATTGACAGACTTTGATTCAGAGAATCTTGCACTCTTTGCAGCTGAATATGCGACTGAGGAAGAAACAGCGGCAGAAATCAAGCGTGTTTATGAGTCAGATTCTTATATCGAGGATCCACATACGGCGGTTGCCTCGGCAGTTTATAAGAAATACCAAGCTGCTACTGGCGATGCGACTAAGACAGTAATTGCATCAACAGCTAGTCCATACAAGTTCCCGGTAGTTGCAGTAGAAGCTGTAACTGGGGAAGTTGGCTTAACTGACTTTGAAGCCTTGGCTCAATTACATGACATTTCAGGAGTGGCTATGCCACCTGCAGTTGATGGGCTTGAAACAGCTCCTGTTCGTCACAAGACAACAGTGGCAGCTGCTGATATGCAAGCAGCGGTTGAGGCTTATCTAGGACTTTAAGACAGGGGGAGTAAACTCGGTTGGGAAACCAACTGAGTTTCTTTTCATCAGGAGGAAGGATTGTTTAAGAAAAATAAAGACATTCTTAATATTGCCTTACCAGCTATGGGCGAAAACTTTTTGCAGATGCTCATGGGGATGGTGGATAGTTACTTGGTAGCCCACTTGGGCTTGATAGCTATTTCGGGTGTATCAGTAGCTGGCAATATTATTACGATTTACCAGGCGATTTTCATCGCTCTGGGAGCTGCTATTTCCAGTGTTATTTCAAAAAGTTTGGGGCAGAAGGATCAATCTATGCTAGCCTATCATGTGACTGAGGCGTTGAAGATTACCTTATTATTAAGTTTCCTTTTAGGAGCTTTGTCCATCTTCTCTGGGAAAGAGATGATAGGACTTTTGGGGACGGAGAGAGATGTAGCTGAGAGTGGAGGACTGTATCTATCTTTGGTAGGCGGATCGATTGTTCTATTAGGTTTAATGACCAGTCTGGGAGCTTTGATTCGTGCAACGCATAATCCACGTCTGCCCCTCTATGTGAGTCTTTTATCCAATGCTTTGAATATTCTTTTTTCAAGTCTAGCTATTTTTGTTCTGGATATGGGGATAGCGGGTGTTGCTTGGGGGACAATTCTGTCTCGTTTGGTAGGTCTTGTGATTTTATGGTCGCAATTAAAGTTGCCTTTTGAGAAACCGACTTTTGGTTTAGATAAGGAACTATTGACCTTAGCTTTTCCAGCAGCTGGAGAGAGGCTTATGATGCGGGCTGGTGATGTCGTTATCATTGCCTTGGTTGTTTCTTTTGGAACGGAGGCAGTGGCTGGGAATGCAGTTGGAGAAGTCTTGACCCAGTTTAACTATATGCCTGCCTTTGGTGTGGCTACAGCAACAGTCATGCAAGTGGCACGAGCGGTTGGAGAAGATGATTGGAAAAGAGTCGCTAGTTTGAGCAAACAAACCTTTTGGCTTTCTCTGGTACTCATGTTACCCTTGACCTTCAGTATCTATGCTTTGGGTATACCACTAACTCATCTCTATACGACTGATCCTCTAGCGGTGGAGGCTAGTGTGCTAGTGACACTTTTTTCACTACTTGGTACTCCTATGACGATAGGGACAGTCATCTATACAGCAGTCTGGCAGGGGTTGGGCAATGCTCGGCTTCCCTTTTATGCGACAAGTATAGGAATGTGGTGTATCCGCATTGGAACAGGATATCTGATGGGGATTGTGCTTGGTTGGGGTTTGCCTGGTATTTGGGCCGGAACCCTTTTGGATAATGGTTTTCGTTGGTTATTTCTACGCTATCGTTACCAGCGTTATATGAACTTGAAAGGATAGAAAATGCAAAAAACAGCTTTTATTTGGGATTTAGACGGGACATTATTGGACTCCTACGAAGCGATTTTATCAGGGATTGAGGAGACTTTTGGTCAGTTTGCTATTCCTTATGATAAGGAAAAGGTAAGAGAGTTTATTCTCAAGTATTCTGTTCAGGATTTGCTTGTGCAGGTGGCAGAAGAGAAAAAACTGGATGTGGAAGTGCTAAATCAGATGCGTGCTCAGAGTCTGGCTGAAAAGAATGCTCAGGTAGTTTTGATGCCAGGTGCGCGTGAGGTGCTAGCTTGGGCAAATGAGACAGGGATTCAGCAGTTTGTCTATACTCATAAGGGGAACAACGCTTTTACAATTCTCAGAGATTTGGGTTTGGAGTCCTATTTTACGGAGATTTTAACCAGTCAGAGTGGCTTTGCGCGCAAGCCTAATCCGGAAGCGGCTACCTATCTGTTAGACAAGTATCAGTTGGATTCTGAGAAAACCTATTATATAGGGGATCGGACTCTGGATGTGGAATTTGCCCAGAATAGTGGTATTCAGAGCATTAATTTTTTAGAGTTGTCTTATGAAGGCAATCACAGGATTCAAGAGTTAGCAGATATTACTTATATTTTTGAGAGCAAGTAACGAGAAGATTGTGTCAGTTTTGTGACAGAGACCTAACAAACTATTTCAAGTAACCGAGTTTGTTACAAGGAATAGACAGTTCTGTTAAATAGGGCCGAGAGGGCTTTTTTCTACATTTTTTGTGTTATGATAGACAGGTACTCATTTGAAAGGAAGTTGAAAGAATGAAGAAAAGAATATTATTAGCCTCAACAGTAGCCTTGTCATTTGCCCCAGTATTGGCAACTCAAGCAGAAGAAGTCCTTTGGACTGCACGTAGTGTTGAGCAAATCCAAAACGATTTGACTAAAACGGACAACAAAACAAGGTATACGGTTCAGTATGGTGATACCTTGAGCACCATTGCAGAAGCCTTGGGTGTAGATATCACAGTTCTTGCGAATTTGAATAAAATCACTAATATGGACTGGATTTTCCCAGAAACTGTTTTGACAACGACTATCAATGAAGTAGAAGAAGTTACAGAAGTTGAAATCAAAACACCTCAAGCAGATTCTAGTGAAGAAGTGACAACTGCGACAGCAGATTTGACAACCAATCAAGTAACCGTTGATGATCAAACTGTTCAAGTTGCAGACCTTTCTCAACTGATTGCAGAAGCTCCAAAAGCGGTAGAAACTACAAGAACAAAAGAAGTGGCATCAAGTTCAGAAGTTACAGAGACAGTGACTGCTGCAGAAGAAGTGGAACCATCTACAGACTCTTCTAAGCCAGAGGAGCAAACAACTGGAACAACTAGTTCAGTTGAAGAAGTATCTCCTCAGGCAATGACTCTAGCTGAGAAGCAGGAAACACAAGCAAGCCCTCAAGCTGAGTCAACAGTGGAAACAACTACAACTCCAGTAGAAGAAAAAGAAGTCTCATCAAGTGAAGCTACACCAGTAGTTTCTACTTATCAACCAGAAGAGACGAAAATAATTTCAACAACTTACACAGCTCCAGCTGCGCCCGATTATGCTGGACTTGCAGTAGCGAAATCTGAAAATGCAGGTCTTCAACCACAAACAGCGGCCTTTAAAGAAGAAATTGCTAACTTGTTTGGCATTACATCCTTTAGTGGTTACCGTCCAGGAGACAGTGGAGATCACGGAAAAGGTTTGGCTATCGACTTTATGGTACCAGAAGGTTCAGAACTAGGGGATAAGATTGCGGAATACGCTATTCAAAATATGGCCAGCCGTGGAATTAGTTACATTATTTGGAAACAACGTTTCTATGCTCCATTCGATAGCAAATATGGGCCAGCTAATACTTGGAACCCAATGCCAGACCGCGGTAGTGTGACAGAAAACCACTATGACCATGTTCACGTTTCAATGAATGGATAAACCAGACTTGGTAATATCATTTTGACGAATGAGATCTAGCTTTCGTGATAGGGAGCAAGTCTCGTTCGTTTTTTTGTTTGTCAATTTGAATGAAAGTTACCATTTTGTAATGATTGAAGCATAATCCTTGCAATTTATTTTTACTTTATATTATAATTGATTAGTCAATTGTTGATAAATCAACAGAAAAGAGGAAGAAATGATAGAGATTCAAGATCTGCTTTATCAACTCCGCTTGTCTGAGCAAGCGAGCACGCAATTGTTTGAAAAAAGGCTTGGTATTAGTTTGACACGGTATCAGATTTTACTGTTTTTACTGGAGAATTCTCCCTGTAATCAAATGGCAGTTCAGGAGCGTTTGCAGATTGATCAGGCTGCCTTGACACGACATTTCAAGATTTTGGAAAAGGAAGGTTTGGTGGAGCGTCATCGTAATCCTGACAATCAGCGAGAAGTGTTGGTAGAGGCTACGAAGTATGCCAAGGAGCAGTTAGTGATGAATCCGCCTCTGCAGCATATCAAGGTTAAGGAAGCGATGGAAAGTATCTTAACAGATTCTGAGAGAACAGAGCTCAGCCGTTTATTAAATAAATTGGTTTTAGGTATTGAAAATATAGAAATTTAAGGAGAAATAGATGTCAATTATTACAATCATTTTAGCAACGGTTGTTGCTTTGGAGCATTTTTACATTTTTTATTTGGAAAGTATTGCAACGCAATCAGATGCGACTAGTCGTGTCTTTAACATGGAAAAGGAAGAACTGGCTCGTCCGTCAGTAAGTTCATTGTTTAAAAATCAAGGGATTTATAACGCTTTGCTAGGTATCTTTCTCTTGTATGGGATTTATTTCTCACAGAATTTAGAAATTGTGACTATTTTTGTTTTATTTGTGATAGGTGCTGCGGCTTATGGCTCTCTCATAGCAGATAAAAAAATTATTTTAAAGCAAGGAGGACCAGCTATTTTGGCCTTGATTAGTATTTTTCTCTTTAAATAAGTTCATACTCTTCGAAAATCAAATTCAAACCATGTCAGCGTCGCCTTGCCGTACTCAAGTACAGCCTGTGGCTAGCTTCCTAGTTTGCTCTTTGATTTTCATTGAGTATCAAAGAGCAATCCTAGCCTCTCTAGTCCTTTTCGCTCCAGAAGAAGAGAAATATGTTATACTTGTTTTTAAGAAAAAAGTCTCATTGAATTAGTTTTGAGGAGTTAGAAATGAAAATATTAGTGACAGGTTTTGAGCCCTTTGGAGGGGAAAAGGTCAATCCAGCTTTGGAGGCCATTAAAGGTTTACCAGCTGAAATCCATGGTGCTGAGGTCAGCTGGCTAGAAGTGCCAACAGTCTTTCACAAATCGGCCCAAGTATTGGAAGAAGATATGAGTCGTTACCAACCTGATTTTGTCCTTTGTATCGGCCAAGCAGGTGGAAGATCTAGTTTGACACCTGAACGAGTGGCCATAAATCAAGACGATGCACGCATTCCTGATAATGAGGGTAATCAACCGATTGACCTTCCTATTCGTCCAGATGGTGCTCCGGCCTACTTTAGTAGTTTGCCGATTAAAGCGATGGTTCAAGCTATAAAAAAAGAGGGATTGCCGGCCTCTGTTTCCAATAGTGCAGGGACTTTTGTCTGCAATCATTTGATGTATCAGGCTCTCTATTTGGTAGAAAAGAAATTTCCCCATGTTAAGGCAGGTTTTATGCATATTCCTTATATGATGGAACAGGTGGTGAATCGACCGACTACCCCAGCTATGAGTTTAGTGGATATTAGGCGAGGGATAGAAGCGGCAATCGGCGCTATTATCGAACATGGAGATCAGGACCTCAAGTTGGTAGGCGGAGAAACTCATTGATAGAAAAAAGCTTGAGGGGAAAAACCTTCAAGCTTTTGGACGTTTTCGAGCCAGTACTGCTCGGTAGAAAATTATTTTATTGATTTGAATGTAGGGTAGGAGTGAGAAACTAGCCCTACCAGGGGTAGTTTAGTTGGTATTTTTTACTAAGTGCTGCTCTAAGTACTGCTCTATAAAAGCTGATTTTAGTACATTGGATATAAGGTAGGAGTAAAAAACTAGCAATGCCAAAGGTAATCCAATTGAGGAAGTACCAAGGAAGAAGCTGTAAATCTAGGACAAAGTGCTGGAACTTGTAGCCCTTCATAAAGGAACGGCTAGTTTTTAGGATTCGTCTTGGTGAGGACTGTCCTAGGTCTAGACTATAACAGAGAAGAAATTCCACCTGTGAATAGGCATAATACTGTGGAATATAGAGGATATTTCCTACAATGATCAAGATGAGACTTGCAAGAAAGTAGAGTCCAAAGACCATGAGGAAACGCTCGGTTTCAACTGATGAGAGATCTAGATTTGGAAACTCAGGATGTAGGGTGACGAATTTTTTGGCTAAAAAGCTACTATAAAATAGGAAGTAAATCCCAAGTAAATTAGGGATACTCCATAAAAAGAGATAGAAACGTTTGAGAAGTAGGGTCAAAAAGGTTTGAGAAAAACGCTCCTCATCAAAGAGAGCTAGGCTGTTTTTTACAGATGGCTCCGTTTTAGAATCTTTCATGAGTGTCAGTGTTGCATAGACGGAACTGGTCAAAAGAATAGTCCCGATAAAGGAGACTAGTAGAGGAAAGAGGTAGGCTTGAATTATTTGACCAAGTATGCTGAAAAATGGCTGTTCTAAAACAGTCCCGTGGATCCGAGATAAGGGATTAAGAAAACCAGATAAGATGACCAGCATACTGGGAAGGATATAGAGGAGAAAGAGACGGGGGGTGTCAGCCTGAAAATGTTTTGACTCCTGACGAATTGTTTTTAAATCAATTTTTAGATAGTTCATTCTCTTATTATACCATAATAGTACATAGCTTGCTAATCCTTTGAAATCATTAGGGTTCTAGCGTGTTAAGTAAAAGTGAATACGAAATTGAATACGACACTACTTTTAGCTGGAGCGGATGAAATCCATGAGCTGATTAACGACTTCAACACGTTGATTATCGTTGATGTGGGTATACATATCAAGGGTAGTTTGAACATTATTATGACCTAATCTGTCCGAAATGATTTTGGCTGCAACACCAGCTTCAAAGAGGAGAGAAGCGTGTGTATGTCTAAATCCGTGAGGCGTAATTTTTTTAAGCTCATTGTGTTTACGAAAGAATCTGCTAAGCTTCACTTTCATAGTTGCAGCCAAAAGCCATCCTCCCATGTCATTCGTAAAGATATAATTCGAATCGTGTTGGTATGCTTTGCCGACTTGGAAATATTCTTTTATTTGCTGACGTTTCCAGAGTTTCAATACATTCAAAGTTTCATTATCTAAAGTGATAACCCTCTTACTCCTTTTGGTTTTAGGATCCTGAACAGTTTGCTTGTCCTCAATTACGACAGCTGTCCGAGAAATACTTAATGATTTATTTTCAAAGTCAACATCCGACCACATGAGCCCAATAGCCTCCCCAGTTCTCAAACCAGAAAAAGCGAGCAAGTGGAAAAAAGTGTAGTCTACTGGCTTACAATTTGCTTTGTAAACTTTAAGGAACTCGGTTAGTTCCTGTTTTGTATAATAGTTTTCTTTGGTCTTCAATGGCCTATTTTTAGGCTTGATAATCTTGTCTAAGGGATTTGACTTAATAATGTCAATAGAAGTGGCATACTTGAAAATACGGCTGATTACAGAGTAGTAATTGGCATAGAGGATATAGCGATTACTTAACTGGATAGCAACCTTTTGACAATAAGCTACACTGATCTGCTGGATTTTCATATCTGTAAAATACAAGTCAATCATAACATCAAGTTTTTTCTTGACGTTCTGATAGGTTGTTGGTTTTACAGTGCTTTTATAGCTATCAAGCCATAACTCAGCGACTTCAGCGAAAGTAGGGTTCTGGAAATCTTCATTGCTTGAAAAACCATTCTCTTCAACATCTAAGAGAAGGTCACGTTCGGCAGCCTTTGCCTCTTTAATGGTTTTAAAACCACGGCGTGTTGTACGCTTTTCTTTTCCAGTAGCAGGGTCTATGCCCAGATATGTTTGAAAGAGATATCTAGTCTCTCCTTTTTTTGTGATGTATTTTTTTATCATAAAAAAGTCCTTTCTTTTCGATTGCTTGCCCGCATAGTTGAAAAGGTGTAGAACTTATGATAAACTATAGTTGTATTTTTTTATCATCCTTTCCATTGCTTGCTAGATGGAAAGTTAAATCCTCACACTCAAAATTTGGCGATGGCGAGTGTGGGGATTTTTTGTTTAGACGATAGGAATAAGTTCACCGCCTATTTGTTGGTTTATATAATCTCTATCTTCTGGATATTTCAACAGATAGGAGTTGATAGCTTCCATAATCTGGAAGTTCAATAATCCAACTGGTGATACCGGACCCCAAGTTTTGAATAAGGTTAGGGAAAATATGAGTGTTCTCAAACCGTTTTGTCCTTGCCCATTCTTGTAATCTTCTTCTGTGATGTGCAATCGATTGTGAAAGAATTTATTGTAATTGATTTTGTTCTTTTCTGTTGTGAAGTTATAAACTCTTCCAAGATGGGCACATCTGTTTCGATAGGAGAGTAAGAAGTAAAATACATTGATAAACAATTGTTTAATATCATTATCTATATTTTCTTTGTCTAGTCCTGTCATGCGCTGAATAACTTCTGTCTTTATATGCGACTTTTGTAGTTTATAAAAAGTGATTAGGTGACCAAAAGTCATCCCTTTAACAAGAATCCAAGGCGGTACGTTGCCATGCTTTTCTCGATAATGTTTATATGGTTGAGTCTTATCTTGGGTGATTTTATAGCATTTACGTAGAAACTTAGAACGTTCAGACTCTTTGAATTTTTTAGCACCTCGTTCATAGTTCTCTCTTTGAAGGTATTTATTTTGGTCTGCAGTGTAATGTTCTGCGACTACGTAGGAAAGAACGGTTCTAAGATGAGCCTCGATTTCTTGTAATGCTAGATTGATATTTGTTCGTATGCTTTTGTCCATGAGGAAAAAGTCTACGAGTTTTTCAAATGTTGCGCCCTCTTTAAATTTCTCTCCTTGTTCAATACCAATTTCTTTATAGCCGTTTATGATTTCGTAATAGCTGTATGTCGATAAAATGCTGATTGCCCTGTTTTCATCTCGGATGGTAAGCCCTCGAGATTTTAGGAGTTCTATCTGCTCTCGAAATGTTTTAAAAGGTTTTGTTTCCATATCTCTCCTCCGTAAATCAAAAAGAGCCTCTGTATAGATACAAAGACTCTTCTAGGCTCCCAGGGGGGAGCATTCACTTAGATTAATTTAATTATAGAGTCTTTTGTTGTTTTTGTCAAGCTTTTTGTTAAATTTGGTTTTATTCCCCTCTATACACTCCAACAACTGCATAGATCTTGATGTGTGTGTCTTCGGCTGGTGGGAAGTCTAGGATGATGTCTTCGTACTTGTCATTGAGTGATACGAGGCGTAAGCGTCCGTTTTCGGTATAGATCTTCTTGAAGTAAGAACGGTCTCCATATGCGATAACTGCCAAATCTCCGTTGTAGGTAGTCAGTCCCTTGTCTACTAAATAGAGAATATCTCCGTCCTGGTAGTCAGGTTGCATGGAGTCTCCGCTGACCTTAGTCGCAATATCGTGACGTGGTGGTTGCTCGTCAACCTCTATAGTCTCTCTGTCTGTATCGTCGTAGCCAAATCCATAGTTAAATCCACAAGCTGCTGCCGTCTCAGATACTACCTCAACTTGATACAAGCTGATAACTTCCGATACTTCGTTTTTCTTCGTTTCTTCTTCGTTTTGCTCTGTGTACATCTCGCCGTTTGCTTTTTGCCTCTCCAGAAGCTCCTCAGAAGTCCGTAGGACGATTTTTTTATTATCTGGGGTTAATTGTACCACCTTGTCCGTTATCTGCTGTATGAGCAAATCTGGGGACGCTGTGGGGGTGTCTGCTTTACGAATAGGTGGAAATAAATCGTCAATAGATACTCCAAAAACGTTAGCGATGTCAAACATAGTATCTTTTTTGGGAGAACGATAACCTTTTTCGTAATTCCCAATAGTTGTTTTTCCGATTCCTATTTTTTCAGCAAGGTCTGTTTGTGTCCAATTGTTTATTTTCCTGTATTCTTTAATTTTGTTTCCGATGTAGAGAGCTAGTTCTTCTTTATTCATAGTATTTCACTCCTTTTCTTACATAAGATTATATCACAAAAGTCCACTTTTTGTAACTTTTTTTGTAAAATTGTAAAAAAAGTGTTGACGAAGTCCACGAAAGGTGGTATAATTAAATCATGGTTGAGGTAATCAATCAAATAAATACAGGAGGAAAAGAGATATGCGGAGACGCAAAAAGCCTGAAAAGGCAACAAAAAAAGAGCCATGGCTTGACGGTCCTAAGGCTCTAGTTATCTCGACGGTTGTTACCGCGAGCGTTGAACTAATCAAACACTTCTTCAAGTAAGAAGTGGAGTGAGCGGGGCGAAAGCCCCAAAGCTCACTATTAGTATAGCATATCTCGAAAGATTTGTCATGAAAGACAAGAAGAAATTTTGGAATGTGGTTTGCTGGACGCTAACTGGCTTTATCTGGGTGTACTTCATCTGGAAATGGTTTTTTTAAAATGAATAGGAGGTGATTATGGTTTGCAAATGAAGCTAATCCAATTACGCAAAGAAAGGGGTTTGAATCAATCAGATTTGGCAGGTGTTCTTGGTATTTCTACCAATAATTACGGTCAAAAGGAACTTGATAATAGAAAATTTGATATTCATGAAATGTTTACTATCGCTGATTACTTTAACAAGGATATCGGCGATATATTTACACCTATTTGTCCACGAAACGTAGACAAGAAATAAACGTCAAGAAGGTCAAACTTTTTCAAAAATCGATAGAATAATTCTATCAAAACTGTTGACAAGTACCAACAGTTTTGAAAAGACCTATTAGTAGAAAGGAAAAAGTCAATGTATGGAGCGAAAATGAGGGAGCTGAGAACGGCTCAAAAGCTGGGCTTGCGTGAACTTGCCAAGCGAACCTTGATAGACTACACGACCTTGTCACGGATCGAGAACGACCTGAAGGCAGTGACGCTGTCGCAGGCGGTGGTCATCGCCAAGGCGCTAGGGTGTAGGGTGGAAGATATGTTGTAGGAGGAAATAGTATGAACAACGCAGCGCAAAAAGTAACACGGATTGACAAAGATGCCTGGGAGATTGCTACGGAGTTGGCGAACGAGTACGGCGTATCTATTTGTCACATCATCAGCGAGAGCGTCCGCTACTGTGCAGAGAATGCCGAATTTAAGGAGATGGACGTTGTTGTTAAACGATTGGTAGTCGGCAGTAAGGTGCTGGAGTAGGAGGGGAAGATGAATGAACTAGCATGGTTTTACTTTGTTGTCGTAATCAATCTTATTATTGGTTTTGCCACGTACTACGCTAGCAAAAGAGATAGAAAAAAGCGCATCAACGAGTATAAAAAAATACAAGATGATGAGCTTGAAAGAGTTAGAAATAAATTTGATTTATGATTTTTTAGAGGTCTTTTGAATAAATTTTTTATTTAGGTTTTGTTTGTGATTGTTAGCTTTATCAGCTAATTTTAAAGCTTTGTCCAAATTAACTTCACCTGTAAAAGTTTTGTAGATAAGATCATTCATCTTCATAGCCTTGTCGGTTTCAGTATCAATCTGAGATACCTTTTCAAGTTCTTGTAACCGTAATTCATGAGCTTGTTTGACTTTTTCAAGTTCCAAGGCGTGTTGTTGTTTGAGAGTATCTATCTGATAATGAAATTCTTTTTCAAGTTTCTCTACGATATGTGAATGTTCTTTGGCCTGTTTTTCAATCTCAGCTTTATTGTTAGCTTTTGATGCGATATATGACCATAAACCTGAGATTATTGCAAGAATGACACTAATTGCAGGTTGAATAAGAATTTGATAATCCATAAGATTTCTCCAATCGTTTTTATTTCATTATACCAAATTTAGAAAGGAACATTATGAACGAACTTATCAACGTTACACTTAATGATAGTCATGAGCCTATTGTTTCTGGAAGACAACTTCATGAAGCTCTGGGAGTCAAAACAAAATATGCCGACTGGTTCAATAGAATGATTGAATACGGCTTTACAGAAAATCAAGATTTTTTGCTTCTCAAAAATGAGCAGCAAACAGGACGAGGGGGTCACAACAAAGTAGACCACATCATCAAACTAGACATGGCTAAAGAAATTGCCATGATTCAGCGAACTGACAAAGGTAAAGAAGTCAGACAGTACTTCATTCAAGTAGAAAAAGACTTCAACAGTCCTGAGAAGATTATGGCAAGAGCCTTGCTCATGGCGGATAAGAAAGTCCACAAGCTAGAGGCTCAGATTGAGGTTGACCGTCCTAAGGTGTTATTTGCAGACGCAGTAAGTGCAAGTAAGTCATCTTGTCTAATCGGTGAACTAGCTAAAATTTTGAAACAGAATGGGATTGACATTGGTCAAAACAAGCTCTTCCAGTGGTTACGCTCTAACGGCTACCTCATTAGTCGCCGTGGAGAGTCTTGGAACCAACCAACACAGAAAAGTATGCAGTTAGGTCTGTTTGAGTTGAAAAAGACAAATATCAACCATGCTGACGGTCACACCACTGTCAATACAACAACTAAAGTCACTGGCAAGGGTCAGCAGTACTTTATCAACAAGTTCCTTAATCAGGAACATCTAACAGGTTAGAAAGGAGAACGGAAT
Source organism: Streptococcus pneumoniae (assembly GCF_001347015.1). Taxonomy (GTDB): domain Bacteria; phylum Bacillota; class Bacilli; order Lactobacillales; family Streptococcaceae; genus Streptococcus; species Streptococcus pneumoniae_E. The sequence continues at coordinate 15,915 of NZ_CFGI01000010.1, forward strand.
GAGACCAAGACGATATCCGTATAGTGGGAAAATAAAAAAGCCTATCAATTTTCAGATAGACTTAGAAAAATTCAAGCGTCTTAGCTATGAAGCCATTCATGATACTTCTCAAGTAACTCAATAGTAGTTATTGCAGAAGTTAAACTACTGACCATCCCAAGTTGCAATCCGTCTGTATGGTCAATCTGTTTAGTAGCTTCATTAGCTTTAGCAGCAATAGCTTGCATATCTTCAGCTGTTAAAGATTCTCGAAATTCTTTAAAGGATTTCATAAAATCACCTCCTTTCTGACTATATTATAGCAGAAATGGAGATTAGAAATAGAAAGGAGAGCGTATGACAGACTTTAAAAATTTAGATTGCCAATTCATCTTTCAAGAATCCAACTGATAACTACACAGCTGTTAGTAATAGCTTTATCAACGACCCTGCGATGGATTTTACAGCTATTGGTATTATGATGGTGGTGCTGGCTAATCACCCAAACTGGCAAGTCTATCCAGAGGAGATAGCCAAGCGAAAAGGTGTTAATCGGAAGACAATCGATAAATATTTCAAAATCTTTGAAGAGGCTGGGTATTTGCGAAAAATCCGAAAAAAACCTCCTGGAAATGGAGGGAGTCATATATTCAGATTCTTTTCAGATGTAAAAATATCTGATTTCCAATTCGATATTATGAAACAGAGATTAAACCTGTCTATTAAAAAGGCGTCTATGAATTATAATTCTGACATTCCAGAAAGTGAGATGTCAGAAAGTGAGATGTCAGAAAGTGAGATGTCAGAAAGTGAGATGTCAGAAAGTGAGATGTCAGATTTTGGGCACTAATAAATATTAACTAACAACAAGTATTAAATAACAATAAATATTAAAAGACAACCAGTCCTACTTCTCTAAATAAATAAAAGAGAGGGTAGAAAATAAATACAAAGGAGAAAGAAATGAGACCAAGACGATATCCGTATAGTGGAAAAAAAGAGTCCACCTTTGTAAAGGGAGACCCTAAATTAGTAGAAAAACTTTTAAGACCACATAGTTTTTTTATTGATTCCGAAAGTCTGATAACAACTCTGGATACAAAGAAAATTAGTTGTCGCTCTTTAGAAACCCAAGTTCTATCATGGAATTTACCAAAGTAACAATGGTACTTTTAGAAGTTGATTTTGACACATATTCAATAATGTTGACAATATGTTGAGTTTGTTCAGTATTGAGGTTTAAATCTAACGAACTTAATTCAGATACAACGTATTCTACTAATTGATTGTTTGAATTAAAATTTTGATCTATGTGTTTTGAAACAACTTCCATAAATTTATTAGAATCCATATTACATCTCCTTTCTGTTGGAATTTTGACTAAAACGGTGAGAGGTCCTAGTCAAGAATGATTATAGCATAATCTAAATTAAATAACAATATATAGTGTTTTTATATGTTTAAAACACAACATATTGGGAAAGGAGCAATGTGTGTGGAAGAAGTTTAAGCATTTGTTGATTGAAAAAGGGATGACACAGAAGGCATTAGCTGAAAAAGCTGGTATTAGTCCAAATACAATCAGAAATATCAAAACCGAGCGTATTTCTTTTAAGAACATGTGCAAAATCGCTGATGCACTGGAAGTCAGCATAGATGAATTAAGATAAAACAAAAAAAGCGCCTGACGGAAACAGGCGCATACTAAAATAATCAAAATCATTATATCACAAAAATGCTTGCCCGCATAGTTGAGAGGATGTAAAAAGATGGAAGGTATAACGCTACAATTACGATTGGACGGCGAAAGTGCTGAATTGTTCACGAATCAATTGTTGGCCTTTGCTGAAAAGCAGGTCAAGGAGCAGTTAGAGAATGATCGCATGCCAATCAATCAACAAGCTTTGATGAAGAAGTTCGGCTTTACTCATGGCTATGTTAAGCAGTTAGAACGCAAAGGATTAAGATTTCGTAAGCAAGGAAAAGATATTATGTATGATGTCAATGATGTTTATGAAATTTTGGAGTTAGAGAAAGAAGTACGAAAATTAAGAGCGTAAGGAGATTAAAAAATGTTTGAACCACCGATTTTAGACCAGTTAATGGGCGTTGGAGCCTTGCTGCTTGGTTTTGTGGGACTTTATCGTCACATCAAAATGCAAGAACAACGAGAGGAAGAAGAGAGACGAGAAGAGCAAGAATTTGCGTCTATGATTATCCAAGGCTACAACCATGCATACGAACGTGGTAGAGAGGCACAGCGTCAAGAAATCCGCAAGAATATCCGTAGAGAGTTCAAGGGTTTTACCTACGACAATGAACCACCTGTAGGCTTACGCCCTGAGCCATTAGCCTTACCAGAACCACGAAGATCACGCTATGCAAAGCATTTGGGATAGAGCAAAGGAGACGCTGATGACTAGAATTGAACTTAAAAACCGTGTGTGGTTTTTGGCCAATCATGAAGAAAAAAACGAATTGCTGGACCTTGGGCTAAAATAAGGGAATTACAGAGTTTTTAAAGGAGGAGGAAAATGGCAAGTTTAACTTTCCCAGAGTTGCAGCAAAAAATGCAATTAGAAAAAAAGAAATCCAAAGATGTAAAGTACGCATTTAGAAATGCCGAGGACATCTATACAACTTTCAAAGAGCTAAAAAGCGATTGGTCTGTAATCGTAACTGATGAACTCATTGAGCTTGTTGGAAAAATCTTTGTAAAAGCAACAGCCGTAGCTTTTAATGATGAGAGAAACGAGAGGTACCAATCAACAGCATACGCTGAAATGAGTTCAGTTCCAGTATTTAATACTCAAAAAGGCCAGATTAAACAAATGCAAGATCCACAATGGACAGGTGCAGTCAGCTCATACGCTCGAAAATATGCCTTACAGGGGTTGTTTGCGATTGGTGAAAAAGATATTGATGAGTATCCAGTAGAAGAAAGCCAAGAACAAGGGCAGAATAATCAGCAACAGAAACGAAACAATCAGCAAGCTCAAGAACAACAAGTAAGGTACATTGATAACATTCAGTATCAAGAAATCATCAAGAACGTTGAAGAGATTGCGACGATTAAGGGAGCGCCATTTGATACAGTTGCAAATTTTGTATTGAGCAAGTACCAAATAGACGATTTCCACAAAGTGCCAGTTGATGGCTATAACATAGTGATGGAATATCTCACTAAACAAATTCAAAAAGCATACGAAAAACAAGGAGTATAAGACATGGTAAAAGATGTAACTTTGAGTGAATTAGAAAACATTAAGCCAATTTATGTGCCAGGGGAAATCACTCTTGACTTTGATAGTCTTGACAAAGCTATTGCTTTAGCTGTTGCGCAGCTGGAAGATAAAAAAATTGATGAGCTTGACTATAAAGAGATTAAAGATCAAATTACACGGTATAAAGCTCTTGATGATGGGCTAGATGCAGAGCGTAAGAAAATTGCTAAGAATTTCAAAAATCCTCTTGATGAATTTGAAAAACTACTTGCCAAGTCACGAACTCCACTAGGTGAGCTATTAGAAAAACTTAGAAAAATCAGAGATGATATTGATGAACATGAACGATTGTTGCGCGTGGATGTCGTTCGGACGACCTTTGAGGATAGGTGTATGTTCGCAGGGATTGAAAAATCAACATTCGCTGACAAATACGATGAGTACAGCCTCAAGAAATATTTTAAAACAGGCAAGTATGAGCTAAAAAATACAACACTTAATGAAATGGATGCCTTAGTGCTCTCAGAATTTGATGCCCTGGAAGAAAACAAGGCCAACAAGCAAGCTATCCAAGAACAAGCTCAAGAGTACGATTTGCCAGCTGATAGCTATATCAGACATCTTGAAGATGGTAAGAGCCTTGTTGATATTCTCAAGATGATGAAATCAGATCGTGATGCTGAGATCGCACGCAAAGAGCAGAAAGAGGCTCAAGAAAAAGCAGAAGCTGAACGACTTGAAGAAATTGCTCAATTGGCAAAGGAAAATGCTAATGCGAATATCAAGGCTTACGATGCCGAAACAGGCGAGATTTTGGAACAGGGTACAATTACACCAGAACCTCAAAATAATGCGCGAGAGGTGGCAAAATTTGAACCTAGCGAGCCTTTAACAATTAACTTGCGTTTGACATTGCATGGTGGAAAATCTCAGCTTAACCAGTTGCAAGAATGGCTTGAGGATAACTTTATCAGCTTTGAAACTTTGGAGGGTTAGGTGGAATTTAGAAAGTATCAACTTATTTTAGAGTTTGAGGAGGCTAATAGGCCTCTCACACAAATTGAAAAGAAAAGCCTTGCTATTTACTCTATCGAGTATTTAAAAGCGGGGCTAGATAGCTTAGAACGTGAATATTTCAGTAAGAGGTATGCTCGATGAAATTTAATGAACTGATTGAAAATGTAAAAGGTTGGTCAACAGGAAGGAGTCAGATCTATGAGATGTTTTTATGTCAGTGGTAAAATTGCAGATCTTGATTTGGGGTCAGAAATCAATGCAGAAAATTCATTTATGGCCGCTATTAAGTTTGTGAAACGATACACCGACTTATTAAAGTTTGGTTCAAATGAAATCAAGGTATCAGAAGTAGAGGAGGTGCAAAATGATAAATAACGTTGTTTTAGTAGGGCGACTTACAAGAGATGCCGAACTGAGATACACGCAATCTAATATTGCGGTTGCTACATTTACTCTTGCTGTAAATCGTCCGTTTAAGAACGAGGCTGGAGAGCGTGATGCTGATTTTATCAATTGCGTTATCTGGAGACAGTCAGCTGAAAATCTTGCTAATTGGGCTAAAAAAGGCTCATTGATTGGTATCACAGGAGTAATTCAAACACGTAGCTATGATAATCAACAAGGCCAACGTGTTTATGTCACAGAGGTTGTTGCTAGTAATTTTAAACTGTTGGAAAGCCGTAACAGTCAGCAAAATAATCAAGGCCATCAAGATCATCATGGTGGTTATCAGCAACAGGGTTACAGCAACCAGGGCAGTTCTTTCCAAAACGGAAATAACACAGGGAACAATTTCCAAAATGGAAATAGTTACGGGCAACAAGGTAGTTTCTTTGAGGGGAACACAACAAATCCAGTTCCTGATTTCACCCGAGACAATAATCCATTTGGCAGACCTACAAATCCATTGGATATCAGTGATGATGATTTGCCATTCTAGGTGATTGAAAGTGATTATTAAGTTTAAAAAAGCGAGGAAAGAATGAAAATTTATATTGAACAAGATGACGTAAAATTGAGCTTTGAGCGAGCGCAGGAACTTGACTATCAAACCTTATTCAAAGCCTATCAAATGGTTACAGGGTCTGATGAAATTCTTGAGGATTTAAGTCTGAAAGAGCCCGGGGATACAAAGACAGTTTTAAAAAATGATGCTGAAAAAATAGCTGAAATCGATCATGTCAATATCAAAGAAGTCACAGACAGGTTTTCAGCAAAATTTAGCAGAGGTACAGCGGTTTCGCAGAAACTAAGTGAGAAGGTAGATGTTGATTTACAATGTCCATTTTGCGGATGTGCGAAGCGGTGGAAAGTCCCGTCTCACTTTAAATTCATGAATTGTCCTGACTGCCAAGGCTCAATTTTCTTGTCTTGGGCGACAGGGGTTAAAGATGAATTGGATGCAAACGGATTTTATTTCAAAGCAGACAGTCCGATGAAATTTAAAGAGCAGACAGATGAATTCGAGGACATGTTTGCTGTTGAAAAATCAAAATAACCAAAACCAACTATTTCCATTTTGGAAACAACTCAAAAACCAACAAGCCGTGCATTCTTGTAAAACTGCGAACTAGAAAATGCGTCAGTGACACTTATGTGACTTTGGACGAATGGCGCAAAGAATTTCACTCACGCTTGCCTTGCTCACAATTTGGCAGGCGTGGGGGGTTAGAGGAAGTGTAATGGTTGGAGTAACCTATCAGGAAATTCATCTCTTTGTTGAATTTTTGAAAGAGCAGTATGGGCAAGGGCGTCCAGACTATATTGAAGCCCTGAACGACTTGGACGGTCTGGTGGAAGTCTCATACAGAGAAGCTATTGAAAGATTTTTAGAAGATGAATTACGATAAACAGATTGTGATCGACGGATTGAAACGCACAATCGAGCAGACGGAGGCAAGGATAGTGAAACTATCTGAGCTGTGTGTTAAATCGCTTGCTTTTAGCAGGTCTGAGGAACGTGATTTACTTAAAAAGAAAGTGAAAAACTGGAAGAAGAGAATAAATGAGTTGGAAGATGATGGAAGATTTAAAGCAAAAAGTTAATGCAGTATACAACTGGACGGTAGAAGGCGGGAAACCCAAACCTCCCAAGCAAGATTTACCACAAGCGGTGAAAGACCGGGCGAACTATTTTTGGGAAATGACAGAAGATGGTATGACGTTTATAGGAGCGATGGAATGCATCTTCGCTGATGAAAAGCCTACCGACTATGGTTTGGGAGCTACTAAGTGTTGGTTGCCAAAATCTAAGGAGTTTGATGATTGGATTGGCTATTCGCCAAGCATGGCTCAGGTAGTTATTGCAGTTTATTTGATTTATGGAGGAAGCTAAGATGAAACTTAAGGAATTGATTGATTATTGTAACGTCTTAAAAGAAAATAAAAGTAGGTTTATCAATTGTATTGATGCAGACAGAATCATCGATACAATCAAACAACTAGACGAACCGCAGAAAGTCGTAGTACCGCAGTTTGTGGCTGAATGGATTGAGGAAGCTAGAAAAGCTTGTAAAGACGTGGCAGAATTATTCGAATTTGATTTCACGAACGATGAAGTTAGGAAATGGTTTATGCAAGAAAGACCATTTGATTTAGTTGCTCGTGCATGGCTTGACGGCTACGAGATTGAGGAAGATAAGCAATATGTAGTGAAGTTTAGAGCGACAAAGCACTACTTTGTAAAAGATGGAAATGGGAAAATGTATTTTTCTCTAACATACAATAGTTTCTTTACAAAAAAAGAACTAGAAGAAGCTGGTTTCGGCTGGGTTTTCGATTGTGAAGGTGTTGAGATTGAGGAGGTTGAGTGATGATACAAACGCTTGAAGAAGGAATGAAGAATCAAAGTAAATGCATAAAAGTCCCGAGGGAAATCAGACCGTTTGATGTGGGTTATCGAATAGTAAATAAACACGGTCAAGCGCTTGCCTTAAAAAACGGAGCAAGTATATTCGCTTTACCCTCACTGGCCGAAAAAGCGATAAAGAAAGAGTTTGGAAAAAATGATCCAGACTTTGACATTGAAAAACATTCAGTTGAAGAGGTCGCTGTTATAAATTTAAGTAAATTCCACAGTTATTTTGAGGAGGTGGAGTGATGGAAGAAGTTATTATGGCTACGTTGCCTAACAAAGAATTGAACAGATTGATAAAAATTGAATTGACGCTCCAAAAAATGATTGACCGTGGACTTATTGACGAGGAGCAGTTTAATGAAATTATGGACGAAGAAGAGTAAGGAGGTCACAGATTGAAACGATTTATCGCAATCTGGATTCTTCTATCTGCTGGACTAAACATCTGGCAGATGGACAGGATTAAAGAATTGGAAGAGAAGAAGCCTATGGTTATCTACAAGGCTGATAATGTAGGCGCTGAGATTTTCGGTAAAGTCGTCGAGAAAGGACGGCATGGCAAGCTATACACGCTTACGATACGTGATTACGGGGTGTTCGTGGTTACTAGAGAACAGTGGGATAAGATCAGAGTTGGGGATGAGGTGATGTTGTGAAATTATTTCTTCACGAAGATTGTATGGACGTCATGAAAAAATATCCTGATAATTATTTTGATTTAGCTATTGTAGATCCTCCATATTTTTCTGGTCCAGAAAAAAGAGAATACTATGGTCGAAAAGTCAGTCCGATTGGCGTCAATAGACTGTATGGCAAAACATCAGAGTGGAAAATTCCAAATAGAGATTATTTTGATGAGTTATTTAGAGTTTCAAAAAATCAAATCATTTAGGGTGTGAACTACTTCGACTACTCTTTTAGGTCTGGCCGTATTGTTTGGGATAAAGTTAATGGTCAGTCCAGTTTCTCAGATTGTGAGATAGCATACTGCAGTTTACATGACAGCATACGCTTATTTCGATATATGTGGAATGGTATGATGCAAGGTAAATCAATCTCTGAAGGTCATATACAACAAGGAAACAAGGCATTGAATGAGGTTAGAATTCATCCGACACAAAAACCGATAAATCTTTATCTTTGGTTACTTCAAACTTACGCAAAAGACGGAGACAAGATTCTTGATACTCATGTTGGTTCAGCAAGTAGTTTAATCGCTTGTCAAGAATTAGGTTTTGAGTATGTAGGTTGCGAGTTAGATAGAGACATCTTCAATATTGCTAAACAGAGACTTGATGTTTACGAGAAGAAAATAAAATTATTTTAGGAGTTATCATGAACACACTAGAAAATGTAAAACAATGGTTTATTGACCGTGATTTAGAGAACGGTGGACGGTTAGACAAGCAGTCACTAAAACTCAGTGAAGAGTTCGGTGAGTTATGCGCAGGCTATCTCAAGAAGAATGAGAAACTGACCAAGGATAGCATCGGAGATTGCGCAGTCGTGATTGTCGGTCTTGCCTTGCTGAGCAAAGTGGATGTGCATAAGATTTTCAAGGACTCTGAGAGAATCAAAATAAAAGACGTCACGGAATGCTTAAAATGGTTGAACTCTAATATTAGTGACTTCCAACTTACACACAATTTGGTAGAAAAGAGCGTGTGTAGAGATAGTCTAGTAAGTTCGATTGGTTACTTAAAATCAATCAGTAAATCGCTTGGTTATAGTTTTGAGGAATGTTTTGAACTGGCTTACCAAGAAATCAAAGACCGAAAAGGTCGTTGGATTGATGGTAGCTTTGTGAAAGAGGAGGATTTGGGATGATAGCGAAATTTAGAGCGTGGGATGTGTTAGCAGAAAAAATGATTGATGAAATACTGATGATTTCATTTGTCAGAAAAGAAATCATAGGGAAGTTTAGCAATGGCTCTACATCAGTTCCGTTAAAATTTGAAGATGAGCGAAACGGGGAAGACGTTATCCTCATGCAATCAACAGATATGGTTGATAGGAATGGCAATATTATCTTTGAAGGCGATATAGTCAAAATGTCTAAGGATGTCTATTCTGAACCGACTTATTACGAGGTTGTAAGGCATTACGGTGGAGCGTATCGTCTTGAATCTAAACAACACGGATGTGAATTGTGGTTACGCCATAATGATTGTGAGGTTGTAGGCAACATCTACGAAAATAAGGAGTTACTAGATGCCTGACGTAGAATGGATTATGGAGAATTGCCATATGATGCGTGACAATGGTATCTGGGCAGGAGAGAAGCAGATTTCCTACGCTAGTCCAGATGGGCAATATACGTATTACGTAAACAAGCGCAAAGATGGCACTTATTATTTACATGGAGCGTATAAACATTATGGCAGGACGTAGATGGACGGAAGACGAGGTTGATTATATTTTACTAGCCCACAACGATAATGAAAGTACAGTTGAAGAAGTCGCTGATTTTTTAGGTCGTACAGTTAGTTCTGTCCGATGTAAGTCTGAGATAATCAACAAAGGAAAAGGTCAGTTTATAAAACGCCATTGGCAGGATGAAGAAATAAGAATTTTACGGCGCTATTATCAAAAAGTTCAAGATTTGAGCCAGCTAGCTAAGATATTAAATCGAAGTTTAGACGCAGTGATTATAAAAGCAAACAGACTCGGACTACCTCGCAGAAAAAATAAATGGGATGTTTCAAAATACGATATAGAAACACTTGGAAAAATGGGCATGAGCTGTAGACAAATAGCATGCCAATTAGACAGACCACTTCATCTGATTAGAGCGGTGGTCTATCATTATAAAATACCTGTCGGGAAAGAAGAAATTCAACAGCATCCTTGGAGTTTTGACAATGATATGATTTTTATGAGGAGGACTTAACATGACAGACAACATAAACAAACCAAACCACTACCAAGGAAGATACGGCATGGAATCTATCGATGCTTTAAGAAACTTCATGACACCAGAACAGCTGAAAGGATTTTATCTTGGAAATGCCTTGAAGTATCAACTGCGATTTCAGAAGAAAAACGGTCTTGAAGACCTGAAGAAAACCAGAAAGAACCTTGACTGGCTGATTGAGGAGATGGAGCATGAGAATTAAAACTTTAATGGGAACAATCATCAATGTTGACAGGATAAAGCGCAGTATCACAGTTGAGGGTATTGAATTAGGCTCAGATTGTCGTGCTTTAGTATCTAAACACAAAGATGGTACAGGTACAATAACACTAGTTTTTGATGGGAAAATAATTAAAAAAAGGAGTAAAAACAATGTTTACACAATACAATCATGAAACAGGAAAAACGACACTTACAAGACTTGCTAAAGGCGGTATCATTACAGTTGCAGCTGTTGCTTCACTTGGAATTTTTCGTCTTACGGCTATGAAGCGTATCCCAGCTAATACAGTTGGGGTTAAGGTTAGCGCAATTGGAGGTGTGCAAGAAAACACCCTGCAAACAGGATATCATCTAAAAATGCCATTTATTGACAAAGTCTACACCTTATCGACATCTGTTCAAACAAAAACAATGGAGAAAATCACGACTCAGACAAAAGATGGTCAATGGTTGAATACTAATATCGATGTGAAATATCGTGTTAATAAGGAAAAAGCCATGACGGTATTTTCTAACTACACAGACTTAGAAAACGTGAATAATAGTGTAGTATCTCCTGCCGTTCAGCGTGCTATTGAATCGGTAACAGGTAATTACGATATCTATGATGTGCTGGGTGACAAGCGTACTGAAGTCTACGAGGCGATTGATAAAGCTCTTAAAGAAAAATTTGAGTCTTATGATCTAGAGTTTGTATCTTTCACGATTACAGACCAAGATGCAGGAGACGAGATTGAAGCAGCAATCAAAAATGAATCGGTCAAACAAAAGGAAATAGATACAGCTAAACAGGAACAGGAGAAAGCTAAGGTTGAAGCCGATACCAAGAAAGTTCAAGCTCAAGCAGAAGCAGATGCAGGTATCATCAAAGCAGAAGGTGAAGCTAAGGCCAACAAAGCTAAGTCAGATTCAATCACAGATAATCTTATCCGGATGAAAGAAGCAGAAGCCAGAGAGAAGCATGGCTGGGTCACTGTTAACGGTGCAGGTAGTGTGATCACGAATAAAGAATAAAATAAAAAAGCCAGCACAGCTGACTCCTTTGTGATATACCCGATAAAAATATTATATCATAAAGGAGCTATGTTGTGAGGTTATTAAAAAAGGTTGACGTGCAATTCACCAAGAAAAATGTCTATGATGTTCTAGAGAGTTATCGCTCGTATGTCCGAATGGCAGGCGCTGAGTATTTGCCTAAAATCACAACGACCTACTCATTTGAGCCAAAGACATTTACTGGTAAGAACACAGCTACAGAGAATATGGTTATTAGACATGTAGATGCAGAAGCAGAGGTTTTAGAGATTGAGAGAGCAGTCAACTGCATAATGGATCCATACGTTCGGCAGGTTATAGCAAAGAAGTACATGGATATGAAAATCCAATTATCAGACAAGGCAATCTATATGGACTTAGGCTATTCTGAAAGTGAGTTTTATCGCATGCTTAGTAGAGGTGCTTTGGAATTTGCGGAAGCCTATCGAAAAGGTAAATTAATTGTCTTTCGTAAAATTTTGGGAGATATTTGCAAGTAAATTGCAAGGAAATGGCTTATTTTACATGGTAAAATAGTATTGTCAATAATTAGAGATAGAGGTCTCAGAATTTGGCAGATGGTTACCTGAAATCAGGGTGTCGTAAAGGCATTGAGGGTTCGAGTCCCTCCCTCTATTTCGTTCATTGATGTCTCCTTTATCTTTATTATATTTTTTCGAGACTTCGGTCTCGTTTTGGCGGTGACAGGCAAGTGGTTTCTCTCCTATGTTTCCCTTGGTTCGATTCCGGGCATCGCCGTTAAAGACTACAAAAAAATTAAAAAAGGAAAGCTTTCAAATTGATTACTAATTAACACGCAAGGTAGTAGTCGTCTTGCATTTTTAGGGCTTAGCCTAGATAATCTGTGGTAACTCAGGAAAAGGATGTTTTTAAATCTATCAAACATCCTGCCAGAAATGGTCAATCTAAGCAATTTAATCTTAACTATTTCAATTTTGGAATAGGTGGGCGAAGTTAAAGCAGGGAGATTCCAACGGCAAGGTGCTGAGGAAATGCAAACGTGGCAGTTTGGCTGTGAAACGAGTCTATAAGAGGAAAGAGGTATTTGGTTCGAGGTGCAACAAGAGCTTAATACCATATCTTACAAAAATTGGGCGCCTCCCAAAAGTATGTAAGGTGAGTTGATTGTCCGCAAAACAATCGATAACAAGCAGGCGCTGTGCATTTTGTTCTTCAAAAGAGAATGAAACACATGGCGATGCGTGTCTGTGATAGATGAAAGATGATTTTTATATTTTAAAAGCTATTCAAGATAGAAAAAACTCAAAAAAAGCAAAAGTCATCGCCCGTCACAAACGAAAGTGTACTTCGGCAATTAGATTGCCTGCTCAAGTCTCGCAAGGATAAGAGTAAAGTCAAAGAGTAAAGCAGCTTAGACTTTTAGCGGGGTCTTCGTTAATTGAAAAATGGCTTAGTAGTTTGTGATGTAAGGAGTGATTGGTCTAACCAATCGTGCATGAGTGATACAAGTAGGAATATTTGTGGACAAGATAATAAACTATAAGTTATCCAAAGTCACTCGTTTAAAGCAGTAGTCTCATGCTAGCTAATGGATATATGGTAGACGGATTAAGTCCTGTTTAGGGAATTAAGATGTCACAGGTTCGAGTCCTGTCGTTCCAATTGCGATTTTAATTCGCAGTGAGAGGTCTTGAAAAGGTCACACATCGTGTGGCTTTTTTATTTTCCAAACAAACAAATACAGGAGGTTTAGTCTTGGGTAGAGCAAGAGACCCCAACCGAGACAAAGCATTTGAAATCTATTCAGAGAATAATGGAAACATTGAGCTGATTGAGATTGCTGAGCGATTGGGTGTTTCAGCTGGCACTGTCCGAGGTTGGAAAAGTAAAGATGGATGGGAGCATAAAGTAAAAGGAACGCTCCAAAAGAAAAATACGGAACGTTCCAAAAATCCAAGAGGAGCTCCAAAAGGAAATAAGAATGCTGTGGGTCACGGAGCCCCTAAAGGGAACTCAAACGCCGTGACTCACGGCTTAAGAAGACGGTTCCTCCCTGACGGTATCTCTGAGCTTGTGGATGAAGTAAGGGCCATGTCTCCCATTGACATCCTTTGGGAAAATATCACACTGACCTATGCTAATCTTTTGCATGCTCAGCGTATTTTGTATGTGCAGGATGTTGAGGATACCACTACTATGCTGATTGCTAGTACAGCTAAAGGTGGAGAAAACTACGAAATCCACACAGCATGGGATAAGCAAGGCAAGGCATTAACTGCAATGGCAAGGGCTCAGTCAGAGCTTAAGAGCATGATTAAAACCTACGACGAGCTCACACGTTCTCCTCTTGTTACTGAGGAACAAAAACTACGAATCGAAAAACTTAAATCACAAATCGGTGTAGATAATGAACAAGATGATAAATTGAGAGACTTTGCCAAGGCTTTGAGAGGTGCTTTTAATGACAAGTAAATTCACTAAACGACAAGAGGAAGTACTTACACGAGTATTGAATGATGATTTCTTTATTTGTGGACTTCATGGAGCGAAACGTTCAGGTAAAACCGTTGTAGATAACATCGTTTTTATGAACGAGATTGATAGAGTTAGAACAATAGCTGATAAGTTAGATATTGATGAACCGATGTATATCTTAGCTGGAACATCTTCAACATCGATACAAAACAATATCATTCAGGAACTATATAACATGTTTGATATTGAACTCAAATACGACAAGCATGGAGCTTTTACCCTTGGTGGTGTAAAGGTAGTTCAAGTCTATACTGGTTCTATTTCTGGGTTAAAGCGTGCCCGTGGTTTCACTGCTTTTGGAGCTTACATAAACGAGGCGTCTCTTGCTAATGAACAAGTATTCAAAGAAATTATCTCACGTTGCTCAGGAGAGGGCGCTAGGATTATTTGGGATAGCAACCCAGACATCCCGACACACTGGCTCAGACGGGATTATATCAACTCTGGCGACGATATGATCATAGACTTTCATTTCAAGCTAGATGATAATACATTCATGTCTGACAGATACCGCGAGAATATCAAGAATGCCACACCAGCTGGTGTATTTTATGACCGAGACATCCTTGGTTTGTGGGTGACTGGTGAGGGCGTTGTATATCGTAATTTTAGCGAGAATATGTTTGTGGATAACGTACCAGAAGATATAACTAAAGTCTATGCTGGTGTTGACTGGGGATATGAACACTTTGGTTCTATCGTTGTTATCGGAGAAACCTCAGACGGTTCGGTTTATCTGTTAGAGGAACACGCGCATCAGTACAAAGAGATAGACTTTTGGGTAGACCTCGCTAAGAATATCAAGGTACGATACGGGAATATTACGTTCTGGGCAGATAGCGCACGACCTGAACACGTTGCAAGATTCCAAAGAGAGCAATTAAAGACGTTTAACGCTAATAAAGCAGTCTTGTCTGGTATTGAAGAAGTAGCGAAGCTGATGAAAACTGGGCGCTTTTTTGTTGTATCAAACAAGGTCAGCAAGTTCAAAGATGAGGTCTATCAATACATCTGGAACGAAAAGACAGGCGAGCCAGTGAAAGAGAATGACGACGTGCTGGATGCGGTGCGTTATGCGATTTACTCGCAACATTCACAACCAAAAGCAACCATCCGCAGACGTTCTGATTATGGTCTATAGAGAGGAAAGACATGTACCAATATTTAACCTATCCACGAGATGGATATGATGAGGGTTCTTTGAAGAAAGACCTGATTTACAAATTGATAACGAAGCATAGCACTGAAGGCTCACGTTTGAAGAAGCTTAAAAGCTACTACCTGGGTGAGCATGCTATCTTAGATCACAAGAGACGCAACGAGAATGCACCCAATTACAAGACGGTGGCCAATCATGCCAAGGATATTGCAGACACGGCTACGGGCTATTTTATGGGCAATCCTATCAAGTACAATAACACTGCTGACGGTGATATTGATGAACTACTGACAGCTTTTGATGGTGCTGAGATTGACCAAGTAGATGCGCAGAATGCTTTGAACATGGCTATC
Source organism: Streptococcus pneumoniae (assembly GCF_001347015.1). Lineage (GTDB taxonomy): Bacteria > Bacillota > Bacilli > Lactobacillales > Streptococcaceae > Streptococcus > Streptococcus pneumoniae_E. Next base: position 31,192 of record NZ_CFGI01000010.1, read on the forward strand.
TATGGTCGTGCTTACGAGTACATCTATGCCAAAGAGGGATTGACTGAGTTGGACTCAACTAGTATTGACCCAGAGAATACTTTCATGGTCTACGATGATAGCATTGAGCGAAAGCCCTTGTTTGCGGTCTACTACTATCAAGTTAAAGACGATACGAAAGACACGACTAAGTACCAAGCAGAGGTCTTTACTGAGAATCTGCATTATCACATGGTGCTGAGAAGTACAGATTCAGGAACAACTCAGAATGAAGAGGTAACCCCTCACAATCTCGGACAAATCCCAATCATCGAATATCGCAACAACCACTTTGCGATTGGCGACTATGAGCAACAAATCAGCTTGATAGACGCTTATAATTCTTTGATGGGTAACCGTGTCAATGACAAGGAGCAGGCAGTAGAGTCTATCCTTGTCTTATATGGCACGCAGTTAGCAGACACGCCAGAAGATGCCAAGGTAGCGATGAAGATTCTTTCTGAAGAAGGTCTTTTGGAATTACCGGGCGATAGTGCAAGAGCTGAGTTCTTGAAGAACACGCTGGACGAAAGTGCTACTGAAATCTTACGCACAGCTCTGAAAGAGGATATCTACACATTCAGCCATGTGCCTAACCTGACTGATGAGAACTTCGCAGGGAACACATCAGGCGTAGCTATGGAATTCAAGCTAATGGGCCTTGAGATGATTACCAAGACCAAGGAGGCGAACTACAAGCGTGGATTAAGACAGCGTATTGCGATTTTCGCTCATTACTTGGGCATGAAACAGATTGCTTTAGAGTCTCATTCAATCGTTCCACAGTTTAGCCGTGGTTTACCTAAGAACTTACTGGAAATCTCTCAGATTGTGAACAACTTGGAAGGCAAAGTGACCAACAGGCAGCTTATTTCTCTCTTGCCGTTTGTGGAAGACCCTGACGCTGAACTGGAAGCCTTGGAAGAAGAGAAAGAGAAGAACATGGAAAGAATGCCGATGTTCAACCAAGACAACACGAAACCCGAAGATGAGGTAGAGGATGAAGAATCAGGAGTACTGGGCGAAGAGGAAAGCCAATCTGATTTACCAACAGATGGACAAGGCCGAAAAGCAGGCAGACCAGTTCGATAAGGTCTATCAGGAAGCTAAGACTTACTTGGATAAGGAAATCAATAAGATTTTTGATAAGTTCCAACGTGATTATGGTTTAAGTCAAGTAGATGCTAAACAAGTCTTGAAGAACATGAAAGACAAGAAAGACTTGAAGGAACTTCGTAAGGTACTTGAAGCGAGACCGAATGACCCGAACATCCAACGATTACTTGCTGATTTGGACAGTCCAGCTTATTCTTTTCGCATGAAGCGACTAGAGCGTTTGAGTGATGATTTAGACCGTATGCGTGAATCTATCTATCATTCGGAAAAGACAGGCTCAGATGCCTTTTATAGCGACCTGATGAAGGATAGCTACTACAAGGCTACCTTTGACCTGCAACAGCAGACAGGGCTGGCATATGGCTTTTCTGGGCTTCCTGAGAGCGAGATTAAACATCTACAGTCTTTTAGTTGGGTAGGAGATGGAAGTACCTACTCTACAGACATCTGGAAGAATACAGGGAAGCTTACTTCCAGCATAAAAGATGAACTCCTCATGAGCCTTATGACAGGCCGAGATACACGAGAAACTGCACAAGCAATTGCTGAGCGGTTCAATGTAGGTCAGAATGATGCAAGGCGTTTGGTTCGGACAGAATCAGCCTTTTTTCATAATCAGATGGAACTACTCAGCTATGAAGAAGCAGACATAGAAAAGTATATCTTTGTGGCTGTCTTGGACAAGCGTACATCACGCATTTGTCAGGAACATGATAATCAGGTCTATGATAGGGATAAAGCAACCCCTGGTGTCAATTGTCCGCCTATGCACCCGTGGTGTAGATCTACTACTGTCGCATACGACGAGGACGCAGACTACAGCAAACTAAAGCGCAGAGCAAGGAACCCAGAGACAGGGAAGACCGAGCTAGTACCTGCTGATATGACGTATAAAGAGTGGTATAGTAAGTATGTTGCAGAACCACGAGAACGAGAGCTAAGTGGTAGGCCGTTTGGAGCGAATCTTGATTATGTAAGAAGTGATGAATTTGTCGATAAACTAAAAAATCACCCAAAGACCTCACATCTATCCGAACATATCGCAAGAGTTTCAAGACAGATGTTGCAGCATAGAAACGGAACTCCATTTGAAGATTACTATTTGCTTAATGCAGATACAGGAAGAGTTGTTGCGCTATCAAATAAAGCCAGAAAGACAAAAGGTGTAGTTTATAATGACAAAGTCAGAAAGGCTTTTAAAGAACAATCTGAACAAAGTCTTATTTCGATTCACAATCATCCATCTGGCTATCCTCCATCGCTCAGTGACTTTGCTTCCTTACAACAACGGAGTAAAAATAATACTGTAAAATATGGTCTGACTATAGGGCATGATGGAAGTGTTTATTGGTATACTAAACCAATAAAAAAAATTGAGCGCATCGATAATTATTTGTATCGAAATAGTATTGAAAAGTATCTCAGAAAAGGGTACAATAGTGTTACAGCGCAAGAGCTAGCTCTTATGGATTGGAGTGAAAAATATGGCTTTGACTTTGGAAAAATTTAATGAAGTTTATAAACAACTCGAAGCTATCGATAGTAGTGAATTCGGTAATAGCGAGGATGATTTGATTCAAGAAAAAATGTCAACTGTGTTTGCGCAACTATCTTTGGATGAATTGGATGAATTTGAGGAAATGTTAAAAGAAAGGAGCACCTAGAGCAATCTAAGTGCTTTTCTTATTTTTTAAAAGGAGTAAAGACATGTTTATATGGGATTGGGTATCAATCGCTTTCGGGTGGTTGGTATTTTTGTTTTTAATGCTGTTTATCATAGCGTTTGTAAAACAAGTAATCAAAGAAATAAAAAAATAATCTAACCGTATGGAATCCCGTACGGTTTTTATATTGTCCAAACTGTGCCGATGACATTAAAAGCTGTACTGTTCCGTCGCCGGACGTAAAGCGAGATTATCGAGTGGCGACGTAATCGCTGGAGGACAATTATGTCAGAAGAAATCAATGCAACTGTATCTACTGAATCAACTGAGACTGTCGACACTCAAGAAAATGTTGATACGGTGCAAGAAGAAAAGCACGAACGAACTTTCACTCGTGCTGAAATCGGTAAGATGCTATCTGCCGAACGCTCTAAATGGGAAGCTGAGCAGGAAGCCAAGGAAAACGAAGCTAAGAAGCTTGCCAAGATGAATGCTGATGAGAAACAGAAATATCAGTTGGATCAGCGTGAGCAAGAACTAGCTGACCGTGAAAAGGCTATTGCTCGTAAAGAATTGACCGCAGAAGCTAAAGCAATGCTAAGTGAACGTGACTTACCTGTTGAGTTAGTGAATGTAGTTGATTTGACAAGCGCAGAGACGGTATCGCAGTCTGTCGCTGTATTACAGAAATCATGGGAGCAAGCCGTGCAAAAAGGCGTACAAGAAAAGCTAAAAGGCGGAGCTCCAATGAAGCAAGCACCAGTTGATAGTGACGGTATCACAAAAGAAGAATTCGCTCGTATGGGTTATCAGAGTCGAAATGAACTCTATCAAAAGAACCCAGAACTCTATAAGAAATTGAAAGGTTAAAATAAATGACAGCAGGACAAACTAAATTAGCCACTATGGTTAACCCAGAAGTGATGGCGGACATGGTTTCCGCTAAACTACCTAAATTGATTAAATTCACTCCACTGGCTTATGTGGAAACAGCACTTCAAGGCCAACCAGGGAATACTCTAACAGTTCCAGCATGGGAGTATGCAGGAGATGCGACTGAGGTTGGAGAAGGTCAAGCTATTTCTCCAGACCAATTGACTACTAAAAAGACCACTATGACCATCAAAAAGGCTGCTAAAGGTTATGAAATTACCGATGAAGCTCTTTTGTCAGGTCTTGGCGACCCACTAGGACAAGCGACTTACCAGCTTGGTTTGGCTATCGCTAACAAGATTGATGATGATTTGGTCGCAGTAGCAAAAACTGCAACACAGCACGTTGCAGAAGCTCCAACAACAGGGGGAGCGATTGATAAAGCACTTGCTATTTTCGATGATGAAGAAGATGCAAGATATGTAGCCCTTATCAATCCGTCAGACGCTATTGCTTTGCGCGCTGACACTGTTAAAGAATGGATTTCAGGTACAGAAGTAGGAGCGAATACAGTTATTTCTGGAACCTTTGGAGAAACACGAGGTGTTCAAATCGTCCGTACCAAGAAAGTCGAAAAAGGTAAAGGATTTATCGTCAAAGTGTCTCCTAGCCAAACTCAGACAGATGACGCCAATAAATACGGTGCATTTGTTATCATGCTAAAACGTGATGTGGCTATTGAAACAGACCGTGACATCCTTAAAAAGACAACGGTTATCACTGGCGATGAACACTATGGTGTTTACCTATACGACCCTACACGAGTTGTAAAATTCGGTGAGTAAGAGGTGACGATATGAGCTTATTGCTACGACGTCATTATATCCAAGAGGAACAAGCTAGCCAGTATTCTGATTTAGAGAATAAGACTCTAGAAGAGTTGAAGAATCTAGCTAAGGAAGCTGGCATAACTGGTGCCTATAAGTTATCAAAAGCCGAAATTGTAGAGGTGTTGGAGGATTTAAAAAGTGAAATTTAAAGTCAAACAAGATTTCTATGATTGGGAATCAAATGTGAAACGACTGGCAGGAGAGGAACTTGAGATTACTGAGGAGCGCTATGCTGAGTTGGCTAACAATTTTGCCAGTAATGGTGTCGCTATCTCAGATGTTCTTGAGGAAATCCTCCCTGAACATGAGTTTTTAGAAGAGGATTGATATGTCTATAGAGTTGCTGAAGAAATTAACAGGCGAAGAAGATACTCAGCCTCTCATATTGCTCCAAACGAGGGCTACAAATCTTATCTTGTCAGAGACGAATCGCACATCTTTGACACCTGCTTTAAGTCTCTTAATACCTGAGGTTGCTATCGAGCTCCACAACCGCTCAGGAGCGGAAGGAGAGCATTCCAGAACCGAGGGTGGTATAGCAGTAGTCTACGGAGAAAACGGCCTGTCTACGGGTCTTCTACAGCGTATACGCATGCATAGACTAGCAAGGGTGGCAGGCCATGTTTTTGAAGCAGAGTAGACTGAAACCTTATCCAATGCGACGGTTTGAAAAGACTGTCACAGAGGAAGGCGTCGCAAAAGAAGGGTATGCCAAGGAAGCTGAGACAGTCCGTCTTGAATTGTGGCCAGCTAGTAGTAAACTACAATCTGAATTGTATGGCGAGCGTGTCAATGATATTTTGAACGCTAATGCCAACAAATCAGCTACTATCAAAGTGAAAGATGGTGTGTGTATCGATAGCCAGACGGAAGTGACTCACAGGGTTATTTCTAAGAAGGTTTACACACATCATCAAGTTTTGGAGTTAGAGCGTGTCAGAGCTACTAGGGGCAGATAGACTTATAGCTAAGTTCAGAAAGTTGTCAGATGTTGCGCAACGAGACATTGTTTCAAAAGCAGTTCATCATGCAGCTAAAACCATTGTTCAAGCTGATGCTAAAAGACTAGCACCAGGCAACAATGGAGAACTTAGAAATAGTATTAAGACTAGGGTTAAAATGGACGGAGATAAGGCTATAGGCGAGGTTTATACAAATCTACACTATGCTCCTTACGTTGAGTTTGGAACAGGACCTAAGGGACAAGCTAGCCATTCTGGTATCTCTCCAGAGGTCAGCGTATCTTACAGGTCTAGCCCGTGGTATGTACATGAAGACCAAATCAATGTAGGACCGTACCACTTTCAAAAGATTGGGGAGTTCTACAAGATGTATGGTCAACCTGCCCAGCCTTATCTTTATCCAGCTTTGAGAGACAATCAAGAGCGTGTGTCTAAGAATATTTCGAATTATGTCCGTAGAAAGATAAGAGAACAATTATAATGATCAATATCAAGCCTGTTATTTACAAAGAATTGCAAAAGGTCGCAGATAATGTGACTGATACTTATCCTAGCGATTGGGAGAATTTCCCAGTCGTTATTTTTTTAGAAGAACAAAACAAGCCGGGTGAATGGTTTGATGACCAGGAACAAAAATCTTCTATCCGCTATAAGGTGGATATTTTTGATGATACCAGCACTAGTGAGTTAGCTGTTAAAATCAATCAGATTTTTGAGTCTTTAGGTTTGCGAAGAACCGACTGCCAAGACGTGCCAGACCCGTCTCATTTGAGACATAAGGTCATGCGTTTTGAAGGCGTCGTTGATTTAGACTCAGAGCTTGTTTTTCAATTTAGAATGGAGAATTAAACATGTTAGCAAATGGAATTACGTTAGCTTATGGTACAGCTAAAGGAACTTATACTAAACTTGCTGGGTTGAAAGAAGTACCAGAGTTTGGTATTGAGCCTGAAAAAGTAGAGAACACTACTCTTGAAGATAAAGTTAAAAAATATGAATTCGGTATTGGCGACGCAGGGGAATTGGAATACAAATTCTCTTATAAGAACGATAACGAAACTGCTCCTTATCGTGTATTGCGTAAAGCGGCAGACAACAAGACAAAACTTTTCTTTGAGCAAACTTACCCAGACAACACTAAAGTTCATTTTGAAGGTCAAGTATCTGTTAAGCTTGGCGGTGGCGGTGTCAATGCCGTTATCGAGTTCACCCTTAAAATTGCTTTGCAGTCAGAGTTGGAATTTGTAGACGGAATTGGAGGTTAATTAAATGGCGTTACCTTACTCAATTTGGAAGATTAGCGATGAGAAAGAGTTGAAACTACGACTTTCATCTCATCAAGCAGCGAAAGTTGAAGAAAAAATCGGCATGAACTTACTGAAAATCTTCATGCCTGAAGCTGGCGAAGAGTTTCCTTTGCCTCCTTTGAAAGTTGTATTGCTCTTGATTCATGGAGCTTTGCAAAAGTATGAGAATGGGTATTCTCTTGAGGATGTCTATGATCTATACGATGAGTATGTCGATAACGGTGGAGACCAAACAACCTTCATGACAGAGGTTTTAATGCCACTCTTTGAAGTATCGGGTTTTACTCCACGAGGAAGCAAGGACAAGAAAACTTCCAAGAAGAAAATGACAGTAGTAGAGTAATCTTAACGGTAACGCAGATTATTGAGAGGCTTTATCCTATGTTTTTAGACATCGGCGGTAAGCCTCTTGATTTTTGGGATTTGACGGTGCTTGAAATCAGAGAAATGATTGAAAGCTATAACCGTGTCAAAATACGAGAGCGTAAAGAGAAGATTATTGACTCATACAGACTTTCGCAGATGATATCCAACCACGTTTCCTTATTGTTATCCAAAGATGCCAAGGTCTTTGAGTTCTGGGAATATGCGCCTGAGTTATTTGTAGAAGAACAACAAGCGGTAGAACAGGAACGGCAGAGACAAGCGTTTTTGTTGCATAAGGAACGGATGCGTGAATTTGCAGAAAGACATAATCGAAAAAGGAAGGAGGAAGTGAATGGCAACTCTTGATGAATTGAAAGTCATGATTGACGCTGAGATAGCGCCTTTCAGGAAGAAGATGAAAGAAGTCGAGAATCAGGTCAAAGGAACATCTGACCAAGTGAAGAATGCCACTGCTAAAGTTCGTGAACAGTCGAGCTCAATAGGTAGTGCGTTTGGAAAGCTAGCTAAGTTCGCTGGCTTTGCAATCCTTGGTAAGAAGTTGCTTGATGTTGGGATGTATTCAACGCAGACGGCTCTTGAAGTATCAGCGTCTATGAACCAAATCAAGCGACAGATGGGCGAGAGTTCGCAATCTTTCTTAAAATGGGTTAACGATAACGCCAACGCTATGAATATGGGTGTGGGTGAGGCTACTAACTACGGCGCCGTTTACTCAAACCTATTTTCTGGATTTATTAAAGACACTAATAAGCTAAGTGCTTATACTGCTAAGATGTTGCAGACATCGGCAGTTGTTGCTGAAGGTTCAGGGCGCACGATTACAGATGTTATGGAGCGGATTCGCTCAGGTTTGCTAGGGAATACGGAAGCGATAGACTTTTGTCGCACCGCTTAGAAATAGGCGGATTAAGAACTTACCAAAATCGGTAAAACTCTAAATTTTAAGTAATTAAAACATGACGATACCGAGGTAAACTAAGCAATTAAAAAGGCTTAGTCACCGTAGAGCATAGGGATTGAACCTGTGCTTTTTGTTTTGTCAAAAAGTATAGAATAAAATATCCCCACGAGTGGTGAGCACCTAGACAATTCGGTTGTAGGTGAAAATATATGCCGAACTTACAAGAAATTGTAAGAAGTATGGATAAAAAGCCATGCGATAACATTATTGAGAAGATCTAGGAATCAACGTCAATGTGGCTATGATTGAGTCCACTGAAGCCTTTAAGAAGTTCGCAAACGGACAAAGCTGGCAACAATTAGACTACCAAACCCAGCAACAAATCCGCCTTATGGCTATCCTGGAACAGGCTACAGCCAAGTATGGGAATACCTTGTCTAATTCTGTAAATGGTCGTATCAGCCTGTTTAAGTCGCTTATGAAGGACGCAGCATTGAACCTTGGTAACTCTATGTTACCGATTATCAATGCCATTATGCCTGTCTTGAACTCTTTTGCTATGGTTTTGAAGAACGTGACGGCTAAACTCGCTGAGTTTATCGCTTTGATGTTCAACAAGAAAGCAACAGTGAAAGATGGTGTTGGTGGAGCAGTTGGAGACATGGGTAACGCCATGAAAGACGCTGCAGGCGGAGCAGGAGACCTTGCTGACGCAGTAGACGATGCTGGAGATTCAGCAGGAGGACTTGCTGACAATCTTGGAGACTCCGCCAAAAACGCTAAGAAAGCTGCTAAAGAGTTGCTAGGTCTTTTGGGATTTGATGAGATTAACATCTTGCAAAAACCAAAAGACGACGATGCAGGCGGTTCTGGAGGCGGTGGCAAAGGTGGTAAAGGAAAGGGAGGCGGTGGCGGACCTTTCAAAGACATCTTGCCAGAAGTCGAGTTGACCGACATGGACAACCAATTCAAGAGCATTTTCGATGGCCTTGGGGATAAGCTGAAAGGGTTGTTTGACCTCTTCAAAAAAGGTTTTGATGCAGCGTTTAGGCCAGAAGGTTTAGAGCGTATCAAAGCTGCTTTAGAACGAATCAAGAAAACTCTTGAAGAAATCGCTACTGATCCAAGGGTTGTAAATGCCTTTAACCGCATGATCGAAAAAATCGCTTATGCTTTGGGTCAAATAGCTGGTTCGTTAGCCACTATCGGAGTTGGTATTGGTGTACTCCTTACCGAAAGTATTGCAAACGGTCTTGAAAGGCAGAAAGAACGCATTATCAGGGCGCTAGTCGCTTTGTTTGATAATGTTGGTAACATTGCAGAGGCAGTAGGGAACATCGCTCAGGCCTTTTCTAGTGCTTTCTACGATGTCATTACTTCAACTGGTGCGGTTCGTATCGGTAGCGCTATTGTGTCAACCCTATTAAGTTTGACATCTACCATTGTTGAAATCGGTAGCAAATTAGCAGGAAGTCTATTTAAAGGTTTTGAAAAAGTCGTTGTGACAAGCGCTCCCAAAATTTCATCGATGCTTCAAAGTCTTTTGGACATTGTAGCTCCAATATTTGAAACTATCGAAAGTGTTGTTGATAAGTTTGGCGATGGCTTAAGTCGTGTTTATGATGAACATGTAGCCCCTGCTATTGACTCTATTGCTAATGCTTTTAACGGACTAATTGATATTATTCAAATACTTTGGGAAGGAAGTTGGAAGCCTTTTGCAGAGTTCTTGTCTAATACGTTCGGCATCAGTATTGAAACTGTCTCTGATTTACTAGGCGGTATCATACTAGAGGCGTTGAAGTTACTAGCTGATACAATCAAGCTAGTTGCAGATGGTTTTACTGCTTTTTCTGATTGGTGTAAAGAAAATAAAGAGATTATCTCTACGATCGCAAATGTGATTGGTACGCTTTCAACCGTGTGGCAAGGAATTAAGTTCTTGTCTTGGGCTGAACAAGCTGGAGGACTTGCAGGAGCATTCGAATTATTAAGTGGTAAGGTTTCCTTTATTGTTAGCGGAATTAAAAATCTTGGGCTAGCTTTGAAAGCTTTAACATTTGATAAATTGGTTAGCTTCGGTGAAACCATCTATTTGAATGCGTTGTATGCAAAAGACTTTGTGATCAATTCAGGTAAATTGATTGTAGAGTTAGGAAAAACTGCTCTAGAACTTGGTAAATCAGCACTAGCTTGGGGTGTTCATGCAGCACAAATGGGACTTGCAGCAGCAGCAGAAATCGCTCAATCGGTTGCAGCAGGAGTTGCAGCAACCGCAACATGGGCACTCAATGGAGCCATTGAGGTATTGACCAGTCCGATAACCTTAGTTATTGCTGCTATTGCAGCCTTGATTGCTATCGGTGTCTTGCTCTACCAAAACTGGGACACTGTTGTTGAGTTTGCTAAAACTGCATGGCAAGGACTATGTGATTTTATCAGTGGTATTTGTCAATCGATTGGCGAATTTTTCAGCGGTCTATGGACGAAACTACAAGAAATCTTTGAGCCGATAGGTCAATGGTTTAGCGAGAAGTTCCAGCAAGCGTGGGATGCCATTGTGAACATATTCTCTGGTATCGGAGAGTGGTTCTCTGGTGTATTCCAAGGCGCATGGGACGCTATCGTTAATATCTTCACACCAATCGGCTCATGGTTTGGACAACGTTGGGCAGATGTGACTAATGCATTATCCAGCGTTTCAAACTGGTTTGGTGAGATGTTCACTAATGCATACAACGCAGTAAAAGATGCTTTCAGCTCTATCGGTGACTTCTTTAGTGGCGTTTGGGAAACTGTAAAAGGTATCTTCGTAAACGCTGGTCAAATGGTCGGTGCGGCAGTAGGTGGAGCATTTAAGAGTGCTGTTAATGCGGTTCTTGGAACGATTGAAAATGTAGTCAATGGCTTCATCGGAATGATTAACGGTGTTTTAGATGTTGTCAGAAACTTACCTGGTCTAGGATGGGTTGGTAGTGTAAGTACAGTCAGTCTCCCTCGTCTTGCCCGTGGTGGTATCGTTGATAGTCCAACGATCGCCATGATTGGTGAAGCAGGTAAAGAAGCGGTCGTACCACTTGAAAACACAGGATTTATCCAAACGCTAGGACGAGTTGTCAGCAGTGCGGTAGTAAATGCCATGGCTGGTGTTGGTCCGCAAGGTGGATTTTCTGGCGATGGCGACATCGTTATTCAAATCGCTGGCCATGAGTTCGGTCGGGTAGCTATCCAAGAAATCAACAAGGAACATGAACGAGCAGGTCAAACCTTGCTCAAGATTTAGGAGGTTAAATGGCACAATTGACAATCAATGGGGTGGCTGTGAAGCCTCCCAAATATTTTCAAGTCGGTATTCAGGATATCGATGGAGAAACAGGGCGTAATGCCAATGGCGACATGGTGCGTGACCGTATCACGACTAAGCGAAAACTAGACTGTGAATGGGGCATGCTGACTCAGGAAGAAATGAGTCAGCTTTTACATGCTGTATCATCTGAATTTTTTGAGGTATCTTATCCAGACCCCATGGATGGCCAAGTCACAAAGACTTTCTATGTCGGTGATAGGACGGCTCCTAGATATACCTTTACTGAGAAGTTTAAACCTTGGTCTGGCGCTAAATTTAATCTGGTAGAGAGGTAAGAAAATGGACGCTTTAACCAGACGACAATTTGACAGAGCCATGTTTGCCAAGGAGAGGACACTGGCTATCCGTGTTGGTGATTATGCTTCACGAGATATCAAAGAGGCTAGTTTTGAGTATGGCTATATAAAAGGCGATACTTATAAGCCCGGTGGAACGTGTGCTGGTAGCGGTAAAATTACCTTTACCAGTATCATTACCACGTTCAATAAACTGGATATCCTACACCCTGAGATTGGTCTACTGGTTGGGAATACCTACCAGTGGGTTAAGATGGGGGAATACTTCATCAATGACATCGAGATTGACCGAAACCGCAACACAACCACGCTGGAGCTCATGGACGGTATGTTTAAGCTTAATCGTGAGTATGTGACGGACTTGCATTTTCCAGCTGAAGTCCGAGAGGTTATTCAGGAAATCTGCCTAAAAACAGGCATCGAATTAGCGAATGACTATTTCGGAATCAGCGCTATGCGTTATCATATTGAGCAAGTTCCTGAAGGCAAGAAACTTTCCTTTAGGGATATGTTGAGCGCTATGACTCAGATGATTGGGATGTCTTGTTTCTTCAACCGAGAAGGCAAGATGGAAATCCGTGATTTGACCGAGTCAAATATCACGATCAACGCTGATAGTTACTTCCTACATGGCTTGACCAAGAGTGAGATTGAGTATCAGATAGCTGGTATCACTTGTAAGACAGATAAGAAGTCTCTTACGGTCGGTATGAAGACGGGTCGGTCTTTGGAACTGGACAATGTCTTCATGACTCAGAGCGCTTTAAATGACCTGTATTACAAACTGAAAAACCTGACTTACTACCCGTATAATCTCAACTACCAAGGGCATCTGTTACTTGAGGTTGGGCAGTGGGTAACTATTCAGACCAATAAGAAAGAAACATTTAAAGTTCCTGTGTTAAGTCAGAGTTTTACTTTCAAAGGCGGTCTGAGAGGTCGTATCAGCGCAGACAGCAAGGCTGGAAACGATACTCAGTATTCTTACGAAGGTACGATTACCAAGCAGATAAAGCAACAAGATGGCATTGAAGCCAAAATCCAAGCGCAGATAGAAGCAGCAGACGCAGCCTTTGAAGCAGAGTTTGAAAAGCGTAAAAAAGCGATTGATGATGCAATTGAAAAATACAAAGCAAATGCCGAAGAATTTGGCGCTAAAATCCACGAAGAAATGGAGAAAGAGCGTCCTGAGTTCGTGAAGCGAATTCGTGACGAACTGATGAGTGGTGCGGACTCAATTGCAGAACTCAGCAAAAAACTTGAGCAGGTAAGTGAGACTGCAAGGGTTAACGCTAGCCTGATTGGTGGCGATGGGAATACCCAGTACAACAAGAACCGTTTGAATGGTGGCACGGCTAAGAAAATCAGTTACGGAACGGATTTCGTGGAAGTCGGCCACAACGGAGAGGGTTTCGAACTAGGCAAGCAGTATGTCATCAGCTGGTCCGCAACCTGTACGCCTTACGGCAAAACAGATGTGACTGTGGTGGTCAATAAGACACCTTTTTATGGTGGTCACGTTCATCTTGCGCCTGCTAATTCGGTCATGCCAGCGATTGATAAAGACCTGACACAGAAAGAGGAGCAGGTCTTGGCGGTCTACTACGGTTCCTATCGTTTGACATTATCAGGGGACTGGTATCAAGATTTAGAGCAGTCTGTGACGATTGACAATCAGACAAGACGGATTGAACTGGCGCCAGTCTACAAGACGGTAGCTGACGGACAAAATTCAAGATATGAGGGAAGTTGGAGCGAGAGTCCAACTTTTATTTTTGACGGAGGTAGAACATGACAGAAACAATCCCGGTAAGGGTTCAACATAAGCGTATGTCAGCGCGTGACTGGGCAAGTAGCACTCTGGTCTTACTTGATGGCGAGTTAGGTATCGAGAGCGATACAGGAAAGGTCAAGGTAGGAAATGGCCGTGACCGATTTTCAGCCTTGCAGTATCTGACGGGACCTAAAGGAGACCGTGGAGAAACAGGACCCGCAGGGCCGAAAGGTGCGGACGGAGTTGTGCGGTTTGAAGGTTCCGCAGCAGAGCGTGCTTTGGCGGAATACGCTAAAAAAGCTGAAATCCCAATTTATCGAATCGCTAAAGGAGACATTCCTGGAAGCGGTGTAGGTGTTAATGCCACGATAACAACAAATAACATTATGAACCCTGACGGTATCAAGGTTGGGGATATCATTGAAGATTACTGGAACAGTGCATCAAGTGTCAATCAAGGTTTTTGGAAGGTAACAGCTGTTAATGGGACTAATGTATCTGTTCAAGGGATTGGTACCAGAGATTTCCCAACACCGTACAACGATAATGAATTGAAGCGCAGGGTTACAGCTCTTGAGAATCGTCCTACATTTGACACCTTGACAGAGACACAACGAAATAGCTTGCGAGGTCCAGCAGGACCGGCAGGAGCTAGAGGACGTGACGGAGCGCCTGGTCAAAACATCATCAACCAGAATGGTGGGCAAGCGCTGAAATATTGGTCTGGTACAAGGTCTCAATATGACGCGATTCCTAACAAGGATAGTAATACTATCTATGACATCTATAGTAGTTCGTAGGAGGTAGTATGGCTAGAGAAGGAATTTACGTGGGTGGCAAGGAAGTTGTTGAAAGATATATAGGAGATAAGCTAATCTGGAAAAAATACAGATTTCGAATTGTAAATGCTTTGTCATTGACTATATCAAATATTAACTATCAGTCAGCTGCTTTAGATTGCCGTACTCGATTCTTGTACCGATATGAAGGATTAAAATCAGGGTACTACTATTTGAGAATAGAAGAAAAGTTTGTTAAGGTATATGCTTATAATTTATCAACACCTAGTCCATCTTTTATGTTTTTACTAGGTCAAAACGAAGATGCAGGAGTAGATGAATCAAGCAAGCGTCAAGCTTTATCTGATTTGACACGAAACTGGTTTAGAGATGATTATAAAGATATTGTTTTATATGACAGAATGAGGTAACACATGGACATTACGATTCAAAACGTCCGTTCGCCTGCTCTTGAGCACAACGGACGGTATTATAAGGTCTTTCAGCCACGGACACGAGATGAACTGCTGAAACTCCATCATATGGGCTGTGTGGGTGATACGGTGCTGACGGATATCCAGCTGGAGCAGGGGGATTTCCCAACTAGCTTCGTGGAGCCTACTGTAACGCAACGTACCCTGTCAGGTCTCTTCAAGGATATGCGTTCTATTGAACTGGAATTAAGAGACCCGAACAGTACTCTTTGGGGCAAAATCCAGCAGAACAACCAAGGGGCGCTGACCCAGTTCTTTGATACGAATGTCAAGAGCGCCATCGCTCAAACTGCTAGAGAAATCAGGCAGGAAGTGCGAGACGCTGCTAACAGTGCTAGAGTTGAAGTGACATCGGAAGGTGTGACCATCGGCTCTACTACTTTAACGGGCGAGCAGTTAGCCTCTACCATTTCCGCAAGTCCGAGAGGGGTTGATATCATTGCTCCACACGTTCGAGTACAGTCAGATATGTTGGTAGATGGTGCTGTAACAGCTAGGAAGATGGCCGCTGGTTCTGTCACTGCTGAACATATCCAAGCTGGAGCTATCACGGGCGATAAAATCAGCGTAGATGATGCCCTGATTCGGAGTCTGACCGCTAGAGATGCCTTGATTGACAAGCTGACATCTAAACGTATCTTTGCGACTAAGATTGAGTCTGTCGTATCTAGTTCAACCTTCCTACAAGCCTATCAGGGTGAAATTGGAGGGTTTACCATTGGGAGTTTCCCAAACGGGAGTGGCAAGTGGATATCTGGCACAAATACGTTTGCGGTAGGTATGGGAAATGGTGGAAGTTTCGGTGATACCCGAACAGCCTTCTGGGCTAATTGGGGCAATAACTGGAACCAAGCAGGACCTAATGCCTGGTACGTAACAACCGCAGGAAAAATGAATTGCAAGAATGATGCGGATTTTCACGCTAAGGTCGACTTTTCAAACACATCAAATGCTAGGTTTTATGGACGGACAGAATTTCAAAAATCTCCTCTTTTTGTCAACGGAATTCATATGTACGAACAGGAAATTTTGGGAAATGGTTGGAGTCCGAGGGAGGGACATCAAAATAAGGTCGTGTGGTGGAACCAAGTAGGCGAGGGAACGGTAAAACACTGGATAGATAAATCTTCAGATAGACGCTTGAAAGAAAACATCACAGAAACAGCTGTGAAAGCCTTGGATAAAATCAACAGACTAAACTTGGTCGCATTTGATTTCATCGAAAGCAAGAAACACGAAGAAATCGGTTTGATTGCTCAAGAGGCTGAGACTATCGTTCCAGAAGTTATCTCACGAGACCCTGAGAATCCAGATGGCTATCTGCACATCGACTATACCGCTTTCGTCCCCTACTTGCTGAAAGCAATCCAAGAACTAGACCAGAAAATCAAAGAAATGGAGAACACACATGGATAACAACACAATCGACAAGCTAGTAGCTGAGTCGCTCGCTAACCGTTTGGCTGAGGGCGAATTGAATCGTGCGCATTTAGAGGCACGCTATACGCTGGCTTTGGCTGAATTACGGGGCTTTAAAGCCGTGCTGGAATATGAACCAGCCCTCAAAGAACTTTTTGACGAAACGCAAGCAAAAATGAAAGGAACTAACAAATGAGCTATGAACTTGCAATCAAGCCCTACTTGAAAGGTGGGGAAAATGTAACAGTTGTCGCCATCAAGATGGAAAACAAGGGACGCTATTCTTATGAGCAGTGCGAATTGCCAGGTGACCACATACAGGATAGTGAGGACGCCCTTATCCAAGCGGTTTTGGAATTGGTTCGCACTGAACTTGACCCTACTAGCGCCATTGTCAAAAACCAAGAACAATTGGCTAAAACGACGGAAGCGCTGGAGAAAGCCAACCAACTCATGGATGGCATGCAGAAGGTCAATCTCCAGAACGCTCAGGATATCGAGGATATCTTAGCGCGATTGGAAGAGCTGGAAGCTCAAGGAGAGACTGACCAGGGGGAGAAAGAGGAGGCAGACGAGGAAGCCTCTCAGGTTACGGCAACAGAAAACCAAGCTGATGAACCAGCACCAGCGCAGCCAACTACTGAACAACCGGTAGTAGAAGCGTCTACACAACCAACCCCAGTAGCAGAAGAGAAGAAAGAAAGCGAGAAAGAAGATGACATTTCTGAAACGACAAACCAAGAGAGCCCTAGTGAAAACAATGGAGGTAGCAGCAATGAGTAAGATTACACTAGACCAGGCAAAAATCGATATGTACATCAACCTACTGGAACGTGAAGCAGTTGACTTTTCATGGGTACATAAACGCTGGAAGGACCGTGTGCGTAAGGAATTGAAGCGCCGTGGTTTGAGCCATCTGGCAGACTAGCGAGGTGCTTATGACAGAGATTGAGCACTTATTGATTCGGTTTCTCTTTTCTCTGATTCCTGTGGTTGTCTTGTACTTTTCCATGAGGGACAGGGCAACCAAACAGGAAAATCGCATTACAGCCATAGAAAAAGACATCGAGAACTTACGTGAATTTCGAATGTCGGCTAACAAAAGGCTGGATAACCATGACGAACAAAACAAGGCTATTCTGGTGCTGGCTGAACAGGTCAAATCGCTAGGCGAAGATGTGAGAGAACTGAAAACCTTGATACAAAGTAAACAGTAAAGAAAGAGGTGCAGAATGGTCTGTAATCTCAATATGACCAATTTGCGGCAGATTGACGGCGGTTACCTGATTAAGCAAGGGGACTTGGCTTCCACCTTTGGTTTTGCCCTCTTAGACGAGGACTACCAAGTGATTTCCTCTCTGGAAGGGGAGGAGGCACTGATCAGTTTAACCAAGGAGGGCTACCAGTGGAAGAAGCAGGTAGCCGTTACCAGTCAAGGTGTGAGTTTTCATCTGGACGCTATCTTGCCGATTGGGAGTTATCGCTTGGAAATCACGGCTGGAGGCTATGTTTTCCCCAGTGATAAATCTGTCCATATCAAGATAGTCGCCTCAGATAAGGAATTGGTCACAGAAGAAGTCCATGCTTTAAAAGAGCTGGATATTGCAAAAGAAGTTGAGAAACAGCTTGCAGGTAGAACTGTAGGCGAGAGCCCAGTAGGTCAGGAATTGCCAGACCTACTCTTTTATTACAATTTAGGAAAGGTGTAACACAAAATGGATACTACAAAATTAACAGCATTTGCGCAGGCAGTGGGAGAAGATAACAAAAAGGTAAACGAAGAGCTGAAAACGAAAGTCAGCACGTCTGCCATGAACCAAGCTATCTCTCAAGCTAAATCCGAGGTTAAGGCTGAAATCTTGGGCGAAGGAACGCCTGAAAATCTTGATACGTTGAAAGAAATTGCTGAAAAAATCACAAGTATGGGACAAGACGAAAACGGCGCACTTTTGGGCAAAGTAACAGAAGTCAGCGGACGTGTAGACCAGATTGCCAATGTTGACTTGGTCGCAACCTATAACGCAGCGAAAGCGTGAGTGCTATGAGTAACCTTGAAAATCTAGCAAGAGCAATCGGTGAGGATGTCAAGGCAATCAAAGAAGATTCAGAGTTAAAGGATAGGGAAGTCCAGGAAAGACTGGGCTCCCTTGAGAGTAGACCGAGAGTCAATCCAGAAACCCTCGTTACAAAAGCGGAGCTGGAAGAGAAAGGCTACTTGATCTCCCACCAAGACTTGTCTACTTATGCCCAAAAATGGGAGTTGTACAATGATATCCCCATCAAGGCTAGGATTTCCGCCTTGGAAAATCGCCCGTCATTTGACAATCTGACCTCCATCCAGAGAGAAAGCTTAAAAGGGGAAAATGGGCATAGTTTGAATGCCAGCGTTCGTATTGAGGGCTCTTATAAGAATGGCTCTACTAGTCAACTGAATCTGTTTGCGGATGTATTCTATGATGGCGAAGCAGTCACGAGTGGCTATACTCTTGATTACTACTACAGAGGTTTTGGGAATAATAGCTGGGGTGTTTTGAGAAATCAAACGCCTGATGCAAATGGTAAATTTGGCCAGTGGAACGCTACTCAGCGCTCTGGTGGCTGGTTTGAAGTCCGTATTGAAGTGAATTACAGAGGATTGAGAGCCTCTGCTTTTACCCATTTGGATAATGTCAACGATGGTGAACAAGGGCGAAGTGGAGTTCCAGGTCAGAACATTGTCAATCAGAACGGTTCGCAGGCACTCAACTATTGGGCCGGTACGCAAGAGCAGTACGATGCTATTACTACCAAAGACCCTCACACGATTTACGATATTTTTAAGTAGGTGAAGCTATGAGAGATAGAGTAAGAATCATGTTAGGAAGTAGAGAGATTGTCAAGCGCTATATTGGCGATAGGTTGGTGTGGGAGGGTTTGAAAAGTGTTACCATAAAAGATGTGTCTCTCTCTTTTTATGAAGATTATCGTATTTGGGTATCTAATAGAGATATAAAAACAACTCTTGGAGATAAGAAAATAACAAAAGTAAGAATAGGTGCTAGTGAATTCCCGTTAATCACGACAAATTCGCCGCATATCTCTGAAAGTTCATACATTTTTCATCTAAGTAGCGAAACAATCGAAAACTTCAAACATGTAGGAGTCACAACGGGCTTTATTCACCATGATATCACATTCTACTATGAATAAGAAAGGAAACAACACATGACACAATTTAATGAATTTATTATCGCTTTTGCGACAGGCTTTTTAGCAGTAGCAGTAGGCGGTATTGTAAAGGCAGTGAAAGACTATCTTTTGCGAAAAGGCGGAGAAAAAGCGGTTATTATCGCTGAAATCCTAGCCAAGAACGCAGTTCATGCCGTGGAGCAGGTAGCTATTGAAACTGGCTACAAGGGCGATGAAAAACTGGCACAGGCTCGCGCTAAAATTCGTGCAGAGCTGACCAAATATAACATCAGCATGACTGACAAGGACCTAGACACCTTTGTAGAGTCAGCCGTCAAGCAGATGAATGACGCTTGGAAAGGACAAGAGTAATGGATATCGATACAAGCAGACTACGTACAGGCTTGCCACAAGTCGGAGTGCAACCTTATAGACAAGTGCATGCTCACTCAACAGGCAACCGCAACTCAACAGCTCAAAACGAGGCGGACTACCACTACAGAAAGAACCCTGAGCTTGGTTTCTTCTCTCATGTCGTTGGTAACGGTCGTGTCATGCAAGTAGGCCCTGTAAACAAGGGAATGTGGGATGTAGGCGGCGGTTGGAATGCTGAGACCTATGCAGCAGTTGAACTGATTGAAAGCCATGAATCGAAAGAAGAGTTTCTGATTGACTATCGTCTCTATATCGAACTCTTGCGCAATCTAGCGGATGAAGCTGGTATACCGAAAACACTTGATACAGACGACTTGGCAGGTATCAAGACGCATGAATACTGCACCAATAACCAGCCTAACAACAATTCAGACCATGTGGATCCATACCCTTACTTGGCAAAATGGGGCGTTAGCCGTGAACAGTTTAAGCGAGATATTGAGAACGGCCTAGGCGCCGAAACAGGCTGGCAGAAGAATGATACAGGCTACTGGTATGTACACTCAGACGGCTCTTATCCAAAAGATAAGTTTGAGAAAGTCAATGGTACCTGGTATTACTTTGACGGTTCAGGATATATGCTTGCAGACCGCTGGAAGAAGCACACAGACGGCAACTGGTACTGGTTTGACCAGTCAGGCGAAATGGCGACAGGCTGGAAGAAAATCGCTGAGAAGTGGTATTATTTTGACACAGAGGGCGCTATGAAGACAGGATGGGTCAAGTACAAGGAGACTTGGTACTACCTTGACGGTAAAGAAGGGGCGATGGTATCAAACGCCTTCGTCCAGTCCGCAGACGGAACAGGCTGGTACTACATCAAACCAGACGGAACAATGGCAGACAAGCCAGAGTTCGCAGTAGAGCCAGATGGCTTGATTACAGTTAAATAAATAGAAAGGAAACTTTCTAAGATGTTCTTTCACCGCAGGCTCAGGCTTGCGGTTTTTTTGTTTGCTCTGAAATTGACTTGTTGACATCAACAAATAGCTTTATAAAGCGCTTGGTTACCAATTTTGTTGACGTTAACAAAATTAGAGTTTGTATTTCTATTTTGCAAAAACACGCATTTTGAACGATTAGAGACCAAAATAGAAGTCCTATTGTTCAAAAAAACGTTTTCTTGAAGAATAGAGGGGTGTTTTGTCAAAAATAAAAACAGTGAAATTAGTCACTGATCCTTTTGTAAACTATTAGAAGTAAATTGAAACCTTCTCAACTATACGGGCAAAGATGATTATGAAAATGAATACGAAGATGAATACGATTTAAAAAAATGACGAAAATCAACGGAAATGATTTTAAATAAAAATAAGCAAAAACTCAACTATCGATAAGTAACGGAAAGCATTGGTAAACATTTGTCACTTATACCATAGTTCGTGACAGTTCCTACTTTTTTTGATAAAATCATACAGTATGCCCTTGGGCACAAAGTATGAACTGGGACTGTCTTTCCCAGCTTCGGAGGTAAAAAATGTCAGATTCACCAATCAAATATCGTTTGATTAAGAAAGAAAAACACACAGGAGCTCGTCTAGGAGAAATCATCACTCCCCACGGTACCTTCCCAACACCTATGTTTATGCCAGTTGGGACACAAGCCACTGTCAAAACTCAGTCGCCTGAAGAATTGAAGGAGATGGGTTCGGGAATTATCCTGTCAAACACTTATCATCTCTGGCTTCGCCCTGGAGATGAACTCATTGCTCGCGCAGGTGGTCTCCACAAATTCATGAATTGGGACCAGCCTATCTTGACAGATAGTGGTGGTTTTCAGGTTTATTCCTTAGCAGATAGTCGCAATATCACAGAAGAAGGGGTAACCTTTAAAAACCATCTCAATGGTTCCAAGATGTTCTTATCCCCAGAAAAAGCCATCTCTATTCAGAACAATCTGGGCTCAGACATCATGATGTCCTTTGACGAATGTCCCCAGTTTTATCAACCATACGACTACGTTAAGAAATCAATCGAGCGTACCAGTCGTTGGGCTGAGCGTGGTTTGAAAGCCCATCGTCGTCCACATGACCAAGGGTTATTTGGGATTGTGCAGGGGGCTGGATTTGAAGACCTGCGTCGCCAATCGGCTCATGACCTTGTAAGCATGGACTTCCCAGGTTACTCTATCGGTGGTTTGGCGGTGGGAGAAACCCACGAAGAGATGAATGCAGTCTTGGACTTTACAACTCAACTGCTGCCTGAAAATAAACCTCGCTATTTGATGGGTGTGGGAGCGCCAGATAGCTTGATTGATGGGGTGATTCGTGGTGTAGATATGTTTGACTGTGTCTTGCCGACTCGAATCGCTCGTAACGGGACTTGTATGACCAGTCAGGGACGTTTGGTTGTCAAAAATGCCCAGTTTGCTGAGGACTTTACGCCACTGGATCCTGAGTGTGATTGCTACACATGTAAGAACTACACACGCGCCTACCTTCGTCACCTGCTCAAGGTTGATGAAACCTTTGGTATTCGCTTGACTAGCTACCACAATCTTTACTTCTTGCTTAACCTGATGAAGCAAGTGCGACAAGCCAT
This sequence comes from Streptococcus pneumoniae, assembly GCF_001347015.1. Lineage (GTDB taxonomy): Bacteria > Bacillota > Bacilli > Lactobacillales > Streptococcaceae > Streptococcus > Streptococcus pneumoniae_E. The sequence continues at coordinate 53,583 of NZ_CFGI01000010.1, forward strand.
CATGGATGACAATCTCTTGGAATTCCGTGAGTATTTTGTTGAAAAATACGGCTATAATAAGTCAGGCCGTAATTTTTAAACTGGAATTGATATAAGCTAAAAATCCTAAGTTTTCTCTTAGGATTTTTCTTCTTTTTTTGATAGAATAAAGTGTACAATGAAAGGAAGAATAAACTCGTATGCGCATTAAATGGTTTTCCTTGATTAGGATTACAGGTTTACTTTTTGTACTCTTGTATCACTTCTTTCAGACCATCTTTCCTGGAGGATTTTTCGGGGTAGATGTCTTTTTCACATTTTCAGGTTTCCTGATTACGGCTCTACTCATCGAAGAATTTTCTAAAAATCATGAAATTGATTTGATTGGATTTTTTAGAAGACGCTTTTATCGGATTGTGCCACCTGTGGTTTTGATGGTCTTGGTGACCATGCCCTTTACTTTCTTGGTTCGCCAAGACTATGTGGCTGGAATTGGTGGTCAGATTGCGGGTGTCTTAGGCTTCATGACCAACTTCTATGAACTCCTAACAGGTGGGAGTTATGAATCTCAGTTCATTCCTCATTTGTTTGTTCATAATTGGAGCTTGGCTGTTGAGGTTCACTACTATATTCTTTGGGGATTGGCAGTTTGGTTTTTATCCAAACAGGCTAAATCAAATGGTCAGTTGAAGGGAATGGTCTTTCTCTTATCTGCTGTTGCCTTCTTGATCAGCTTCTTCTCCATGTTTATTGGTAGTTTTCTAGTGACCTCTTATTCCTCTGTTTACTTCTCCAGTTTAACTCATGTCTATCCATTCTTTTTGGGAAGTGTGCTAGCAACGATTGTAGGCGTTCGTCAGACGACTTCTTTAGTTAAGCAGTTGGATAAAATATGGGATTTACGAAAGACCCTTTTAGTTTTTGGAGGAGGTTTTGGCTTCTTACTCGTTTTGACCTTCTTTGTCAAATTTACCTATCTCTTTGCCTATCTTATGGGCTTCTTGCTTGCCAGCCTTGCAGCCCTTGCTATGATTCTGGCGGCGCGTGTCTTACATGAAAAGACTCCTCATATACAGGAACCAAAGATTATTAGCTTTTTAGCAGATACTAGCTATGCAGTTTATCTCTTCCATTGGCCTTTCTATATCATTTTCTCACAGTTGACATCAAATCTTCTTGCTGTGTTATTAACTTTGATTTTTTCTTATGGATTTGCCAGTCTTTCATTTTATGTATTGGAGCCGTGGATTGCAGGCAAGAACACACCTGTTTTACAAACTCTTCGTCCCCTGCCTTATATGAAAGTTATTTTGGGGGCAAGTACAGGAATCTTGACCTTCATTGTCCTCTTAGTGACTTTGTTGGCACCACAAGTGGGAGCGTTTGAGACAGACTTAACTGTCAATGGTTTGAAGCAAGCTGCTAGTACTATTGCCCAAACAAAAGTGATGGCAGAACGAGCAGAAGCTGATAGTTTGGGGATTGCTGATGGCACTATGTTAATTGGTGATTCGGTAGCTCTAAGAGCGAATACAGCCCTGCAGACAGCCCTTCCTGGAGCACAGATTAACGCACAAGTCAGCAGAACAACCAAGAATGCCAATGAAATCATGCTAAACAATAGCCAGAATAAATTTCTACCAAAGATGGTGGTTATTGCAACTGGGGTAAATAATCCTGAAAATTACAAGGAAGACTGGGACAGTATCGTGAAAAATCTTCCTAAGGGACACCATATGGTTTTGGTGACTCCTTATGAGGGAGATAAGACAAAAGAGACCTATGCAATCGTTGAGAAGGCTGCTGCCTATATGAGAGAATTGACAGAGAAGACACCTTACATCACGATAGCAGATTGGAATCAAGTTGCGAAAGAGCATCCAGAAATCTGGGCAGGTACAGACCAAGTCCATTTCGGAAGTGACACTAGTACTATTGAAGCAGGAGCAAAATTGTATGCAGATACGATTGCTACAGCTTTACAAACAGCTCAAGACAAGCCAGTTAAATCAAAATAACGTGTATTAAAAAGAGAAGAGTTGGAGAAATCCAGCTCTTTTAAAATATCGCTTTTAAAATATCTCTAGAAAATAGGTCTATACCATTTACAAATGAATCAGAAAGGTTTATAATGTAATTGACATAATAAATATCAAAAGTAATCTTTTAAGGAGGTCATTATTATGCCTAATTACGTTAAAGCGGATCAGTTTTTCTATCCATTTGGCATTCGTCGCGGTGGGTACTTAGAACTTGTTGATGGCAAATTTGGGAAACATGTGGATCAAATTCCTGAAGGAGCAGAGGTTCTTGACTATACTGGTTATAGCATTGCACCAGGTCTTGTGGATACTCATATTCATGGATATGCAGGTGTAGATGTGATGGACAACAACATTGAAGGTACATTGCATACTATGAGTGAAGGACTTCTTAGTACCGGTGTTACCAGTTTCTTGCCCACAACTTTAACAGCCACTTATGAGCAATTGCTTGCAGTCACTGAAAATCTTGGAAACCATTATAAAGAAGCAACAGGTGCTAAGATTCGTGGGATTTATTATGAAGGTCCATATTTCACAGAAACTTTTAAGGGGGCACAAAATCCAACTTATATGAGAGACCCGGGTGTTGAGGAGTTTCATTCTTGGCAGGATGCTGCAAAAGGGATGCTAAATAAAATCGCTATTGCACCAGAACGTGATGGGGTGGAAGATTTTGTACGTACTATTACAGGTGAAGGTGTGACAGTTGCACTTGGACACTCAGATGCGACATTTGAACAAGCTAAGAAGGCAGTTGATGCTGGAGCTAGTGTATGGGTACATGCCTATAATGGGATGCGTGGTTTAACACACCGCGAACTAGGTATGGTAGGAGCTATGTATGAGCTCCCACATACTTACGCAGAATTGATTTGTGATGGTTATCACGTAGATCCAAAAGCTTGTGAGATTTTACTTAAGCAAAAGGGGACAGAAAACATCGCTCTTATTACGGACTGTATGACAGCTGGTGGGCTTGAAGACGGTGACTATATGTTGGGAGAATTCCCTGTTGTAGTAGCAAATGGAACTGCACGTCTCAAATCTACTGGTAATTTGGCAGGTTCTATCCTCAAACTTAAAGATGGTATGAGAAATGTAGTCGAGTGGGGTATTGCGAATCCGCATGAAGCAGTCATGATGGCCAGCCTCAACCCAGCTAAATCCGTTCACATTGACGATGTCTGTGGTCAAATCCGTGAAGGCTACGACGCAGACTTTATCGTATTAGATAAAGATTTGGAATTGGTAGCAACCTACCTAGACGGTGTGAAACGTTATCAAGCATAAGATAAAAAAGCAGAAGTTAGACTAGCTTCTGTTTTTTTATCTATATTGCTTTACCGGTAAATAAAAAAGTTAAAAAAATCACAAAAAATCTTGAAGAAACAAATGAAAGGGTTTACAATTATATTATAAATAGTACAAATAAAAAACGGAGGAGTACTTTATGAAAGCCTATACTTATGTTAAACCAGGACTTGCTTCTTTTGTTGATGTAGACAAACCAGTTATTCGCAAGCCAACAGACGCTATTGTGCGTATCGTAAAAACTACTATTTGTGGAACAGACCTCCATATTATCAAAGGGGATGTTCCTGCTTGCCAAAGTGGTACCATTCTTGGTCACGAAGGGATTGGGATTGTTGAAGAAGTTGGAGAAGGAGTTTCGAACTTCAAAAAAGGCGACAAGGTCTTGATTTCTTGTGTCTGTGCCTGCGGTAAATGCTACTACTGTAAAAAAGGAATTTATGCCCACTGTGAAGACGAAGGGGGCTGGATTTTCGGTCACTTGATTGATGGTATGCAGGCTGAATATTTACGTGTCCCTCATGCAGATAACACTCTTTATCATACTCCAGAAGATTTGTCAGATGAAGCCTTGGTTATGCTATCAGACATTCTGCCTACTGGATATGAAATTGGTGTCTTAAAAGGGAAAGTAGAACCTGGTTGCAGCGTAGCCATTATTGGTTCAGGACCTGTTGGATTGGCTGCTCTTTTGACAGCCCAATTCTATTCACCAGCTAAATTGATTATGGTGGACTTAGACGATAACCGCTTGGAAACTGCTGTATCATTTGGTGCGACTCATAAGATTAATTCTTCAGACCCTGAAAAAGCTATTAAAGAAATTTATGATTTGACAGATGGTCGTGGTGTGGATGTCGCTATCGAAGCTGTTGGTATTCCTGCGACATTTGATTTCTGTCAAAAGATTATCGGTGTAGACGGAACAGTTGCCAACTGTGGTGTACATGGTAAACCAGTTGAATTCGATTTGGACAAACTTTGGATTCGCAACATCAATGTAACAACTGGTTTGGTATCTACAAATACAACTCCACAATTGTTGAAAGCTCTTGAAAGTCATAAGATTGAACCAGAAAAATTGGTAACTCACTATTTCAAACTAAGTGAAATTGAAAAAGCTTATGAAGTCTTCAGTCAGGCAGCAGACCACCATGCCATTAAGGTCATCATTGAAAACGATATTTCTGAAGCCTAGGTAGTAACAAGATTTTGGAACACAAGCAAATAGAAATTCAGTCATCATAGGATGGCTGGATTTTTTATCAAAAAAATTAAGAAATGAGCATATTTCTTTCCTTGTTTAGCGGAATTGGTTATAATATACGGTACAAAGGAATGAATGAATATGTATCGTGTTATAGAAATGTACGGAGATTTTGAACCTTGGTGGTTCTTAGAAGGTTGGGAAGAAGATATTGTAGCAAGTAGAAAATTTGACCAGTATTATGATGCTCTCAAATACTATAAAACTTGCTGGTTTAGATTGGAACAAGAATCCCCTCTTTATAAAAGTAGAAGTGACTTGATGACCATTTTTTGGGACCCAGAAGACCAACGCTGGTGTGATGAATGTGATGAGTATTTACAACAATACCATTCTTTGGCTCTTTTGCAGGATGAGCAGGTTATCCCAGATGAAAAATTACGTCCAGGCTATGAAAAACAAACAGGTAAGGAAAGGCACCGTTCTTGCCGTATGAAATTAAAATAGAGAAAAAGTAACTTTTTGGAGTTGCTTTTTTTATTTTTCCAAATCTTTGCGAATAGTATAGGTGAGGAGGTAAGTATGGTTCAAGAAATTGCACAAGAAATTATTCGTTCGGCTCGGAAAAAAGGGGCGCAGGATATTTATTTTGTTCCTAAGTTAGACGCTTATGAGCTTCATATGAGAATAGGAGACGAGCGTTGTAAAATCGGTTCTTATGATTTTGAAAAGTTTGCGGCCGTCATCAGTCACTTTAAGTTTGTAGCTGGTATGAATGTTGGAGAAAAGCGACGTAGTCAACTTGGTTCCTGCGATTATGCCTATGACGATAAGATGGCGTCCCTACGTTTATCTACCGTAGGCGATTATAGAGGGCATGAGAGTTTAGTTATTCGTTTGTTGCATGATGAGGAGCAAGATTTACATTTTTGGTTTCAGGATATTGACGAATTGGGTAAGCAGTACAGACAACGTGGTCTCTATCTCTTTGCTGGTCCAGTCGGAAGTGGCAAGACGACCTTGATGCACGAATTGGCTAAATCTCTCTTTAAAGGACAGCAAGTTATGTCCATTGAAGATCCAGTAGAAATTAAGCAGGATGACATGCTCCAGTTGCAGTTGAACGAAGCAATCGGACTAAACTATGAAAATTTGATCAAGCTTTCCTTACGTCATCGGCCAGACCTCCTAATTATCGGAGAAATTCGAGACAGCGAGACGGCGCGTGCGGTAGTCAGAGCTAGTTTGACAGGTGCGACAGTCTTTTCAACCATTCATGCCAAGAGTATCCGAGGTGTTTATGAACGCCTGCTGGAGTTGGGTGTGAGTGAGGAGGAATTAGCGGTCGTTCTGCAAGGAGTCTGCTACCAGAGATTAATCGGGGGAGGAGGAATCGTTGACTTTGCCAACAAAGACTATCAAGAACACCAGCCAACTAGCTGGAATGAACAGATTGACCAGCTTCTTAAAGATGGACATATCACAAGTCTTCAAGCTGAGACGGAAAAAATTAGCTACAGCTAAGCAAAAAAATATCATTACTTTGTTTAACAATCTCTTTTCCAGCGGTTTTCATCTGGTGGAGACCATTTCCTTTTTAGATAGGAGTGCCTTGTTGGACAGGCAGTGTGTGACCCAGATGCGTGTGGGCTTGTCTCAGGGAAAATCATTCTCAGAAATGATGGAAAGTTTGGGATTTTCAAGTGCTATTGTCACTCAGTTATCCCTAGCGGAAGTCCATGGAAATCTCCACCTGAGTTTGGGAAAGATAGAAGAATATTTAGATAATCTGGCCAAGGTCAAGAAAAAACTAATTGAAGTAGCGACCTATCCTTTGATTTTGCTGGGTTTTCTTCTCTTAATTATGCTGGGACTACGCAACTACCTACTACCACAACTGGATAGTAGCAATATTGCCACCCAAATCATTGGCAATCTACCACAAATTTTTCTAGGAATGGTAGGGTTTGTTTCCATACTTGCCCTTTTAGCACTCACTTTTTATAAAAGAAGTTCTAAGATGCGCGTCTTTTCTATTTTAGCACGCCTTCCCTTTCTTGGAATCTTTGTGCAGACTTATCTGACAGCTTATTATGCGCGTGAATGGGGTAATATGATTTCGCAGGGAATGGAGCTGACGCAGATTTTTCAAATCATGCAGGAACAAGGTTCCCATCTCTTTAAAGAAATCGGTCAAGATTTAGCTCAATCCCTACAAAATGGCCGCGAATTTTCTCAAACCATAGCAACCTATCCTTTCTTTAAGAAAGAGTTGAGTCTTATTATCGAGTATGGTGAAGTCAAGTCCAAGCTGGGGAGTGAGTTGGAAATCTATGCTGAAAAAACTTGGGAAGCCTTTTTTACCCGAGTTAACCGCACCATGAATTTGGTGCAGCCACTGGTTTTTATCTTTGTGGCACTGATTATCGTTTTACTTTATGCGGCAATGCTCATGCCCATGTATCAAAATATGGAGGTAAATTTTTAAAATGAAAAAAATGATGACATTCTTGAAAAAAGCTAAGGTTAAAGCTTTTACACTTGTGGAGATGTTGGTGGTCTTGCTCATCATCAGCGTACTTCTCTTACTTTTTGTACCTAATTTGACCAAGCAAAAAGAGGCGGTCAATGACAAAGGAAAAGCTGCTGTTGTTAAGGTGGTGGAAAGTCAGGCAGAGCTTTATAGCTTAGATAAAAATGAAGATGCTACTCTAAGCAAATTACAAGCAGATGATCGCATCACAGAAGAGCAAGCTAAAGCTTATAAAGAATATCATGCAAAACAAAATAAGACTCAAACGGTCGCGGATTAAGGCCTTTACCATGCTGGAAAGTCTATTGGTTTTGGGTCTTGTGAGTATCCTTGCCTTGGGTTTGTCTGGCTCTGTCCAGTCCACTTTTGCGGCGGTAGAGGAGCAGATTTTCTTTATGGAGTTTGAAGAACTCTATCGGGAAACTCAAAAACGCAGTGTAGCCAGTCAGCAAAAGACTAGTCTGAACTTAAATGGGCAGACGATTAGCAATGGCAGCCAAAAGTTGACAGTTCCTAAAGGAATTCAGGCACCATCAGGACAAAGTATTACATTTGACCGAGCTGGGGGCAATTCGTCCCTGGCTAAGGTTGAATTTCAGACCAGTAAAGGAACGATTCGTTATCAATTATATCTAGGAAATGGAAAAATTAAACGCATTAAGGAAACAAAAAATTAGGGCAGTGATTTTACTGGAAGCAGTAGTGGCTCTAGCTATCTTTGCCAGCATTGCGACCCTCCTTTTGGGACAAATTCAAAAGAATAGGCAAGAAGAAGCAAAAATCTTGCAAAAGGAAGAAGTCTTGAGGGTAGCTAAGATGGCCTTGCAGACAGGTCAAAATCAGGTAAACATAAATGGAGTTGAGATTCAGGTGTTTTCTAGTGAAAAGGGATTGGAGGTTTATCATGGTTCAGAACAGTTGTTGGCTATCAAAGAGCCATAAGGTCAAGGCTTTTACCTTGTTGGAATCCTTGATTGCCCTCATTGTCATCAGTGGAAGCTTACTTCTCTTTCAAGCCATGAGTCAACTCCTCATTTCAGAAGTTCGTTATCAGCAGCAAAGCGAGCAAAAGGAGTGGCTCTTGTTTGTGGACCAGCTGGAGGCAGAATTAGATCGTTCGCAGTTCGAAAAAGTGGAGGGCAATCGCCTCTATATGAAGCAGGATGGCAAGGAAATTGCGATAGGCAAGTCAAAATCAGATGATTTTCGGAAAACCGATGCCAGTGGACGGGGTTATCAGCCGATGGTTTATGGCCTCAAATCCGCACAGATTACAGAGGACAATCAAGTGGTTCGCTTTCGTTTCCAGTTCCAAAAAGGCTTAGAAAGGGAATTTATCTATCGTGTGGAAAAAGAAAAAAGTTAAGGCAGGTGTTCTCATCTATGCAGTCACTATGGCAGCCATCTTTAGTCTTTTGTTACAATTTTACTTGAACCGACAAGTCGCCCACTATCAAGACTATGCTTTAAATAAAGAAAAGTTGGTTGCTTTTGCCATGGCCAAGCGAACCAAAGATAAGGTTGAGCAAGAAAGTGGGGAACAGGCCTTTAATCTGGGTCAGGTGAGTTATCAAAATAAGAAAACAAACTTGGTGACGACGGTTCGTACGCCTAAGAGCCAATATGAATTTATCTTTCCTTCCGTCAAAATTAAAGAAGAGAAAAGAGATAAAAAGGAAGAGGTAGCGACCGATTCAAGCGAAAAAGTGGAGAAGAAAAAATCAGAAGAGAAGCCTGAAAAGAAAGAGAATTTCTAGCCAATCAAGCTACTTTGTGCTAAACTAAAGATATGAAACATGATTTTAACCACAAAGCAGAAACTTTTGATTCACCTAAAAATATCTTCCTTGCAAACTTGGTTTGTCAAGCAGTCGAGAAACAGATTGATTTTCTATCAGACAAAGAAATTTTGGATGCTTCTTGTATGAATAATCGGGGTGGATACCTATCCGAATTTTTAAATTTTTCTAGTACAAAGAAGTTACTAAGGAACATCGCGAAAGGTTCTGTTAATCAATCCAATATAAAGGCAAGGAGTAGTAAATACGAAACAAATTTTAAAATTTTTTAAATTGAAATTTGGCTTTTAACATGAGGGGTCTCCCTTCACCAAATTTGAGTCTGCCTATCCCTTGACTATTCTTTCCTTTCACAAACGAGTCGCTTATTCAATTATAAGTTTACGTGCTCCTAGTCACAGTTAGTTGTGCTTGATGGAAAGAATGACACCTATAAAAATGCGAGGTAGTGGCTGTACCGCTTACTTATTCACCTCCCCGTGATTTGTAGTAGTGATAGGCTTTCTCACTATTATTATAAAACAAAATAAAGAGCACAACACTTTTTCATTCTGTGTTATGCCCTGAGTGAAACGAAAGGAATGAATTATAAACATAAAAGTTGAGTATATAGATTCTTTCTCTCAAAATATGCAAATAAGCTAGAATACTAAATTTATAGCAGACTTAGTGAAAAGCAGAAATTAGCAATGATACTAGTTTCTGCTTTTCTCCATAATAATTAATTTCCCCCTTTTTCCTTCTAAATCTTTTTTCACAACAACAAAACCGGAATTTCTATATGCTTTTTGAGCCAATATATTTTTTTCATTTACAGCCAATACAATATGGTTAATTTCTAATTTTAAAGTTGAGTCTATGAATTCAAATATTTTATTCAGAGCATTAGAACCATATCCTTGATTTCTGAAATTATCATCAATAGAAAATCCTCTAATAAGCGCATAATCATTTTGATAATAGCCATACTCTTTAGGACCAGTGTTTAGGTGTAGGCAAAAAAATCCAATTACTTTATGTTCTTTATTAAGTATTACTATTGGGTATCTATACTTATCTTTTTTAGACTTTTCAATAATATTTTTTGGGGTATCAGTATGTGTAATATCATTTAAAGAATAAAAACTTAAAGAATGGTAATGGTCAACTTCACTATACAAAGATAATTTCATGATAATTAATTCCTTTCTCTTTATGTAAGATACATAACTAAATAGGACTCTAGGTATGTAGATTTTTTTATGAAATGTCCTATAAAAATCAGATATATTTAGAGTTATTACTTTAGTCCTTTATTTTCATTATTAGACTTCCTGCAAAACTAGAATCCTAGTTCATGATTGATAATGCCAGCAATCGAATTCATTCGTAATCCGAAGCGTTTACGATGATTTCGATAGGTTGTTGAAAACATTTTAAACGTTTTTACTGTGGCAAAAATATTCTCAACCTTGCTGCTCTCCTTAGATAGTGCATGGTTACAGGCTTTGTCTTCAAGAGTTAATGGCTTAAGTTTACTTGATTTCCTCGGAGTTTGTGCTTGAGGATATATCTTCATGAGTCCTTGATAAGCACTGTCAGCCAAGATTTTACCAGCTTGTCCGATATTTCTGCGACTCATTTTGAACAACTTCATATCGTGACAATAGTTCACAGTGATCTCCAAAAAACAATTCTCCCTTGACTTGTGACAATCGCTTGAACCTTCATAGCACGGCATTTCTTTTTACCAGAATAATTCTCTAATTGTTTTTTTAGGGCGATTGATTTTTACTTCCGTCGCATCAATCATTACCGTGTCCTCAGAACTGAGAGGAGTTCTTGAAATCGTAAAACCACTTTGAACAAGAGTTACTTCAACCCATTGACTCCGATGGGTTAAGTTGCTTTCGTGAATACCAAAATCAGCCGCAATTTGTTCATAAGTTCGATATTCTCGCAAATATTGAAGAGTGGCCATAAGAAGGTCTTCTAGGCTTAATTTGAGTTTTCGTCCCCCTTTTGCGTGTTTATCTTGATAAGCTGTTTTTAATACAGCTAACATCTCTTCAAAAGTCGTGCGCTGAACACCAACCAGGAGCTTAAATCGTGCATCAGTTAGTTGTTTACTTGCTTCATAATTTTATTGTATCATATTTTTGTTTCACAGGAAGTCTAATAAATAAAAACTCTTTAAAATTTTGTTGGGAAAATGGGAAAAGATATAAATGGAAACTTAGTATAACACTTGGAAAACTCTGTAAAAATAGTAAGTCAATTCATGCTTCGTTTTTTCTCTAGGGAAGTTGGGCGGCTATATTTCTATGACCATTTGTCGGAATAAACATCCCTACCAAGGGTCAATAGAAATAAATGCAACGAAACTTTTGCTGTCAGATTTAGATGCCCAATTTGTCATTTATACTCTTTCATATAGGACTTTCTATAAGGATGGAAAAAAGAAGGGAAATTTGATAAGATAGGAATATGGATTTTGAAAAAATTGAACAAGCTTATACCTATTTACTAGAGAATGTCCAAGTCATTCAAAGTGATTTGGCGACCAACTTTTATGATGCACTGGTGGAGCAAAATAGCATCTATCTGGATGGTGAAACTGAGCTAGAGCAGGTCAAGGAAAACAATCATGCCCTTAAACGCTTAGCGCTTCGCAAAGAAGAATGGCTCAAGACCTACCAGTTTCTCTTGATGAAGGCTGGGCAGACAGAGCCCCTACAGGCCAATCACCAGTTTACACCAGATGTTATTGCCTTACTTTTGGTGTTTATTGTGGAAGAGTTGTTTAAAGAGGAGGAGATTACGATCCTCGAAATGGGTTCTGGGATGGGAATTCTGGGCGCTACTTTCTTGACCTCGCTTGCTAAAAAAGTGGATTACTTGGGAATGGAAGTGGATGATTTGCTGATTGATGTGGCAGCTAGCATGGCAGATATAATTGGTTTGCAGGCTGGCTTTGTCCAAGGAGATGCCGTTCGTCCACAAATGCTCAAAGAAAGCGATGTGGTCATCAGTGACTTGCCTGTCGGCTATTATCCTGATGATGCCGTTGCGTCGCGCCATCAAGTTGCCTCTAGTCAAGAACATACTTACGCCCATCACTTGCTCATGGAACAAGGACTTAAGTATCTCAAGTCAGACGGATACGCTATTTTTCTCGCTCCGAGTGATTTGTTGACCAGTTCTCAAAGTGATTTGTTGAAAGGCTGGTTGAAAGAGGAGGCAAGTCTGGTTGCTATGATTAGTTTACCTGAAAATCTCTTTGCTAGTGCTAAACAATCCAAAACCATTTTTATCTTACAGAAGAAAAGTGAAATAGCAGTGGAGCCTTTTGTTTATCCACTTGCTAGCTTGCAAGATGCAAGTGTTTTAATGAAATTTAAAGAAAATTTTCAAAAATGGACTCAAGGTACTGAAATATAAAATAGATTTTGTTATAATAGTTGAAAACGCTTAAAAGGGGTATCATGTTATGACAAAAACAATTGCAATCAATGCAGGAAGTTCAAGTTTGAAATGGCAATTATACTTAATGCCAGAAGAAAAAGTGTTAGCCAAAGGCTTGATTGAACGTATCGGTTTGAAAGATTCAATTTCAACTGTAAAATTTGACGGCCGTTCTGAACAACAAATTTTAGATATTGAAAATCACACACAAGCTGTTAAAATTTTATTGGATGACTTGATTCGTTTCGACATTATCAAGGCTTATGATGAGATTACAGGTGTTGGACACCGTGTTGTTGCCGGTGGAGAATATTTCAAAGAATCAACAGTTGTTGAGGGAGATGTTTTAGAAAAAGTTGAAGAGTTGAGCTTGTTGGCTCCTCTCCACAATCCAGCCAATGCAGCAGGTGTTCGTGCCTTCAAGGAATTGTTGCCAGACATTACCAGTGTAGTTGTGTTTGATACTTCATTCCACACAAGTATGCCAGAGAAAGCTTATCGCTACCCTCTACCAACAAAATATTACACAGAAAACAAGGTTCGTAAATATGGTGCCCACGGTACAAGTCACCAGTTTGTAGCAGGAGAAGCTGCAAAACTATTGGGACGGCCATTAGAAGACTTGAAGTTAATTACCTGTCATATTGGTAACGGAGGCTCAATTACAGCTGTGAAAGCTGGTAAGTCTGTCGATACTTCTATGGGCTTCACTCCTCTGGGTGGGATTATGATGGGAACGCGTACAGGGGACATTGATCCAGCTATCATTCCTTACTTAATGCAATATACAGAGGATTTTAACACACCAGAAGATATCAGTCGCGTCCTTAATCGTGAATCAGGTCTTTTGGGAGTTTCTGCTAATTCTAGCGATATGCGCGATATAGAAGCAGCTGTAGCAGAAGGGAATCACGACGCTAGCTTGGCTTATGAAATGTATGTTGACCGTATCCAAAAACATATCGGTCAGTACCTTGCAGTGCTAAATGGAGCAGATGCCATTGTTTTCACAGCAGGTGTCGGTGAAAATGCAGCGAATTTCCGTCGTGATGTAATCTCAGGAATTTCGTGGTTTGGTTGTGATGTTGATGATGAAAAGAATGTCTTTGGTGTGACAGGAGACATCTCAACAGAGGCAGCTAAAATCCGTGTCTTGGTTATTCCAACAGATGAAGAATTAGTCATTGCCCGTGATGTTGAACGCTTGAAAAAATAAGGAAACTAAAAAAATATTCCGTACAAGGAGTTGGGAAAGTGATTTTTCCAGCTTCTTTTTCTGATGAAATTGTCCAAAACCTTGCTATGATTGGCTTTTTTGAAAAATATGGTATAATAGTAGTAATTTAATAGATGGAGTTGAGTTTTGAAGAAAAACTTTCGTGTAAAAAGAGAGAAAGATTTTAAGGCGATTTTCAAGGAGGGGACAAGTTTTGCTAATCGCAAATTTGTTGTCTACCAACTAGAAAACCAGAAAAACCATTTTCGAGTAGGTCTATCAGTTAGCAAAAAACTGGGGAATGCCGTCACTAGAAATCAAATCAAGCGACGAATTAGACATATTATCCAGAATGCAAAAGGGAGTCTGGTAGAAGATGTCGATTTTGTTGTCATTGCTCGAAAAGGGGTTGAAACCTTGGGATACGCAGAGATGGAGAAAAATCTACTCCACGTATTAAAATTATCAAAAATTTACCAGGAAGGAAATGGGAGTGAAAAAGAAACTACAGTTGACTAGTTTGCTAGGACTGTCCCTATTGATCATGACAGCCTGTGCGACTAATGGGACAACTAGCGATATTACAGCCAATTCGGCTGATTTTTGGAGTAAATTTGTTTACTTCTTTGCGGAAATTATTCGCTTTTTATCGTTTGATATCAGTATCGGAGTGGGGATTATTCTCTTTACGGTCTTGATTCGTACACTGCTCTTGCCAGTCTTCCAAGTGCAAATGGTGGCTTCTAGGAAAATGCAGGAAGCTCAGCCACGCATTAAGGCGCTTCGAGAACAATATCCAGGTCGAGATATGGAAAGCAGAACCAAGCTAGAGCAGGAAATGCGTAAAGTCTTTAAAGAAATGGGTGTCAGACAGTCGGATTCTCTTTGGCCGATTTTGATTCAGATGCCGGTTATTTTGGCCTTGTTCCAAGCTCTATCAAGGGTTGACTTTTTAAAGACAGGTCATTTCTTATGGATTAACCTTGGTGGTGTGGATACAACCCTTGTTCTTCCGATTTTAGCAGCAGTATTCACCTTTTTAAGTACTTGGCTGTCCAACAAAGCCTTGTCTGAGCGTAATGGGGCTACGACTGCGATGATGTATGGGATTCCAGTCTTGATTTTTATCTTTGCAGTTTATGCGCCAGGTGGAGTCGCCCTATACTGGACAGTGTCCAATGCTTATCAAGTCTTGCAAACCTATTTCTTGAACAATCCATTCAAGATTATCGCAGAGCGCGAGGCCGTAGTACAGGCACAGAAAGATTTGGAAAATAGAAAAAGAAAAGCCAAGAAAAAGGCTCAGAAAACGAAATAATAAGGAGGAATCTGGTAATGGTAGTATTTACAGGTTCAACTGTTGAAGAAGCAATCCAGAAAGGATTGAAAGAATTAGATATTCCAAGGAAGAAGGCACATATTAAAGTCATTTCTCGTGAGAAAAAAGGCTTTCTTGGTTTATTTGGTAAAAAACCAGCCCAGGTTGACATTGAAGCGATTAGTGAAACGACTGTTGTCAAAGCAAACCAACAGGCAGTAAAAGGCGTTCCGAAACAAATCAATGATTTGAATGAGCCTGTTAAAACAGTCAGTGAAGCAACTGTTGATTTGGGTCATGTTGTAGAAGCAATTAAAAAGATTGAGGAAGAAGGTCAAGGTATTTCTGATGAAGTCAAGGCTGAAATCTTAAAACATGAAAGACATGCCAGCACTATCTTAGAAGAAACTGGTCACATTGAGATTTTAAATGAACTTCAAATCGAGGAAGCGATGAGGGAAGAAGCGGGCGCTGATGACCTTGAAACTGAGCAAGACCAAACTGAAAATCAAGACTTGACAGAGATGGGCTTGAAAGTTGAACCGAGCTTTGATATTGCCCAGGTGGCTACGGATGTGACTGCCTATGTTCAAGCGATTGTGGACGACATGGATGTTGAAGCCACACTTTCAAATGATTATAACCGTCGTAGTATCAATTTGCAAATTGATACTAACGAACCAGGTCGTATTATCGGCTACCATGGTAAAGTCTTGAAGGCCTTGCAACTGTTGGCTCAAAATTATCTTTACAACCGCTATTCAAGAACCTTCTACATTACAATCAATGTCAATGATTATGTTGAACACCGTGCAGAAGTCTTGCAGACCTATGCGCAAAAATTGGCGACTCGTGTTTTAGAAGAAGGGCGCAGTCATCAGACAGATCCAATGTCGAATAGTGAACGCAAGATTATCCATCGTATTATTTCACGTATGGATGGCGTGACCAGTTACTCTGAAGGTGACGAGCCCAATCGTTATGTTGTCGTAGATACAGAATAAGTAAAATCAGGGTTATCCTGATTTTTTGCTAGCTGGAGGAGATTAAATTAATGTTGAATAAGATAAGAGACTATTTAGATTTTGCTGGTTTGCAGTACCGTAATCCTGATAAAGCGGGAGCAGAACGAGAGAAGATGCTGGAATTGCGCCATAAAGGCCAAGAGGCACGAAAGGCTTTTACAGAATTGGCTAAAGCCTTTCAGACAAGCCATCCAGAATGGCAACTCCAACAAACTAGCCAGTGGATGAATCAAGCGCAGCGTTTGCGACCACATTTTTGGGTTTATCTACAGAGAGACGGACAAGTAACAGAACCTATGTTGGCTCTTCGTTTGTACGGGACATCTACTGATTTTGGAATTTCTGTGGAAGTTAGTTTTATCGAGCGCAAGAAAGATGAGCAAACTTTGGAGAAACAAACCAAGGTACTAGAAGTTCCAGTTGTAGAAGGGATTTATTATCTAGCCTACTCCGATGGTCAAAGTCAACGGTGGGAGGCGAACGAAGAAAATCGTCGTACTTTAGTCGAGAAGATAGGCAGTCAAGAAATCCGAAAAGTTTTAGTTAAGGCAGATGTTTCTTTTATTGAAAATCAATCATTAGAAGTGATTTTAGAAAAATTAGATGAAGCTTATGAGCGCTTACTTCCCTACTATCAGGCGACTAGAGGATAGCAAATAGAATACTTATTTACGTCGAATTGTTTAATTGCTATTCTATGTATTTTTTCATATAATAGTAAAATAGAATGTGTGATTCAATAATCACCTCAAATAGAAAGGAAATTCTATGTCAAATCTATCTGTTAATGCAATTCGTTTCCTAGGTATTGACGCCATTAATAAAGCCAACTCAGGTCACCCAGGTGTGGTTATGGGAGCGGCTCCGATGGCTTACAGCCTCTTTACAAAACAACTTCGTATCAATCCAGCTCAACCAAACTGGATTAACCGTGACCGTTTTATTCTTTCAGCAGGTCATGGTTCAATGCTCCTTTATGCCCTTCTTCACCTTTCTGGTTTTGAAGATGTTAGCATGGATGAGATTAAGAGCTTCCGTCAGTGGGGTTCAAAAACACCAGGTCACCCAGAATTTGGCCATACAGCAGGGATTGATGCTACGACAGGTCCTCTAGGTCAAGGGATTTCAACTGCCACTGGTTTTGCCCAAGCAGAACGTTTCTTGGCAGCCAAATATAACCGCGAAGGCTACAATATCTTTGACCACTATACTTATGTTATCTGTGGAGACGGAGACTTGATGGAAGGTGTCTCAAGTGAGGCGGCTTCATACGCAGGTTTGCAAAAACTAGACAAGTTGGTTGTTCTTTATGATTCAAATGACATCAACTTGGATGGTGAGACAAAGGATTCCTTTACAGAAAGTGTTCGTGACCGTTACAATGCTTATGGTTGGCATACAGCCTTGGTTGAAGATGGAACAGACTTGGAAGCTATCCATGCTGCTATCGAAACAGCTAAAGCTTCAGGTAAGCCATCTTTGATTGAAGTGAAGACGGTTATTGGATACGGTTCTCCAAACAAACAAGGAACTAATGCTGTGCACGGTGCTCCTCTTGGAGCAGATGAAACTGCAGCAACTCGTCAAGCCCTTGGTTGGGACTACGAACCATTTGAAATCCCAGAACAAGTATATGTTGATTTCAAAGAACATGTTGCAGACCGTGGCGCATCAGCTTATCAAACTTGGACTAAATTAGTTGCTGATTATAAAGAAGCTCATCCAGAATTGGCTGCAGAAGTAGAAGCCATTATTGATGGACGTGATCCAGTTGAAGTGACTCCAGCAGACTTCCCAGTCTTAGAAAATGGTTTCTCTCAAGCAACTCGTAACTCGAGTCAGGATGCTTTGAACGTTGTGGCAGCTAAGTTACCAACCTTCTTGGGTGGTTCAGCTGACCTAGCTCACTCAAACATGACTTATATCAAGACTGACGGACTTCAAGACGATGCCAATCGCTTGAACCGCAACATTCAGTTTGGTGTTCGTGAATTTGCCATGGGAACGATCTTGAACGGGATGGCTCTTCACGGTGGACTTCGTGTATACGGTGGAACTTTCTTTGTCTTCTCTGACTATGTGAAGGCAGCTGTCCGCTTGTCAGCCTTGCAAGGACTTCCTGTGACTTATGTCTTTACCCACGATTCAATCGCAGTTGGTGAAGATGGGCCAACGCACGAACCAGTTGAACACTTAGCAGGTCTTCGCGCCATGCCAAATCTGAATGTTTTCCGTCCAGCAGATGCGCGTGAAACTCAAGCAGCTTGGTACCTTGCAGTGACAAGCGAAAAAACACCAATTGCCCTTGTCTTGACACGTCAAAACTTGACTGTTGAAGAAGGAACAGACTTCGACAAGGTTGCAAAAGGTGCCTATGTTGTCTATGAAAATGCAGCCGACTTTGATACCATCTTGATTGCGACAGGTTCAGAGGTCAATCTTGCTGTCTCAGCTGCCAAAGAATTGGCTAGTCAAGGCGAAAAAGTCCGTGTAGTCAGCATGCCATCTACAGATGTTTTTGATAAACAAGATGCAGCATACAAGGAAGAAATTCTTCCAAATGCAGTTCGCCGTCGTGTTGCAGTCGAAATGGGTGCAACTCAAAACTGGTACAAATATGTTGGTCTCGATGGTGCCGTTCTCGGTATTGATACCTTCGGAGCCTCTGCCCCAGCACCAAAAGTATTGGCAGAATATGGCTTTACTGTAGAAAATCTTGTAAAAGTCGTTCAAAACTTGAAATAATCATAAGAATCAGAGCGTAAGCTCTGGTTTTTTCTTACTAGAAAAGCAAGGTACAATCTTGTAAAAGTAGCTGAAATTTGATATAGTAGTCCTATGTAAAATACAAAGGAGAAAATACTATGGAAAATATTAGTCCAAATTTAACATTTGTGATTATGCTTGTAGCGATGTTGGGCTTGATGTTCTTTATGCAACGCTCTCAAAAGAAACAAGCACAAAAACGTATGGAAAGCTTAAATAAGCTGCAAAAAGGCTATGAAGTGATTACAATCGGTGGACTTTACGGAACAGTCGATGAAGTAGATACTGAGAAGAGAACGATTGTTCTTGATGTAGATGGAGTTTACTTGACTTTTGAACTAGCTGCTATCAAGACCGTATTACCACTTAAAGAAACAGCTTCACTCGAAGGCGCAATTGAAAAATAAGACGGGATTACGAACTCCCGTTTTTCTATAAAAGAAAGGAAATGGGATGAAAAAATTAGTCTTTGTCTGTCTAGGAAATATTTGCCGCAGCCCTATGGCTGAATTTGTGATGAAATCAATGACAGATAATTATGAAATCCAAAGTCGAGCGACTTCTTCTTGGGAACATGGCAATCCGATTCATAAGGGGACTCAGGGAATTTTTCAAGAGTATGAGATTCCTTATGACAAGAATAAGACATCGCTTCAGATTAGTAAGGAAGATTTTGAATCCTTTGATTATATTATCGGAATGGACGCTTCAAATGTTTCTGACTTACGTCAGATGTGTCCAGTAGACTGTCAAGATAAGATTTACTCATTTGCATCTGAAAGTGTTCCAGATCCTTGGTATACAGGAGATTTTGAGGAAACCTATCGGCGTGTTCAAGAGGGGTGTCAAGCTTGGTTAGAACGTTTAGAAAAGGGGAGTGAAGATGGAAAATCTTAAGAATTTTTACGAAAAGTATCGTGTCTATCTGACTCGTCCACGTTTAGAGATTTTGGCAGTAGTTGCCATTGTTTTCTGTGCTGTACTCGTCTTTTTTCTAAATATTCCCGGAAAAGGTGTCTTAAAACTCGATAATGGAATGATTGTTTATGATGGCAGTCTTGTCCGTGGTAAAATGAATGGCCAAGGAGCCATCACCTTCCAAAATGGAGACCAATATACAGGTGGTTTCAACAATGGAGCCTTCAACGGAAAAGGTACCTTTCAATCTAAAGAAGGCTGGACCTACGAAGGTGATTTTGTAAATGGTCAGGCTGAAGGAAAAGGAAAACTAACAACAGAACAAGAAGTTGTTTATGAAGGGACTTTTAAACAAGGCGTTTTTCAACAAAAATAAAGCCTCCTTATCAAAGGAGGTATTGTTAGAATGTTTAAGTAAGCGCTTACCTGTAAATCCCTATCTTTCCAAGTCCCTCTTCCAAGCAAGTTTGTGAAATAAAAAAACATTTGAAATAAATTTCACAAACTTTAAAAGAAAAGCTTGCTAAGAAAAGAAAATGACAAACATTTCACAAGGTACTAAAAATTCTTTGTGAAATGTTTATGAAACTGTTTACAAAGTTGAAATAATGCGTTATAATAAAATTGTGAAAAAATTAACAAAGGATATCGATCCTTGAAAGCTATGGAGGAAAATATGGCTGATAAAAAAACTGTGACACCAGAGGAAAAGAAACTCGCTGCTGAAAAGCATGTCGATGGATTGGTGCAAAAAGCTCTAGTTGCTCTTGAAGAAATGCGTAAGTTGGATCAAGAGCAGGTTGACTACATCGTTGCCAAAGCATCAGTAGCAGCTTTGGATGCCCACGGAGAATTGGCTTTACATGCCTTTGAAGAAACAGGACGTGGTGTATTCGAAGATAAAGCGACTAAGAACTTGTTTGCTTGTGAACACGTAGTAAACAACATGCGCCACACTAAGACAGTTGGCGTTATCGAAGAAGACGATGTAACAGGATTGACTCTCATCGCTGAACCAGTTGGCGTTGTTTGTGGTATCACTCCTACAACAAACCCAACATCAACAGCGATCTTCAAATCATTGATTTCATTGAAGACACGTAACCCAATCGTCTTTGCCTTCCATCCATCAGCACAAGAATCATCTGCTCATGCAGCTCGTATCGTCCGCGATGCAGCTATCGCAGCTGGTGCTCCTGAAAACTGTGTGCAATGGATTACTCAACCATCTATGGAAGCAACAAGTGCCCTTATGAACCACGAAGGTGTTGCGACAATCCTTGCAACAGGTGGTAATGCCATGGTTAAAGCGGCTTACTCATGTGGTAAACCAGCTCTTGGGGTAGGTGCTGGTAACGTTCCAGCTTATGTTGAAAAATCAGCTAATATCCGCCAAGCTGCACACGATATCGTCATGTCTAAATCGTTTGACAACGGTATGGTCTGTGCATCTGAACAAGCGGTTATCATTGATAAAGAAATTTACGATGAATTTGTAGCAGAGTTCAAATCTTACCACACTTACTTTGTAAACAAAAAAGAAAAAGCACTTCTTGAAGAGTTCTGCTTCGGCGTGAAAGCAAACAGCAAAAACTGTGCTGGTGCAAAATTGAACGCTGACATTGTTGGTAAACCAGCAACTTGGATTGCAGAGCAAGCAGGATTTACAGTTCCAGAAGGAACAAACATTCTTGCTGCAGAATGTAAAGAAGTTGGTGAAAATGAGCCATTGACTCGTGAAAAATTGTCACCAGTTATCGCAGTTTTGAAATCTGAAAGCCGCGAAGATGGTATTGCCAAAGCTCGTCAAATGGTTGAATTTAACGGTCTTGGGCACTCAGCAGCTATCCACACAGCTGACGAAGAATTGACTAAAGAATTTGGTAAAGCTGTTAAAGCTATTCGTGTTATCTGTAACTCACCTTCTACTTTCGGTGGTATCGGGGACGTTTACAATGCCTTCTTGCCATCATTGACACTTGGATGTGGTTCTTACGGACGCAACTCAGTTGGGGATAACGTTAGTGCCATTAACCTCTTGAATATCAAAAAAGTCGGAAGACGGAGAAATAACATGCAATGGATGAAACTTCCTTCAAAAACATACTTTGAACGTGATTCAATTCAATACCTTCAAAAATGTCGTGACGTTGAACGTGTCATGATCGTTACTGACCATGCCATGGTAGAGCTTGGTTTCCTTGATCGTATCATCGAACAACTTGACCTTCGTCGCAATAAGGTTGTTTACCAAATCTTTGCTGATGTAGAACCAGATCCAGATATCACAACTGTAAATCGTGGTACTGAAATCATGCGTGCCTTCAAACCAGATACAATCATCGCTCTCGGTGGTGGATCTCCAATGGATGCTGCTAAAGTAATGTGGCTCTTCTACGAACAACCAGAAGTGGACTTCCGTGACCTTGTTCAAAAATTCATGGATATCCGTAAACGTGCCTTCAAGTTCCCATTGCTTGGTAAGAAGACTAAATTCATCGCGATTCCAACTACATCTGGTACAGGATCTGAAGTAACACCATTTGCCGTTATCTCTGATAAAGCAAATAACCGTAAATACCCAATCGCCGACTACTCATTGACACCAACTGTAGCAATCGTAGACCCTGCTTTGGTATTGACAGTTCCTGGATTTGTTGCTGCGGACACTGGTATGGACGTATTGACCCACGCGACTGAAGCTTACGTATCACAAATGGCTAGCGACTACACTGACGGTCTTGCACTTCAAGCCATCAAACTTGTATTCGAAAACCTTGAAAGCTCAGTTAAGAACGCAGACTTCCACTCACGTGAGAAAATGCATAACGCTTCAACAATCGCTGGTATGGCCTTTGCTAATGCCTTCCTAGGTATTTCTCACTCAATGGCCCATAAGATTGGTGCCCAATTCCACACAATCCACGGTCGTACTAATGCTATCTTGCTTCCATACGTCATCCGCTACAACGGTACACGTCCAGCTAAGACAGCAACATGGCCTAAGTACAACTACTACCGTGCAGATGAAAAATACCAAGATATCGCACGCATGCTTGGACTTCCAGCTTCTACTCCAGAAGAAGGTGTGGAATCTTACGCAAAAGCTGTCTACGAACTTGGTGAGCGCGTAGGTATCCAAATGAACTTCAAAGCACAAGGAATTGATGAAAAAGAATGGAAAGAACATTCTCGTGAATTGGCCTTCCTTGCTTATGAAGACCAATGTTCACCTGCAAACCCACGTCTTCCAATGGTTGACCACATGCAAGAAATCATCGAAGATTCTTACTATGGCTACAAAGAAAGACCAGGACGCCGTAAATAATTGTTATCAGCCTAGAGGCAGGAGAAATCCTGTCTCTTTTTTTGTAATTCTATTTGAAAAATGGTATAATCATCGCATATATTTATTTGAAAATCAAATCTTTTATAATCATGCGAGGGGCAAATGAACAAGATAAATGAGTTAGGGGATAAAGTACGACTTTTAAGAGAGGAGAAAGGACTTAGTCGTCCAGTTTTTTGCGGGGATGAGTCTGAATTATCAGTCCGTCAGCTGGTGCGGATAGAAAAAGGAGAATTTCGCCCGACGATAAAAACACTAGAATATATTGCAGATCGATTAGAAATTCCGTCCTACGTCTTGATGCCAGATTATAAGGAATTGCCTAAACGCTACCAAGAATTAAAGTACTTTCTTTTACATCATCCTGACTATGGAGACAAGGAGTTGCAGGAACAAAAGGAAGAATATTTCGATGAGATTTTTGAGAATTTTTATGATGATTTGCCACGTGATGAGAAAGTGCTAGTGGATTGTCTTCAAGCTATAGATGCAGTGAGAATGACTAGTAATTCTTTATATGGAAGCAGTGTGATTGAGGACAGTCTTCAAGATTTACTATCCAGAGATGTATATAGGGCTGAGGAATTGTTGAAATTGAGACTGTATTTTCTTTGTCAGTTAATGGATGGTTTAAACGAGGGTGAGATAAAAAAGTCTGAGCATGAAACAATTCTTTATTTTCATGACAAATTAAGTTCTCAGGTTGATAAGATAGAGTTCGATTGTTTGGACTTACTTAGAGACTCCTTGTTAGCTTCTTTAACTTGTATAGAGATTATGGGGTTGCTTCATTATTTTAAGAGGGCAGTCGAGACCTTAAATAAAATAGGGCAAAAAACACGAGATTTTCAAAAACAACCGATTGTCTTGATGGTCGAATGGAAATATTATATTCAGACTGATTATGATACAGCCAAACAAAAGTATGAAGAGGCAAAAATGATGGCGAGGATGTTTGGCAATGAGCAGTTAATCGTCAGTTTAGACAATGAATGGAGCGAAGACTTAGAAAGGTATTGTTAAATGCTTTATAGGAGTGACATTTCTGTTATAGGGAATGTCTCTTTTTGTACATTTTTTGATAAAATGTTATAATAAATGCATATATTTGTTTGAGCATCAAAATTTTTGGAATGATCCTAGAGGTAAAGAGAAGTGAATGAATTAGGAGAGAAGGTACGAATCCTTAGAGAAGAAAAAGGACTTAGTCGTCCAGTATTTTGTGGGGATGAATCCGAATTATCAGTCCGTCAGTTGGTGAGAATCGAAAAAGGAGAATTTCGCCCGACGATAAAAACACTAGAATATATTGCAGATAGATTAGAAATTCCGTCCTATGTCTTGATGCCAGATTATAAGGAATTGCCTAAACGCTACCAAGAATTAAAGTACTTTCTTTTACATCACCCTGACTACGGAGACAAGGAGTTGCAGGAACAAAAGGAAGAATATTTTGATGAGATTTTTGAGTGTTTTTATGATGACCTGCCCCGTGATGAGAAGATGATAGTGGACTGCCTTCAGGCAATAGATGAAGTGAGAGCGACGGATAATGAACAGTATGGAATAGCGCTTTTAGATGAATCTTTTGAGGAACTTTGGAACCAAAGAGAATTTTCCTTTTCAGACCTTTTAAAAATTAGATTGTATTTTTTGTGTAGTTATTTAGAAAATATAAAAAAAGGACAGTTATCTATTAGCGAACAGCAGAAACTTCAATTAATGTTTCAAAAAGTGTGTAATAACGTAGAAAATAGCGGTACAGACGATTTATTTCTTGTTCGTGATGTGTTATTTGCAGGGCTAGGAAGTTGTGAATTATTGAATGATTTAGAGTTATTTAAGTTAGCTGTGGAAAAACTGAATTGGATTTCTGAAAAAACACGAGATTTCCAAAAGCAACCGATTGTCTTGATGGTGGAGTGGAAATATTATCTTCAGACTGATTATAATACGGCAAAACAAAAGTATGAAGAAGCAAAAATGATGGCAAGAATGTTTGGCAATGAGAAGTTAATCGTTAGTTTAGATAAGGAATGGGCTGAGGACTTAGAAAGGTATAGTTAAATGCTTTATAGGAGTGACATTTCTGTCATTGGGGAAATGTCGCTTTTTTGTTAAAATGAATTTTATACTCAATGAAAATCAAAGAGCAAACTAGGAAACTAGCCGCAGGTTGCTCAAAACACTGTTTTGAGGTTGCAGATAGAACTGACGAAGTCAGTAACATCTATACGGCAAGGCGACGTTGACGTGGTTTGAATTTGATTTTCGAAGAGTATTACTTGATATACATCCAGAAGCAAACTAGGCAATAGAGAGAAAATTCTAAGTAGTAGGTCTATAGGGTCAATCAACTTGAAGGATTTTCTATCAGTACGATGTATGACGATAACAGTTTTAAATAAGGGGGAAAGAATGTCCATTTTATCCATTAAAAATATTTCAAAGTTTTACACTTTGGACGGTAAACATCAAGAGCAGGCTCTAAGAAATATTAACCTGCAGATTGCAAAAGGTAAAATTACAGCGATTTACGGTCCGTCAGGCTGTGGCAAAACCAGTCTACTAAACATCATCAGCGGTTTAGACAGACAATATGAAGGAGGTTTAGAATTTAAAGGGGAATCCCTCCGTGACTTATCAGAGATTGAACTAACTCAATTTCGTAAAGATAAGATTGGGTTTGTGTTTCAAAACTTTAACCTCATTCCTCATCAGTCTGTCTTGGACAATGTCAAGCTACCTCTCTATGTCAAAGATTTATCTGACAGGGAGATGACAATGATTGCAAAGGAGCAATTAAGTAACTTGGGCATGGAACCTTTTATAGCTAAAAATGTTAAACAGCTTTCTGGCGGGCAAAAGCAACGCGTAGCAATCGCGCGTGCTTTGGTAAATCAGCCTGATATGATTGTAGCAGACGAGCCAACGGGTTCGCTGGATTCTCAATCCCAAGAAATGGTATTGGAAGTATTTAAAAATTTAGCCCAAACAGGGAAAACAGTATTGATCGTAACCCATAATCCAGAGGTTGCTGAATATGCAGATGTGATTATCAAAATGAAGGATGGTGAAGTCGTTGAAGAAGTCAAAAAATAAAGGATTATCATTGAAAAATAAATTTAAACTTTCTTTAAATAACTTTATGGAAAGAAAATGGCGTAACCTATTGATTGCGCTAGCAACCTCAATCGGTTTTGTAGGAGTCTTAATTTCTTTTGGCTTGGGAAATGCTTTGATTTCGATGATTGATGAAAATACGAATGGAGGTCAAATTCCTTCTCAAGTTCAGATTGCTTTAAACACAAAAAATGTTGGACGAGGCTTTTTGAACCAAGACGATAAGAACTATATCACGGATACAGTTGGGAAAGAAGCTATTAAATATTTGGAGAGTCCTTTTGGGATGACCATGTCAAATATGACTATAGATGGGCAAGAAATGGATCTGAGTCAAACGATGCCTTCTTATGCTCAAGTAGTGAGTCTCTATGAGGATACAAGTATTTCTGTTAGTAGTAATGAAAAGGACAAAGTGGTAGCTGGATCCCTCTATACTGATACAAATGAACAGGGCTTAACGATTCCAATCAGTTTACTAAAAAATTGGAATGAACAGACAGGAAACAATCTGACAGCTAATGATGTTATTGGCAAATCAGTCTCAGCCAGCATTGTAGAAAATGCTGCCGAAGCTAGTAAGATTGCTCAATTTCAAACGAAGATTGTACGTGTAATCAATGATGAAGATGACCTGGAGGACAGCAACAGTTTCATGCCGTCTCATCAAATGGAAACGATTTTGAAAGAAGCTGGATTTACAAAAGCTGTATCTTATTTTATCTTGGAACTCAAAGATCCATCACAAACAAAAGCGATAACAGAAGAATTGCAGAAAAACAAGAAGTATACTGTTCTTTCTCAACAGAAGGTTCTTGATATTGTGATTACTTTTATTCGTGTCATTCAGGGATTGTTGATTGTACTTTCATCACAAGCTATTGTGGTAGCAGCGGTCATGATTGGTATCATCATTTACATCAATATCATGCAACGTTCTAAGGAAATAGGTGTCATGAAAGCAGTTGGTTATCAAAATCGTGATGTCAAAGGAATTTTTATTTATGAGGCTATTTGGATTGTAGGAATCGCCTTGCTGCTGGCATTTTTGGTTGCACAAGGGGTGGGAAGTTTGGCGAATGCGATTGTAAGTCACTTTTACCCATCCATCACTAAGGTTTTTGAATTAAATCTTTTATCTGTTTTAGGAACTCTAGTTTTCGCTCTATTACTTGGTTATGTCTCAGCCTACTTCCCGGCGCGTAAAATTAGTAAAATGGATCCTGTAGAATCGTTACGATATGAATAGCCAAGGGAGTTATTAGATTATCGTCCCCAAAAAAGAAACCAACATAGAAAAACAATGCCCGTACTTGCAATTCAACTCAAATAGTTATATAATAGGTTTGTTGAAAGGTGATTTGTAGTGATTCAAGTTACTCTTTTCACAATAAAAATTTCATGATTTTCATAAGGAGGAAATCACTAATGGTAGTTAAAGTTGGTATTAACGGTTTCGGACGTATCGGTCGTCTTGCTTTCCGTCGTATCCAAAACGTAGAAGGCGTTGAAGTTACACGCATCAACGACCTTACAGATCCAGTTATGCTTGCACACTTGTTGAAATACGACACAACTCAAGGTCGTTTCGACGGTACTGTTGAAGTTAAAGAAGGCGGATTTGAAGTTAACGGTAAATTCATCAAAGTTTCTGCTGAACGTGATCCAGAACAAATCGACTGGGCTAACGACGGTGTAGAAATCGTTCTTGAAGCTACTGGTTTCTTTGCTAAGAAAGCAGCTGCTGAAAAACACTTGCACGCTGGTGGAGCTAAAAAAGTTGTTATCACTGCTCCTGGTGGAAACGACGTTAAAACAGTTGTATTCAACACTAACCACGACGTTCTTGACGGTACTGAAACAGTTATCTCAGGTGCTTCATGTACTACAAACTGCTTGGCTCCAATGGCTAAAGCTCTTCAAGACAACTTCGGTGTTGTTGAAGGATTGATGACTACTATCCACGCTTACACTGGTGACCAAATGATCCTTGACGGACCACACCGTGGTGGTGACCTTCGCCGTGCTCGCGCTGGTGCTGCAAACATCGTTCCTAACTCAACTGGTGCTGCAAAAGCTATCGGTCTTGTAATCCCAGAATTGAACGGTAAATTGGACGGATCTGCACAACGCGTTCCAACTCCAACTGGATCAGTTACTGAATTGGTAGCAGTTCTTGAAAAGAACGTTACTGTTGATGAAGTGAACGCAGCTATGAAAGCAGCTTCAAACGAATCATACGGTTACACAGAAGATCCAATCGTATCTTCAGATATCGTAGGTATGTCTTACGGTTCATTGTTTGACGCAACTCAAACTAAAGTTCTTGACGTTGACGGTAAACAATTGGTTAAAGTTGTATCATGGTACGACAACGAAATGTCATACACTGCACAACTTGTTCGTACTCTTGAATACTTCGCAAAAATCGCTAAATAATTCTTGAGTCGATAAAAAGCAAGGCCTCTGGTCTTGCTTTTTAAATATTTAAAAATGGATGACGGAATCATCCATTCTTTTTTAATTCTCTTTCGAAAGTATCTGAAAGTGCATTGAAGCTTAATTTCTCTAATGTAAGCGGATGGGTAAAGGAAAGTCGAAAAGCGTGGAGCATAAGCCGACTTGTTTTTGATTTGCTATTATAGAGAGGGTCGCCTAAAATAGGGAAGTTATGATGCGAAAGGTGCACACGAATTTGATGTGTTCGACCTGTCTTTAGCTTGCAACGAACCAAGGAAGTTTTGTTTGGAAATTGTTTTAATCTGCTTACATGCGTTTCGGCATATTGGCCATTTTTTGTATCAACTACTCGTTTTCTGCGATCATGGCGATCACGCCCAATTTTGTCTCTGAAAACAAGTTCTTTGCTGTTGATATGTCCGTCGACCTGTGCCCAGTATTCCCTAGAAATCTCTTTTTTCTCCAGTAAGCGATTGAGAATAGGCAGGATAAAAGGATTTTTGGCAAAGAGAACTAAACCACTGGTTTCCATGTCCAGACGATGAACGACATAGCAGGTTTGGCCAACATAGGCACTGACATGGTTAAGAAGGGCGATTTCGTTTGGCTGATTACCATGCGTTTTCATCCCCTCTGGTTTGTTGACAATAACCAAGTATTGATCTTGATAAACTTCCTGAACGAGATTTGGGTTGCCCCAAGGAATTTCCTTTTTGGGATAATCTTCCTCATCAAAAGTCAACTGGCAAACATCCCCAGGTTTCACCATCTCGTTCCAATGAACTTCTTCTTGGTTTATCAAAATATGTTTCTTGATTCTCAAAAAATGACGGATTTTTCTAGGGATGAGAAGTTGCTCCTCTAGTAATTGCTTAACCGTCATTGGAGGTAAAGAAGCTGGTAATGTAAATGTGAATTTCATACAGATATTGTAACAAAAAATGCCCTATTTGGATAGAAAATAGCTAAATTCTTGTCTTCCTATGATGAAGATGATAAAATAAACGCATGAAATTAGATAAATTATTTGAGAAATTTCTTTCTCTTTTTAAAAAAGAAACAAGTGAACTAGAAGATTCTGATTCTACTAGCTTACGTCGCTCTCGTAGTGATCGAAAAAAATTAGCCCAAGTAGGTCCAATTCGAAAATTCTGGCGTCGCTATCATCTAACAAAGATTGTCCTTATACTAGGTTTGAGTGCAGGCTTGCTAGTTGGAACCTATTTGTTTGCTGTTGCCAAATCAACCAATGTCAATGATTTGCAAAATGCCTTGAAAACTCGGACTATCATTTTTGACCGTGAAGAAAAGGAGGCTGGTGCCTTGTCTGGTCAAAAAGGAACTTATGTTGAACTGACTGACATCAGTAAAAATTTGCAGAATGCCGTTATTGCGACAGAAGACCGTTCTTTCTATAAAAACGACGGGATTAACTATGGTCGCTTCTTCTTGGCGATTGTCACTGCTGGTCGTTCAGGTGGTGGCTCTACTATTACCCAACAGCTAGCTAAAAATGCCTATCTGTCGCAGGATCAAACTGTCGAGAGAAAAGCGAAAGAATTTTTCCTTGCCTTAGAATTAACAAAAAAATATAGTAAGGATCAGATTTTAACCATGTACCTTAACAATGCTTATTTTGGAAATGGTGTGTGGGGTGTAGAAGATGCGAGTAAGAAATACTTTGGAGTATCTGCATCAGAAGTGAGTTTGGATCAAGCTGCGACTCTGGCAGGGATGCTCAAAGGGCCGGAACTGTATAATCCCTTGAATTCTGTAGAAGATTCTACCAATCGTCGTGATACTGTTTTGCAAAATATGGTTGCAGCGGGTTATATTGATAAAAACCAAGAAACCGAAGCTGCTGAAGTTGATATGACTTCGCAATTGCACGATAAGTATGAAGGAAAAATCTCAGATTACCGCTATCCTTCTTACTTTGATGCGGTGGTTAACGAGGCCGTTTCCAAGTATAATCTAACAGAGGAAGAAATTGTCAATAATGGCTACCGCATTTACACAGAACTGGACCAAAACTACCAAGCAAATATGCAGGTTGTCTATGAAAATACATCGCTATTTCCGAGGGCAGAAGATGGAACATTTGCACAATCAGGAAGTGTAGCTCTTGAACCGAAAACAGGGGGAGTTCGTGGAGTTGTCGGTCAAGTTGCAGACAATGATAAAACTGGATTCCGGAATTTCAACTATGCAACCCAATCAAAACGTAGCCCTGGTTCTACAATTAAGCCCTTAGTTGTTTATACACCAGCAGTTGAGGCAGGTTGGGCTTTGAATAAGCTCTTGGATAACCATACCATGCAGTATAACAGCTATAAGGTTGATAACTATGCAGGAATTAAAACGAGTCGAGAAGTTCCTATGTATCAAGCCTTGGCAGAATCGCTTAATCTACCTGCTGTTGCTACTGTTAATGATTTGGGCCTTGACAAGGCTTTTGAGGCAGGCGAAAAATTTGGACTCAACATGGAAAAGGTAGACCGTGTTCTTGGTGTCGCTTTAGGAAGCGGTGTCGAAACCAATCCTCTGCAAATGGCTCAAGCATATGCTGCCTTTGCAAATGAAGGTTTAATGCCGGAAGCACATTTTATTAGTAGAATTGAAAATGCTAGTGGACAAGTTATTGCAAGCCATAAAAATTCACAAAAACGGGTGATTGATAAGTCTGTAGCTGATAAGATGACCAGTATGATGTTGGGGACATTCACCAACGGAACCGGTATTAGTTCATCGCCTGCAGATTATGTTATGGCAGGGAAAACTGGTACAACCGAAGCTGTTTTTAATCCTGAATACACAAGTGACCAGTGGGTAATTGGTTATACTCCGGATGTGGTAATCAGTCACTGGCTTGGTTTTCCGACTACTGATGAAAACCACTATCTAGCAGGCTCTACTTCAAACGGTGCAGCTCATGTCTTTAGAAACATTGCCAATACCATTTTACCTTATACGCCAGGAAGTACCTTTACGGTTGAAAATGCTTATAAGCAAAATGGAATTGCACCAGCCAATACAAAAAGACAAGTACAAACCAATGATAATAGCCAGACAGATGATAATTTGTCTGATATTCGAGGACGTGCGCAAAGTCTAGTAGATGAGGCTAGTCGAGCTATCTCGGATGCCAAGATTAAGGAAAAGGCTCAAACAATATGGGATTCGGTAGTCAATCTATTTCGCTAAGATGCTTGTCAAAGCCTAGCTTTCTTGTTATAATAGATAGGATGGAGGCGTTATGGCACTAAAAAAAGCAAGCCTAGCTTGTGCGGTTTGTGGTTCGAGAAACTATTCAATCAAGATCAGTGGAAACCCCAAGCCTACACGACTAGAAGTAAATAAATTTTGTAAGCATTGTGGCAAGTACACTACACACAGAGAAACGAGATAGGAGAGAGCGATGCGTTTTATTGGAGATATTTTTAGACTTCTTAAAGACACAACATGGCCAACTCGCAAGGAAAGCTGGAGAGATTTTCGTTCTATCATGGAATACACAGCTTTCTTTGTAGTAATTATTTACATTTTTGACCAGTTGATTGTTTCAGGTTTGATTCGATTTATTAACATTTTTTAGAAGAGTAGTGAAAGTACACTAAAAATCTTCTATTTATGAAAGGAAATATCATGGATAGTTTTGATAAAGGGTGGTTTGTTTTACAAACTTATTCTGGTTATGAAAATAAGGTAAAAGAAAATCTATTACAACGTGCACAAACCTACAATATGTTGGATAATATTCTACGCGTTGAAATTCCAACACAAACAGTGCAAGTTGAAAAAAATGGAAAGAGAAAAGAAGTAGAAGAAAATCGCTTTCCAGGTTATGTTCTTGTAGAAATGGTCATGACAGATGAAGCTTGGTTTGTTGTGCGAAACACACCAAACGTTACAGGATTCGTCGGATCACACGGGAATAGATCAAAACCAACTCCATTATTGGAACAAGAAATTCGTGACATTTTGGTATCTATGGGACAAACTGTTCAAGAATTTGATTTCGATGTTGAGGTTGGTCAAACTGTACGTATTATTGATGGTGCTTTTGCAGACTACACTGGTAAGATTACAGAAATTGATAATAACAAAGTGAAGATGATTATCTCTATGTTTGGTAATGACACAGTTGCAGAAGTAAACCTAAACCAAATCGCAGAATTATAACCCCAAGAGAGGCAAGACCTCTCTTTTTTGTGCAGTTTAGACGGTGTAGAGAACAGAATGGATGAAATGTGCCAAAAGTATTTCTGAATCTGTTAGACTGTACACAGAAAGGGGAAAAGAATGATTAAAGAATTGTATGAAGAAGTCCAGGGAATTGTATACAAGTGTAGAAATGAATATTACCTTCATTTGTGGGAGCTATCGGATTGGGACCAAGAAGGCATGCTCTGCTTACATGAATTGATTAGTAAAGAAGAAGGATTGGTAGAAGATATAGCACGCTTACGTAAATATTTTAAGACTAAGTTCCGGAATCGGATTTTAGATTATATCCGTAAACAAGAAAGCCACAAACGAAGATATGATAAAGAACCCTATGAAGAAGTGGGTGAGATCAGTCATCGTATAAGTGAGGGAGGTCTCTGGTTGGATGATTATTATCTCTTTCATGAGACACTAAGAGATTATAGAGGCAAAGAAAGTAAAGAGAAACAAGAAGAACTAGAACGCGTCTTAAGAAATGAACGATTTCGAGGGCGTCAAAGAGTGCTAAAGGACTTACGTATTGTGTTTAAAGAGTTTGACATCCGTACACACTAGGAAGTCATTCAAAAAAGTAAAAAAAGTTTAAAAAAGGTGTTGACAAAGTTTAAAAAGTCGGTATAATAGTAAGAGTTGAAAATAACAACTCTGGTCCGTTGGTCAAGGGGTTAAGACACCGCCTTTTCACGGCGG
>NZ_CFGI01000011.1 GCF_001347015.1 Streptococcus pneumoniae
TTTCTCCTTTCGCTTTACAATTGGCTTGAACACCTTTATTGTATCGCGTTCGGAGTTTTTTTGGTATAACCTTCGACGCGCACCCGCATAGCGGGTGGTTTTTTTGTCTCGCACCTAACGGAGCGAGACGGACTAATAGTCACATAAAAAAAGCACTAAGGGAAAACGTCCCAAAGTGCTTAATATCAAGGCTCTAAAGCCTATCTGATTCAATAAAATATTACAACATTTTGTTGTAGAATTCAACGACAAGTGCTTCGTTGATTTCTGGGTTGATTTCGTCGCGTTCTGGCAAGCGAGTCAATGAACCTTCCAATTTTTCAGCATCGAATGATACGAATGCTGGACGTCCAAGAGTAGCTTCTACTGCTTCAAGGATAGCTGGAACTTTCAATGATTTTTCACGAACTGAGATCACTTGACCTGGAGTTACGCGGTATGATGGGATATCAACGCGTTTTCCGTCAACAAGGATGTGACCGTGGTTTACGAATTGACGAGCTTGACGACGAGTAGTCGCAAGACCAAGACGGTAAACAACGTTATCCAAACGACGTTCCAAAAGAAGCATGAAGTTGAAACCTAGGATTCCGCCTTTGATTTTTGTAGCTTGTACGAACAAGTTACGGAATTGTTTTTCACCTACACCGTAAGTGAAACGAAGTTTTTGTTTTTCAGCCAATTGCAAACCGTATTCTGACAATTTAGAACGGTTGTTTGGTCCGTGTTGTCCTGGTACGTAGTTACGACGTGCCAATTCTTTACCTGTACCTGTAAGTGAAAGGCCAAGGCGACGAGCTTGTTTCCAAGATGGTCCTGTATAACGTGACATGTGAATGTCCTCCTGATATAAATAATATTTCGGTGGAAATAGTCACTTAGAAAGCCCTGATTCGTGCAGATGCCCTTCGCCTAAACAGCCAAGGTTACTTATCATAAGACACCTGTTGACGAGCTTCATGCTTTCCTGCTGATATTTCACACAAAATCCATTTTACCATGAATGGCTGAATTTGTAAAGGGGTTTTAAGCTTTATTTTCACTGCCAGAGAGATTGAGAAGGAGGGTAAAGGTGCTTCCTAGTCCGTACTGACTGCTAACTCTGATTTCTCCACTCAATTGATGGGCCAATTCACGCGCAATCGCCAGTCCTAAGCCATGACCACCTGTTTTCATGTTACGCGAAGTTTCTACACGATAAAGGCGTTTGAAAATATTCTCCAAATCCTCTGGGGCAATGCCCTGCCCCTCATCGGTCACACTGATTGAAAGCTGGTTCTTCTCCAGCTTAGCCACCACTTCCAGCTTGGTTCCTGGAGCAGAATATTTAAAAGCGTTATTGAGCAGATTCACCAAGATACGAGAAAGCTTGGCATAATCTCCTTCAATCCGGGCAGACTCTGGGATTACCTGCAAGTGGACATCTCTTCTCTCCTGCTCAATCAAAAACTGAAATTCACTCATGCACTCAATCAAGAGCTGATCCAGAAAAATGCTGTCTTTACTAGTCATATCCGCCTGATTTCTGGCTGTGTTTAGAGTCAAAAAATTCAACTCCTCAACCAGTTTATTGAGCCTCTCCGTCTGGCGTCCAATGGTTGCTAGATAATGAGCTTGCTCCGACTCCTTGATAACCCCATCCAAAATCCCTTCTACCGTCGCTTGGATCGAAGTGATAGGAGTCTTAATATCATGCGACAACTGGGCAATCATCAAGCCCTTTTCTCGTTCGCTTTCTTCCAAGGAATCAAAGCTTGCCTGCAAATCATGGGACATTTCATTAAAAGCTTGGCCTAATTGCTGAAATTCTAAAGGGCCTTGAACCTCCAAATTTGAAGGAAAATCCTTGTCCGCTACCCGCTTGGCATGTTCCTTGAGTTTGCCCAACGACGTAAAGACCGGCGATAGGAGAAAGAGACTAATCCCAGCACCGACAAGGCTGGCAACGATGGTCATCCCAAGCAAAAAATAAATCTCGCTTTTCTCAATCAGCATTTTTTGAACAGCCCAAAAAACAACCAAAATGGTTAAGAGGGTTGAAATAATATATCCAACCAAAATATAACTTTTTAGTTTCATGTTTGTCCTCTCGGTTTCTCTATCTTATATCCCAAGCCCCAGACGGTTTTGATGGTGGGCGTCTCTGCACTAGCATGTTTAGCCAACTCCTGTCGAAGAGCATGGATATGCACATTCAAGGTATTGGTATCATCCACATAGTCTTCTTGCCAGACCTTTTCATAGAGGTCTGTCTTGGAGAAAACTCGCTCTGGATTGCTAGCTAAAATCCACAGCAATTCAAATGATTTAACAGTCAAATCCAGCATTTCTTCTCCTATTTGAACTTCATGACTACTATGATTCATTTTCAGATTGCCAAGGGAAATCAGCTCTGTTTCGCCCCCACGATGAAGGCGGCGCAAAATATTGTGGACACGCAAAACCAGCTCACGTGGGCTAAAAGGCTTAGCAATAAAATCATCTGCTCCCAAGCTCAGGCCGTAAATCTTGTCCTGTTCACTGGTCTTAGCAGTAATAAATAGGAAAGGCTGCTCTGGTGATAAGTATTGAACCTCACCGATTAAATCATAACCATCCATCCGAGGCATCATGACATCTGTGATAATCAAATCAATCGGTTTTTTCTTGAACAGCTCTAGCGCTTCCAGTCCATCATGGGCTACCAAGACCTGATAACCTGCCTGAATTAAGTATCTCTGATGAATATCGGTGATTTCTACCTCGTCGTCAACGAGTAAAATTGTCTTTCCCATCTGTCTCTCCTTTGATAAAAACAGTGCTATACTGCTTTAAGTATAACACTATTTTTATTGTTTTACGATGATTTTAATCTGCTATTGAAAGAAAGTCCTGATTGCTGATTGAGTTAGTGAACTAGCCTTAGTCAGCTCACTATCCATCATTTATTTCCTTAGCTAATTAGTTTTCTTCTTTTTTGTTTTTCAAACCTAGACCACCGAGTAAACCTGCAAGCGCAAGCCCAAGGAAACCAATACTTGCCATTGATGTTTGAGCTTCACCAGTATTTGGTAGCATAGCTTTATCATCTGACATCATCTTGTCTGACATCATCGTATCAGACATCTTGTTAGCAGAAGCAGCCATGTTTTCACCTGCCATCGTATTGGTAGAGCTTGCCATGGTGTCAGCAGGCATGCTATCTGTAGTACCTGAAGCTGGAGTCTCAGTCTTCATACCTGATTTTTCCATTTGATCATTTGCTGGCATTGCTTTATCAGTCTCTTTGGCTGGTGCCATCATGTCCTTATGGTCAGCAGCTGTTTGATGAGTCGCACCTGTAGCAGGATTGTGATTCATCGGAGTCACGCCAGAACCAGAGTTAGAAGGTGAGAATGAACCATTTGCTGTGCCTGATGTTTCTTTAACATTTATCTTAATAGTAACTTGTTTAGTTGCTACGATGTTTGTCAAATCTGCTTTACCATCTTTGTTACCGTAAACTTTAACAGTAGCATTGTAAGTCTGAGTACCATTAGCACGAAGCTGATCGATTAAAGCTTGACCTTGTTTACCAACAGTATTGCCATTTAAGTCTACTTCATAGAAGTATTGACCTTTGGTCTTCACATTTTCTCCTAATGGAGATAAAGCAGGATTTTTAGCTACACCATTATCAGACCATGGAGCCTTATCCGAAGCTTTTAGTAATAGACGAGTCAACATACCATCACCAGCGAATAGTTCATAAGGAATTACTTGNTTTACACCGGCAGTGAAAGGACCTTTTCCTTCAGCTTTTTCAAGATAAGCAGCAGGAACATCGATACTGTCTTTAACGTTATCTTTAACAGCTTTTTCGACAGTTTCTTTAGCAACTAATCCATTGATGTTGATGTCTACATTTTTAGTAGCAACTAGATTAGTCAAGTCAGCTTTACCGTCTTTATTTCCGTAAACTTTAACAGTAGCTTTATAAGTCTGAGTACCATTAGCACGAAGCTGATCAATTAAATCTTGACCTTGTTTACCAACAGTATTGCCATTTAAGTCTACTTCATAGAAATATTGACCTTTTGTTTTCACATTTTCTCCTAATGGAGATAAAGCAGGATTTTTAGCTGTACCATTATCAGACCATGGTGCCTTGTCAGATGCTTTGAGCAAGAGACGAGTCAACATACCATCACCAGCGAAGAATTCATAAGGAATTACTTGGTTTACACCGGCAGTGAAAGGACCTTTTCCTTCAGCTTTTTCAAGATAAGCAGCAGGAACATCGATACTGTCTTTAACGTTGTTTTCAACTGCAGAGTTAACATCGCTTCTTGTTACAAGACCGTTCAAGGTAATATTGACTTTACGTTCCTTGACAACCTTAGTCAAATCAGGTTGATCTCCAGCTGCTTCATAGACAGTCAGGGTAGCTTCATAGGTATTTGTACCATTAGTACGAAGTGTATCTAATAAATCCTGATCTTGCTTACCTGTAGTGTTACCATTCAAAGATACTTGATAGTAATACTTGCCATCAGGTAAATTTTTCACTGGTGGAATTTTTTCATTTTTATCCTTACCATTATCTGACCATGGAGCCTTGTCAGATGCTTTGAGCAAGAGACGAGTCAACATACCATCGCCTGCGAAAAGTTCATATTTAAGCGGTTTGTTTACACCAGCCAAGAAAGGACCGGGAACTTTGGCTTGTTCAAGGTAGGCTGCTGGAACATCGATAGTGTCATGAACATCCTCATCGACAGCTTTTTTAATATCTTCTGCATTTGCTTGTTTCCCATCCGCATCAGCTGTATCTACAGCTCCTTTTAAGACATCTGTTAGCTCTGGATTTTCTTGAGCTTCTTCACCTTTTTCAAAAAGTGTATCCAGACGAGAAGGGCTTGTTTCCTCGCTCACTTCAGTTCCTTCTGTAGGTGTAGAAAGTGAATTCGTATTTCCAGCAACGGCCTCAGGTTTCGCTTGAGCAAGAACGGTGTCTCCCTGAGTTTCTGCTAAGTCACCCTCTTTCGTTACCGATTCCCCTTCAGGTAAGACTTGAGCAGGGGTTGGATTGAGCCCATCGGCACGTACAGAACTTGGCTGACCAACTAGGACAAAGAAGCCACTAGCCACAACAACTGAGGCAACACCGACACTGAGACGGCGAATAGACCAACGAGTATATCTTTGATTTGGATTGAATTTCATAGGATTCTCCTTAGAGTTTTTCTTTATTTGATGACTCTAGTATAATCTCCTAAAATTAAAAAGGACTAAGAAAAAGTTAAAATTTTTCTTAAATCCCTCTTATAAAATACTTATATCAATTAAATCCATAAACAGATTTGGTGATTTGATAGACGACATTGGACAGTTTGCGAGCTGGCAAGACTGAATGTTTGGTCAAACGGCTGAGCATGGTCTTACGGATAGCCTGAAAAACCTCTGGATTTTCCTGCTGAATATAGGTCCACAGCTCCCGTTTTTTGGCAAGATGCTCCGCTGTTCCAGCTCGGTTGAGCAGGGCACTGGAAATCACCGTCGTGATTTCAATATGATTCAGCAGATATTCTCGCATTTTGGGGTGGCTTACTTGGGATAAATCAAGCTGGTCTACCAAGAGTCGATTGACCTTGAGTTGCTGGTCAATGCGCTTAATCATCACTTGCTCATTGACAGACTGGTCCTCACGCCCAATCAAATAACGATAGAAATCGACAGGCAGATAGTACATGGTCTTGACCTGCTGGAGGGGGGTAAAGACAAAGAGATTGTCGACATAAAAAGTATGTTCAGGCAGTTGGAACTGGCTCGCTCGCAACAAATCTGTCCGATAAATCAGCGAGTGCATCATGATATACTGGCCTTTGGAGAAATTTCCGACCTGATCCCAGCCAAAAATCTGCTGGACAGGCAAGACTGACTCGTAACTCATACTCTTCTTACGAGACTGACCTTCCTTTTCATAGACAAAATTAGTCACAAAGGCATCCACCTCTTGACCCTCGCTCTCAAGTTCCTGCAAGGTTTCCAAAATTTTCAGGTAAGCACGAGGATCCACCCAGTCATCACTGTCAACTACTTTAAAATAGCGCCCAGAAGCCTCTGCCAAGCCACGATTGACCGCACCGCCATGGCCCTTATTTTCCTGATAAATGGCTCTAACGATGCTAGGATACTTTCTGGCTAAACGCTCAGCGATTTCCTGAGTCTGGTCCTGAGACCCATCATTGATAATCAAAATCTCAACTTGCTCACCACCAATCACTAGCGATTCCACACAGTAATGAAGATAGGCTGCGGCATTATAGCTAGGAAT
Source organism: Streptococcus pneumoniae (assembly GCF_001347015.1). Lineage (GTDB taxonomy): Bacteria > Bacillota > Bacilli > Lactobacillales > Streptococcaceae > Streptococcus > Streptococcus pneumoniae_E. Next base: position 6,296 of record NZ_CFGI01000011.1, read on the forward strand.
GGCGATAGACAATAACTTCATAATCTGCTCCTTTAGGGGACTGATTTTTTCTTATACTCTTCGAAAATCTCTTCAAACCGCATCAACGTCGCCTTGCCGTAGATATCATAGGTATAGGTAACTGACTTCGTCAGTCTTATCCACAACCTCAAAACGGTGTTTTGAGCTGACTTCGTCAGTTCTATCTGCAACCTCAAAGCAGTGTTTTGAGCAGTCTGCGGCTAGTTTCCTAGTTTGATCTTTGATTTTCATTGAGTATTACTCTCTCTTGTCACTTCTTTCTATTTTACCATAAAGTCCAGCCTTTGAAGAACTTTTACTAGAATACAAGGGGGTCTATCTCTATTTGCCATCTTGGACATCAAAAAAGAGGGAAGCTCCCTCTTTTACGAATTCAATGCTGCTAGGGTATCCAAATACTGGTTGTTGATGACTGCCAAAATATAGGTATCTGCCTTCAAAAGGTCATCTGGTCCAAATTCAACATCCAATGGGGAATTTTCCTGCTCTCGGAAGCCCAAAATATTCAGATTGTATTTGCCACGGAGGTCTAATTCACTCAGACTTTGACCTGCCCAAGACTGAGGAATTTTCATCTCCACAATAGAGACATTCTTATCCAACTGAAAGACATCAACACTATTATGGAAAAGAATGGTCTGTGCTAGGGACTGCCCCATTTCATACTCTGGCGAGATAACCGAATCAGCTCCAATCTTTTCTAGCACTTTCTTAGCTGTATGGCTTTTGACCTTAGCAATAACAGTCGGTACTCCCAAACTCTTACAGTGCATAACCGCAAGCACACTCGACTCCAGATTTTCACCTGTCGCGACTACAACGGTATCGCAGGTATCAATTCCTGCTGATCTCAATAATTCTTCATCTGTGATGTCGCCAATCACTCCACGCGCCAAAACTGGCTCAAACTGATTGATGCGCTCTGCGTGGTCATCAATAGCGATAATATTCATATCCTGCTTGGCTAGGGCAGCTAGGACACTGCTCCCAAAAATTCCCAAGCCTAAAATTCCAATCGTACGATCTGACATGCTCTTTCCTTTCTTAACCAATACTAATATCTGCTTTCATATAGTGAATCATATCTTTCTTTTCTGGATGGTAATCTGCTAGACTGACCAGCAGGGTCAAGGGACCAATTCGTCCGATAAACATGAGAACCATAATCACACTTAGAGCTAATTTCCCTAAATCTGGAGTTAAATTTGCCGTCACTCCGACTGTCCCAAGAGCAGAAATGGTTTCAAATATGAGGTGGATAAAGGGAGGATTTCCCTTGGCTGTCATCCCTAGTAAAATCAAGCCCAGCAAGAAGGTCATCAAAAAGATAATAAAGACACTAAAGGATTTTTGAACCGTTCGCGGCGCAATCGTCCGTCTCGCAACATTGGCATGAGGCAAGCCTAGAAGCTCACTTCGTGCAAAGACCAAGAGGACAAAAAATGTGGTAATCTTGAGCCCCCCAGCTGTTCCTCCTGGAGCCCCACCTAAAAACATCTGCAAGATATAAATCAATAAGGTAACAGGACGAGCCATACTGTAATCAATTGTCCCAAAACCAGCCGTTCTCATGCTGACAGTTTGGAAAAAACTGACCAAGACCTTATCTGCAACAGGGAGATTGCCAATCGTCCCTGCATTGTTCCATTCAAGAACGAGACTGCTCACCGTCCCAAAAGCTAGTAGCCCCACCGTTAGTAATAAAACCAGTTTGGTGTGAAAATGCAGGCGCCCTTTTTTCTTTTTCCCTATATGCGTAGCAAGGTCAAACCAGACCATAAATCCAAGACCACCTGTGATAATCAAGCCTGCGATGACCAGATTGACCAAGGGATCAGTCTGAAAAGCAATCAAGCTCGTACTTCCAAAATTATCAAAACCTGCATTACAGAAGGCGGATATAGCTAGAAAAATAGCACTAAAGAGACCGCGCCCCCAGCCAAGTTGAGGAACAAAACGAAAACTGAGGAATAAAGCTCCTAAACCCTCAACCAAAAAAGTCGTGAGAAAAATAGAATAGACAAACTTTCTCAAAGATCGAGTCTCTCCATAACTAAAACTATCCTGAATAGTTGCACGGCTACGAAGACTAAGCTTTTGCTTGCTCTGGATATAGAAAACCCCAATAAAGGTCATGAGCCCCAGACCACCAATCTGAATCAAGAACATACAAATGAGCTGACCCCAAATATTGTAGGTGGCAGCGACAGGCTGGGTAAAAAGACCTGTCACACAGACCATGGATACAGTTGTAAAGAGATGATCAAAATAAGTCGCTCGAGAGCTAGGCACTTGGACAAAAGGCAAGCTCAAAAGAAGAGAACCTAGTAAAATGACCAAGGCGAAACTCAAAAAAATACGACGGGCTGGCGACAAACGAGATAAGCCTAGCTCTATTTTTTCCTTAGATAATTTGAATAACATGTTTCCATTGTACCATAAAAAGCTCGAAATGACTTAGATAGGATAAGGCAAAATCCACTAACACCAAGCCTAAAAAATGCCACCTTTTTGTTGATAGCCTAGGCAAGAACAAGCCTCGTTCAAGAGTTCATGATAATGTGACTGTAAGGCAGGAGCTGTTAACGCCAGCTACTCTATATGCTTTTCAGGAGAAAATGAAGTAAATCTCCCCACAATAAACGCATAGTATCAAAGTTTTCATCACCTGATATGATGCGCTTTTTCTGATTTTAAAAATTTTTCCCAATCTCAACATGCGTCCGAAAAGAGGAAGATGACCTCGTTTAAACATATTTTTGCAAAGTATGAGCTAGACATTTTATGATAAAGCAGACCTTTTGTCAGCATAACTAAAGGAGGTGAACACTTGCTAAACTCAGTTCTAGCGCCTTATCAAAAGCTTCCGATCCCCAATCACGACTATCGTACTGGTCCAAATCCGCTAGAGAATCAGCTGTAAACAACAACTCTCCCCAGAGAACCCCACGCAATTGAGCTACTGCCGCAAGAGCAGAACACTCCATCTCCACAACAGCACAGCCTTCTTCCTTGCGATATGCCACCTTTTCAGCCGTTTCTCGGTAAAAACCGTCTGTCGTCCAGGTCATGACTTCTTCATAGGGAATCCCTCTGGCCTCCAAAACGTGCTCAATAGCAGCAATAGCCTCTGGCTGCATTTCCATATAACGAGAAGGTGCCACATAGTGATAGCTAGCTCCTTCATCTCGTAAAGCCCGAACAGGAACTAGAAAGGCATTTTCTTCTATATCGGCTAGCACACCACAGGTACCTGTGGAAATAATCTGCTCCACACCATAGCCAATCAACCAATCCATAAACTGGGCTGCTGGAGCTGAACCAACAGGAGCCTGAGCCAGACAAATTTCCTCGTCCTTGTAGTTCACGACGTAGACTGGATAGGTTTTGGTGGCAGAAATGAATTCGCTGACACAGTTGGCCCCTACTTCCCTAGCATAGCGGTCAATCTCCTCACCTAAAAAAGCATAGACACACTTCTTGGGCAAGTGTAAGTCCAGCCTCTCGTGATCAGGCATGATAACCGCCTGAGGATTGTCATCAAACTCTAAAATAGGAATCGCGTGTTTCTGAATCATAACTTACCTCCTCTAATTTTGTACTATTGTATCAAAAGCTGACAGAGTGTCAAGGAGGGGGCTGAGAATAAAAACAATACAATCGCAATATTTTTGACAGAGACTCTTTTTAATGGTACAATGGACTTGCTTAAAAGTTCGATGAAATAAGCATATAAGAAAACACCACCGGTTGCCGCCAGTGGTGTTTTTTTGCGCTTGCTCAAGGCGCTCAGGCTATTTCTTTTTCTTGTCGCATTTGCTTGCTACAAATCGGATAAGCCACTCCGATAAGACATTCGCTAGTGTACCAGCAAGAATAGGTAGCAAGACAAGTTCGATGAAATAAGCACATAAGATCACCTCCTGCCTGCGCAGTCTAGTGTTTGCGATCTTACTATTGTATCATCTTTGACTGAAAATAAGTAGAAAAATCATTGACATCATCTATTCAGCTAGAAAAACTCTCTCCTACACTAGTACTTCTTGTATCAAAAACCATTCTAGTTACTAGATGATTTAAAATTGCTTAATAAAGCAAACTTGCTAAGATATAGAGTAGATAAATGTGGGTTGGGTAAAAGATGATGAAACCTACAAAAAAGAAACAACACCCGCTGTTCCTTTTTACTTCTATTCCACAGGTATCTCCTTAATCACACGCGCAGGATTACCAGCTAGGACAACATTGTCCCCAAAGGACTTGGTAATGACAGCCCCTGCTCCTGCGACGACGTTATTCCCAAGTGTGACCCCAGGCAGGACAATGACGCCACCACCAGCCCAGAAATTGTCTCCGATAGTAATAGGCTTGCCGTATTCCACACCTGAATTGCGTTCCTGCGGGTCCAATGGATGGAGGGGAGTCAAGAACTGACAGTTGGGACCAATCATAGCATTGTCCCCAATACGAATCGGACAAACATCCAGCATGGTCAAGTTCCAATTAGAATAAAAATTTTCCCCTAGATGAATATTGACCCCATAATCGACCACCAGGCGTGGATTGACATATAGATTTTTCCCAGTCGATCCAAACCAAACCTTAATGATTTCAGCTCCCTTTAAGGGGTCTTCTTCCTTGTTAAAGGCAGCCTGTTTTTGGCGAGAAGCCGCAGCCAAGGCCCGCAATTCTGGGTTTGACGGACTGTAAAACTCTCCTGCTATCATTTTCTGGTATTCACTGGTCATTGCATTCTTCTCCTTATTCCCTACTATCATATCAAATTTTCTACATATCTGACTAGGATAAGGAGCACTTTCTACAATTTATACTCTTCGAAAATCTCTTCAAACCGCATCAACGTCGCCTTGCCGTAGGTATATGATACTGACTTCGTCAGTTCTATCTGCAACCTCAAAACGGTGTTTTGAGCTGACTTCGTCAGTTCTATCTGCAACCTCAAAACGGTGTTTTGAGCTGACTTCGTTAGTTCTATCTGCAACCTCAAGACAGTGTTTTGAGCAGCCTGCGGCTAGTTTCCTAGTTTACTCTTTGATTTTCATTGAGTATTAGATGCTGGTCTTTATCACATCCTATCTAGCTAAGCGGATACGCGTCACGATTCCATCTGGGTCTGTCACTTCCAACTGAGTTGATGTCAGCCACTTGATAGGCGCCTCAACTTCTTGTCCTCTTTCGGCAATTGCTAGAAGTTCTTCTTTGCTTGCGACTTCAATGACATAGTAGGCCAAGCCGGGTAAACCTTGTTCACGTCTGGTTAGCCTTTTTCCTCCCCACTCGTTGACCGCTAAATGATGATGATAATCCCCAGACGCAATCCAACTAGCACTAGGTAGACTAAATTTATCCTCTAGTCCTAAAACCTTTTGATAAAACTGGCTTGCTGCTTGACTATCCTTGACAGAAAGATGGATATGCCCCATGCGCGTAGTAGAGGCTATCTCAAAAGGTTCTACTTTACGTCCCATCTCATATATTTCTTGAGCAGATAAGGCTTCGGTCACTCCGACAATGCGCCCATCCTCACGAATATTCCAGTCCTCTACAGGCTTATCCCAATAAATTTCAATCCCGTTCCCTTCTAAATCTTCCAGATAGATTGCTTCACTGTAGCCATGATCCGCCCCACCGACTAGCTTGATTTGGAGCTCTGCTATATGCTTAAACAGATTTGCCAAATCCTCACGACTTGGTAAAAGGATAGCTAGGTGATAGAGACCATAGTGATCTTGCACCTCCTCTAGCCTGTCTGTTTTCAGTAAATGAACCAAAGCCTTTCCACCAGCTCCTAAAATACTTTCAGATTCTGTCTGAGAAAGGATTTCTAAACCTAGAATCTGATGATAGAAGGCAGTCTGACTTGCCAAATCCTTTACATTTAAAACTGCCTCTGCCAAATAAATCTTACTATTGTATGCGTAGGTCATCTATTTCTCCTTTGTTCTTTTTGTTGTAACTTTATTTGTTACAACATTATACTCCTTTTTTTACTTGCAGTCAAGTAGAACAACTCAGATAGCAGGACAAAACGATGTTGGGTAAAAAGTCGACTTCAGGAGAAAATGAAGTAAATCTCCCCACAATAAAACGCATAGTTCCAAGATTTCTCAAGATCTGATACTATGCGCTTTTCTGATTTCAAAGACTTCTTGCCCAGCCTCGTTTCTGTTTATCCTCGTCCGCCAGGGGCTGGACCGCCAGGACCTCCATTCGGACCTCCGCCTCCAGGCATAGAATTGACAATATCAGTTTGTTTTTCGCCGTTGATGTAAATATCCCCACCTGTATAGGTTGCTGTTCCATCAAAGTCAAAGCCTGATTGTCCTATCAATTTAATGGTTCCGCCTGTGACCGTGATATTCCCATTTGAGTCAATCGGATCTGTATCCCCTTGACCAACTTCTACAGTTAGATTTCCACCTGTCATAGTAAAGTAAATATCACTTTGCTGGGCATTTTTATTAGCTGCATTGACCCCATCATCTGTCGAGTAGACATTGATATCTCCACCATTGATCGTAATGGCTTTCCCTTCAATTCCTTCAGTCGCATTCTTGACTGTGTAAGTACCGCTATCAATCACTAGGTTGCCAGAAGCGTGAATGCCATCATCGCCTGCTGTGACTGTTATGGTATTATTCGCCAAATACATATTTCCGACAGTCAAATCGTCATCATTGTCAACTTTGACACCATCTTCCTTGGCATCGATCGTCATGGTCGTACCAGTGATGTTAAGTTCATCATTGACATTAAAGGCATCGCCAACTGATGTGATGTTAAAGGTTCCACCCGTGATGTGAAGCGTATCATTTGCCTTGATGGCATTGCTTTTCTTGCCATCTACATTGAGAGTTCCTGAGCCATTGATGGTCAAATCAACCTTAGAAAAGAGAGCCGCATTTGCCTTTTCATCACTGTTAGAGCTTGAGTCTGAGAGACTATTGGTGGTTCCCTCTGCCAGAGTCAGGTAGACATGACCGGCTGATGTCGCAGAAATTGCTGCATCTGTATTGGTCATGGTCGCGCCTTTGAGAACAAGTTTCACATCATCAGACTTATCAGCTGCAATTTTAATTTGCACTCCGTCAGACTGACCAGAAATGACATAGGTACCTGCTTTTGAGATAGTCACTGTTGAGCTAGAAACTGTCACACCGTCTCCAGAGACACTTGCAGATGAGCCCGACAATTCAATCTTAGAGGCCGTATTTTCATCATAAGAAGTGTCGTAGTCCTTTTCTGTAAAGTAAGAAGATTGACTGTTTTTAGCTGAAGTTGTGATGGCAGTGGTATCTGCCGCTGCAGTTGTACTTGACTTGGTCATTGACTGCCCACAAGCTGTCATCAAAGTCAAAGCTGTTAAACTGGTTAAAATTAGAGTCCATTTTTTTGATTTCATACTTTTTTCCTCGCCTTCATTTAGCTTGAGCTTAGTTTACAGGGGAAGTCTGAAAAAATTCTAAACTTTTTCTGAAAGTTTTCTTAAGTTCAGTTTCAGTTAAGTTATCTTTAACAAAAGTTTTAGGAAAGTTCCCTAGACTAGTCACAAGCAAGTTTATACTCAATGAAAATCAAAGAGCAAACTAGGAAGCGAGCCGCAGGTTACTCAAAACACTGTTTTGAAGTTGTGGATAGAGCTGACGTGGTTTGAAGAGATTTTCGAAGAGTATCAGCTTGCCCAGACACATATATCTTCTAATAAGATAGAGTGCTGAAACAGTTTGATAAAGGAGACAGGATTTATGAAACCAATTGAAACAAGCTTTAAACGAATTGAAACCAAATATGTCGTTGCCAAGACTGACTTGGCTAATTTAATAGAAGACTTAAAAACATACCTCGTCGAGGACGACTATCCAACATCTACCATTTCTAATATCTACTTTGATACAGAGCAATTTGATATGATTCAGGATGATAGCCAAGGTACTAAGCGCAAAGAAAAGATTCGGATGCGAACCTATCTCAGTCAAGTCCAGCCCGATAGTCAGGTATTTTTAGAAATCAAATCCAAGGACAGGACTGGTGTTGGGCGAAAATATCGTCTCTTGTCGACTCCCCAGTCTATCACCCAGTTTATGACCAAAGGACAGCTGGATAGCAGTATCAAGGACCAAATGATGATTGAAAAAATTCAACAACTCCAAGAGGAATATCAACAAGCCATCATCCCTCGTATGTATATCTACTACGACCGCTTTTCTCTCAAGGAAAAGAAAGAAATTAGCGGATTTCCTTACAATAAAATTCGTGTCACCATTGACCAAAATCTAACCTATCGTGATGATAATGTCAGTTTATTTTCAGGAAAGGATGGTTTCCCTCTACTAAACGAGGACATTGTCATCATGGAAATTAAAGCTCCAGGTAGAAAACCCCAATGGCTACAAGATATTCTCGATCAATATGGACTGGTAGAGCAGAAATTTTCAAAATACAGCTGCGCCTACCACAAGTCTCAAAGGCTGGACTATAGCCCACGACCAATCACAGAAAGTGTAGGTACTACTTATGTCTAATCTTTTTAATTCTATTTTCAACGACACAACTGCCACTGCCAATCCTATCCAGCTCTTTCTAGCTCTCTTGGTCAGCCTGATTTTAGGTTTGGCGCTGACCTGGGCTTACAAACACCGTACCCTCTATACACGGGAATTTGCTGTTAGTTTGACCCTACTCCCCTGCTTGATGACCTTGGTCATCTTTCTGGTAAATGGCAGCTTAGGAACCTCTATCGCTGTTGCAGGAACCTTTAGCCTCATTCGTTTCCGTTCAGCAACGAGTGGTTCGAGAGAGCTAATTGCTATCTTTCTTGCCATGATTATCGGGCTGGCGGCAGGGACAGGCTACCTAGCCTTAGCTGTTCTCTTCACTGTCTTTATCTTAGCGGTATGGCTTCTTTTAGAGAAACAACAAAGCAAGAGTAACCACCAACGCCGCAGACTATTAACCATCACAATTGCCAACCAAGAAGAAAAACTTCAAACTATCCAATCTGGGCTATCACAATTCTGTACCGAGTTAGACCTCATCTCCATTGATACCAGCAATGATGGAGAACAAGTCACCACTGTCTATGAAGTGGATTTCAAGGCTCAAACCGATGACTTCCAAATCATCAATTACCTCACTAAAGAACAAGATACTTATCAGATTTCCCTGACCAAGAATGCCAAGAAGAGAAAGAATTTGTAATTTTCAAATCAAATAGCAAACTAAGAACCTCTTGAGTGCCGCCATTCTTTACCAATCAAAAAAACTCCGTAGTCTCTAGCGCCATAAATCCGGCTAGAGATTACAGAGTTTTTTTAATCTAAACTTCCTACAAGGGTATAGTATCTACTGAAAGGATATGGTATTTGTAGGGAATACTTTAAAGGATACTCATAGGAAGTCAGTATTAACTAGTTATATTAGGTTTAGTTTACCCATTCACCATTGGCATTGACTCTATAGCCATCTACAGTTGTGTTGACTGCAAGGGCACCTGAGCCATTGACATAGTACCATTTGTCTGATACTTTGAACCATTGGCTTGCTTTCATAGCACCTGATGCTTCAAGATAGTACCAGGTATCTCCATCTTTAAGCCAACCTGTCGCCATTGAACCATTAGCGTTGAGGTAGTACCATGAGCCATTGACTTTAGCCCAACCTGTTGCCATAGCACCGTTAGCGTTTAGGTAGTACCATGAACCATTGTATTGGAGCCATCCTGTCGCCATAGCGCCATTGCTGTTGAGGTAGTACCATGAACCATTGTACTGTAGCCAACCTGTTACCATAGCACCATTAGCGTTTAGGTAGTACCATGAACCGTTGTCTTGTAGCCAACCTGTCGCCATTGAACCATCAGTATTGTAGAAGTACCACATACCGTTTTCTTGTTTCCAGCCTGTTTTTGGAGCGGCTGGTTTAGCTGGTTCTACTACAGAATATGAGCTGTATGATGGAACATATGAAGGGTATGAAGGGACATATGTCGGATTAGATGGTCTTGAAGGAACAGAAGGTTGTGCTGGAGTTTCAGTTTTTGGCGGTTGCTGTTGAATCAAGCGGTTATATGCTTCTTCCGATTTACGAGCATAGTCTTCTTCAGCTTGTTGATCATCTGTTTTCTCTGGTTGAGGAGCTGGAGCTGGTTGTGCTGGAGTGTCTCCAGCTGGTTTTGGAGCTGGGGCTGGAGTTTCTGGAGCTGGTTGAGATGGCTCTTCAGCTGGTTTTTCTTTTGCTTTTTCTTCTTTAACCTCTTCAAGAGCTTTATTATACAAGTCTATCAATTCATTTAAAATTGACACCTCTTGCTCTAAACTCCTACCAGCCTCTTGAAAATCAGAATTTGCTTTCATTTCAGCTTGAGATAACTTTTCAACAGCAGCCTTAGCTCCCTCAATGATAGCGGGATCTGCATTAGCTTCTTCAGCAGCTTTCAAAGTCTCCTTCGCTTTTTCAAGAGCAGCTTTTACTGCTACAGCAATTTGTTGTTTACTTGCTGTCTCTTTATTTAAAGCATCAACTTCCTTTTGTTGTTTAGCTACAGCATCACCTAAATCATCAGCACGATCTTGTGCTTTTTCTGACGCTGGACGTGCAGCATCATTTTCTTCCCCTTTTTTAATTCCATCTTGAATATCTTTAGGTAAGTCTGTTAGAGATTTACCATCTTGCTTTGTACTATTAGGAAGATTGTCTTTCTTTTCGTCTTCTTCTGTTAATACAGGCGCTTCAGCAGCTTTATTAACATCAGCCAAAAGATCAGTAGCTGATAATTCGCCATTCTCAATAGCCTTTAAAACATATTCTTTCCCGATAGCTTCTTTTGCTTTTTCAATAGCTTTAGGCTTATCTTCTGGCTTGATTTTATCACTATTATTGATTTCCGCTATAGTAGCTTCTTCTACTTTATTCAAAAAGTTTTTTAATTCTTCTTTGGCTTCGGCTTCTTTCTTCTCTGCCTCTACTTTTTTCTTCGCTACTTCTTCTTCTTGAGCTGCTTCATCAGATTTTTTCTTAGCTACTTCTTCTGCTTTTTTAGCTTCTTCTGCTTTTTCCTCCTGACCCTCATCATATTTCTTCTGAGCTTCTTCTGCTTTCTTTTTAGCGTCTTCGTAATCTTTCTTAGCAGCTTCAGATTTTGCTTTTGCTTCCTCATATTTCTTCTCTGATGAAGATTTCTCAACAGCTTGTGGAGCGTCTTCTGCTCTTACAAAAGTAGGCTGAGACGCAACAAAACCAGCCCCTAAGATAGCGACACTGGCTAGACTTGTTAAAATCATTTTTTTCTTATTCATCTAAATTTACCTCTTTTCTAATAATCATTTTCAGACTATACTATATTAAGTATACCCCCCCCCGTAAATACTTGTCAAGTGTTTTATATTACAATTGTGTTACATTTTCGTTCGGAATTTTATTTGTTTTATCAAAGTTTTTATGAAAATCGTTTTGAAAACTTTTGTATTTCTTTACATTCTCTCCCTTAGAGTTTCTCTTTTATACTCACTTGACTTCAAAGACAAGGTGTGTATTTGCTTTTCGATTGCAGATAAAACTCACATTTCCATATATCAAAAGGTTGATTTCTGAATTAGGAATAGTCTAGCGATAACTGTGGTATATTTGCGATAGATGGTGACTCGCCCTTGTTTTCAGCTAGTAGCAACTGACTCGAGACACTCCAAAAAAGAGGTCAATGTCTGCCATCAACCTCTTTCTTATCGTTCATTCTTGTTGCTAGTGAGATGAATAATTTACCTATGACTTGCTATTTTCAGCCTAGCTTACCCATTCACCATTTCCATTTACTTTATAACCGTCTGGTGTTGTTGTGCTGACTGCCAGAGCTCCTGAACCGTAGGCATAGTACCAGTGTTGACCTACTTTAAACCAACCTGTCTTCATGATACCTTCTTCATCAAGGTAGTACCAGGTACCATTTTCCTTGTACCAGCCTGTTTTCATAGCTCCTGAGCCATCAAAGTAAAACCATCTGCTACCATCTGTTCCCCAGCCTGTAAACATAGCGCCTGAGTTACTTAGATAATACACCGATCCATCAACTTCTACAAATCCAGTCTGCATGATACCTAGGTCATTCAAGTAGTACCATTGACCACCTGTTTTCAACCAGCCTGTCTTCACATCACCAGACTCATAAAAATACCACTTGCCATTAGACTGAACCCAGCCAGACTGATCAGACGTAGATTTTCTGAAATCTTTCAGCGGTGTTTCTACAACTATAGCTTTACTTTTAACTGTTGAAAGGTTTGAGGCAGTCACTTCTGTGTACTGAACAGCAGAACCATATCCACCAGCCAATTCCTCTGAAGAAGTCGTAGTTCCTAGAGCCAGAGCAACTGTTGCTGCTTTCTGAGGACTAGCTGCATTTTTAAAAGCAGCAAGACCCACATGGGTAAATTTAGGGTTAATCAAGTTCTCATAATAAGATGAAAATTCTTTTGATGTTTTATCTTTCTTTTTCGCCACATATTGCGCCTTTTCAGCATGCCAATTTTCAATGGCTTTTAGAAATCCCTCAGGATTCAAATCTAAAGCTTCTCCACTTAGGCTATTACCAGATGGAAAGGCAGTCCAGTTGTTTTTACTTGAAAGACGTTCAGCCTTCAGCGCAACAGATACCTCAGCAGCGCGTACAAAAGCCGTTTTCTCATGGTCAACTGACCATTTGACAGGAACATACTTATCTACCAAACCTTCATCCGCTGCTTCTTTACGAATTTTATTGATAGCATCTAAAATAGATTGTTGATGAGGAGGCAAAAATTCTCCCTTGATTCCAACCAAAACATTGCCACTAGAAGGTTTTAGCACCTCTGAGGTCAATACATTACCATCAGCAGATTGTGTTGCAACCAGTCTGTCATTCGCAAAAACATCATTTGTCAAAACTGCTCCTGCCAAGGTCAAGGCTAAGGCGCTAGCAAATACAATTTTCTTCATTTTTTTCTTACTCCTTATTGTAGTTTGAATATTATCTTAACAGATACCTTTCAACGTTTAATTATATCATATTTTCCTACTATTTGTCTTTGCTTACCTATTCCTAAATCCCAAAAGTAGGCGCAATGATCCTTTATTTCACAACAAGCTCATAACGTGTCTTACTTGTGAAGGTTTGACCTGCTTTAAGAATGACTTGGTCTTTGAGGTCACTATGAATGGCATCTGGTAAAGCTTGCGCTTCAAGGGCAATTCCATTGTGCTGAATCATTGGCTGACCTCCTATGATGACACTCTCATCCACAAAATTTGCTGTGTAGACTACAAAGCAAGGAGCCTCTGTCTTGAAGAGCAGGAAGCGACCTGAATTTTGGTCATAAAGGAAACCAGCATTATCATGACTCACAGGAAGAGCAAATGGATGATCCAAACCAGATACCAGTTGGATTTGCTCATCTTCTTCTGCAAAGATATCCTTCAACAAGGCACCATTGTAGATGTGTTTAACCACATCACGAGTAGCATCTGGAGTTTTTGCAGGAACACCGTCGGGAGCGATTGGGTAAATACCCTCTGTGTTTAGTTGGAAGACATGGCGGTCAATTGTCTGCGTGAAATCACCAGACAAGTTGAAATAGCTGTGGTTGGTTGGATTGACCAGCGTATCCTGATCGGTCGTTACCTTGTAGCTGATTTCATAGGCACCAGTTTCTTCCAAGTGGTAACTGATCCAAATCTTGAGATTTCCAGGGAATCCTCCTGTCCCATCTGTACGCTCTGTGTAGAGGGTTAAGCCATGGTCACTCACTTCAACTAGTTCAAACAAGCTAGAATCCCAACCAGTTGAACCACTGTGGTTACAGTTGCTAGCATTGTTGACCTCAAGATCATAGGTCGTACCATTTAGCTCAAATGTCGCACCAGCAATACGGCCTGCTACAGGACCTACGCTCGCTCCATGCTTGGGACTATTGCCTACATAGCTATCAAAGTCATCAAATCCCAAGATAACATTGGCAAAATTTCCAGCCTTGTCAGGCGTGACATAGCGCAAGATGGTCGCACCATAAGTCATAACCTCAAGCTGGTAGCCACTGTCCGTCTCAAATTGATAGGCCAAGACATCTTGTCCCTCAACATTTCCAAATACACGCTCTGTGTATGCTTTCATTCTGTTCTCCTTTTACTATTTCTCTCAAGCAAACAAACCATAGAAAGCGAATTGACAATCTATGGTTTACTTGTATGATTTACAAACTCCTTTATCAAGAATTCATAAACACTGTCTTACTTTTGATATTCGTGGATGATAACACCTTGTACCACACGGTTTACGGTACCTGTAGGAGACGGTGTATCAGGTTTATTTTCTACCTTGAGTGAAGTCAATAGGGCAAAGAGTTGGGCATAAACGATGTAAGGGAAGACACGGTAAATATCATTCAAGACACCGCCACAACCAAGGGCCACTTCTTTGACATTTTCAAGACCAAAAGCTTGATCACTCAAAAGCACAACACGACGAGCAATCTGGTCACCAGCAACTTCACGAACCAAGTCCAAGTCGTACTTACGAGTGTAGTCTGTCGTTGTACCAAAGACCAAGACAACTGTATCTTCGTTGATAAGAGATTTTGGACCGTGACGGAAGCCGACTGGACTTTCATACATGGTCGCAACTTGACCAGCCGTTAATTCCAAAATCTTGAGCTGAGCTTCATGAGCAAGTCCAAAGAAAGGACCAGCGCCTAGATAGATGACACGGTTAAAGTCTAAATCAACAAGTTCTTTGACATCTTCTGGATTGTCTAAAACTTTACGGGCAAGACTAGATACAACTTCAAAACGTTCAGCTTTCACAGCAAATTCTGTAGGATCAAAGACCAAGAGAGCTGTTAACATCATAGAGGTAAAGCTAGAAGTCATAGCAAAGCCAGCGTCATTAGAAGCAGCTGGTTGCAAGAGCAAGAGATTGCGGTCATCTCCATGGGCTTGAAGAGCCAATTT
Source organism: Streptococcus pneumoniae (assembly GCF_001347015.1). GTDB lineage: Bacteria > Bacillota > Bacilli > Lactobacillales > Streptococcaceae > Streptococcus > Streptococcus pneumoniae_E. Next base: position 21,311 of record NZ_CFGI01000011.1, read on the forward strand.
ACCATCTGCCGCACAAGTAATCGTCACTTGGTAAAGCTCATCCACCAAGGCTTTGGCCAAATCAACAGTTGCCACACTTTCAGGTGAGTTCCCACTACGAGCAAAAGATACAAGGACAGTTGCCACATCTTTTTTCAAATAGGTTTCTGGATTAGCAACAATATCTGTGGTCGCAATGGCATTGAAATTCCATTTGCGTTCGTCATAGACTTCCTTAAAGTAAGGTAGCAAGGTATCTCCCACATAAGCAGAAGTCCCAGCACCTGTCAAGATAACCTTGATATAGTCATGTTTATCCGCAATCCCTTGTAGGAAGGCTGCAATTTCTTCACGTTTTGCTTGATAAGATTCAAAAGCCTCTTTCCATACATCAGGCTGTTGGTAGATTTCACGCGTCGTGATTTCTGCACCCAATTCGAGTAAGTCTTCTTTTGTATAATGTAGCATTGAGTTCCTCTTTTTCTATTAAAGATGGGAATGGGAGTAAGCCCCATTCCCATGTATATTCTATATCAGTTGTTCTGACGATGTTCACATTGTCACATCTTATTCATCTTCGTCATCATCGAAGCCAGCTAACAGGTCATTGACTTTAACGATGCTTTCTGCAGCACGGCTCTTATAGTCCGCATCTGCGCCTGTCAGGCTCGCATTGATAAATTCAATCACCATTGGAAGATTCATCCCTGCGTAAAGTTCGATGTCACGACCTTCCATGATCAAACGACTGACCACGTTACATGGTGTTCCACCGAGAAGATCCGCAAAGACTAGGAAATCATCCAATCCTTCAATAGCAGCTTCAAATTTTGCAGTAAAGTCTTCTGGGCCATCTTCTGGAAGAAGAGCTACTGTGTAAATGTTGTCTTGTGGGCCCATAATCATTTCTGTGCTGCCTTTAAGCTCTTCACAGAAGCGACCATGGCTCACCAAAATCAATGATTTGGTCATAAGGAATTACATTCCAAGTGCAAAGTGACCAAGGGCAGAAAGAACCAAAGCAAGTACGATAATAATAAAGATAGCTTTAGTAGAGTTCATACCTTTCTTACCAAGCAACCAGAAGATAAAGGCAGTAAAGATTGCTGGAAGCAAGCGTGGGAAGATTGAGTTCAAGATGTCTTGGAAGTCAATCATCTTTTCACCGATTGGCAATTTATAAGAAATTTCAAAGTTAATCAATGTTGCTACAAGAGCACCCATCATGAAGACACCAAGCACAGATGCAGCATCAATCAAAGCTGTCAAAGTACTTTGCATGTTGTTGATAAGGTTAACCCCTTCTTTGTAAGCAAATTCCAACTGTTTCCAACGGAAGATGTCATAGGCTACTGCAACTGCAATCCAAAGGAAGATACCCCAAGGTTGACCAGCGATCGCCATAGTTGCTGCGACTGACCCCATGATAGCAGGTACAAGTGAACCAAAGATTGTATCCCCAAGAGGAGCGAATGGCCCCATCAAACCTGTCTTGATACCGTTAACGGCGTCTTTTGAACCCACACCATCTTTTTCTTCCATGGCAAGGTCAAAACCAGCGATAATGGTATGGAAGAATGGTGAAGTATTGAAGAATTGAGTATGAACTTTCATCATTTCTTTCAATTCAGGAGTTCCATCCCCATACATTTTACGCAATTGAGGCAAGATCATGTAAAGGTAACCAGAAGCTTGCATACGTTCGTAGTTCCAACCTAATTGGAAAGTAAACAAGCTACGTTTGTTGATTTGATTAAAATCTTCTTTTGTAAGTTTGTAATTAGAATTCGTCATCTTCGATTTCCCCACTTTCTGATGGTGTAGAAGGTGCTGCTACAGCTACTTTCTGGCTATTTTTGAAGTGAAGCACTGCAAGGAAAATACCTACGATAGAGATACCAATCATAGACAAACCTTTGAAGTTGTTCACGAAACCAATTTTTTCAGCAACTTCAGCAGGAAGAGTACCTACGATACCAGCAACAGCGCCACCCAGACCTGTTACATATGAGTAAAGAACAGTCAACATAGCTGTCAAACCAAATCCCATAGCAAGGTAGTGAAGGTTACGTTTAACTGGAAGGTAACGAAGCAAGATTGCAAATCCAAGACCTGGAAGCATACGTCCTGCAAGTGTCAAACCATCTGCAATCCATTGGTATTCTGTAACGAAGTCTACTACGCCTTGTACAAATTCACCACCAAAAGCAAGGGCAAAGAAGACTGGAAGGGCACGAGATAGAGCCCAAGGAATCGCACCAAGCAAGTAGTTGCGTTCAATACCTTTATAGTCATAGCGTTCGATTGCAGCATCCACACGGTGAGCGAAGAAGGTAGTAGTCATACGTCCAAGAACGTCGAAGTAAGTCAAGAGAGCTGCTACTGGTACAGCGATTGTAGTAATTGCAAGCGGTGCATCAATTCCTTGTGAAACAGAGAAGGCTGTCGCAAGAACTGCACCAGAAGTTGCGTCGATACGAGAAGCACCACCGAAGGTACCAACCCCAAGAACGAACAGTTGCAAGTTACCACCGATAAGCAAACCAGTAGTCACATCTCCCATGATTAAACCAGTAATGAAACCAGCAAATACAGGGGAACCTGCAGAAGAAACGATCGTCAACTCATCACAGATTTGATAAGCTGAGTACAAAGTGAGAAGTAAAATTTGCCACCATTGTATCATATGTATCATAACAATGACCTCCTAAAAATTTTTTTCCTATTTTAATAAGCTCAAAAAGTCTGAAATTGGATCATTTGGAACCATTTGAGCAGTAAGTTTAACACCTTTTTCTGCTAGTTTGCGGAAGTCTTCCACATCCTTGTCTACTACGTTGATAGAACGTGTGATAGAACGAGTTTCTGGTGTTTGAGACATATTCCCAACATTGAGGGTTTCAAGTGGTACACCTGCTTCAACCAAACCAAGGAAGCGGTCTGGTTTACGAGCCACGATAAAGAGACGTTGGCTATCGTATTTACCAGCAAGAATATTGGCTGCTGCTTTCTCAATTGGCAAAATACTGAGTTTCACACCCGGTGGTGTCGCAAGTTTCAAACCACTCTTTTCAATATCGTTGTTGACAACTTCGTCATCTACAACCATAATGCGTGAAACATTTAGTTTTCCAGCCCAAAGATTGGCTACTTGTCCGTGGATCAAACGTCCATCGATACGGCATCCTACAATTGTCATAAGTTTTCCCCCTTTATGTGTTTTAGTGTAGGTTTACGAGTTAAATGAATCTCTTCTTTATATTGACCTTCTGTTTCAAAGATAATGATGCGGTTGGCACCTTCCTTGAGATAGCTATGAGGGATATAAAGCGAGAGAGTAGGGCCGACGTTCCAAAAACGTCCTAAATTCTGCCCATTGACAAAGGCAACTCCCTTACCAAACTCAGATAAGTCTAGGTAAGTATCTTTTGGTTCTTGGACTGTAAAGTCATAAGCGTAAAAGGCTGGTTGTCCTTGAGTCCATCCTTTTGAAAAATCAATTTTCTCAGGATTGTCTAGTGGGAGTGGATAGTGTTTCCAGTTTAGTAAGAAGTGCAAATCCTTACAAACCCCTGTCCGAATTCCCTTACGTTGCGTATCCGCTAAGAACTTGTGTCCATAGTTGACACGCCCCATATTTTCTATCAAGATATCCAACCTAGATAGCGCTTTCTTTTTACCTTGATAAAAAATATCTTCCCCAATCTCTGTCTGATATTGGGTTTTAACCCACTGACCATCGACATAAAGCTGGGCCCTATCTCGACCATCAATGATACGAAGTCTTTCTTCTTCTGCATCCCAGTTTGTTTCTGTTCGATAAAGTAGGTAGCCATAACTTTGTCCCAATTCCTCCATCTTTTTAGGATAGAGGCTTTCTACTGGACTTGACAAGCTATCCAGGGTTTCAAACAAGGAAACTTTTTCAACTAGTGGAATAGCATCCAACTCCATACTCTCTTTGTAGAGTGGCTCCAACTGCGGGTACTCTGGAAAATGTGTTGCCATCATCTTCTTGACTGCCAAGTATTTGGCAGTTGGATTTCCTTCTTCATCCAGAAGCGCATCGTAATCATAAGACGTAACTTGTGGCAGGTCCAAAGTTCCTCGAGCCGAGCAACCATTCATGAAGCCAAAGTTTGTACCACCATGGAACATGTAAAGATTGATGGAGCCTTGCTCCAAAACCTCTCGAACTGCATCTGCCGATTCCTTAGGATCCCGTGTGATAATCGGTTCTTTCCAACGATTAAACCAACCATCCCAGAACTCCATACACATGAGTGGCCATTTCTTCCCATGTTCATCAAAGAATTCCTGCATCTGCGAAAAGTTGTAAGGTGCCTTAGAACCAAAGTTTCCTGTTACAAAGAGGTCCTCTTCAATTAAGGTTCCAGCTTTCAGAGTAGCTCGCCATGGACCATCTGATGTAAAGAGGGGACAGGTTATGCCACACTCTTCCATTAGCTGTCGAATCGCTCTCAGGTAAGCCTTATCTTCTCCGTAAGAACCATACTCATTTTCAACCTGCATCATGAGAATATTGCCACCATTATCCAACAAACGAGGCACCAGTCTTGGCAATAACTGATCATAGTAGCGACTAACTGCCTCGATATATGCTGGGTCGGATGAGCGAATTCGCATGTTCTTGGTCAAGAGCCAAGCTGGTAAGCCACCGAATTCCCATTCCGCACAGATGAAGGGTGACGGACGAACGATAGCGTAAAGACCCAAGTCTTGTGCTGTCTGTAGAAATCGCTCCAAATCCAGAGCCCCTTCAAAGTGAAACTCACCCTCACGAGGCTCGTGTAAATTCCAAGCCACATAAGTCTCTACCGTATTAAAGCCAAGAGCCTTCAAGTTATAGAGCGAATGATACCAATCTTCTGGAGGAATCCTAAAATAATGAATGGCGCCAGATAAAATCTTAAATGATTTTCCATCAAGATAGAAATCATCTCGTATCTCAAATCGTGTCATAAAACTACCTTCTGACCGCGAAAGTTTACGCTTTCATTTGTTGTTATAGCAATTATAAACCAATCTGTTTGAATTGTCAATAGAAACTGTAGGAATATTTGCTAGAATTTTACTATTATACACACGTTCAATTAGTTTCAAACATTTTCAGACCCATTTCAAACGCTCTTTCAATTCGGAATAGATAACCTAAAATAATTTTGTATAAAATACATTTATAAAATACGTGCAATGCCTATGTAGCTTAATTTTTCAAACTATTTTTCTAATTTTTTATTCAAAAGACTACTATTTTTTTCGCTTTTATGGTAAAATTTTCTGTGGAGAAGGAAAATAGAGGTAAAAATATGGCAATTCCCAAATATCAATACATAAAAGACGAATTAAAAAATAAAATCATCTCTGGGCAGTTTAGCAGTGGAGATAAATTTTACACTGAAGCAGAGCTCATTTCAATGTACGATGTCAGTTCTATCACAGTTGTCCGCGCCTTAAACGACCTTGCTAAAGATGGCTATATTGTCCGCCAACAAGGAAAAGGAACCTTCGTTTCACGTGCACGCAAACACAAGCTTGTAGAGTTTTCAGATATTGAACTCTTTAATGCTAAAGATGATAAGGTAACTGTTCTTTCAATTGAACGCGGAAACAAGCTCGTTTACTTGGAAAAATTGGGTCTACGCGGCGATCAATTCTACTACAAGATTGAACGTATCCGCGAATCAAACGGTGTCGTTTATATCTACCATACATCCTACATCCCAGAACAATATATCAACGCAAATTATCCAAACCTTGAATACTATAGTTCTATCTATAACCGTTTCAAGTTAGACTACCACATTCACATGAATGATGAACACTTTGAAGAAATCAACGAAATAGTCTTTCCAACTCCAGAACATGCGGCTTCAGTCCTCGGAGTCGATGAACAATTCCCTACTGTCCTACAAACTAAAATTACCAAACTCGAATCAACTGGTCAAGTTTTAGGATACAGTGAAACTTACAAACGATCTGATTACTACAAGATTAAATTCATCTCATGTGACCGTGATCACTAAGAAGAAAGCCTGAGCCTAATCGCTTGGGCTTTTTCTATGCTTATTATATGACATAGTAGATTGAAATAGAATATGGACAAATCGATTAGGAAATTCAAATCAATTTCTAGTAATATTTTAGAAGTCACAGTATACTATTCTATATTCAACATATTATAAAATATTGGTTATTTTTTTCAAAAGCACTTTAATAAAAAAGAAAAATCGAAGTTCTGCTACTCCTATAAATGGAGTAATAGAAATTCGATTTTTATTCTAATTATCCTAATCCAAGACGTTCAAAAATATCATCCACTCGTTTAGTGTAATAAAGAGGGTTAAAGATTTCGTCGATTTCTTCTTGAGTGAGGCGTGATGTCACTTCTGGATCTGCTTCCAACAGTGGTTTAAAGTCTACTTGATTATCCCAAGAGTAGGCTGTTTTTGGTTGTACCAAGTCATAGGCTTGCTCACGGGTCATCCCTTTTTCAATCAAGGTCAACATAGCACGTTGGCTGAAAATCAAACCAAATGTCGAGTTCATGTTGCGGATCATATTTTCTGGGAAGACCGTCAAGTTCTTGACGATATTTCCAAAACGGTTGAGCATGTAGTCAATCAAAATGGTCGTATCTGGGGTGATGATTCGCTCAGCTGATGAGTGTGAAATGTCACGTTCGTGCCAGAGAGCAACGTTTTCATAGGCTGTAATCATGTGACCACGGATAACACGCGCAAGACCTGTCATGTTCTCAGAACCGATAGGGTTGCGTTTGTGAGGCATTGCAGATGACCCCTTTTGTCCTTTAGCAAAGAACTCTTCCACTTCGCGTTGCTCAGACTTTTGCAGACCACGGATTTCCGTTGCCATGCGTTCAATAGAAGTCGCAATGCTAGCAAGAACCGCAAAGTACTCAGCGTGAAGGTCACGAGGAAGCACCTGTGTAGAGATTTCTTGAGCACGAATACCCAATTTGTCGCAGACGTATTGCTCTACGAATGGTGGGATGTTGGCAAAGTTACCAACCGCACCAGAAATCTTACCAGCTTCCACACCAGCAGCCGCATGCTCGAAACGCTCGATATTGCGCTTCATTTCGCTGTACCAAGTCGCTAATTTAAGACCAAAAGTTGTCGGCTCAGCATGCACACCGTGGGTACGACCCATCATGATGGTAAACTTGTGCTCCTTGGCCTTATCAGCGATGATGTTGGTGAAATTTTCAAGGTCACGACGAATGATGTCGTTGGCCTGCTTATAAAGGTAACCGTAGGCCGTATCCACCACGTCAGTTGATGTCAAGCCGTAATGGACCCACTTGCGCTCTTCACCAAGAGTCTCAGAAACCGCACGCGTAAAGGCAACTACGTCATGGCGAGTCTCCTGCTCAATCTCCAAAATACGGTCGATGTCAAAGTCCGCCTTCTCGCGAATCAAAGCCACATCTTCCTTAGGGATTTCCCCCAACTCAGCCCATGCCTCGTCAGCCAAGATTTCCACCTCAAGCCAAGCACGGTATTTATTTTCTTCACTCCAAATGTTCGCCATCTCTGGGCGAGAGTAACGGTTGATCATAGTTTGTCTTCTCCTTCTGTTTTGTCTGTTTGAATGTGATCAAGAATTTTCTGAGCCGATTCTTTCTTCAATGTATTTTCTAACCATTGAGTTTGATGAGCTTTTATATACTTTTGCCAAATAATTAATAAAATAAGACCGATAGAAAGTATACCTAAAGTAATAAATAATCTTTCAGTGGCACTATAATTAGCAAAAAAATAAACACTAATTCCCCATGATATCTCAATTAATGTTAAAAATAATTGTAAAATTTTAATCCTGTTGATTACCTCAGGTTTAACATCTTCATCACTAATAATGATGCTACGATCTAATAGGCTAATTATATTTTTAGGTTTAGAAAACCAAATAATTAGTAAACCTATACCTGCAATAACTGTGTAAGAATCTTTATCGACTATTGAAAAAATAAGAAAGAATACTATTGGAAGTATCAGATAAATTACTTTTATAAAAATGCGGATAATTTTTTTATTGATTGGTATGTCAATATTCTGATATTTTGGTGGAACAAATAAATTTAGAAAATATGAGAATCCTAAAATTTGAATAAATGGAACAACTACTCTTAAATAACCTTCAAAACTATTTATCATAGTTTGGTAACCATAGCTATACTTAGAAATTAAATCAAACAACTCATTTTTACTAAGACTGTTAGGATTTATCATGGAAAACATAACAGTAATATTTAAAAATATAGTTCCTATCCAAAAAATAAATGCTATCAAAAATGACAATACAATATAAATTAATATTAAACTGAGTAAAAATCTCTTTTGTTTAATATAAGCAACAATTCTTTTAGTGAAGTAATATAGAAAAATACCGTTTATAAAGCAAATAATGATAGGGGGTAAAAAGCTTAAAAATGGTATTTCATTCAAAATTACTCCCAATACTATAAATAACATTCCATTTACAAGAAACGGAAGCATATATAACATCAAATAAAAATAACCAATGATGTGTTCAGAATCAATTGTTCTACTTTTGAAAAATTGTTTTATTTTTTTTAGTAATAATTTAATTTTCTGTACTAATTGTTCTACAATGTTCAAACTTTCCTCCTGCCTAAAACTCTTCCACCTCATCCGGCACATCACTAAACAAAGACACATGTCCCATCTTGCGGTTGTGCTTCGCTTCTATTTTACCATACATGTGGAGGTGGGCGCTTGGATTTTCTGTGACATATGTTTCAGCAGCCTCGACATGCTGGCCGAGGACATTAAGCATAACAGCAGGCTCATGCAGTTTGATGGCTGGCAATGGTGCTCCCAGAACACCCAAGATATGGGTATCAAACTGCGAGAAATCACAGGCTTCAATAGAATAGTGCCCAGAGTTATGTGGACGTGGGGCGATTTCATTGACAATGATGTCATCAGCTGTCGCAAACATTTCCACGCAAAGGGTTCCAGACAAGTTGAGTTGCTCAGCGATTCTCACTGCCATGGTTTTTGCTTTGGCTGCTAGACTTTCTGAAATGCGAGCTGGGACGATAGTCTTTGAAAGAATGTTGTTGCGGTGGATATTTTCCTGAACTGGGAAAACTGTCACATCCTTGCCATTTCCTGACACGATGACAGAAATCTCAAGGTCAAAATTGACAAATTCTTCCAAAACACAGTCTGCTGAGTCAGCTAGCGCATAGGCTTCTTCCAAATCTGCTTTTGAGCGAATGACCTTTTGTCCATGCCCATCGTAGCCTCCAGTCGCGGTCTTAAGGACATAGTTTTTCGATAGATCGATATCTGCCAAATCTTGACTTGAAGTCACAACCTTGTAGGGTGCTACAGTGACTTGTGCCTTATTTGAAAGAAAGTCCTTTTCAAAAATACGATTTTGCGAAATGCGGAGCAGATCTGTTCCTTGAGGGAGTTGTCCATCCTTGATAACGGCATCCAAACCGTCAGCGTCGACATTTTCAAACTCGTAAGTGAGGACATCGCAACGCTCAGCCAACTGACGGAGGGCGTCCACATCGTTATAAGGCGCCACGATGATTTCCGCCACGCGAGAGGCAGGGCAATCCGCCACAGGATCCAGCGCTATAACCTTGTGCCCCATGTAGATAGCAGAGATAGCCATCATCTGCCCTAGCTGACCGCCACCGATAATTCCGATTGTTTTAGATGAGCTCATTGGTAGACTCCTCTGCAATTTTTCCTTGTTCTTCTGCAAAATCTGCCAAAGCTGTCGCGATAGCCTGATCCTCTACTGACAAGAGACGGAGGGCAAATAGAGCCGCATTTGTCGCACCTGCTTCACCAATAGCCATGGTCGCAACAGGCACACCGCCCGGCATCTGGACAATAGAGTAGAGCGAGTCCACGCCACTAAGAGCACGTGATTTGACTGGTACACCAATGACTGGAAGGGTTGTTTTGGCAGCCACCATTCCTGGCAAATGGGCTGCGCCTCCAGCGCCTGCGATAATGACCTTGATGCCACGGCTACGTGCTTCTTCGGCATGCTTGAACATGAGGTCAGGTGTACGGTGGGCAGAAACAACTTTCTTTTCGTAGACTACACCGAAGCGGTCTAAGACTTCTGCTGTTTTTTGCATGGTTGCCCAGTCGGATTTTGAGCCCATGATAATGGAAATTACGGGTTTCATTTCTTCTCCTTTTTCCTCTTTTTCAACAATCACCTTAGGTTGTGAGGGACGGCAGCAGCCACCAAAGGTGTCTCATGCCTAAATCGGAAGCCCAAGGTCTTCCAATTTCCCTGAACGATTGGATTGTCATTCAATCGTTCTTTCACAACAGCGGTGATTGTTCTATATTAGCGTATTTTGTGAATTTTTATTTTTCTTTTTAATAATCGTCTAATGTAGTGCGGACGTAAGCGACCGCCTATGGCGTTCCATTACTAAAACTGGAGCCTAGGTTTCCAGTTTTCCGCTCCTAGTAGCAAAGCTACTAGGAGTTCCACTGCTGCGACGATTATTCTATTTTGGTTCGCTTTCGCTCACCATGACAATTTAGTATCTGTTTATCTTTTATCGCCTTGCTTCCGATATCTGTTCTGTAAAAGAGACCTTCTGTTTGTTGTTGGGCAATCTCTTGGTAAATGGTATCTTGGGCTTCTTTGACAGTATCTGCTGTGGTGACGAGCATATAAACTCGTCCGCCGTTTGAGAGCAGCGCTCTGCTATTTTCCGCAAACTTAGCCCCTGCATAGTAGGTGATAATGTCGCCATCGGTTTTGGCTGGCAACTTGACACCTTTTTCATAGTCTAGCGGATAACCGTTGGATGCGACAACCACACCCAGAGTCACACCCTTGTCCAGCCACGTGATCTTCGGCTCCTTGCCATCCAAAATGTCAGTAATATTTTGTGCAAAGTCAGATATCAAACGAGGCAAGATAATCTGAGTTTCGGGATCTCCAAAACGAGCATTGAACTCGATGACTTTCGGACCGTCAGCTGTCAAGATAAGACCTGCGTAAAGAACTCCCAGATAAGGACGACCTTCTTTGATCATCCCTTCAAGGACTGGTTTGACAATAGTCTCAACCGCTGTGGCAACTACACTCTCTGGCAAGTGAGGAACTGGCGCATAGGCACCCATACCGCCCGTGTTAGGGCCCTTGTCGCCATCATAGGCACGTTTGTGGTCCTGAGCCGTTGGCATAATGTAGAACTTGTCCCCATTGACAAAGGCAAAGAGAGAGAACTCCTCACCGTCGAGGAATTCCTCGATGACCACACGCGCACCTGAGTCACCAAATTTATTGTCCAAAAGCATCTCGTGAGCTGCTTCGACCGCTTGCTCAACCGTCTCAGCAACGACGACGCCCTTCCCAAGCGCCAAGCCATCCGCTTTAACTACGATAGGAGCTCCCTGCTTTTCGATATAGGCCTTGGCTTCCTCAAAGTCGGAAAATGTGCCATAGGCTGCTGTCGGAACGCCGTATTTGACCATGATTTCCTTGGCAAAATCCTTGGACCATTCCAGCTCCGCTGCCAATCTGGTCGGACCAAAGGCTTTGAGACCAGCTGCATTGAAATCATCCACGATACCAGCCGCAAGGGCATCATCTGGACCAATGAAGGTCCAAGCAATATCGTTAGCTTTTGCGAAGTCAATCAATTTAGAATGTTCGGAAATAGAGATATTTACCAATTCCAGACCATCCAGAGTCATCCCGTCATTCCCAGGAGCTACAAAGACTTTTTCAACATCTTTTGATTCAAGCAACTTCTTAGCAATAGCATGTTCACGACCACCCGAACCGACAACTAACAGCTTCATCTCTCAACCTCTTTTGCGAATTATTTACTAATATTATACCACAAACGTTCGTTTTACTCTTGTTTCAATCCGCATTTTTACGCAAAAAAGGAAAGAAACTGTTTTCTTCCCTTTTGTCTTCTTAGTGTCTAAAATGTCTCACGCCTGTGAAGACCATAGTCAAGCCATATTTGTCCGCTGCTTCGATAGACTCTTGGTCACGGACGGAGCCTCCCGGCTGGATGATGGCCTTGATCCCGGCTTTAGCGATTTCTTCCACGTTATCCGCGAATGGGAAGAAGGCATCCGATGCAAGAACAGCACCATCAAGACGATCTTTAGCTTGTTCAATCGCAATACGAACAGAAGCCACACGGTTTGTTTGACCTGGGCCAACGCCAAGTGTCATGTGGTCATTGGTCACGATGATACCGTTTGATTTGACGTACTTGATAGCCTTCCAAGCAAACTCAAGAGCAGTCGCTTCTGTCTCAGTTGGCTGGCGTTTGGTCACCACTTGCCAGTCAGCTGGGCTTTCTTTGACCACGTCTTGGTTTTGTACCAGAAGTCCACCGACAACACCTGTGTATTCTGCTTCCACTTCGCTAGCCTCTTGAGCATCAAATGGCAAGGCAAGAATGCGCAAGTTTTTCTTTTTGTTGGTCAAAATGGCTAGCGCTTCATCCGTATAGCTTGGTGCGATGATGATTTCAAGGAAAACGCCGTGCATCTTCTCAGCAGTCGCAACATCCACTTCACGGTTGAGAACGACAATACCACCGAAAATTGAGACTGGGTCAGACTCATAAGCATAGTCCCAAGCAGTTTCGATGTCGTCAGCTTGACCGATACCACATGGGTTCATGTGTTTGAGGGCCACAACGGTTGGACGATCTTTGAAATCACGAATGATACGGATAGCCGCATCCGCATCACGGATATTGTTGAAGGACAATTCTTTCCCGTTGAGCTGTTTAGCTGATGCAATCGAATAGTCAGTCGGCAAAGCTTTTTGATAGAAGTCCGCATCTTGCTGAGGATTTTCCCCATAGCGCATAGCTTGCTTGAGGTCATAGGTCAAAGTGAGCTTTTCAGGCTTGCTTTCTCCGACTTGAGCTGTGAAGTATTCCGCAATCAAAGCATCATAAGCCGCAGTGTGACGGAAAACCTTGGCTGCCAGACGTTGGCGAGTTTCATAAGTCGTTTCACCATTTTCCGATAATTCCTCAAGCACCACTGCATAGTCAGCAGGGTCTACTACAACTGTCACGCTAGCATGATTTTTCGCAGCTGAGCGAAGCATAGATGGCCCACCGATATCGATGTTCTCCACCGCATCAGCATAAGTCACATCTGGTTTGAGAATGGTTTCCTTGAATGGGTAAAGGTTGACCACAACAAGGTCGATGAGCTCGATTTGATTGTCTTTGGCCGCTTCCAGGTGACTATCCAAGTCACGACGAGCGAGAAGCCCACCGTGGATATTTGGATGAAGGGTCTTGACACGACCGTCCATCATTTCTGGAAAACCCGTCACATCATCGATCGCAATGGTCTCCACCCCAGCATTGTCAAGGGCAACCTTGGTCCCACCTGTCGAGATAATCTCCCAACCAATTTTTTTGAGTTCTTGGGCAAATTCAACAATGCCCGCTTTGTCTGAGACGCTGATTAAGGCGCGTTTAGTCATTCTATTCTCCTTTTTAATCATTAGTTAAACACCAATTAAATGCAGTAACAGTAAAACAAAATAAGCAAAACCAAGGCTAAGCATACCTAAGATATTGACCCATTTTCTAGTCTGTAATTTGAACACTCTTATAAAAATTTGATAAATCAGTAATCCTACACAAACACCTAGCGTATTTAAAGCCAAATCCGTTATATCTGTTATACCTATTGCTAAAATATACTGTAAGCACTCAAACAATAAACTAATCAAGAAACCTGTCCCGACTATTCTTAAACTAGATAAATTAGTTTTTATCAGAGGAAAACAAACACCTAATGGAATAAAGGAAATCAGATTAAATAACATTTCAGCAAAAACAATTTTTCCATCTACTATTAGCGGTTCTGAAAATGGAATCCAATTGATGTACCTTGGAGCTAAGAAAAATGCTATAAATTCAGGATTTGTTTCAAACTTAAATAAGATTCCCCAAGTTAATAAAATCAGATAGACATAAAATACATATCGAGTTGTTTTTTTAGATTCTAACATTACAAATACCCCCGTTTGAAGCCGTCTTCAACAATCGCTGACTCCAATTTTGAATCAAAGATATCATATGAATCATCAATGGCAATGGTGCTCACCCCAGCATTATCAAGGGCAACCTTGGTTCCACCTGTTGAGATGATGTCCCAACCGAGTTTTTTTAAGTTCTTGGGCAAATTCAACAATACCCTCTTTGTTTGAGATACTGATTAAAGCTTTTTTCGTCATTCTATTCCTCTTTCTTTAGGTCCAAGCGCATAGCGACTTCATTATTTTCTTCTATAAATCCTGTTTCCTGAAAACCCAGACCAGTCAGCAGGTGCTTCATTTTTTCATTTCCAACCACATAATCTGCGATAATATGATTGCAAGCGCTATCCATCTGAGCCTTTTTGATCAGAACTTCCACGGCTTTTCGTCCATAACCTCTTCCTTGGTACTGCTGGCCAATCATTATCCGCCAGATAAAGTATTCCGCTTCATCCTTATCTATTTCCAACAGGAGAAAACCAACTACAAGCTCATTCCAATAAATTGCCATTGGAAACACATCCCCATTCTCTCGGTAGAGCCATGCGTCAGCTAAAGAGCGTACATTTGGAGACACGAAACGTGCTCGTTCATCAGCTTCAGATATTTTCAAATCCAGCACTGCCTGAAAACTGCTCTCATCTACTAATTTTATCTCAATCATTTTTTCTCCTAGCAATATTGCAAAATCAAAACTTGATTTACTTCTTATCTTCTACCCACACCTAAACTCTCCAACACTTGAGGATAGAGCTGATACTCGGTGGCATGAATCCGAGCTTCAAAACTTTCGATGGTATCATCAGCTAACCGTGGCACACGCACTTGTTTGATAACCTTGCCTGTATCCACACCTGAATCCACCCAGTGAATGGTAACACCACTCTCAGCAACTCCAGCATTCCAAGCATCTTCAATCCCATGAGCTCCTGGAAATTCTGGCAGGTAGGCTGGATGAATGTTGACAATCCGACCTTCATAAGCCGCCAATAAGGTTGGCCCAACGATTTTCATGTAGCCTGCTAGGCAAACCAAGTCAATCTGATGTTCTTCCAAGAGTTCGACAAGTGCTGCTTCGTAGTCTGCCTTGCTCTCAAACTCCTTGAGTTCAAAAGCATAGGACAGAACGCCGAGCTTGTCTGCCCGCTCGAGAACATAGGCATCACGATGGTCTGAAAAGACAAACTCTACTGGAAATTGTTCCGCTATCACCTGAAAATTTGAGCCATTACCAGAGGCAAAAACCGCTATTTTTTTCATTTGATGATGACACTTTCGCTTTCTTTCTTGACGATACGACCAATTTCATAGACTGGTTCATCCAGCAATTCCTTGACACGAATTACATTTTCAGGGCTAACTGCTAGCATAAGTCCCACACCCATATTGAAGATTTCAAACATTTCTTCGTGTTTGATTTCACCATATTTTTCAAGAGCTTTGAAAATCGGTAAAACTGGAACCTTGTCTTCCTCAATCTCAGCAGCCAAGTCAGCTGCAAACATACGAGGGACATTTTCGATAAAGCCACCACCAGTGATGTGGGCAATGCCGTTGATCAACTCTTCCTTGATGAGTGGCAAAACAGCCTTGACATAGATACGAGTCGGCTCAAGAAGAACTTCCTTGAGTTGCTTGCCTTCCAATTCTGGCAAGATTTCCTCACCTGTGTAATCCGCAAAGACACGACGGACGAGAGAGTAACCATTGGAATGAATCCCACTTGAAGCAAGTCCGAGAAGAACATCTCCCTCTGCCACTTTTGAACCGTCAATGATTTGAGATTTTTCGGCCACACCGACCGCAAAACCAGCCAAATCATAGTCATCTTCGCCGTACATGCCAGGCATTTCAGCCGTTTCCCCACCAATGAGGGCAGCGCCTGCCTGCACACAACCTTCTGCCACACCAGCGACAACTTGTTCTAGCTTAGCTGGTTCATTCTTCCCTGTCGCTACGTAGTCAAGGAAATAGAGGGGCTCCGCACCTGCAGCAATGATATCATTGACACACATAGCTACACAGTCTTGACCGATAGTATCGTGCTTGTCGTACTTGATAGCCAACATGAGCTTGGTTCCGACACCGTCAGTCCCTGAAATCAAGACAGGCTCTTTAACCCCAGTCTTAGAAAGGTCAAACATACCACCAAAGCCTCCAAGAGCTCCCATAACGCCTGCACGCTCCGTACGAGCCACGTGCTTTTTAATCCGTTCAACAACTTCATAACCCGCTTCAACATCCACACCAGATTGAGCGTACGCATTTTTATTTGCCATTTTATTTTTCCTTTTCTTTTTTTGGGAAAGACTGCGACGTATTTTTAGATAAACAATTATTTTATCTAAAAATACTAGTCAGGGCTCTAGCTTTGGCCCCTTAGGAGAAAGCGTCTACTGACAAATGCTTTAGCTTTTAGTCAGTAGTGAGACGTGAAGCATAAGCATTTTTTGTCATTTATTCCTTTTCTTTAATGGAGGATCTATTGTCTATTTGTAAAAACTGGTCTTTTCTTCCAAACTTCGACGATAGTCTTCTTCGTAGTCATAGAGAGGTGTCGGGTAGTCACCGTCAAAGTAAGCGACACAGAGACCACCATTTGGCGCATCTGTTTCAATCCCAATCGAATCAATCAACCCTTCAACAGAAAGATAGGTCAGACTGTCCGCACCAATGATTTGACGCGTTTCTTCAACCGTATGATTGGCCGCAATCAGTTCCTGACGGGTCTGGATATCAATCCCGTAGAAACATGGATAAGCTAGCGCAGGACTTCCAATAGCAACGTGAACTTCAGTCGCACCCGCTTCTTTCAAGAGTTGAACGATCCGACGAGAGGTTGTTCCACGTACAATAGAGTCATCAATCATAACCACACGCTTGCCTTTTACAACACCAGAAACAGCAGATAGTTTCATCCGCACCCCTTGCTCCCGTAATTCTTGAGTCGGTTGGATAAAGGTCCGTTGGGTGTATTGGTTCTTGATGAGGCCCATTTCATTTGGTAGCCCGGATTCTTCCGCAAATCCCATAGCTGCGCTTAGGGAGGAATTTGGCACACCGACTACAATATCTGCCTCATGCTTGAATTCACGCGCCAATTGAGCACCCATACGTTTGCGAGCCGTATGGACATTGACACCGTGGATATTAGAATCAGGGCGGGCAAAATAGATATACTCCATAGAACAAATCGCCAACTGAGTATCATCTGTATAGTTGTCATACTGGATACCCTTGTCATCAATAATCACAATCTCACCTGGCTTCAAATCACGAATCCATTCAGCACCAATGACCTCAAAAGCACAAGTTTCAGAGGAAACAACCACCGCTCCGTTGGCCATTTTCCCGATAGAAAGCGGACGGAAACCATTGGGATCAAGAGCCGCAATCAACTTGTCTTCAAACAGCAAGATATAGGCAAAACCACCTTTGACAAGGCTGAGCGCTTCCTTGATTTTGCCCATCAGGCTAGGATTATGACTGCGACGAATGAGATGAGCCAAGATTTCAGAGTCCGAAGTCGCACTGAAAATCGCCCCTCTATCTTCCAGTTCTTTCTTGAGAGAGGCTGCATTGGTCAAGTTTCCATTATGAGCCAAGCCAAACTGCATATCGTGAAAACGGAAGAGGAAAGGCTGGATATTATCTACAGAAGCTTCGCCAGCAGTCGCGTAACGCACATGCCCAATCGCACCAGTTCCCGTCAATTTATCCAAATTAGCAGGATTTCTGAAGACTTCTGATAAAAGTCCCATGTCACGATGGCGCTTCAATTGTCCCTGATCGTTGGAGAGGATTCCTGCCCCCTCCTGACCACGGTGCTGAAGACTGTGGAGTCCAAAATAGGTCAATTTAGCAGCATCTGGATGTCCCCAGATACCGAAAACACCACATTCTTCATTAAGAGATTTTACTTCGTATGTCATTTTATATACCTAATTTTTATTTGTGTAGCACCAAGAGCTAAATCTACATGACTTTTACATTACTGATACTATCTATTAGAAAATCTGTAAGTCTTATTTTCCAGTAAAGTATTTAACCGCCGACGCAAACAGGTGCTGGTCTTTATTTCCTGGAATATTTTGGAAAAGACCGTCTTCATAACGTTCTGAGTGCCCCATCTTACCGATGATTTGGCCATTCTTGCTAGTAATTCCTTCGATGGCATGGACAGAACCATTTGGATTGTACTTAGAGTCCATACTTGGTTTACCTTCGAAGTCCACGTATTGGCTAAAGATTTGTCCATTGTCACGGAGCTCTGCAAATTCCTCAGCCGTCACGACAAATTTCCCTTCCCCGTGTGAAACAGGAATAGCGTGGATATCGCCCACTTGCACCCCAGTCAACCACGGCGAGTTGGTATTGGCAATCCGAGTTTCCACCATCTTGGCCACGTGCTGGTTGGCATCATTGTAGAAGAGGGTTGGGCTCGTACTGCTGGCATCCTCGAAGTTTCCGTATGGAAGAAGACCTGATTTGACCAAGGCCTGGAATCCATTACAGATACCTATGATTAAACCGCCACGAGTGATAAAGCTATCAATAGCTGCACGCACTTTTTCATTGAGCAGGATGTTGACAATAAACTTAGCTGAACCATCTGGCTCGTCCGCAGCTGAGAATCCACCGGCAAAGAAGAGAATGTTAGCCTTGCCGATGTTGTCAACCATGGTTTCAACTGACTTGACAATGGCTTCTTCATTGAGTGTCACGAATGGCACCAAGTTAACCTCTGCGCCTTCTTTTTCAAATGCCTTGGCTGAGTCATATTCTGAGTTGGTTCCCGGGAATACTGGGATATAGACCACCGGTTTTTCAACTTTTTCTTTAGCTTGGATGACTGTGTTAGTAGCGACAGCTGGTACTTCAGCCAGCTCTTTGGCTTGGGCAAACTCTGTTGGGTAAACTTTTTCCAGTTTTCCTTGGAAGGCACTGTCAAGCTTGTGTCCATCTAGCTTCACACCGTTGACAAGGAGTGTAAAGTCTGCACTTGTTTGACCGATTTTCTCTACTCCAGTGATTTCTTCAGGAGAGGTAAAGACAAATCCGCCCAATTGTGCTGTCAAAGAACTTTCAAGTTCAGGCAAGGTTACCTCTGCACCAATATGATTTCCAAAAGTAGCAAGAGCCAAACTTTCAACCACACCACCGTATTTGACAGCTGATGCAGATGTCACTTTATGAGCCTTTTGACGGGCTTCAAACTGAGCAAAATTTGACTTAATCAAGTCAAAATCAATCTCTGCAGCAAGAGCTTGACCTGGGATGTAGTAGATGTTTTCCCCAACAGCTTTAAATTCTGGAGAGAGGACCTTACGGCTATCTGCCGTCGTTACCCCAAAGGCTACCAAGGTTGGTGGCACTGTCAATTCTTCAAAAGTACCAGACATAGAGTCCTTACCACCGATAGATGGCAAACCAAGCTGAATTTGTGCCTCGATAGAGCCTAGAAGAGCAGCTACTGGCTGACCAAAACGCTCAGCTTGTTTGTCCATGCGCTCGAAGTACTCTTGGTAAGAGAAGCGAGCCTTAGACCAGTTGGCACCAGCAGCAACCAAACGAGCAGTTGCTTCGATCACCGCATAGGCAGCACCGTGGTATGGAGACCATTCAGCTACATATGGGTTGAATCCTTGAGCCATGACTGACGCAGTATGAGTCACACCGTGTTGAACTGGTAATTTCTGCACAGATGCCTCAGTTGGTGTGAGTTGGTAACGACCACCAAGTGGGTGATTAACCGTTGAGCGTCCAACAGAGCAGTCAAAGATAGTCTGTAATCCTTTTTGACTCGCATGATTGAGGTCAGATAGAACGGTAAGGGTATCTGCTTCCAGTGTGTCAGCAGATGTTTGACGTTCTTCTGGGAGTGTGACATCTTTGTCAACCACCTTAGCATCAACGACCACGCGCACACCGTTTGTATCAAGGAAACGACGCTCTAAGTCAACGATTGTCTCACCATTCCAGTGCATGACTAGATTTGGTTTTTCAGTCACTGTCGCCACCACAACAGCATCAATATTCTCTTTGTTACATTCTACAACGAAGGCATCTACGTCTTCTGGACGAACCACGACCGCCATACGTTCTTGTGATTCAGAGATGGCAATTTCGGTACCATTCAAGCCCTGGTATTTAAGAGGTACCTTGTTAAGGTCTATTTCAAGACCGTCTGCTAATTCACCGATAGCTACACAAACACCACCAGCGCCAAAATCATTTGATTTTTTGATAAGACGAGTCACATCGCCATTACGGAAAAGGCGTTGAATCTTGCGTTCTTCGATGGCATTCCCTTTTTGAACCTCAGCTCCAGCAGTTTCCACAGACTCAACTGTTTGAACCTTAGAAGAACCTGTCGCACCACCGACACCATCACGTCCAGTCTTACCTCCAAGGAGGATAATCACATCTCCCGCTTCCGGTTTTTCACGGACCACATTGCCCTTAGGAGCCGCTCCGACAACAGCACCAAGCTCCATACGCTTAGCAACGAAACCTGGGTGGAAGTATTCACGAACGTAGGTCGTCGCAAGCCCAATCTGGTTACCATATGAAGAATAACCATGAGCAGCTGTTTTAGAAATGACTTGTTGTGGCAATTTCCCAGCACGCGTTTCCGAAATCGGTGCAGTAATATCTCCAGCACCCGAGATACGCATGGCTTGGTAAACATATGAGCGACCTGATAATGGGTCACGAATAGCACCACCGATACAGGTAGCAGCACCACCAAATGGCTCAATTTCCGTTGGATGGTTGTGAGTTTCATTCTTGAACATTAGGAGCCATGGCTCTTTCACACCATCAACATCCACTTCGATTTCTACTGAGCAAGCATTGATTTCGTCAGACACTTCCATATCATCCAAACGTCCATTAGCACGCTCATAACGACCGAAAATAGTTGCCATATCCATCAAGGTTTGCGGTTTTTCAGAACGCCCCAACTCATCACGCATAGCAATATACTTGTCATAGGTCGCCTGCAATTGCTTTTTGAATTTAGAAGCTGAAAAATCAATCTGCTTCAACTCAGTCTCAAACGTCGTGTGACGGCAGTGGTCAGACCAGTAAGTATCCAAAACCTTGAGTTCCGTCTCAGTTGGCACGCGCTCGATTGACTTGAAATAGTCTTGGATAAAGAGCAAATCATCCACTTCCATGGCCATCCCTTGCTCGGCCTTGTAGCGAGCAAAGTCTTCTGCTGTATAGCTTTCAAAGAAAGTCAATTTAGGAATGGTTTTGTCTGACTCAGAAAATTCCTGCTTGGCAATCCCTGTCGTGATGTCCTTGAAACGAGAATCAACTGGGTTGAGCAGATAGTTCTTGACTGCTTCTAACTCCGTCGCGTCAATATCTTTATTGACCAAGTAAAGTTGGGCTGTATTGACTGTCACATCACTCGAACTTCCCAGCAAAAGCAAGGCTTCCTGTGAAGAAGCTGCACGCTGGTCAAACTGCCCTGGCAGGCTTTCAATGGCAAAGAAAGCATAGTTAGCAAGATCCGCCTGCACAGCCGCTTCGTCCAAGACATGGTCTGTCATCTGCTCAGAGAAGATGTGTTTATCTGCAGGTGCAAACAAGTCCTCAGCCAAATCAAAGACATCATACACTTGCACGATGCGAATACTTTTCAAGCTTGAAAGTCCCAAGTTGTGCTGGAGTTCTCTAACCAAACTCTCTGACTTGACCTGAAAATCAGCCTTTTTTTCAACAAAAATACGTTTATCCATCAATCCTTATTCCTTTATTTCAGCTCTTGCAATGTTCCTAAACGACCTTGAGGTTGTTATTTCAATTCCTGCAACTTTTCCCAGACAATTTTGTAAACATCTGTTAATTCTCCCAATCCTCTACGGAGTGAAAAGGTCTGGGGGACCTTTTCAGCCTGAGTTCTTTTAGTTGAAGACGAAGATTTTCCGTTGCAAACAGATTATTTCAAATCCTGCAACTTTTCCCAGACAATCTCATAAACATCTGTCAATTCTCCGAGACCTCTACGGAAAACATCCTTGTCCATGTGGTTGCCATCTGCATCCCACAAACGGCAGTTATCTGGTGAAAATTCGTCCGCTAAGATAATCTTGCCATCTTTGTCAAAACCGAATTCTAGCTTAAAGTCAATCAATTTGAGACCAATCTCAGCAAACCAGACTTTCAAGAGTTCATTGATCCGACGCGTCTCTGCCTTCAAGTAGGCAATCTGCTGGTCATCCGCAATCTTTAGGAATTTCACATGCTCGTCATTGATAAATGGGTCATCCAAATCATCATTTTTATAGTAAAATTCGACAATCGGAGTCTCCAAGGCAATTCCTTCATCAACGCCAAAACGTTTTGAAAAGGAACCAGCAGTGTAGTTGCGAAGCACGACTTCCAAAGGAATGATTTCCACCTTTTTATTGAGTTGTTCCGTGTCTGAAAGTTTCTCCACAAAGTGAGTCGCTACGCCAGCCGCATTTAATTTCTCAAAAATAAAAGATGAAATCTGATTATTCAACACTCCCTTACCCGCAATCTGCTCCTTCTTGACACCATTGAAAGCAGTCGCCTGGTCCTTGTAAGTTGAAATAATAAGATTTTCATCCTCAGTTGTATAGATATCTTTAGCTTTTCCCGAATAGATCAATTGTTTTGACATTTTAAAGTTCGCCTTTCGTATTACTTGAGCACATTCTACCATAAAAAACCTAAAATTACAAGAATTTAACCGAATAAATAGCAAATGCAAAGCAAGGATCGTAAAGAAAAAACTGCAAGAAGTATATTTCTCACAGTTTTAAAATCATTTAACTCTAAAAACACGAACATTATTCTTTGTTCAAAAATTGATCCAAATAATAACGTAGATAACTTTTCCTGCCCGTAATCATCTGCAGGCGACCTTCCACCCCGTACCGAAGTTTTGCAGCCTGCTCAGAAGTTAGATTAGTCTCCGCCTCAATTTTAAAGAAATTCCCTTTTTCAGTCTTGGTAGCTGTCGCATCAATACTTGTAATAGTAGAATCTAGGAAAAGTTGATTTTTGGCATCATGAGTCGTAGTATAGCGAACAGAATCACCGACCTTAATCCTTGCTACATCCTTTGAACTAAGATAAGCTGTTAGTTTGGCTTTTCCTTCTCTTTCCAAAGACGGATAGAGTTGGGCTAGTAGAGTCCCCTCTGCTACCATGGTAGAATCACTGGTCTCAGGATTAAGGTGAAGCACCCCATCCTCACTCGCCGTAATTTTCCCCTTGTCTAAAAGATTTCCCTGAACCTTCTTACCTGACTCTGCCTCCAAGATTTTCTGGGCTAGAAGGGTCAATTCCTGACCAACCTTTGCCAAGTGTTGGGATTTGAGAGACTCCAATTGACTGCTTAAACCAGACGCATAGGCTTGCTGGGCACCCGAACCTGCATATTGGACACGGTAAGTAGCAAGACTGGATTCTAACTGAGAAAGCTGTGCTTCAACCTGCGCAATAGCCTGGGCCTTAGATTGCGAATTTTCCTCGCCCTGAGACTGGTAGGACTGGTAGAGAGAGTAGGCTAGATTCTGACTGGCCAAGGAAGCACCTGTTTCCATAGCTGACTTAGCTGTCTGGTAATCGCGAATTTTAGCCTCTGTTTGGCTGATGAGATTCCCGATTTCAGCTTGGGTTTGACTAGTTGCTGCATTCTGGGACGCGATGGTCTCGTTTTGTTGCGATGTACTAGCCCTAAGACTGCCTGCTTGGCTGATGTAGTCACGAAAGGTGGCTTGGTAGCCAAATTTATCCTCCTCTGGAAAGTGGTTCTCCCCTTCTTGCAGACTTTTTTGCAAATACTCCAATTGCTTTTTTTGATCCTTGAGCATGTCCAACTGACTAGCATAGGCCTCCGCTTGGACACCCTCTGCCCCTTCTTGATATTGAACCAACAGTTCTCCCTTTTTAACCAGCTTATTTTCTTCCAAATGATTGACAAGAATACGATTGTTGCTAGTTGACTGGATATTTGCAAGGATACGACTAGGTTCGACAGTAGCTCTAGTAGACAAACTCATCTCCTTCTCTGCAAATGTTGCAAATCCAAGTAAAAACACGAGTAGAAGGGACATGGGTACAATCACCCGACTGGAAAAATTATGGTAACGACGATTATAAAACTCCGCACTTTCTAAAAATTCTGGTTTCATCCTCTCCTCTTTCTAGCTATTCACCAAATGGGCGTAAAAGCCACCCTGTGCAAGCAAATCAGCATGCTTTCCTTCTTCAACAATCTTGCCCTGATCCAAAACAACAACCTTCTCTGTCCGCTCAGCAATGGTCAAGCGGTGAGCAATGAAAATCAAGGTCTTATCTAAAGCCATGAGATTGTCAACAATCCGCTTCTCTGTCAGAATATCCAAACTGCTGGTCGCCTCATCCAAAATCAAGACCGGCGCTTCTGTCAAGAGAGCACGCGCCAGAGCGATTCTCTGCCGTTGACCACCTGAGATTCCTGCCCCATCCGAAGTCAACTCTGTCTGGTAATTCAGAGGCATGCGCTCAATGTCCTCCCGAATCTCTGCCAATTCAACCGCCCGTAAGATATCCTCTTGAGTCGTCCCTTCCTTGGCCCCAAGGAGAAGATTCTCCAAAATCGTTCCGTTAAAGACATAAGGCTGTTGAGGCAGATAGTTGATATACTGACGCAGAGCCTTTTTATCAATCTGATTGAGATTGACACCACCCAGACTAATCTCTCCCTGACTTGGATCATAAAAATTAACCATCATCTTGGCCAATGTCGTCTTACCTGACCCTGAAATTCCCACAAAAGCCACCTTAGACCCTTGGGGAACGGTTAAATTGATATCCGACAAGACATCTCGACCATAGCCATACTTGTAGGAAACCTGCTTGAAAGTCATCTCTCCCTTCATCAAGCTCAAATCCTCAACTGTTTTCTTCTCCTCAAACTCCGAAGCTACTAGATAAACCTCATTTAGACGGTTATTGGCGACCTGCGCTGTCTGAAGTTTGGTTTGCAGATTGATGATATTTTCCAAAGGATTGGTAAAGTAAACAAGCAAGGTATTATAGGTAATCAACTGCCCCAAACTCATCTTGCCATCCATGACCAGAACAGCCCCCATCCAGAGAATGCCGACATTGAGCAAGAGATGGGCAACTTTTTTCAGAGCCTTTTGCTGACTCTCTGCCCGACTATAGGTAAAAGATTTTTTCAGATAATCCACAAATTCCTTGTCAATTTTTTGGTAACGCTGACTCTCACTGGTCAAAGACTTGATAGTCTCAATACCATTGATGTCCTCAATGATAGAAGAAGACAGAACCGCATTGGCTTCCATGGTATCCCGATTCATCTTTTCAAACGGCTTCATAAAGGCAAAGATGATCACTGTGTAGATAGGAAGCGCCAATAAGGTCATGAAAAAGAGATTGGTATTTTGTGAAAATAAAACAAGAGAAATAATGACAACCGTTGACACATCTAGGAAAATCGAAAGAATGGTCGAAGCCAGCGCATCAATGATACTGTTAGCATCTGTAAAACGAGACACGATTTCCCCTGTCCTGCGTGTCGCAAAGAAGGACATAGGCAGGTGAAAAACATGTTTGATATAGGATAAAATCACGTCAATCGACAAGCGTTGCCCCAAAACAAGCAAGAGATACTCCTGAGCGTAAGACAAGATCTGCTGAAGAATATAAACAATCACCAGCCCAATAGAAATAATCCCCAGCGTCGAACGCATCTGATCTGGCACATAGGTATCAATGATAGACTGCAGATAATAAGAACCCACAATGTTAATCAAGGTTACCAAGAGTGTTGCCAAAACGATATTGGCAATCAAGCCACGCTGCTTCACTAATATAGGGATAAAAGAGAGCAGGCCATTCTTTTGATCCTTATGAGGCTTGTAGTCTGGACTAGGTGCCATAAAAAGAGTCACTCCTGTCCATTCTTCCGCAAAACGCTCACGTGGCAGTTTGGTCAATTTCACCCCAGGATCTGGATCGGCAATATGAATGCTATCCTTATCCTGCCCAGTCACCACATAGTAGTGGAGCAATTTCCCTTCCTTAAGCACATGGGCAACAAAAGGAAAGGTCAAATCTGGCAAGTCAAATAGCGTCATATCCGCCTTAATGGCTCGCGTCTCAAAACCAATCTCCTCTGCCACCTTGACCAAGCCCAAGGCCGTCGTCCCATCCATAGTCGTCTTGGCCAATTCTCGCAAGTGAGCCAAAGAATAGTAACTACCATAGTAGCCAAAAATCATAGCTAATGAAGCTACACCGCAGTCCATCTGATCCACCTGCGGACGATAGTGACGTTTCCCAAATTTCATATTCATCTCCTTTTTCCTAAACTCATCTGATAACAACTATCTTACCTCAATCCCCAAACAAAAACTGGACTCCCTCCCCAAATGCGCCTATCTCCCTCCCAAATGCACTTTTCGGATAAAAAATAGGCAGAACAAACGTCCTACCCAAAATATATATTTATTTCTTTTTCTTCCTAATTCTTTTGTCAATCATGTACAAAACGATAATCGAAAACAGCGGTGGTACCATATAACTCTTTTCACTCATTGTCAGCTGAAATCCCAGAGTTGCTAGTATCTTAAAGATGAAAATATTCATCAAAAATAGAAAAACAAATACTAAAAAATATTTTAAAATCTTCTTCATTCCTTTTCTTCAACCTTCCTAATTTCTATAACTATTTTATCAAAAAAGCACGAACAACAATACAAATAAACTTCAAACGATATAAATAAACACCTCAACTGAACTTTTTGGCAAAAAATAGGCAGAAGCAACGTCCTACCTACTAAAAATATGCTATTGAAAGGAAAATGATTTTTTTCTGACACCCTAGGCAAGCTTGGGACAAATAAATCATTGATAGTAACCTTTACGACATCCTATATAAAGTTACTTCAATTTTTAATGTCCCTGCTATTTCTAAGCCACCTATGGTATGATCTATTCATAGTCAGAATAGATTATACCGTTCTAAATTACGATTCATAGTTACTCCTTTTTTTGATTCGTTACTATAAGACACCTATTCCCTATAGAGCGTCTACTGCTTCAAATTTATCTATTCTTTTTTTCTTTACTTCTGTATAAAAGAATGAAGACCATCATAAATAATGCAATCGTGGGTATATTAAAATTATCAAACCAAGTAGGTCAAGATACTTTATTTATGTCAGCTACTAATCTGATGATGATATAAGACATTGAACTAAGTAATACCATGATTTCAGGCAAAACTTTCAATACTGATTTAACGAATTTTTTAAAAAACATAGAAATGCCTCTCTGACAACAATCAGATTATGGTCTATTCGCATAATACCCTAAAGCTGCTCCACCAGCAGGAAGTAATAATCCTTCGATAACAATCAATAAACCTACTTCAACTTATTTACTTTGCTCTACGATTTCAAATTGATTCAAATTTTGCATGTTATACCCCTCTTTAAATAATACTAGCCAATCCAATAGTAACTCCCACTAATAAACCTACCATCCCTGAGGCTGATATAATAATAGCCGCAAATTCGTTTGAAAAATTCATTGATTTCTCCACAGTGTTTTATCTTATCTGAAGTAACCCCATGCAGCTAGCCCTACAGCGGATAAACCACCGACAACATACCCTGCAACCTTGATTCCTACTGGAACTGCTACTACCGCTGCAGGAAGTACTCCTCCATCAACTGTTGCTAGTTCTTTTTCTGTCATTGCTGTAAACTGATGATCATTTACTAAAATATTCATTTTAAGTTCTCCTTGTTCTTATTTACTTTTAATTTAAATATTTCTTTTTTATTAATATAGTATGTCAATGCTACTAACAAAATACAGCTCTCCAACGATACCTTTTCTAAATTAAGTAGAGAATAAATTAATAATATGCTGTAAGCTGTTAAAGCAAATCCTACATATATTTTTTTTAACATTCTATTCATAAAACTTACCCAAAGTTTTATTTTAGATTTTTTCCAACTTGATAAAGACCTGCTCCTAGTATAATAGCCCCTCCTGTTACAGAAAAACCTTTAAACGCAGCTACTCCAAACGCAACTACTAGTGGTGCAATTCCCCCATCTACATTCATCAACTCTTCTTCTGTAAGAGCTACAAAGTTCTGCTCCATTTTGTCAAAATTTGTCATCTTTTTTCTCCTTTATTTCTATTTTTTAGTTTACGATTTCTGGCTCTTAAACCATTTTAAAAACCAGAATAGATAAATTACTGAATTCCTTTTCGTCTCACTTATCTATTTGAGAAGTGATTTAAAATGAACAGGTAAATTTCATTTATTTTAAATACCATTTGATAAACCATGGCAATAAGATTGGTAAATACATCGCGTAGTCTCCTTCCTTTTCGTCTTACTTATCTATTCGAAAAAAATTTCAAAAATGTACAACTAAATTAAATTTTATTTAAAAAATAATTTAATGAACCATGAATAGAAAATTGGTAGATACATAAAGCAAACTCCTTTCTTTTTCCTCTTACTTATCTATTCGAAAAAAATTTCGAAAATGTACAACTAATTAAATTTATTTGAAAAATAATTTAGTAAACCACGGATAAAAAATTGGTAGATACATGAAATAGACTCCCTCCTTTTTCTTCTCACCTATCTATTCGAAAAACAATTCAAAAATGTACAACTAATTAAATTTATTTAAAAAATAATTTAATGTACCATGAATAGAAAATCGGTAGATACATAAACCAGACTCCTTTTCTTTTCCTCTTACTTATCTATTCGAGAAAAATTTCGAAAATGTACAACTAAATTCAATTTATTTAAAAAATAACTCAGTCAACCATGGGTAGAACATTGATATAAACATGAACTAGGCTCCTTTCCTTTTCCTCTTACTTATCTATTCGAAAAAAAGTCAAAAAAATAAGAATATCAGAAAATTTTCCGATATTCTTATTGATAAACTCATCCAAGTCTAACAGATATTAGACGTTGAGATGTTTTTTAAGGGTTCTTCTGGCTGTTCGTGATACGGGGAAGTGCAAGCCTTCTAACAAGGTCACTTCTGTGGCAGTCATCTCTTCAATGGCCTGTAAACTGACCAACGTATTGCGATTGGCATAGACAAAGTAATCTTTTTCAGCCTTGACAGCGATATCCTTGAGACTGCCGTAAATGGTCTTGATAGAATGATTGGCATAATAAACCTTGATACGATGGGATTCCACTGAGGTTTCAAAGGCTAAAATCTCATGGTAGGGCAGAGTAAAGCCCCGTCTTCCCTCAAAACTATAGGTAAAGAGACGCATATTTTCCCTCTTATCTACTGCCAGTACATAGTCCAGACAGCGCTCCAGCTGATGACAGTAGTCCGCCTCTGGCTGATCCTTGGAAATAAAATCCAAGGCAGACAAGTGGTAGCGAAAAGCTAGAGGTAAGGCCTCCGAGTGCGTGGACACAAAGACAATGCTTGTAAAAGGATCCCGCTCCCGAACCTGTTGAGCAACCTGAAAGCCCCGTTCACGCTCTCCATCAATCTCTAAATCTAATAAATAGAGCTGGTAATGGTCAAAATACTGAGAATACTTTTCAACATCCCCATAGTTTTTGGCAATATCAATTTCCAATCTTAAATTGCGAGAGCGACCGATATCTAGTAAAGTCTGCTCTATCCGTCCTTGCTGGACTCTATCGTCTTCCAAAACTAAAATTCTCATTCCTCTCCCCCTCGTTTCTCATCCTTAAATGGCAATTCTAAATCTTGTCTAAAAGTCGTCTCTCCTAGCTGGGTATCTAAGTTTAAATCATAATGAAAAACCATATCCTCCAAGGTTGCTAAGCCCAGTCCACTGTGGTTTCCCTTGGTCGAATAACCCTTTTGACTGAGAATGATGGGATTCAGTTCTTCTTTCTTACGAGTGTTTTCAATGATAAAACGGACACTCCTATCGCCTGCCAATAAAGCAACCCGAATCTGCGGATTTTCCGCCTCACTGGCTGCCTCTAAGGCATTTGTCGTGAGGATAGAGAGGATACGGATAGCCTCCAACATCGGCAAATCCAGCTCTTCGACAACCCCCACCGTCTCCAAACTAAAATGAATTCCCTGATTATCTGCCACAATCATGGCTTTTGCCAAGGTATTACGAATGGCTATATCATGGATATTATGAAGATTAAAAGCTGTGTAATCTGCCTTCCTCAGCTTTTCATTGGTCTTTAAAAAGACATCTTGATAAATGGTAGATACCTCAGCCATGTCTTGATTGGCTATGGCAGGCTCCATGCTGGCTACAATTCCCGCAAAATCATGACGGAAACCTCGAGCCTCATCATAGAGATGACCCAGCTTGTCCACCATTCCTTGTAAGGAACGATTTTCATCTTCCTGTCTCTGAATGGTCTGCTCATCACGATAAACCTGCTCCAAATGCTTGATGTAAAAGAGCCAAGAGAAAAAAAGAATGAAAATCAGGAGAGAAATGGTCGTGTCAAAACGAACATAGAAAGAACTATTTCTATTAGTCATAAACGAAGAGAATATTCTAAATCCAGTCAGAGGTAGGATAATGAAAAAACTCTTACGATAGTGGGTTTTAAAAGTATCTGAAAAGAATAAATCCAAATCCAAAGACCAACGCTTCATAATTTTACAACATAGAAAGATTGATAATAAATCAAATATAGATATATATAAAGTAGAAAACGAATCTACGAAACAACAATGCTCACCAGATAATACACGAATCCAAATTGTCAAAAATAAATAACGAATACTTTGAAAGAAGAGAAAAAGATACAGAGAAAGAAAAAGAGATTCCCCTTTTCCCTTGTGCAATACTAATAAAAAAATACAGTAAAAGTAGATAAGAACTCCTATATGAAATAATTCTCCAAATGTTTGACGAGCAGATAAACTAATTAAAAATATAAGTATCCAATAACGTTTTTTATAAAATTCTGGGGAAATTTGAGCGCCCAAATAAATAGTAGGCACTATGGTTGAAACGACTACCAACAGTAGATATATCACAGAAAATAAGAATTCTAAAATAAGCATAAATAAATCTAATCTCTAACTAATACTGTGAATTTAAGCAAAGTGTCTACCCGTACCAAACAATTTATTGCACCATTTTACAGTATCTTCAAAAATCCCTCCACCATTCACTTCCTTCAAAACCTCTGGGGTTAACTCTTCAAATTGTTCCAATTCTACAAATGTATTTTTCATTTCCATGACAGACTCCTTTTCATTATTTTATAGATAACTCTATCCCCTGCTCCATCTACAAAAGGCTTTAGTTTCCTTTTAAAATACAAGAAATCTAAAGCCTCCTGAAAATGGTATATTGGTTAGAGTGTTAACAATTAGTTGTGAAGATGTTATTTTTATTTAACCACAACCACTTTATAATATTCGTTTGAGTGTGGAGATTCAATCTTAATTTTTTCACCATATAAACCATCGATTTCTTTATCCAGATAATCTGAAACTCCTGATGGCAAGCGTTTCATCTTAAGAATTTCACCAGATTGATCCGCATAGGCTAGGATGTGATAGTGGGTTGTAGCCATACCATCATCAATCAATACAAAGTAACCTGTTTTGAGCTTACCTTGCTCATTTTCTAAATAGTATAGTTTATTGTTATTGATTGTAAAGTGGGTAGCTCCAAGACGAAGTCGTGCACCTGGATTTTCTAAATAGACATCATTGCCAACTTTTTTAATCTCTGAATAGCTTGTCATTGCTGGGATATTAACCACACGATGTCCATTTTCATCAAAGTAGTAGCGATTTGGTAAGTTTTGGAAGTTCTGTACAACTGCCTTAGGATCAATTTCTTGTCCTTCTTCTTTATTATCCACTAAAGCTAAGGTAGTATTTGCAACCTCATCCCCATATTTGTTAGAGAACTTCTTGAACTCTGGTCTGATATACCAAGCATTTTTTTCAATAATAACATCGTCACCTTTAGCATTTAGCAAATATTCTTGCCCATCTCCAAGTTTGACAATATCATGAATACTGTATCCAGCATCTTTTCTATTTGCTAGATAGCCATCCTTACCAATGACATAACTTTCCCCATCACTGGCTGGAACAGCTCTATCTGCGACCATAGCACCTGATTTTTCAAAGTAAGACCATTTACCATTTGGAGTCGCCCATCCTGTTGCCATAGCGCCACTGTCTTTGAGATAGTACCAAGTAGATCCTTCTTTGTACCAGCCAGTACGCATAGCGCCACTACTTGCGAGCGAATACCATGTGTTACCTTCCTTGTACCAGCCAGTGCGCATAGCACCACTATCTGCTAGAGAATACCAAGTATTGCCGTCTTTGAGCCAGCCTGTCTGCATTTTACCAGCGCTATCGAAGTGATACCATGACCCAGCATTTTGTACCCATTTATCCTTAGCTAGACTGCCATCTTGTGAAAGATTCCAGTCAGCACCATTTTTAACCCAAGTATCTGCAGCCTGTGCTTGGTTAATAGACAAAAGCAGACCAGCACCTGCAAGCAAACCAAGAGTAAGTAATTTAGATTTTTTCATAGCTATTTCCTCCTTTATCGAACAGCTATAAGAGGGCTTCCCCTCTTTATTTAGCTATATTCTAATACTTTTCATTGTCAAAGTCAATAATATTGTGAAAAATTAGACAATATTACCAATATCTACGGATTGTATTTTGAGTAATACCGTATTGATTCATATAAGAAACATATTGACCTGGATATGGAGCATGAACTACCTTGCCACCACCAACATAAATACCCACATGTTGATTTGAACCTTGGTCGCCATTGTACAATATTAAATCTCCAGGAAGTTGTGAGCCATTACTTACATAGCTTCCTCCTGTCGCTTGACCATAGGTTACTCTAGGAATACTAATATCAAACTTAGCATGAATAGCCATCGTAAATCCTGAGCAATCTACGCCACTATTCAAATCTGCCCCACCCCAAACATATGGGATTTTTCCTACAAATGTCTTTGCGTATTCACCAAGAGCTTGCCCACGATTTTCTACCCATACACCACTTTCTCTAAAGAAATATGGTGTACCATTCACACGTTGATAACCAGTGACCATAGCACCACTAGCAGATAAGTAGTAATAATTACCATCAGGTTGAATCCAAGTATTTTCTTTCATCCATCCTTGGTCATCAAAATAGTACCACTTGCCATCTAATTGTTCCCAATTTTTAGCATACCCACCTGAACCGTATTTAAACCACCATTTACCATTGGTTTGCATCCATGTTCCTTTCGGATCACGATATTGATTGAAAGCTTTCTTCTCTTGATTGCCCTCTGCTTGAGTTTCTTTATCTTCAAAACCAATCA
Source organism: Streptococcus pneumoniae (assembly GCF_001347015.1). Taxonomy (GTDB): domain Bacteria; phylum Bacillota; class Bacilli; order Lactobacillales; family Streptococcaceae; genus Streptococcus; species Streptococcus pneumoniae_E. Next base: position 54,768 of record NZ_CFGI01000011.1, read on the forward strand.
ATTTTACTTGATCAGCTTCTTCAGCTTTTATCTTGCCTTGATTAACTAATTGAGCAATCGCTTCTTTCTCACTTGCTGATGGAGAATCAGCATAGGCTACCGTAGTATTTGCTAGGAGAACGCCTCCTGCAAGAACTAACAAACTAGAATAAAGATATTTTTTCATCATAAAAATCCTTTCTTTTTCTCCTTTTTGGAGATTGATTTTTCTAATTTCATTATATCCCTTATTTGTCCTCAGATTTCTCCTGTCCCTAGAAAGACTAAATCTGTTCCTAAACGGTCATTTGAACCAAATCAAAAATTCCAAAGCAAATGCCTTGGAACTCCGATTTCTATTTTGCTTGAATGATTTTAACCACATCTTCTACACTTTGCAGTTGATCAATTTCCTCATCACTGATTTCGATATTAAATTCATCTTCCAGTGTCAAGATAAACTCCATCAAGTCAACTGAGTCAGCATCCAAATCGTCTTTCAGACTCAAGGATTCTGTCACGACAAAGTCCTCTCCCTGTCGCTCTTGGATAATAGTCACAATACGGTCAAAAATTTCTTTTTCTGTCATCTCTTTTATTCTCCTGAAAATTCACGCGCAGTCTGGGCAACTACGTCTGTCTCTAGCATGGTACGAATCTGGCGAATTGTACTATAAACAGCCTTGGCATCGCTTGAGCCATGAGTCTTGACAACAGGTGCCTTGACACCAAACAAGACCGCTCCACCAACATCTGAGTAGTTGAGCTGTTTTTTCAAACCTCTGAGGCTGTCCTTGAGAAGGAGGGCACCTAGTTTCGCTCGAAGACCACCACCTGTAATAGCGGTCTTGAGCAAGCCCATGATTCCCATAGCTGTCCCTTCGATGGATTTGAGCACAGCGTTTCCCGTGAAACCATCTGCCACAACAACATCTGCAACGCCATTCATCAAATCACGCGCTTCCACGTTTCCGATAAAGTTTAAACTTTCATCAGCTGCTAGTAATTCGTAAGTTTCCTTACGAAGCGGGTCACCCTTGCTACTCTCTGTTCCATTGTTAAGTAAGCCAACACGTGGTTGCGCAATGCCACGGACATTTTTAGCATAGAAAGAACCTAGAACCGCATATTGATGGAGGTGCTGGGCTGTATTTTCCGCATTAGCACCAAGGTCAAGCATGTCAAATCCCTTCCCATCTATAGTCGGCAAGGTCGACATAAGACCAGGGCGATCAATGTTCTTGATACGACCCACGATGAAAAATCCTGCTGCTAGTAAAGCACCTGTATTCCCAGCCGAGAGTACAGCATCTGCCTCTCCATCTTTGACAGCCTTGGCCGCCAAGACCATACTGGCATTTTTCTTCTTCCGAATTGCTCTCGTAGGTTCATCGTCTGAATCAATCTTCTCATCCGTATGGATAATGCTGACACGCTCTGTCGCTGTCAGATATTGCTTGATTTTAGTCTCATCTCCGTAGAGTTGAACTTCGATATCTGAAAAGTCAGCTAGGGCTTGATTGACACCCTCAACGATGGCCTGAGGTGCGTAATCGCCTCCCATGGCATCTACTGCGATTTTTTTCATTTCTTTTCCTCTTTTAGTAATTGTCCCCAGTCTGCTAGGGAATCAATAAATTTCTTTGATTTTAGGTGAATCCCAACGTACTCTTCGTAGAGTTGATCCATAAATTGGCGTAGCTCTTGCTTGATTTCAGGCTTAAGCGAAATGGTCTCCAAAGTCTCAAAATCAATGGCTTGAAACTGATTGAGCAGATAAGGGATATTGGGATTGAGATGGCAACGTCTCTCATCTTCATGATAATGATCTGGACAGAGGCAGGCTCCATATTTGAAAGAAAAGTCAAAAGCCTGACCAACCCGATGGCAAAAGACACACTCATTAAAATTGAGACTAATACCAAATCGAGTCAAGATTTGAATTTCAAAAATATTGGTCAAAACTTGATAATCCAAGCCAGCTTCCATCAACTCCAAGGTCTTTTGTAAAAAAGCAAACAAGGGAGCATCCTGCTGATTGTCCTGCAAACTAGCATCTGCAAGAGCCGCCACATAGGTCGCATAAGCCATGACAAAAAGATCACTATTAACCTTGGGAAAAGTCATCACCTCATGATAGTCCTCGATGTAACTGAGCCCATCATCATTGATTCGCGAGAGAAATCGAGCCAGCACCAAGGGCTGAATAACAGGCGCCAGCTTAGACTGGCCAGCATGTTTAACGAAAAACATCCGCTTACCAGCCTGCTCAGTAAAAATCTTGACTAGCTTATCATCCTCACGAAAATTGCGATTGTAGAGCACCAAGCCTTGACTCGTGATAGACTGAATCATGCTTCTCTCATATACTCCTCAAGCCGTTTCATGGCTTCTTTGATAGTCTCCATGCTAGCCGCATAAGACAGACGCACATAGCCTTCCCCGTAACGCCCAAAGGCAGCACCAGGGATAAAGGCAACAACCTTCTTCTGAGCAAAATCCTTCAGAAAGTCAAAGGAATCTTGATTATAGCCCGCTGGAATCTTAGCAAAGATATAGAAGGCACCGTCTGGTTTGATAATCTCAAAACCAAGAGCAGTCATTTTCTCGATGATATAGTCCCGACGCTGGATGTATTCCTTTTTCATAGGTTCCGCATCATTTTTACCAGCCGTCAAGGCTTCCACCGCAGCGTGTTGAGCCATGGTATTTGCAGCAGTAACCAAATACTGGTGACTCTTAATCAACTGGGCTGTGAAGGCTGCAGGAGCAAAAATCAGACCCAAACGCCAACCTGTCATGGCATGCGATTTAGACAAACCATTGATAATGATAGCCTGGTCTCTCAACATCGTTCCTAGAGACACATGGGCTTCCCCTGTGTAGGTCAATTCTGAGTAGACCTCATCACAGACAACAAAAATTTCGTACTTGCGTAAAACAGCTGCCAAAGCTTCTAATTGCTCCCGACTATAGGTAATTCCTGTAGGATTGGCTGGATAGTTAAGAATAACCGCCTTGAGCTTGTCACCCTGCTCCAAAATGGCCTTTTCCAACATCTCAGGAGTCAAGACAAACCCATTTTCAGTCGTGTCAATCTCGACAACCTCTGCCCCAACTAGATTGACAATCGGTTCATAGCCTGGATAAGCGGGAGCTGGCAAGAGCACCTTGTCTCCCTCTTCCAAAATAGCCGTCAAAGTAGCAGATAAAGCCTCTGTCGCCCCAATTGTAACCAAGATTTCATTTTCAGGAGCATAATCCAGTTGGTACTTTTCCTTAACAAAGTCACTGGCCGCCTGACGTAGAGTCAGCAGACCACTCATCCCTGTATAGTAGGATTGGTTCTGATCAATCGCTCGCTTGGCCGCCTCCTTGATATGATCTGGCGTTGTAAAATCAGGTTCCCCCAAGGTCAAACGCAAGACCCCAGGAATCTCAGAAATAGCCTGATCAAACTGACGAATCAACGAAACTTGAATCTTATCTAACTGTTTATTAAAGCGCTTAGTTAAGTCCATAGATACCTCCTACTGTAAAAACGTATCTCTATTATACTACAAAAGCCCCCCGACCGCAAAAATACATGATAGAATAACGCTAGCATAACAAATTGAAGTGTGTTAATTTAAATTGATTACAACACTATGTTTTTAGAATACTCTATGAAAATCTCATGAGACTAGGAATCGAGGTGAAAGCATAACTAAAGTTAGGTAAGCCGAAGATGACAACGTATCATGAGATTTTCGACGAGTATTGAGGTTTTGATAATCTTCGTTACAACTATTCTAGCACCATTACTGATTACTATTACCGGTAATGTCATTTCTGAGTGGATAGTCAGAAAGTGGTTAGATAAGCGCGACAAAAAAATATAACCTGAGTTTAGTTTTAATGTAACTGGACAAAAAGAAATACCAGAGGTGGAACTCTGGTATTTTTGTTTTTGCCAAGACTTCGTTACAGTTCTTGTAGGATTATTACATAATTAGCTCCACTTGTCAAATAATTGTTAGCTCCACTTTCTATTTGACTTTTCCTGTTTTTATGTCCATAATGGTAATAGATTTTATTTGGAGGTTTTTATGTCATTTCTATCAAAAAATGGAGCAGGTATCTTGGCCTGCCTTCTCATTTCTATCGTATCTTGGTACTTAGGAGGATTCTTCCCTGTGATTGGCGCGCCCGTTTTTGCCATTTTCATAGGCATGCTCCTACATCCCTTTCTCTCGTCCTATAAACAACTGGATGCTGGGTTGACCTTTAGTTCTAAAAAATTGCTCCAATATGCCGTTGTCTTGCTTGGTTTTGGTCTCAATATCTCGCAGGTCTTCGCAGTTGGCCAATCTTCCCTCCCTGTCATCCTGTCCACTATCTCAATAGCTCTGATTATTGCCTACTTCTTCCAGCGCTTCTTTGCACTGGATACAAAACTGGCTACCTTGGTTGGAGTAGGTTCTTCAATCTGTGGTGGTTCTGCCATTGCTGCGACAGCGCCCGTTATCCATGCCAAGGAAAAGGAAGTAGCCCAATCCATTTCCGTTATCTTTTTCTTCAATGTCTTGGCTGCGCTCATCTTTCCAACCCTCGGCACCTGGCTTCATCTATCCAATGAAGGCTTCGCCCTCTTTGCAGGGACTGCGGTCAACGATACTTCCTCTGTAACGGCTGCCGCCAGCGCTTGGGACAGTCTTTACCAAAGCAATACCCTCGAGTCTGCAACCATTGTTAAACTCACACGTACTTTGGCCATTATCCCTATCACGCTCTTTCTATCCTACTGGCAAAGTCGCCAACAAGAAAACAAGCAAAGCCTACAACTGAAAAAAGTCTTCCCACTTTTTATCCTTTACTTTATCCTTGCCTCTCTCCTCACTACACTACTCACCTCTCTAGGTGTATCCAGTAGTTTCTTTACCCCTCTCAAAGAACTCTCTAAATTCCTTATTGTCATGGCCATGAGTGCTATCGGGCTCAAAACCAATCTGGTCGCTATGGTCAAATCCAGCGGAAAATCCATTGTTCTCGGAGCCATTTGCTGGATAGCCATCATCCTCACTAGTCTTGGTATGCAGATCCTTATCGGTATTTTCTAATACTCTTCGAAAATCTCTTCAAACCACGTCAGCGTCGCCTTGCTGTATATATGTGACTGACTTCGTCAGTCTTATCTACAACCTCAAAACTGTGTTTTGAGCTGACTTCGTCAGTTCTATCCACAACCTCAAAACTGTGTTTTGAGCAACCTGCGCTAGTTTCCTAGTTTGCTCTTTGATTTTCATTGAGTATAACACAAAAGGTAGCCCATCAGCTACCTTTTTCTTACGCTTCCTCAATCAAGCGTGTATGTTCTCTCTTGATGCAACGATTCATCACGATGTCATCGCATCCACCAGCACGCAAGATTTCTTCCGCCTCTAGACTTTCAAGGCCTAGCTGTGCCCAAAAAATCTTGGCATCAGCCTTGAGAAAATCACGCGCCACATCTGGCAAAAACTCACTGCGACGGTAAACATTGACAATATCTACAGGAAAAGGAATCTCAGCGAGGCTAGCATAAGCCTTTTCACCCAAGATTTCACCACCTGCCACCTTGGGATTGACTGGGATAATTTTATAACCCCGAGCCTGCATTTCCTTGGTCACTCGATTGCTAGTTGTTTCTTCACGGTCTGACAAGCCCACCACAGCAAGGGTTTTACTCGTTGCGAGATACTGACGAATCACACCATCACTTGGATTGATAAATTCTTGACTCATAAAAATCCTCCTTTTTCATCAGTATAGCACAATTTGAAAAGGCTTGCATAATTCTACTACAAAAAAGGAGGACTAGCCCCTTTTTTATTTAGCCTCGTACCAGGTTGCCCCTTCATTTTCATCTGCGATGAGGGGAACACTGAGTTGAATAGCTTCTTCCATGGTTTGTTTGACCAATTTTTTCATCTCTGCTAATTCAGATTTAGGAACTTCAAGGACGATTTCATCATGCACTTGTAACAGCATCTTAGTCTGATAACCACCTGCAACTAAGGCTTTATCCAGCTGAATCATGGCAATCTTGAGAATATCTGCTGCCGAACCCTGGATAGGTGAGTTGATAGCTGTCCGCTCCGCAAAACCACGAATGTTAAAGTTGCGCGAATTGATATCTGGCAACTCACGACGACGCTTGAAGAGGGTCTCCACATAGCCCTTATCACGCGCCTCACGCACCACTTCATCCATGTAGTTTTTAATACCTGGGAAGCGTTCAAAGTAGGTATCAATGTAGGCTTTGGCTTCCTTACGGCTAATGCCCAAATTATTAGACAAACCAAAGTCTGAAATCCCGTAAACCACTCCAAAGTTAACTGCCTTGGCATTGCGACGGTCGTTTGCAGTCACATCCTCAGGACGCTCAATGCCAAAGACCCGCATGGCTGTCGAAGTATGGATATCTGCCCCCTCTTGGAAGGCCTTAATCAAGTGCTCATCCTTAGAAATATGCGCCAAAACGCGTAATTCAATCTGTGAATAGTCCGAGCTGAGAAGGACACTATCCTCCCACTCAGGCACAAAAGCCTTACGAATGAGACGCCCCTGCTCCAAACGCACAGGAATATTTTGCAAGTTTGGATCCACACTAGACAGACGCCCAGTTTGGGTCAAATCCTGCACATAGCGCGTATGAATCTTGCCATCAGACAAAATCCAGTCCTGCAAGCCAATCACATAAGTCGATTGAATCTTAGCAATCTGACGGTAGTCGAGAATTTTCTTAACGATTGGTGCAATCGGAGCTAGACGCTCCAAGACATCCACGGCTGTCGAATAACCTGTCTTGGTTTTCTTAGTGTATTCCAGAGGAAGTCCCAATTTTTCAAAGAGAAGCACGCCCAACTGCTTAGGCGAGTTGATATTAAACTCCTCACCAGCCAGTTCGTAAATCTCCTGAGTCAGTTTTTCAATGACAAGCTCATTTTCAGCCTGCATCTCAAGTAAGGTCTCTTTCTTGACCGTAATACCAGCTATTTCCATCTTAGCAAGGACAAAAGCCAGAGGTTGCTCTATATCATAAAGAAGCTCTAACTGCCCATTTTCGCTAAGTTTTTCAAGCAAAATAGGCTCTGTTTCAACCAAAACAGCAAGCTTACGAGCCAAATGCTCCAAGAATTTCTTACGTTCAGGAATGGCCTTTTTGACACCCTTACCATAAAAAGTCTCATCATCGACCAAGTAAGTCTGACCATAAAGACTAGCGATGGTCGCAATTTCATTGTCCTCCACAGTCGAAAGGAGGTATTTAGCCAAACGGCTATCAAAAGCAGGTGCCTGCAAATCCACACCCAAACGATTCAAGAGAACTTTAGCCTTCTTAAAGTCATAAACTCTCAAAGGTGTTTTTTCTAAGAAGTCCTTGAAAATCGGCTCTTGCAACAGCTCAAGCTTGTCTGTAGCATAGAGCTTTTTCCCACAAGACCAGGCAAATCCAACCAAATCATCCGTATGGTAATTCTCACCAAAAAGCTCAAAATGGAAGATAGACTCCTCACTCAGCATATCTTGACTGATTTGGTCAACGATAGTAAAGTCCAAGCTCTCAGCCACATCAGCTGACGATACATTTAAAGCCTGCTTGAGCTGTTTAAAGCCCATTTCATCGTAGAACTTCCCAAGATTTTCAACATCTGGACCACTATAGACTACATCCTCCAATCTAATTTCAATCGGTGCCTTGGTATCAATGGTCGCCAGTGTTTTAGACAAAAAAGCCTGTTCCTTATCATTGATGAGATTTTCCTTCATCTTAGAAGTCTTCATCCCATCAATATTTTCATAAATTCCTTCAAGCGAACCATGCTCCAGCAAGAGCTTGATACCCGTCTTTTCACCGATTTTGGTCACCCCAGGGATATTATCCGACTTATCTCCCATAAGCGCCTTAAGATCGATAAACTGCGTCGGTGTAATACCCATCTTTTCCATAAGATAGTCTGGCGTAAAGGCCTCAAACTCAGCTACACCTTTCTTGGAAATTTCAACCACCGTATGCTCATCCGTCAGCTGAATCAAATCCTTGTCCCCACTGACAATGGTAATATCAAAACCATCCTGCTCTGCTAGTTTATCCAGCGTCCCAATAATGTCATCCGCCTCATACTGAGCCAGCTCATAGTGACAAATCCCCATATGATCCAGCAACTCACGAATGAAGGGAAATTGCTCACGAAACTCATCAGGAGTCTTGGCCCGACCACCCTTATAGTCCGCATACATCTCTGTACGGAAGGTCGTCTTTCCCGCATCAAAAGCTACTAAAATATGACTCGGCTCAACCCGCTCCAACAAATGGCTCAACATCAACTGGAAACCATAAATCGCATTGGTATGCAAACCAGCCGCATTCTTAAAACGGTCCAACTGCTGATAGAGCGCAAAAAACGCCCGAAAAGCAACAGAAGACCCATCAATCAATAATAATTTTTTCTTATCCATACACCCATTATAAAGGAAAGCACCAAAAAATACCATTGGGAAGAGCTAGAACAAGTATTTTTCAAACTTTTTCCGAATAAATAGATAGAGCCAGAGAATCTAGTAAACCTAGATTAAAAAATGTGCTATAATGAAAGGAGAAGAAATATGACTGTACGTCATCCGGGCATTAGCCCAACCAATGATTTGGTTGCTAAGAAAATCTTTAGCAATCCAGAAATCACTTGTCAATTTATCCGCGATATGCTGGACTTGCCAGCAAAAAATGTGACCATTTTGGAGGGAAGTAACATTCACGTCTTGCCTTCCCTGCCTTACTCAGCGCAAGATTTCTATACAAGTATAGATGTTTTGGCGGAGTTAGACAATGGGACACAGGTTATCATTGAGATTCAGGTACATCATCAGAATTTTTTCATCAATCGCCTATGGGCTTACTTGTGCAGTCAGGTTAATCAAAACCTCGAAAAAATTCGCCAACAAGAAGGCAATACTCATCAAAGTTACAAACACATCGCACCTGTTTACGCTATCGCAATTGTGGATAGTAACTACTTCTCAGATGACTTGGCTTTTCATAGCTTTAGCATGCGCGAGGACACGACAGGTGAAGTTTTAACAATTACAAACAATGGACAGGAAAACCATCTAGTAAAGATGGCGTTCTTGGAACTAAAAAAATATAGAGAAACCAGCAAAGACGGGGTTCGCAAGCCGTGGTTGGAGTTTTTCGGGAATAAGCCCTTTACCCAAGAACCTGAGCGAGCCATCAGTCAGGCAGACCAACTGCTGGACTACAAGAGCTGGTCTGAGGAGGACAGGAAAATGTTTAGTCAACTACGTATGCGCGAAGAACAAGCCTCGTTAGCACAGGACTATGCCTTGGAAACTGCTAGGGCTGAAGGTCTTGAACAGGGACTGGAGCGTGGGAAAGTTGAAGGAAGGGAAGAAGGGAAACTTTTTGCCTTCTTAGACATGGTTCGCCAACATGTTCTAACTTCCGAATTTGCGAGTGAGCAATTGGGCATGACCGTCGCTGAGTTTGAAGCACTGTTATAAGATTATACAATCACTAATAACATAAAAGCGAACAAGAATGAAATATTATCTTGTTCACTTTTTATTTTGGCTCTATAATATTTGTAGTGGGTAAATCCCTATAGATATTATGGAGCCTATTTTAGGGTAGAAAAAAAGTCCCATATGACCTATAATGAAAAGCGATCAAACAACTCATTAGAAAGAATCATATGGAACAATTACATTTTATCACAAAACTACTAGACATTAAAGACCCTAATATTCAAATTATAGACATCATCAATAGGGATACACACAAAGAAATCATCGCCAAACTGGACTACGATGCTCCATCTTGTCCTTATTGTGGAAGTCAAATGAAAAAATATGACTTTCAAAAACCTTCTAAGATTCCTTACCTCAAAACGACTGGTATGCCTACTAGAATTCTATTTAGAAAGCGTCGTTTCAAGTGCTATCATTGCTCGAAAATGATGGTCGCCGAGACCTCACTCGTCAAGAAGAATCATCAAATTCCTCGTATTATCAACCAAAAGATTGCGCAAAAGTTAATTGAAAAGACTTCTATGACCGATATTGCTCATCAGCTTGGCATTTCAACTTCAACTGTCATTCGAAAGCTCAATGATTTCCACTTTAAGCATGATTTTTCTCGTCTTCCTGAGATTATGTCCTGGGACGAGTATGCCTTTACTAAGGGAAAGATGAGTTTCATTGCACAAGATTTTGATAATTTCAACATCATCACTGTTCTTGAGGGTAGAACACAAGCTGTCATTCGTGATCACTTTCTGCGCTATGAGCGAGCTGTTCGTTGTCAGGTGAAAATCATTACGATGGATATGTTTAGCCCTTACTACGATATTGCCAGTAAACTTTTTCCTAACGCTAAAATCGTTCTCGACCGCTTTCACATTGTCCAACATCTCAGCCGTGCTATGAGTCGTGTACGTGTCCAAATCATGAATCAATTTGAGCGAAAATCCCATGAATACAAGGCCATCAAACGCTACTGGAAACTCATTCAACAAGATAGTCGTAAACTGAGTGATAAACGATTTTATCGCCCTACTTTTCGTATGCACTTAACCAATAAAGAGATTCTTGACAAGCTTTTGAGCTATTCAGAAGACTTGAAACACCACTATAATCTCTATCAGCTCTTGCTTTTTCACTTTCAGAATAAGGAACCAGAGAAATTTTTCGGACTTATTGAGGACAATCTTAAGCCGGTTCATCCTCTTTTTCAGACTGTTTTTAAAACCTTTATCAAGGACAAAGAAAAAATTGTCAACGCTCTTCAACTACCCTATTCTAACGCAAAATTGGAAGCCACTAATAATCTCATCAAGCTTATCAAACGAAATGCCTTTGGTTTTCGGAACTTTGAAAACTTCAAAAAACGGATTTTTATCGCTCTGAACATCAAAAAAGAAAGGACGAAATTTGTCCTTTCTAGATCTTAGCTTTTCATCAACCCACTACAGTTGACAAAGAGCCTTTATTTTCTACTATCCAACAAAGCCCTCACGCGATTATATACCACAAAAAGAGAAGGCAACAAGTCCTTCTCTTTCATATTTTTAACTAATTAGTTTTTGCGTTTCACAAATGGAAGGGCACCAAGGAGCAAGCCTAGGAATCCTAATGATGCAATTGCAGCATTATCTTTTCCACCAGTATTTGGAAGTTCTTTCTTATCTTCTGATTTTGCAGCTGGTGCTTGATAAGTATTATCTTGTCTAGTACCTGCTACTGCTGGAGCTGCCGTTGCTGGGGCTTCAGTTGCTGGTGTTGGAGCTGGTGTTGGAGCTGGAGCTGGAGCTGGTGTTGGAGCTGGTGTTGGAGCTGGAGCTGGTGTTGGAGCTGGTTGAGCATCTTCAGGTAATTTATACTCAGGAAGTGCTGGAGTTACATTACTTAACCAAGCTTCTTTCAATTCTGCTAAGTCTTTCTTAGCTTCTTCTAATTTAGCTCGAAGTCCTTCAACAATGTAAGATTCAGCGCCATTTTCTTCTGCATCTTTAAGTTGTTCTTCAAGTTGTTTAACTTCAGCTTCAAGACGTTTAATTTCAGATTTAATATCTTTAGGCTCCAAACCTTTAAGAGCTTCTTCAAGTTCAGCTTCAGCTTTTTCTAATTCAGCTTTTTTATCTTCTAGTTTTTCTTTAGCTGCAGTAACGTAGTCAACTGCGTCTGGATTATTTTCATTGTCAGCTACTAATTTTTCTAATTCAGCTACTTCTTTTTCCAAATCAGCTACTTTGTTTTGAAGAGCTTCGATTTCAGCATCATTCTCTTCTTCTTTAGATGGTTTAGCCGGAGTTTCTTCAGTATCTTCTCCTTCAGGACCTAAAACATCAAGAGCTTTTTCTAATTCTTTTTTAGCTTCTTCTAATTCAGCTTTCTTAGCTTCTAGTTTTTCTTTAGCTGCAGTAACGTAGTCAACTGCATCTGGATTATTTTCATTGTCAGCTACTAATTTTTCTAATTCAGCTACTTCTTTTTCCAAGTCAGCTACTTTGCTTTGAAGTGCTTCGATTGCAGCATCTTCAACTTCTTCAGCTTCTTTTTCTTTAGCAGCTTCTACTTCTTTAAGAGCAGCATTATACTCGTCAACAAGTTTGTTAGCTTCTTCAATTCTAGCGTCAGCAGATTCTTTAGCAGCTGTAGCTTCTGCTTCTTGTTCTTGAGCTTTAGCTTCTAATGCTTTTTGAGCATCTTCTAAGTTTTTAATAACATCAGGTGATTCCTGATTTTCCTTAGCAGTTTTAACAGCTTCTTTAGTTTCTTTTAATACTGCGTTAGTTTTTTCTAATGCAGCAGCTTTTTCTGCAGCTGTTTTAGCGTCAGCTTCTGCTTCTTTTTTAAGTTTATCTGCTTTTTCAGCTAAATCATCAGCTTTTTCTTGAGCTTTTTCCGATGCAGGACGAGCAGCAGCAGCTTTTTCAGCTTTTTCGATTCCAGCTTTAATATCTGCAGGAAGAGTATCTTCTGTAGCTTCAGCTGCTGGTGTTGGTGTTGCAGGAGCATTAGCTTCAGCTTCAGCTTTTTTATGATCATCTTCTAATTCAGCAAGAATTTCAGAAGCTTTGATTTCTCCAGCTTCAATAGCTTTTAACAATCCTTCTTTGTCAACTAATTCTTTAGCAGCTTTTTTAGCAGCTTCTTTATCAGTAATGTTTGGATCATTTGCGATTGCTTCTTCTAATTGATCTAAAGCATCACCTAAGGCCTTTTTAGTATCAGCTTCTTCTTTTTTAGCAGCTTCTTCTTCTTTAGCTTTTTTATCAGCTTCTTCTTTAGCTTTTGCTAATGCTTCATCAGCAGCGAGTTTTTCTTTTTTTGCTTTTTCAACTGCAGCAGCAGCAGTATCAGCTTCTGCTTTTTCAGATTGAGCTTTAGCTTCAGCATCTTTTAAAGCTTGATCTTTAGCTTCAGCCTCTTTTTGTAATTCTTCAACAGTTGCAGCTTTCACAACTGATGGGTTTGAAGCAAGGAAACCTGTCCCTAAAACGGCTACACTAGCCAAGCTAGCAGTGAAAAGTTTTTTCTTGTCCATAAAGTATTTACCACCTTTAATATCCTTTTTGCTGTCATTATAGCATTTTCTTTCGGAAAAATCAAGGAATAACCTCCTTATTGACCAAAAAATAAGAGGAATTTCCCCTTATTTCTTTATTATATTCCTTACACCCACTCACCATTGGCATTTACTGTGTAACCATCGATAGTTGTGTTCACAGCCAAAGCTCCTGATGAATATGAGTAATACCATTTACCACTAACTTGGTACCAACCTGTCTTCATAGCGCCTGAAGCATTGAGGTAATACCAATTGCCATCTACAAATTTCCAGCCTGTCTGCATAGCACCTGAACCGTCAAGGTAATACCATGTACCATTGTCTTTTATCCATCTAGTACCCATTTTACCTAAACTGTCAAAATGGTACCAACTACCATTTATAAATTTCCAGCCTGTCTGCATAGCACCTGAGCCGTTAAGATAGTACCAATTACCATCAACTTGTTTCCAACCAGTTTTCATCACACCAGTTTCATCCAAGTAATACCATGACCCATCTTTGACCCAACCAGTCTTCATTCCATCTTCTTTAGAGAAATAATACCAATCCAGTCCAATTTTCTTCCATCCAACATGACGATTTCCCTCATCATCAATGAAGAATTTTTTACCATCAATTAAAACAATACCTGGTTTAAGGACACCTTCCTCATCTAAGAAATAATGCTTCCCGTCTACTGTAATATCCCCTGTTAGACGAACACCTTCTTTTAGATAGTAAGTTTTATCATCAATTTTGATAAAGCCAGTTTTCTTATCACCATTTTCAACAAAATAGTAAACCTTATCAGCAACTTTTACAAAGCCTAGCTTTTTAACACCATCTTTTTCATCTAAATAGTATTGCTTATCACCTGCAGTCAATAGACCTTTTTTCATAGCTCCATCAGCTTCAAAGTAGTAAGTCTTACTATCAATTTTTTGCCAACCAGTAACTTTTTTGCCGTCCTTAATATAGTAGACCTTCCCGTTCTCCGTTTTAAATTGACCTGCAGAAGTAGACTGATTTTGATTGCTATTTCCACTATTATTTTGGTTCGTATTAGTCGTTGAATTTGAGCGATAGATATGGTAAAGTGTATCACCTTTTAATTCACCATTAACATAAGTATAGTCGGTAATATTCGGACGACTGGTATCAGAAGCTGCAGAGCCTGTACGTGGATCTTTAATATCAACTGGAACATTACTACCAGGTTTATATTCTACAAAACGAACTTTTTTTACTGGAGAATTAGAATTTGTTGTTGAGCCATTATTATTGCCTGAGCCATTATTATTGCCTGAGCCATTGTTGTTGCTTGAGTCACCTGTTGATGATGCATCTTTTGCATAATAATGTACCCAAATTGACTTACCTCTTTCGAACTCAAAACCACTACGAATATACTTGTAACCAGATATTTCTTTATGACTTCTATACTTTTCATCATTACTAACATTAGGAATAGAAGTACCATCTGAAGTTCTATAAGATGTTTGGGTGATTTCGTCTGGATTTGTTGGTTTAGCTTCAGTTTCCACAGCATAAACTGTTTCCTGTTCAAAAAGTGCTGCTGACAAAGAGCTAGCTCCAAATAATGTTACTCCTGCAGCTCCAACTGCTAAAATATGTTTTGTTTTCATCTTTTACCTCTTTATAATTTATGTTACGTAGAAAGTTAAATCCATTCACCGTTTGCGTTTACAGTATAACCATCAACAGTAGTGCTCACTGCAAGGGCACCTGAACTATAAGTATATTATCACTTGCCACCTGCTTGGAACCAGCCAGTTATCATAGCTCCATCTTCAGACATATAGTACCAACTACCAAGATTTAGCCAACCAACTTGTTTTACACCTTCATTGTTCAAATAATAAATTTTATTGTCATGCTTTTGTAAACCAGTTAGTTTTTTACCATCTTGATAAAGATAATCTACACCATCAGCATGTTGCCAACCTGTCAATGAATCCTTTTTCTGACTATCATCCTTAGCATTAGTATCTTTTACAAACCAATGCTTACGAACATTTTGCTCATAAGTAGTCGTTACATAACGATACCCCTTAAAATCCCCTAGTTTAACTTCTTCTTTTTTACTACAGTAGAAGAAATAAATGGTTTTAAGTCTTCTGTAGTTCCATCAGCCTTTCTCGCTAACCAACTAGTACCTACATAAGTATCCTTAAAAGGTTTGACTGAATCCGGCTTTGCAGGAATCAATTCATCTTTATCACCCTTGATTGTCGTATCTGCAACGAAGATATGTTTAATATTTCTACCATAGCTAGAAGTTTTACAAGTTTAAGATTCATAAAGCTAAATCTCCTCTAATTTTTATTTTCTTTATTATAATATTTATTTAATAAATTCGCAAGAAAAAACAGGAGATTTCTCCCCTGTTTTAGATTTAATTTACAAATTATTTAACCCATTCACCGTTTCCGTTAACAGTGTATCCTCCTACAGTAGTATTAACTGCAAGAGCACCTGTAGCGTCAACATAGTACCATTTGTCTTTTACTTGGAACCATTGGTTAGCTTTCATAGCACCTGATGCTTCAAGGAAGTACCATTTACCACCGTCTTGCAACCAACCTGTTTCCATAGCACCTGATCCATTTAGGAAGTACCAAGTATCACCGTCTTTAACCCACCATTTTTTCATTAGGTTATCTTGGCCAAAGAAGTACCATTTACCGCTATCTTGTACCCAACCAGTAACAAGTTTAGAGTTAACTTGATATTTCCAGCCTTGGTTATCTTTGACCCAACCTGTTTTACCAGTTGCAGCTTGATCACCAAACTTCACATCAACATGACGTACTTCGTTAATAGTGATATTTCCGTTTGTATATAAATCCTCAGAAACTTTGAATTCACCTACAAATTTAATATCCTCACCATTTGTTGCTTGTCCTTCAGTGAAACGATACTTAACTACAGATCCAACTGGGAAAGTTGCTGGAACGAACACATCTTCTTTTTGTGTAGCATCAGAAGTTGTTTGCACCTTCTCATACTTACCAATAATTACGTTACCATCTTCGTCAGATTTTACCTCAAAGTAAGTTGTTTTACCATCTGGAAGTGTTACAGATAAATCAAATTCAATACCTGGTACTGGTTTACCCTTAGCATCAACAACGTTTAAACGAACATAGTGGTTACCTACTTCTCCATCCTTTGGAGCTGGAACTACTGAAGCTTTAGCAACATCGTAAACACCAAAACGAGTGTAAGCTGGTTTGTTATTTACTAATTTACCATCTTGGAATGTAGCTCTGTCTGTAGCAGTATTTGAACCACCTTGTGTTTGTGTAGCTGTTATTAATTTACCAGTAGCAGGGTCTACCATACCTGGTTTCAAAACTAAATCTGCTGCTGAAACAGCTTGTACAGCACCAAATGCTGCAAGAGCGACTGCGCTTGTCAATAAAACTTTTTTCATCGTTTTATCTCCTTTGTTTTTCTTTAAAAATTTTTTCGTAAGACTATCTTACTACCATACAGTATATAAATATTTGCAGGATTTGTCAAGGGTTTTCATCAACTTTTTACCTATTTTTTTCAAAAAAGGTGAAAAAACGTCTTTGTGAGATGAAATACTCTTCAAATACCGTATCTCCCAAGTGAAAATCTCACAAATTTCTTAAACCCTGAGTCAAACCTCACATATCTAATCCACATCAATAGTTGGACAGAACTCACTTCTATGGTATTATCCTATAACCCCTTCCAAATGTCAAGCAAAAATGACAAGTATTTTAGAAATAACTCGTCATTCCATTAACTTTCTACTATTTAAAATGTGACCTCATAGCAAGGACTCAAACTCAGCGACTGACATGCCCAACTGTTCACTCGCAAATTCAGAGGTTAAAACATGTTGGCGTACTAAATCTAGAAAGGTAAAGATTTTCCCACGTTCCAGTCCCTGTTCAACGCCTTCTGCTCGTCCTTGTTCAAGACCTTCAGCCCTAGCAGTTTCCAAGGCATAGTCCTGTGCTAACAAGGCTTGTTCTTCGCGTCTGCGTTATTCACTAAACATTCTCCTGTCCTCCTCGGACCAGCTCTTGTAGTCCAGCAGTTGGTCTGCTTGGCTGATGGCTCGCTCGGGGTGCTGGGTAAAGGGGTTATTCCCGAAAAACTCCAACCATGGCTTGCGAACCTCGTCTTTGCTGGTTTCTCTGTATTTTCTTAATTCCAAGAACGCCATTACTATGATGACCTTATAAGAGTGCCTCAAACTCCGCTACTGACATACCCAATTATTCACTCGCGAATTCGGAAGTTAAAACATGTTGGCGTACTAAATCTAGAAAGGTAAAGATTTTCCCACGCTCCAGTCCCTGTTCAAGACCCTCTGCACGACCACATTCAAGTCCACGCTCTAAACCTTTTTCAATACCTTCTGCCCTAGCAGTTTCCAAGGCATAGTCCTGAGCCAATAATGCCTGTTCTTCGCGCATACGTAGTTGGCTAAACATCTTCCTGTCCTCCTCAGACCAGCTCTTGTAGTCCAGCAGTTGGTCTGCCTGACTGATGGCTCGCTCGGGTTCTTGGGTAAAGGGCTTATTGCCGAAAAACTCCAACCACGGCTTGCGAACCTTGTCCTTGCTGGTTTCTCTATATTTTTAGGTCTTATTTATGATGGTCTTTCAATAGCTCCTCAAACTCATCGACAGTCATGCCCAGCTGTTGACTGGCAACTTCAGAAGTCAAAAGACCTTGGAGAACGAGATTTACTAGACCTACTTTTAATCCCTCTTCGATACCCTCTGCTCGTCCTTGTTCAATACCACGTTCTAAACCTTGTTCAATCCCTTCTGCTCTAGCTGTTTCCAAGGCATAGTCCTGTGCCAACAAGGCTTGTTCTTCTCGCATACGTAGTTGACTAAACATCTTCCTGTCCTCCTCGGACCAGCTCTTGTAGTCCAGCAGTTGGTCTGCTTGGCTGATGGCTCGCTCGGGGTGCTGGGTAAAGGGTTTATTCCCGAAAAACTCCAACCATGGCTTGCGAACCTCGTCTTTGCTGGTTTCTCTGTATTTTCTTAATTCCAAGAACGCCATCTTGACTAGATGGTTTTCTTGTCCATTGTTTGTGATGGTTAAGACCTCACCTGTCGTGTCCTCTCGCATACTGAAACTGTGGAAAGCCAAATCATCTGAGAAATAATTGCTGTCCACAATTGCGATAGCATAAACTGGTGCAATGTGTTTATAACTCTGGTGAGTATTTCCTTCTCGCTGACGAATTTTTTCTAGGTTTTGATTGACCTGACTACACAGGTAAGCCCACAGGCGATTGATGAAAAAATTCTGATGATGAACTTGAATTTCAATGATTACTTGGGTTCCATTATCTAGTTCAGCTAAAACATCTATACTAGTATAGAAATCTTGCGCCGAATAGGGCATGGAAGGCAAGACGTGAATGTTGCTTCCCTCCAAAATGGTCACATTTTTTGCTGGCAAGTCCAGCATATCGCGAATAAACTGACAAGTGATTTCTGGGTTGCTGAAAATTTTCTTAGCAACCAAGTCATTGGTCGGGCTAATGCCCGGATGTCTGAGAATCATATTTCCTCTCCTTTCATTATAGCACATTTTTAAATCTAGGTTTACTAGATTCAATGCTTCTATCTATTTATTCGGAAAAGAGACGAAAAAAATAAAAGTTATTAAAATTATTGTTTATCCTTAATTTTGTCTGTATTAAAAAAGGTTTTGACACCTAATTTTTAAAATTAAAGCACACTGAATCTAGGAACGATTTGAATCAGCTTAACTTGTTCTTGATATTCTTGTTCGAGTTTCCGAATCATGGTTTCTAAGTCTTCTTTGCAGATGGCAAGAACATCATAGTGCTCCTTGATGATTCTGATTTTCTCACCTTGTTCAGGTGTTACATCGTCCGCTATAGCAATTCCAAAATCTCGCATCTTATCCTTCATTCATCTTGGTAATCAACTTCTTAATGTTTGGTTTCTCATCTGGATTGTCAAAGATTCTCTGAATAATAACTTGAGTAAAAAATCATTCCTTAGTTCAACCGATCCACAATATATCTTTCCAATTGCTTGGCAAACCAATCTTACTAGATAATATGATATTTGACTTTTCCATCAACTGTGCCTCTAAAGTCGTCAAAAAATCGTTCCAATCTTGAACAAAAGAATGTGAATGATGTTGTATAAGATTTTTCATAGCTAAAAGATAAGCAAATAAATCGTTATTATGCGTCTTTTTCTTTTTAGTCTCTGCATTCTTGTTTATTTGACGCAAATCAGCTGAAAAGAAACTTGGACTTGCTATTGTAAAATTTTGACCATATAGTCTTAAATGATGTGCTGTCCTATTTCTCATATACCATGTAGCTGAAACCCAGCCAAATAATTTACTCCGGATTTCTTCTCCATGAATTTTAGAATTTACCACACCAGTTGATAAAAATGTAGTATCTATCCAATACTCTCGGTACTCTTTTTTCAGTGCACTTATAAAACGAGTTGTTTCCCCAAAAGTCATCTCTTGAAAAAGAACCCAAATTGGAAATTTAGAACCTTTATTTTTGATATGATGCTGTATTGAAAGACTTTGATTCTCTGATAAATGTTTTTCTATAATTGAAATAAATTCGTTATATAATTCAGAGTTTTCATAAATAGTTTCATCCAAGTAACACTCACCTTTTTGATATTTTCCATTATATTGCTGACAAAGCGATTCAATAAAAGTTGATTTTATAAACTGCTCTAATCTACCAGAAAATATAAACAGAAACTGTGACAACCAGTCATTAAATTCATACAATGAAATCGCTGCTTGAAATTTTCCTTTATGAAGATTATCTGGAACCTGTTTAATAAAAGCAGAAAACGAATAGTAATTATGGCAACGTAAAAAATTTTTGGAATCTAGTTCCTCTTCAGGTGACATATCTAGCTTATCTGAAAGATAACTTACCAAATCTTCAAGAGGTAAAAATGCTTTCATTTCTCTCTTTAAATCTCTTGACAAAGAAATACTATTATCAGTTGTGTACATCATTAACCTTCTAAATTTATAAAAAAATGACTCCAGTTGCTATGAAACAGGGAGCAAAAGGAGTGCTTGTATCTAAATACTATACTATTCTATAAAAAAAGTCAAGTAAACTTGATATTTTTTCAATTTGTGTCTAATTGTTCACTCGTGAATTCGGAAGATAAAGCATGTTGGCGTACTAAATCTAGAAAGGTAAAAATTTGTCCTTCAACTTTCCCGCGCTCCAGTCCTTGTTCGATACCTTCCACCCTAGCAGTTTCCAAGGCATAGTCCTGTGCTAACAAGGCTTGTTATTCGCGCATACGTAGTTGGCTAAACATATTCCTGTCCTCCTCGGACCAGCTCTGATAGTCCAGCAGTTGGTCTGCCTGGCTGATGGCTCGCTCGGGTTGTTGGGTAAAGGGTTTATTCCCGAAAAACTCCAACCATGGCTTGCGAACCTCGTCTTTGCTGGTTTCTCTGTATTTTTAGGTCTTATTTATGATGGTCTTTCAATAGCTCCTCAAACTCAGCAACAGTCATGCCCAATTGTTCACTCGCAACCTCCGAAGTCAGAAGACCTTGGCGGACCATATCCAGAAAGGCAAAAAGTTTCCCTTCTTCCCTAGCTGTTTCCAAGGCATAGTCCTGTGCCAACAAGGCTTGTTCTTCGCGCATACGTAGTTGACTAAACATCTTCCTGTCCTCCTCGGACCAGCTCTTATAGTCCAGCAGTCGGTCTGCCTGGCTGATGGCTCGCTCGGGTTCTTGGGTAAAGGGTTTATTCCCGAAAAACTCCAACCACGGCTTGCGAATGCTATCTTTGCTGGTTTCTCTGTATTTTCTTAATTCCAAGAACGCCATCTTGAC
>NZ_CFGI01000012.1 GCF_001347015.1 Streptococcus pneumoniae
TCCAGATTAGGAACTATCCGTGAGTTCTCTAGTCTGGATATTTTTCAATATACTTCGTTATCGGGCGGTTACTTACCAAGTCAGCCGTCCACTTCCTGAAATGCAAAAATCTCCTAGCAGACTTTCCTGCTAGGAGATTTTCTTATGAGAGGTACTTGTTTAAGCTTTGAAAATCGGATTTATCATCTGATAACTATCAAATAATCTACCAATTAAGCTTCTTCGTCTTCTTTACGACGACGGCCTGCAAGACCAAGACCAAGTAAGGCACTTGCGGCAGCTGCCACCATAGCTACAGTAGAATCTGCTGTACCTGTATTTGGCAATTCTTTAGCTGCTTTACGCGCGTTTGCTGCTGCTTGGTTGGCATTTACTGCTTGAGTTGTAGCTGGAGCTGATGTTTGAGCAGCTTGGTTCTTAGCTGGAGTTGCATGATCAGTTGATGGAGCAACTTTCGCCATAAAGTCTTCGATACGTTTAACCATTGCATCCACTTCATCTTGACTTGCGTCTGCATTAGCAAATACTTTCTTAGCATCTGCTAATAAGTCATTCGCTTCTTTTGCAGTTTCTGCATCAAGCTTAGCTGATTCTTTAATGATCAATTCATCTAATTGATGGATAGCACCTTCCAACTTCGCTTTATCTGCTTTTGCGTCAGTGTTAGTAGCTCCGCTATTACCAGAAGTTCCGTTTCCGTTACCACTGCCATTGTTACCTCCAGCATTGTATGGTACATATGGACGTTGTTTAAACGCATCATCTCTTGGAATTGCTAATACTTGACCTTCTTTTGTAACGATTGTTACATTTCCATCTTTGTCAATTTTAACAGCTGCTTCTGTCTTACCATCTTTTTCAACTGTTGCTGTTGCGTTCCCATCTTTATCAATCGTAATTTTCACTTTACCATCTTTAGATGTGTAAACTGTATTACCATTATCGTCTGTTTCTTTCAAGAAGGCATCAAGATCAAATTCTGGAACGTCTGTAATAGCACCTAGAACTTTGAATTGGAATTTCGCTTTTTCTTCTGGAGTAATATTAGCAAGGTCTGCTACCTCTACTTTACTCAAGTCAAAATCAAGATTATTACCACCGTTTTTAGCTTTCGCTTCTTCTGCATTCTTCACTAGTTGTTCTTTAGAAATTGTTGCTGTAGAACCGTCTGGCATTGTTACTGTTGCGTTTCCTTTATCGTCTACTACTACAGTTGCACCTGGGTTAACTGCTTCAATTGATTTCTTAACAGCGTCTTTTTCGTCTTTTGTTAAGTTTTCTTTATTTCCAACTAATGTACGGATAGCTGGTGTTTTCACTTTAGCGTTCTTAGCTTCGTCAGCTAATTTTTCTGCTGGGATGACTAAGTCTGAAGCTGGAATGTTAAGAACTGTGCCGTCACCTTTGGTTACTGTTGCGTTTCCTTTATCGTCTACGACTACAGTTGAACCTGAGTTGACTGCTGCTACAGCTTTCTTAACAGCTGCTTTTTCTTCATCTGTAAGTTTAGTTGGATCTGCTACTACAGTCTTAGCTGCTGGTGTGTTTGCATCGTTACCACCATTTGGTTTCGTAGCATCATCTTCAACTTTAACTAAGTCTGTTGATGGGATAACTGAAACATTACCATCTTTCACTACAGTTGCATTTCCTTTTTCGTCCACTACTACAGTTGCACCTGGATTTGCTGCTTTAACTTTGTCTTCGATGGCTTTCTTCTCAGCTTCAGTTAAGGCATTTGGATTTGCGACTTTTGTCTTAGAGGCTGGTGTAACTGCATTGTCTTTAGCTTTTCCATCGTTCACATCTTTTTCAGATTTTGTTAAATCTGATGCTGGGATAACTGCTGTATTTCCGTTTGGAAGAGTTACTGTTGCGTTTCCTTGGTCGTCTACGACTACAGTTGAACCTGGATTTACGGCTGCTACTTTAGCTGCAATTGCATCTTTCTCATCTTGTGTTAATGAGTCTGGATCTTTAACTAGAACTTTAGAAGCTGGTTTAACGATGTCATTTCCTGCTTTTGGTGTTTTTTCTGCATCTGCATTCTTCGTTAAGTCTGCCGCTGGAATGACCGCTGTCTTACCATTTACTGTTACTGTTGCGTTTCCTTGGTCGTCTACTACAACTTCAGCACCTGGATTTACTGCTTTAACTTTAGCTACGATTGCTTCTTTCTCTTTTGGAGTTAGAGCATTCGGATTTGCCACTACAGTCTTATCGGCTGGTTTAACGATGTCGTTTCCTGCGTTTGGTTTAGCTGCGTCTGCTGCTGATTTAGTTAAATCTGCCGCTGGGATTACAACTGGTTTTCCATCTTTAGGTGTAACTGTTGCATTTCCTTGGTCGTCTACGACTACAGTCGCATCTGGATTTACTGCTTTAACTTTAGCAACAATTGCATCTTTCTCATCTTGTGTTAACGATTCTGGATTTGCTACTACAGTCTTATCGGCTGGTTTAACGACATCGTTTCCTGCGTTTGGCTCTTTAGCTGAATCTGCTGTCTTAGTTAAGTCTTTCGCTGGAATGACTGCTACTTTACCATCTTTAGTTGTTACTGTTGCGTTTCCTTGGTCGTCTACAACTACAGTTGCTCCTGGATTCACAGCTTTAACTTTGTCTTCGATTGCTTTCTTAGATACTTCTAAGTCATTTGGATCCAAGACTGTCTTATCGGCTGGTGTGTTGACATCGTTTCCTGCGTTTGGCTTAGCGGCTTCTGCTGCTGTTTTCACCAAATCTTTCGCTGGGATAACCACTGTCTTACCATCTGGAGTTGTTACAGTTGCATTTCCTTGGTCATCAACAACTACAGTTTTAGCTTCTGGATTCACAGATTTAACTTTAGCTGCGATTGCATCTTGCTCATCTTTTGTTAATGATTCTGGATCTTCTACAACTGTCTTGTCAGCTGGTTTAACGACGTCGTTACCTGCGTTTGGTTCTTTAGCTGAATCTGCTGTCTTAGTTAATGCAGCCGCTGGAATGACCGCTGTCTTACCATCTGTCGTTGTTACTGTTGCGTTTCCTTTGTCATCTACTGCTACAGTTGCACCAGGGTTAACTGCTGCTACTTTAGCCGCAATTGCTTTCTTCTCATCATCAGTTAATGAGTTTGGATTTGCTACTACAGTCTTATCTGCTGGTGTATTGACATTGTTTCCTGCATTTGGTTTCGCTGCTTCTTCTGGAGTTTTCACTAAATCTGCCGCTGGAATTGTTGCAACTTCACCATCTTTAGTTGTTACCGTTGCATTTCCTTTGTCGTCAAATGCCACCTTAGCTTCTGGATTTACCGCTTTGATTGCTTCTGTAATCTTAGCTTTATCGTCGTCTGATAAATGATCTGGATCGCTTACAACTACTTTATCAGCTGGTGTGTTAACTTTGTTTCCTGCATTTGGTTGTTTAGCTTCTTCTGGAGTTTTCACTAAATCAGCCGCTGGAATTGTTGCTGTAGCTGTGTTACCATCTTTATCTTCTATAGTTACCGTTGCATTTCCTTTATCATCTACGAAGATCGCTTTTGCATCTGGATTAACTTCTTTAATCTTAGCTTCAATCGCTTTTTTCTCTTCTGGAGATAATGGTTTAGTTGGATCTGCTACTACTACTTTATCTGCTGGTTTGTTAATGTTGTTTCCAGCTTTTGCATTTTTAGCTTCTTCTGGAGTTTTCACTAAATCTTTTGCTGGAATTACAAAGCTTCTACCATCTTCTGTAGTTATCGTTGCATTTCCATTGTCATCAACAACCACCGTTGAACCTGGGTTCACTTCCTCAACAGCTTTCTTAATAGCTTCTTTATCCAAGTTAGCTGGATCTGTTACTAATACCTTATCAACAGGTTTCTTAATTAAATCTTGTTTCTCAGGTTTTAATAGATCTGCTTTTGGTTTCGCTAAGGCTTCTACAGGGATTGTTGCGATGTCTCCATTTGCATTCTTAACAGTCGCATTTCCTTTTGCGTCAAATACTACTGTTGCTCCTGGGTTAACAGCTAAGATGTTTTTCTCAATTTCTTGAATATCTTCCGCTGTCAATTTATCTCTGTCTTTGACTAAGACTCTGTCTGCTGGTGAATTGATTTTATTTCCTGCATTCACTTTAGCTTTATCAGCATCAGTCTTCGTTAAATCTTTCACTGGAATTGTTGCTGTTTTACCTTCTGGTGTTGTTACTGTCGCATTTCCTTTGTCATCTACGAATACTGTTGCTCCTGGATTTATACGTTGAACTTTAGCAGCGATTTTCGCTTTAACATCATCCGTAATTTGTCCATCTTTAACAAACACTCGATCTGCTGGTTTGTTAATAACGTTACCTGCTTTTGGATCGCTTAATACTTCATCATCAGTTTTCACTAAATCATCCGCTGCGATTACTAATGTCTTACCATCTGGAGTTGTTACTGTTGCATTTCCTTTTTCGTCTACAAATACTGTTGCATCTGGGTTGACTTCTGCAACTTTAGCTTTAATAGCTTTACGGTCTTCATCAGTTAATGCATCTTTATTAGCAACTACTATTTGATCGATAGGTTTCTTAACTGGATTTTGTTTAGCTGGATCTAATAGATCTTTTTTATCATTTGATTTCACTAAGTC
Source organism: Streptococcus pneumoniae (assembly GCF_001347015.1). Lineage (GTDB taxonomy): Bacteria > Bacillota > Bacilli > Lactobacillales > Streptococcaceae > Streptococcus > Streptococcus pneumoniae_E. The sequence continues at coordinate 4,611 of NZ_CFGI01000012.1, forward strand.
ACTTACAGGGATTGTAGCTGTAGCTGTAGTTCCGTCTTCATTCGGTACTGTTACTGTTGCGTTTCCTGCTTCGTCAAATACAACTTTAGTTCCTTCAGGGTTTACCGCTTGAATCGCTGCAGTAATCTTAGCTTTTTCAGCATCAGTTAATTCAGCTGGATTTGCTACTACTGTTCTTTCTGCTGGAGTATTTACTTTGTTTCCTGCTTTTGCAGACTCTTTAGCTGTTGGATCTTTCAATAAATCATCTACAGAAATCGTTGCTGTGTTTCCTTCTGGAGTCGTTACTGTTGCGTTTCCTTGGTCATCAACGAATACAGTAGCACCTGAGTTTACTGCTTCAACCGCTTTTTGGATTTTAGCTTTAACTTCATCTTTCTTATCTCCAGTTAAATCCGCCGCCGCTGCCGCTACTTTATCCGCTGGCTTGTTGATGTTATTTCCTGCTTTTGCACCATCAACTTCTTGTGGAGATTTCACTAAGTCTTCTTTGGCGATTACTACAGTTTTTCCTTCTGGTGTTGTTACTGTTGCATTTCCTTCGTCATCAACTACGATAGTTGTCTTCGGATCTCTATTTACCTTAGCGATTTCTGCTTTGATTGCATCTTTTTCAGCTGGAGTTAATTTACCTGCTTTCTTAACAAGTGTTTTATCTGCTGGTTTCTTAACTGCATCTTGTTTGTCTGGGTTCCTTAAGTCAGCTGCATCTTTTGCTAAATCAGATGCTGGAATTGTTGCCACAGCTCCGTCTGGTGTTGTTACTGTTGCGTTTCCTTTTTCGTCAAATGCAACTGTTGCACCTGGGTTAACTTTCAGGATTTCTGCTCTAATCTTATCTTCATCAGCCTTGATATTAGCAGGATCTGTTACAACCACTTTCGTTGCTGGAGTGTTTACTTTGTTTCCACCATTTACTTCATCTTTAGCTGCTGGATCTTTTACTAAGTCTTCAACAGGAATTGTTGCTGTTTTACCATCTGGAGTAGATACTGTTGCATTTCCTTTGTTGTCAACGAATACTTTAGCATCTGGGTTAACTGCTTTAACTTTAGCTTCGATTGCTTTAATGTCTTCAGGAGTTAACGCATCTTTGTTTGCAGATACTTTATCAGCTGGTTTGTTTACGTTGTTTCCTGCTTTAGCATCTTTAGCTTCTTCCGGAGATTTCACTAAGTCAGTTACTGGAATTGTTGCTGTTTGTCCGTCTGGTGTAACTACAGTTGCGTTTCCTTTGTCGTCTACTACTACTGTTGCACCTGGGTTTACTGCTTGAACTTTAGCTTTGATTGCTTCGATATTTTCAGGAGTTAATGCATCTTTATCAGCAACTACTTTGTCTGCTGGTTTGTTGATGTTGTTTCCTGCTTTAGCAGTTTCTTTGTCAGCTTCTTTCTTCACTAAGTCAGCTTTTGGAATCACGACAGTTTTTCCTTCAGGTGTTGTTACTGTTGCATTTCCTTTGTCATCAACTACTACAGTTGAACCTGGGTTTACTGCTTCTACAGCTGCTTTAATAGCGTCTTTAGCTTCTGTTGGTAAGTCTTTATTAGCTGCTTCTAATGCTGGGTCAACTACTACTTTATCTGCTGGTTTGTTTACAGCATCTTGTTTCGCTGGGTCAGCTAAGTCAGCTTTAGCTTTTACTAAATCGCTCGCTGGGATTGTTGCAGTTTTCGGTTGTTCACCTGGTGCTGCTGGTATTGTTACTGTTGCATTTCCTTTTTCGTCAAATACTACGTCAGCACCTGGGTTTACTGCTTGAATTTTAGCTTTAATTGCATTTTTATCATCTTCTGTTAATACAGCTGGATTTTCTACCACTACTCTATCTGCTGGAGTGTTTACTTGGTTTCCACCAGTTACATTGTCTTTATCAGCATCTGATTTGACTAAATCTGCCACTGGAATTGTCGCAGTTTTACCATCTGCTGTTGTTACAGTCGCATTTCCGTTGTCATCCACTACTACTGTAGCATCTGGGTTCACTGCTTCAACTGCTGCTTTAATTCTAGCGATTTCAGGATCTGTTAATTGCGTACTGTCAGCAACACGTACTCTGTCAGCTGGGTTGTTGATATTGTTACCAGCTTTTGGAGTAGTTTTTTCGTCAGCACCTTTAACTAAATCATCTGCATCGATTACTGCTGTTTTTCCTTCTGGTGTTGTTACTGTAGCCTCACCTTTTTCGTTAACTGTAATTACTGAACCTTCTGGGTTAACCGCAGCGATTTTCGCTTTGATTGCTTCACGTTCTGGTTCTGTTAAAGCATTTTTATCTGCTACAACAGTTTGTGAGTTTGGTTTGTTGATGTCATCTCCACCGTTTACTTTGCTTGCATCTTCTGGTGTCTTAAATAAGTCTGCAGCTGGAATTGTCGCAATTGTTCCGTCTTTAAGAACTACTGTTGCATTTCCTTCAGTGTCATAGTTAATAGCTTTAACTTTATCGTCGCCACCATTTAATTTTTTCAGTTTTTCAGTTGCTTTTGCTTGAAGGTCTGCATTTGTAGCATCTCCAACCAACTTATCAGCTGGCTTACGAACTCCTGCATTACCTGAATCAGGATTTGCTGCATCAGCTAAAGTACGCACCAATTCTTTGGCTGTAAATCCTGCTGTATTTCCTTCTGGTGTTGAAACCGTTACTGTACCATTGTCATCAATTGTCACAACAGCATTAGGGTTTACTTCACGAACAGCTTTTTTGATGTTTTCTTTATCTGCATCTGTCAAACTTTCAGGATTTGCAACAATCACTTTATCCGTTGGACGGTTGATGTTGTTGCCACCACCATCTTTTTCTAAATCGGCTTCAGATTTTGTTAAATCTTCTTGTTTTAATGTTTCAGGTGCTTGCTTCCCTGGTAAGGTTACTTCAGCACTTCCATCATCCTTAACAACTACCTTAGTTCCCGGAGGATTTACTGCTTTAATAGCATCTTCTAGTTTTTTCCGTTCATCCTCATTTAAGACTGTTGGATTTTCAGCAATTACCTTGTTCGCTGGTAAACGAGCAGAGTTAATGGCTTTAATCGCTGCTTCTGCTGATTTCTTAGCGTTATCAACATCGGCATTTTTCTTAGCACCATCGATTGCCTCTTCCGAAGCTTTCTTAACAGCATCTACCTCAGCTTGAAGTTTTGCTCTAGCTTCTTCAGTCAAGGCTGCGTCTTGAGCAATCTCTTGCTTTTTAGCAGCGGCTGTAGTTTCTACCGCTGTTTTAGCTTCTGGTTTTTTAGCAGCAGGTTTGGTAACACCCTCTACTTCTGTTTTTCCAGTATCGCCTGCTGTATCGATTTCACCTTGCTCTCGTGTAGCTGCTTCAGGCGTTTCTGCATTATCATTTTTCGCATTGATTTCAGCTTTCTTAGCATCAGCAAATTTTTTAGCTTCTGCCTTTGCGTCTGCCTTTTCTTCCTCTGTTAGGTCAGTGCGGGCATCCATTTCTGCTTCTTTAGCTTTTAAGGCTTCATCGATTTTGTCTAATGCTGCTTGTTTACCGATTGGGTTGATTTTAGCAACTTCTTTGGTTCCTTCAGCTTGTTTATCGTTTACAGTAGTTTGAGCTGCTGTTGCCGCATCTGCTGTTTCTGCTGTTGCTGGTTGTTTTTCGATTTCAGCAAGGGCTGCTGCTGCCTTGTCTTCAGCATCTTTTTTAGCTTTTTCCTTCTCGGCTTGTGTTAAGCTATCATTGTTCTCAATAGCCTCCTTCTTAGCTTCCAAAGTCTTAGCGATTTCTTCTTTAGCTTTTTCTTTACCGATTGGATTTACTTTCGCTACAGCACCAGTACCTTCATCTTTACCTGCAGTTACATCTGTTGCATTTGTAGCATCAGCGATTTTTTCTAATGCTGCTGCTTTATCTTTTTCTACATCAGCAATAGCTTTATCTTGCTCAGCTTTTGATAAGTTATCATTACCTTTAATAGCTGCAATTTTCGCATCTGCTTGGTTAGTTACTTCCTCGATTGCTGGTTGTTTATCTAATTTCACAACTTTATCGACAGGAATGGTGTCTTTAGAACCATCTTTATATGTTACTACTAAGTTTTCACCGTCTTGAACAAGGTCTTTTACAACCTTCTTAGCATTTTCTGCTTCGACTGCTTTTCCTTTTTTGTCTTCTAAGTTCTTATCTTCATTTTTCTTAGAGTATTCTAATAGAAGACTTTCTTTAAGCTTAGCTAATTCAGCCTCTGGAATATGAGCAATATCTGTTACTACGGTCTTATCAGCATCAGCTAATTCTCTAATGTCATATTTTGCTGTTTGAGCTTTTAGTTTGATAGTGAATGAACCTGGGTCAGTTGCATATGAAGAACCTTTAGCAACGTTTTTCAATTCTTTTCCATCTGTGTCAGTTGCTGTTGCGTAACGAGTGACTAAACGATATTCATCATTATCACCTTTAGGGAATTTATTCTTATCAAGTCCCGCTGTATCTTTAGTTACTTTACCGCTAATTTTCACAATTGCAGGATTTTCAGCTGTTGCTGGTGTTTCTGCTGAAATCTGAGTAAATGTCATATCATATTGGTTATCAATAACATCAGGATTAGCTGCATCTTTAGCGCTTAAAGATCTATTTCCACCTTGTTTAATTGTTGCTGAAGCTACTTTACCTAAGTCATCTGTATATTTAATATCGATATCGATATCTTCATTAGCATAAATATAAACATCTTTTTTACCATTTGCAGTTGTAGAGTAAGGAATTGTTACTTCTGGAGCATTGTTCGTACGTGCAAAATCAGTCAATGGTCTAGTGTCTGTTGAACCATCTTTATAGGTTACAACTACATTGTTATCAACTTTTTTAATGCTTGCAATACGGTCTGCTTGATTTTCTACAGCTTGACCTTTTTTATCAGCTAGACGAGCATCCATATTGTTTTTAGAGTACTCAATCTTAAGCTTTTCTTTGATTTTATTAAATTCTGCTTCACTCACATCTGACGCGTCATCCACTGCTACTTTATCAGCTTCTGCTGGTGTTTGAATGTCGTATTTTTGAGTTTGAGGTTTAAGCATGACACGGAAAGCGTGGTCATTAGCTACTTCATTCCCGGAGGAACCGGTAAAGTCTGTTCCTTCAGTATCCGTAACTCGCACATAACGCCATCCTAAAGGTACCCCTGGAGGGTTTTCTCCTTTGGTTGCAGCCTCTAGCTTAGCTTGTGTAAATGACCCTTCTGGAGCTGGGGTACCTGAGTATGTGATAACCGCTGGCTTAGCTTCTGTGGCTGGTGTTTCAGAAGAAATAACATTAGCCGTATATCCATATTGGGTATTGATTTTATCAGTTTCTCCTGCTACAGGAGAGAAAGTTCTATTTCCTCCTTGTAGTAATGTAGCTCTTGAAATCTTATCCGCATCATCTTTGATTTTGATGTCGAATGAATTTTCTTCTGCTCCATAGACATAGATTTCTCTTTTAGCTGCATCAGAGTATGGAATCTCTACTGTTGGTTTTTCGTTTGTACGTGCCACACTTGCTAATGACGCTTCATCTGTTGAGTCATCATTATATGTCACTACTACTTTCTTATTTGCAGTATCAACATCGATACTTTTCACTACAGACGCTTGATTATCTAAAGCTTGACCTTTTTTAGCTTCTAGTCTAGCGTCTTGGCTAGTTGTAGAATATCCAAGCTTGATTTGGTCTTTAATTTTTTGAATATCAGTTTCTGTTAGGTTGTTAATATCTGAAACAGCAATTTTATTAGCGTTATTTTCTGGTTGCTGGATGCTGTATTTGTATGTTTGAGATTTAACAACCATTTTGAAGTAACCAGCCGCCGCTGCATTCCCACCGGCTTCTATCTTACCACCAGCCTCATCAAAAACTTGTAGATATCTATCCCCTAATACTGCATTTTGATTTTCTTCTTTGGTATAAGTTCTAATTCCTTTAAATGTATCATTTGGTTTCCCTGTTACTCGAACTGTTACCGGTCCTTGAGCTGGAGTTAAAACAGAGTGATAAGTCCAACCATAACCATCTGTTTCCTCTGGTTTAGGATCCGATCCTATAGATCTCTTGTCTAAATACTGACCACTTCCTCCTTTGACATAGGCTTTACTAATTTTTCCAGCAGTTGAATTTACAGAAATCTCAATATTTGTATCTTCTTCGTTATAAGCATAGATTTCTTTTTTAGCATCATCCGAAAATTCTACAGTATAGCTAATATTCCCTTCAGTTCTTGTGTATGGTTCATGAGTTTTAGCAGTCGCTTCTGTACGGAAAGCATTCTCTTTATCAATCTCTTTTCCATTACGAGAATCATGAGATCCTGTGTTTTCGACTGAGTTAGATTCTGATTTAGGTTCAGTGTTTTCTGCTTTTTTACCTACAGTTGGTTGTCCGTTAGTAGTATCTACTTTCGGAGCTTCTTTTGGTTTGTTTTTTAACCCTGAACTAACAAACGTCACTAGTTTCTGATAAGCCTTTGTCAATTCATCTTGAGTAGTTGCAGAAGCGAGCGTAGACTCAGCAGAAGCCAATTCACCATTCAAAAGAGCAAGACTCTCCTCTGTTTTATTAGCATACGTACCTGCAGAAAGTTTTGATTTAACTTCTGAAATGTAGTTTTCAAGTTGCTTTTTGTCCAAAGCTGGAGTTGTTACTTCTGGTGCAGCTGGTTGTGCTGGTTCTTCTACAACTGGTTGTGCTGCTGGAACGCTTTCTGCTGGAGTTGATGGGGCATCAAGGGCTGGCGCTAGAGCTTCTACATCTGGTGTATCTTGTTTACTTAGCTCATTAGCTGATACAGCTCCATTTCCCAAGAACATGAACAGGGCAGCAACTGCTACACTGGCTGCTCCAAAACTATATTTACGGATTGAGTAACGTGTGACTTTTTCACGGTGCGAGCGTTCAACACGACTCATAGGCGATTTCTTCTCCACTTATTGTGTTCTCCTTAAAAATATTTTTTATGTCCATATCTACATGCAAAGATTCCTCGCCATGGACGAGGTTTTGCATGTGATACTTTACTTCTTCATTGTACATGATAAGTGATATATATGCAAACTAAATGCTCATCAAATTTACTTAAAAAAAAAAACATTTTCAGACAATTTTTACAATTCGTTCGTTTTTATAACCAAAATTATGAATTTTTTAACTTTAAAATCAGGAAAATGCTTTAATTTTCTATATATTGTTATATTTCCTTGAAAACTAAAATTCGGAAAAGAATTTGAATAAATTCTTTTTATTTTGAAAAGCAGATAACTTTGATACCTAAAAGGAACTATTCTTGTTTTTTTGAACAAAATATTCGTAAAATAAATATACAAGGATTTTTAGGTTTTTGGCTTTTTTTCTTCCAAAAATAGAACCTGTCAGTTAAATGCTCAGATTCTCTGATAGCTTTCTAGCAGAGCCCAACAGAACCAGACCCTATCTCTCATATGCACTATTCTCTTAAAATTCAAAGGCTAAACACGCCAGAGTCGCCTCACCGTAGAAATATGACTGACTTCCACATCCTAATTACGACCTAAAAGTATTAGCATTCTCTGGCTGGTCTGCCTGTTGCAACTAACAACTAAAGCTAAAATAAAACATGCTACCTCATTTTGGCAACATGTCATCTGTTCCTATTTACAGCAATGCCTCAAACTCAGCCACAGTCATGCCTAATTGCTGACTGGCAATCTCAGGTGTCAGAAGACCTTGACGAACTAGATTTGCTAACATCGCGAAACCACCTTCAGCTCGACCACGCTCCTCCGCTTGTTCCAAGGCATAGTCCTGTGCTAATAATGCTTGTTCTTCTCGCATACGTAGTTGACTAAACATTTTCCTGTCCTCCTCGGACCAGCTCTTGTAGTCTAGCAGTTGGTCTGCCTGGCTGATGGCTCGCTCGGGTTCCTGAGTAAAGGGCTTATTCCCGAAAAACTCCAACCACGGCTTGCGAATCTTGTCTTTGCTGGTTTCTCTATATTTTTTTAATTCCAAGAATGCCATCTTGACCAGATGGTTTTCTTGTCCGTTATTTGTGATAGTTAAGACTTCACCTGTCGTGTCCTCTCGCATACTAAAACTGTGAAAAGCCAGGTCATCTGAGAAATAATTGCTGTCCACAATTGCGATAGCATATACTGGTGCGATGTGTTTATAGCTCTGATGAGTATCACCTTCTCGTTGACGAATTTTTTCTAGGTTTTGATTGACCTGACTGCACAAGTAAGCCCATAGGCGATTGATGAAAAAATTCTGATGATGTACCTGAATCTCAATGATTACTTGAGTGCCATTATCTAGTTCAGCCAAGACATCTATGCTAGTATAGAAATCTTGGGCTGAATAAGGCAGGGAAGGTAGTACATGAATATTGCTCCCCTCCAAAATAGTCACATTTTTAGCTGGCAAGTCCAACATATCGCGAATAAATTGACAAGTGATTTCTGGATTGCTGAAAATTTTCTTAGCAACCAAATCGTTGGTCGGGCTAATGCCCGGATGTCTTAGAATCATCCTTTTCCTCCTTTTATTATACCACAGTTTTAAATCTAATTTTGCTAGATTCGATGGTTCTATCTATTTATTCGGAAAAGAAATGAATTGTGAAGATATTTTATCTCGTTTCAACTAAAATATGAGCTTGATCAATCAGTTGTCCATCAACAGTCAGATTCAGATAAAAATCCAAGGTTTTATCTCCTGCGAAATCCAAGGTTGGTATGCTCAAATCTTTTTTGCTTTCCCCTGTTTGGAATTGAAGGGCCTGAATCTCGTCCTGATAGGCGACACCATGGACACCTGTCCCCGGTTGAATCGAAATCTTAGCCTCTAAAGGAGTGTCACTTTCGCTACGTTCAACCCTAAAATGAAGAGTCTCTCCCTTTGCTACAGCTAGACTTTTTTCTGCAAATGCTAGTCCCTGAACAACTTCTTTTTGTGATAAGCTAGGAGTTTTATAGAGTGAAATCTTGGTCAATACAGGTAAATCCTGTGAGTCTGTAATGACCACGCGCACCTTTTGCGCCTCTACTAGCGAACCTCGCAAGAGGCGCTTATGACCAATTGTAAAGCCCCTACCAAATTCCTGCCAGACGCCATCCACCTCTATTTGCACATGAAAAGCAGCGATTCGTTGCCCTAGCTTCAAATCTTCTCTTAACTCAATTACATCAAAAGTTTTAGGAGAACCTAAGTCGAGTTCTAACTGGATTGGCAAGCCTACATCGCTTGCCCAAGAGCTGGTCTTAAGGCCATCTGTCAGATGATGACAGACAAAGTCTGCAGAAAGAGCTGGACCAGATACCTTGGCCCCCAGAGCCAAATCTTCTTTATAGAGCTCATTGCGATAAGCCGCAAATTCATAGAGGCGCTTGATATCTTTATCGTCAAAGAGCCCATCTTGATTCGGCGGAATATTGAGTAAAAGTGGCGTGCCTCGCCCTACTGAGTGAAAGTAGATTTCGACCAACTCCTCAAGTGACTTAGGATCCTGCTCTTCATGGTAAAACCAGCCTGGCCGAATGGAAACATCTGCCTCTCCGATTGAAAAAATCGTGCCCGAGGGATCTCCGTGCTGAAGATAGTCCAGCTCTGCTTCTGTTCCTAGTTTATCAGGATTCACCTTTTGCCATAGAGGATCACCTGCATACCCTCGTTCATTGCCAATCCAGCGGATACTAGTGCCTTCTGTTGAAAAAATTAAGCAATCACCCTGAAGCTCACGAATAGTTTCAAACCATTTTTCAAATTCATAATTGACCTTTTGAGCGCCCTCTCCTCTGGCACCATCCATCCAGACCTCAGCAAATTTCCCTCCATTTCCATAGGCAGGATTTGATAAGATTTCCTTCAGCTGAGCCAGATAATAGGCATTATAGTCCGCTTCTCGGTCCACATGATAGAGTGGGCTGTGGGCATCCCACGGTGACAGGTAGACCCCCATATCCATATCAAATTCTGTAGCAGCTTGGGATACTTCAAGGAGCAAGTCTCCCTCTCCACTCCTCCAAGGACTGGCCTTAACCGAATAATCTGTGTGAGCTGTCGGATAAAGGACAAAGCCATCGTGGTGCTTGACCACCAAAATCAACTTTTTAAAACCCGTTTCTTTGAGCACGCGAACCCACTCACGCGCATCTAACCTTGTCGGGTTAAATCGCCCAGGATCCTCCTGACCTGTCCCCCATTCCTGGTTATAAAAAGTATTAGGCCCAAAATGGATAAAGGCTGCTAGGTCATCCTCTAAATAAGCTAGCTGGGCCTGACTAGGCAAGGGGCCATGCGGTTTTATTTCTCTTACCATATTACTTCCTATCTACATTTTTCTTAACTTTTTTAGCATGTACTTGCAATTCTGTTAAGGCTAGGGGGCTTGTCAAGCCTTCAAATCGAAGACGAAGGGCATAAGTTTCCACCTTGTCAAATTCAAAACGAATCTCTTCATCCTTGTCGCTTGAAACTTTTCGGATAGCTGATACAGGTCGCCAATTCTCCTCTTGTTTGAGCAGGGAATCCTTATCCAAATGATTTGGAGTCCGAGGCAAGCTAGGCTCATTCCCTATGTAATAATCAATAAAGGTCGGCTCAACAGCCACATATTCTTGATTTTCAACATAATACAAGGTCACGTTATCCACAAATCGCGGTTTTAAAATCCCTGCATCTCCAAAAAGAATGCCCACGCTAGCTTGCTCTGACTTGATAATCCAAGTATTGCCTGTCGATTTCTTCCGAGAAATGACCTTGTCATTGAGGTAAGAAGCTGGGTGATTCGGCTCTGAATGAGAAGCAAAGACCAGAGGCAGGTTGGACCCTGTCCACTGATTGGAAATGACTTCCCCATCTACACTGGCATCTGTCACATGAATGGTGACTGTTGCTGGCAATTCACATCCCGCTACTTGTCCTATAAGTACACACTCTCCTACCTGAGCATAGACTTGAGGTTCGAGTTCATCCCAAGTCACCTTGGCCGTATCTCGTCTGCTATCTGATAAGACTAGCTTGACTCGGTCTGGTAAGTGTGGGACTTCCTTGACAAGCGTCCAGACCCTTTCAGGCTCAATAGCGCAAATCCCTTGGACACAAACCTGAACCGAAGCCTTTAAATCCAATTCTTCTAGCTGGCCAGATACCATAAATTCATGAAAGCTTTCCAAAGCTTCTTTAGGAATTTCCTCCCACACAACCTTGACTCGTTTTACACCACCAGACTCATAGTCCACCAAGACTGAAGATGGAAGCTGTGGATAAGTTCCCCTATCTGTATATAAGCGAAGTGGTCGTACAAAAACTGCTTGCCCTAGTGAGGTATTTTCTGCCACCTGCAAATGAGTTTGATAGGTTTTCCCTTGATAAATAGCACTGATAACCAAGTCGCCTGCAGACAAGCAATGAAGCACTCCCTGCTTGATAATGGCGTGGGCACTGCCACTCGTCTCCCAAATCACTTCACTATTCCCCACCTTGTTCACAGGGTTATCCACAGTTTGTGGATAAAGTCCAATGGCTGGGGAATCCCCTTCTTGTAATCCTGCCTGCTTGTCCACTCGAATCTCAAACAAGCGCTGATTTTTCACTGGCTGGCAATCAAAAGCCTCTCCCACTAAGAGATCAAAACTTGCTGGCTCTAGTCCTCTGGCACTGGCCTTTACTCTTACTTGGCCCGCCTGCTCCAAGCTCTGAACCAAAAGGACACCTCTGCCATGAAAGGCTTTCCTCTGAAACCGACCATTTTTCTGGGCTTGGTAACGTTCACGACTGGCCTGCCTGCCATTATCCACACCTACAATGCGAGCAGGGCCTTCAATTTCAAAATGAAGCTGATTGGAAGCAGTCGGCACCCAATTTCCATCCTTGTCCAATACATCAAAATAGAGATAAAGGAGGTCTTGCCCATCTGGCTCCAGTTTTGTTTTCTCGGCATGTAACCCGATTTTGGCTGACTTACCTGCAGTTACCACCCTATCTTCTGCTACAATCTGACCTTGACAGTCATAGGCTACAGCATGCAATTCTCCTGGTTGATAAGGCAAAGGCCATTCGAGATAGAGTTGACCAGAACCTTCTCCCTCTTGGGATTTTCTTCCATCTGAAGTCCATTTCTCCTGAAAAGTCTTCCTACCTTGGGATTTTTCATTAAGAAATAGCTCTACTGAACCAGCATTTGAATAGACTCGAACAGGGATATCCCCATACTTATCCACAACTTGTTGATAACTCTTGTGGATTTCCCAATTCCAGTGGGGCAGGATATGAACCATGGGATGCTGATTTACGTCCACCCACTGACTTTGGTAGAGATAATAGTCATTTTTAGGAATCCCTGCTGTGTCCACGATCCCAAAATAGGAACTCTTGACAGGTGTGTCATTTTGGTTGTGCCAAGGAGTCGGCTCACCTATATAGTCCACTCCTGTCCAGATAAACTGACCCGCATAGTCTAGCCGATTTCTATCTGCTGTCCAAGAAGCCGTCGCCGTCTTCCCCCAAGGAACTCGATCATTTCCATAGTCTGACTGTTCAAAATTCCGCACGCGGCGATTATCCCCAACCCATTCCTTATCTGGGCGAAAATAGCTATCACGCGTCCTTGTAGCTGATGAAGTTTCAGACCCGTAAAGTCGCCACTTGGGATGTCTTTTGCGAATCCCATCAATATTATCTTCCGAGTAATTCAAGCCCACCACATCCAGCAAATTGGCTATCTTTTCATGACCTCCAGAACCATCGCCAAAGCGGAATTGATCCATTCCCATGGTCACAAAACGGCTATCATCCACTTCCTTGACCCTTTCTAGCAAGCGTTTGGTAGTCTTCAATGAATGAGCATCGCCATTTGCTTCACTAACTTCATTTCCTAAGGACCACATAAAGATGGCTGGATTGTTCTTACCACGTTCAATCATAGTGCGCAAATCGTAATCTGACCAGAAATCGCCTGTTTTCGCTTCTGGATGAGTCGCTTCTTCCTCAAAAAAGCGACCATAGTCATATTCTTTCTTGCCTCCATACCAGGTATCAAAAGCTTCTTCTTGGATGAGTAGTCCCATTTTGGCAGACAGATCCAGCAAGATACTACTGGCTGGATTATGGGTGATTCGGATTGCATTGACACCCATTTCCTTCATCTGGCGCAAGCGTCTCTCAGCAGCTGACCTGTTTTCCACAGCTCCCAGCGCTCCGTAGTCATGGTGCAAACACACCCCATGAATCTTCAACCAGTGGCCATTTAGAAAGAAGCCCTTATCTGCTTGCCAATCCATATAGCGGTAACCAAAGCTCTCCTCTTCTTCATCAACCAAAATGCCATTTTTGTAAAGGCGAGTCTTCAATTGGTAAAGGTGAGGGGAATCAATATCCCAAAGCAAAGGTTGGAAAATTGATATAGCTTGTTGGAAAGAATATTTGCCCCCAGACTCAATCACTAGAGAGTCTGTCGCCTGCCAGTCAGAAATCCGCTGTCCCTCATACCAGATACTCTGTTCCAAATACACCGACACAGACTGAGGTCCGTCATTTGAAACCTTGCTTTCAAGCTGAGTTTCCACCCATCCATCTCTTTGTTCCTTGAGCTTGGGACTTTCTATCTTAATCCCATATAAATCCAGATGCACCAAATCTGTCATCAACAATTTTACTTCTCGGTAAATACCGCTACCCGAGTACCAACGACTGCTAGGTTGCTGATTTTCCACAAAAACCGCAAGCTGGTTGGCTGTCCCATCATTTCTTAGATAAGGGGTGATATCATAAGAAAAGGGTGTATAGCCATTGGGATAATAGCCCAGCACTTGCCCGTTGATATAGACTTGGGCATTCATGTAAACCCCGTCAAAGAGCAAACGCACCGATACAAGACTGGCATCTTCTTCCAAGTAAAACTGTGTCCGATACCAAGCCTGACCCCCGTTTAACTGACCACCCTCATTTTGTGCTGGCGAGTATTGGTCAAAATCATTGTAAATACTCCAGTCATGTGGCACTTGAATAGCCTGCCAATTTTCCCTCTGAAAATCCGGTGCCAAGGCATCCTCTTTCCCCACCTCTTTACTAAAAAACCAGTGATTTCGTAAAACTTCTTCTCTTCTCATACAAGCATTCCTCGTTAAACAAGTCTATTGACTTGACTATAGCACAAAACAAAAGCGCTTTCAAGACTTCCTCCATCATTCCCTAAATCCTCAGAAAAGATTCTATAGTTTGTGGAAAAGTCTGAAAATCATTCCATATTCAAGCAAACTGTCATTTTCAAGAAATAAGCTCAAACCTTACAAGAGAGCAAAAAACACCTCTCTGAATGTTCATTCCAGAGAGATGTCCCTTTTGTCTTAGCTATTGTAAATCGACTGTCTAAAGTCATCTGAATCTTTGAGATAAGCTTTATAAATCGCTTTTTTCAGTTTTTGAACGGGTGTTTCGATAAACTCAAACTTTTTAGCCGTGGTATTTCCTGCTTTTATTTGAGCTAGTTCTTCTTTAACAGCTTTATTCATAAGCTCTTGTAATTTTTCTTTACTATCAATCACTTCTTCTTTTCCGTTGTAATTTATAGTAATTGGTTTTAACTTACCTAATTTATCAACACGCTCAGTTATTTGCTCTTTTTTGAAAGCTGCGTAAGATTTTCCCAAAATATTATTTAAAATGTAAGTATCAGATAAAGGCTTGTTTTCAGCCTCTGCTGCTTGCTTGTATTGATTTGACACATAAGGAACAAATCCTTCATAATAGCCCAAAGCAGCCATCAATTCAAAAGCTTGTTTTCTAAAGGTGATGTCCCCACTCATACCAGAGTCATTTTGACTAACACCATAAATGGTATCAAACATATCCACTAAATAATACCCATTAGCTTTAATATCACCTTTGTCAGTAAATCCATTTATGATATAACGGTTCACTAAAATATTATTATCAATCAAGCTATTGATATCCGTTAGTTTTTCCGCTTCTGCCAGTGTGATTTCCGAGATTTTTTCACTCTTGTGCGTAGCTTGAACCGCTGAATTTGTGTATGTTACTGTCGCTCTAGGTCCCTTCGTCGCAGTAGGAGTTATTTTCTTGAAGTATTTCGTCTTATCTTCTGCTGTAAGCTGCCTTGTTGCTTCTGCCTCTAAATAATCTAAACTATATAACACATCAAAACTTCCATGCATATAAGATTTCAAATCTGCAGCTGTTTTAAATCTATCTGGTGTTTTGTTGTAGAATCCGTTCTTATTACTTTCGTCAAAAACAAAGTTTAGGTTAAAATACGTATCTTTTTCTGGTGTGTATGAATTCTCGAAGATTCCTCTAGCATAAAACTCTGCCGCTGTACCATCTCGACGACCATGATTATTAAACAGTACTGTTCTGTCTAATAAATGCGTCATTTCGTGAGAGTAAGTCGCTGAACCTCTATCATCCAGAACTCTATCTATAAAGTAACGGACACCCACTCCATTGGCCTCAGCTCCTACAATTTGCGATGGCGAGTACATCCCTAATGGTGTCATGAAGTTTTTAACACCTTTATCTGCTGTAGGACCTGACTCTTTAGACCATGTTGTCGCTATTCCAGCAGACGTATCCGTCGTATATTTCTTCATCGTATCTACAATTACTCTATTTGTAATTAGTTTCGGACGATTTTCTTCTTTTGTAATTCGATATAGAGTATCGATATAATCAGCCTGTCTTGTCGCAGTTAATTCTATCAATGCTTTAACTTTTTCTAATTCTTCTTTATACTTAACTGGATTCGTTTTCTCTAAAGAAGTATCCATATACGTTCCGATGTTTCCGTAGGTTACCGTCGCTATGTTAGTTATAGCATACACGCTTGGTTCTTTAATATTTACCAAACCTAATAATGTAGCTACATTTTGTTGTCTTCTATTTTTTATTTGAAGTTCTTCTGCTCCATATTTCTCAGGAGGGGTAGTTAATTTTGTATATAAGTCTACTTTTTCATCAGCTTTTTCTTTCGAAGCTTTTTCAACTACGATAGCTTTAGTCGCCTTCTTCAACCACGTATCGCCATCCATATTAGTGAATGTAGTTCTATTGTAATCTAAGAACTCTAATAGCGTTGGTTTATCTGTGATTTTTCCGAAGTATTTCTCAAATGTTTTTGGACTATTGGTTAATCTTAATTCATCATAACTCATAGACCCAAGGTGTGTTAACCAATCTAAAGCAGTAACCTCTTTCTTACCAAATGAGCTTGGATTATAAGCTAGAATATCACGGATATTGGTATCTCCAAAATCAATATTATAAAAACGATTGATATAGGATAATCCTAGTAATATTTTCTCTTTATTAGCTTCAATATCACCTTTTACTTTTTCTCTATTTTGTTGATTGTCACCTAAAATACTCAAGGTATGCGCCGCAACTTTTTTCAAACTAGCTTCTAAATCTGTTTTAGTCGCATCGAGTGTTTCTTTAATCGATAATTTTTCAAGATATTCTTTTCGTAGAATTTCTTTTACTTCTTCATCAGTTATCTGCGGCTGCGTTTTTTTCAACTCACTGCGTTTTTTATAAAAATCGCGCTCTATTTCTAAAGCAGGCGGAGTTAGTTGCGCTTTTATTTTTTCATCTGTTAAGAAGTCTACAGACTTCATTTCAGTACTTGCTTGAGTTACATTCACCGCATTTTCTAACTCGCTATTTTCTGGCAATAGATGTGGTTTGTCTTCTTTAGTACCAACCAAGATTACTTTTTGTCGCATAGCTTTAGTTATTTCAGTCTTCTCTACTGGATTTGTTAACTCTCCTGTCTCCGGATTAACTTCATAAGTTTTAGTGACGGTTGTTTCCCCTTGCTCGCCTTCACTTTGAACCTCTTCTTTTCCTTTCGGAAGTTCAGGGTTATCTTTTCTCAACTCAGTGATTTCTATAGGTGACACTATCTTTTCCACATTTCCAACTTTTACTATTTTGTCTTTAGCTGGAGTGTTTTCTGTTGTAGTTTCTTCTGAGATAGCTCCTGTTTCTTGATTTACTGTGTATTTTGTAGTTGATACTGAGCTACCATTCTCCCCTGGTGTTTCTTCTTCTTGCACATTGTAACTTAAATCTGGCGATGCTTTATAAATTGTCTTAAAAGGAATTTCTTGTGATTGAACTGTTGGTTTTGTTCCTACTGCCGTTATTTTCGCTTGCATTGGCTTAGCGACTTTTGTCGTTACAGCTGGCTCCGTCAAGTCTCCTGTTTGTTCATTTACTTTGTAAACTTTTATTGTTGTCGTTTCTTCATCTTGACCTTGATTTCTGACTTCTTTGACACCTTTATCAAGTGACTCATCCGCGATAAACTGTTCACCTTTTTTGACTGTTGATCTTGTTTCTTCTACATTCCCAATCTTAACAATTCTATCCACCGGTTGTTTCTCTATTTTTGTTGAAGTGTTTTCTACTATTTTCCCAGTACTTTCATCAAAACTGTAAGAAGTAGTTGTCACTTCCTTACCATTTTCGCCTGCTACTTCTACTTGTTGCTCTTTGTAATTTAAAGCTGGCGATGCTGTATAGATTGTTTTATAATCCAATACTTTTTCTTTAGTTACTGGACTCGGGACAGTTGGTTGCACTTGTGAATCTGACTGCTCTTGGGGAGCTAAGGGGTCAGGCTGAACAGCTGGAGCTGGTTCATTTCCTTGACTTGGGTTGACCTCTGGAGATGGAGCCGTTTGTTCTGGTTGTTTTTGGGGTTCTTGTGGGGCAGATTCACCAGCATCTTTTGCCCCCTCAACTGAGTTCCCCAGCTGCTTCTCCTCACCCTTTTGTTCCGCAGGAGATTGGTCTTCTTCGCGTCCTGATTCCACGGCTGGGCTTGCTGGTTCAGAATCTTTGGTCTCAGCAGTTTCTTTAGATGGTTGCTTAGACTCAGTACCTTGTGGGGCAAGAGTTTGATTTTCCTCACCCCCTGATTCCATGGCTGAGGTTGCTGGTTCTGGTTGCTTCGGCTCGGCTTCGGGTTTGTCAGGTATTTGTTTCTCGCCCGGTGTTGCTTCTGTACCCGGCGTTTCTTCTGCTCCTGGTCTTGGTTGTCCTATTCCATCAGCTGGTTTTGTCTCTGCTTCATTCTCTACTATTGGAGTTTTTTCAGGTTGAACTGGTTTAACTTCCTCTGGCTCTGGAGTTACAGGTTGTGTTGGTTTAGATGCATCTTCTTCCTTAGTCCCAACTGCAATCACCTTGTTCACTGGCTCTTTTGTGATTATATTTTCTATGACTTTGCTAGATTTTTCCCCATTAACGATAGTGACTTCCGTATAGATGGTGCGTTCACCAACAACACCTTCTTGAACAACTTTAGTTTGCCCTTTAGCTAAGGTTGCATCTTCTTGTTCTATCGTTTGGAAAGCAACCTCCTCTGTAGTGACTAGCAATTCCGGTTTCTCTACTGTGGCATTTAACACACCTTCCTCAGGACTTGTTTTATAATCACTATTATTTTCTGCTTTCGGTTGTTCTACTTGGGGATTTCCTGCAACTTCCTCCTTAGTCCCTATGGGCACAATTTCATCAGGAGCTTGTTTGCTTACAGGAGCTTCAACAATTTTCTCAACTGCGTAGGATGGTTGAGGAGATTGCACAAGGTCTTCAGTCGAGCTAAAATGAGATGCAGTCTGTGGTACAATCTTCTTAGATTGAGGTTCTGAACTGTCCTCCTTTTGAGATAATGCTGGCGACTCTACCTTATCAACAGTAAATTCCTTGCTAGCACTATCTCTTACCAAATAATATCCCGTAAATTCATATCCTTGAACTCTTTCAGGACTTGGTAAAAACTGACCTTCTACCCTTTTAACAAGGGCTGGTTGCAATTCTACCAGATTTTCGATAGCAGAGATGGATGCTCCCCAGCCACCAACAGCAAAGACGGTCACAAGGAAGTAAGACGCTCCCCTTTTTCTCTTGATTAAAGTAAAGGAAAGCAATAATAATCCTGCTCCCAAGATAAACATCTCATCATTAGAAAATAGACCTGTTTCTGGTAATCTTGTAGCCAATTTTCGATAGACAAAATAGTATTCTTTTCCCTCTTTTACCTCAATTTTATTTTCTTCAAACCATTGCAACTCAGATTTCAGCTTTTCAGATAAATCCTGCTCATCCAAATAATGACTTGAAATTAGTGTTGAAGTCGTTTCTGCAGCCTGTACGGGTTGAGCCCCCATACCAGCAAAAAATAAACTCGTTCCTAGCAAGACTGAACAAGCTCCTATTGCATATTTCCTCAAAGAAAAACGCTGCTTTCTCTCAAATTGAAATTCTTTCATCTCATCTCCCATCATTCATTATTACTGTATATTTAGTATATCAGAAATAGTCTGTATTCACAAATCTTTCTAGTTATTCCCTTATCATTCCTAATTAAAGTAGACAATATACAATAATTTTTAGTTAAATGTATATCAATGTTCTTTGTTTTTCTTAACAAACGTAATACAAAAAGAGCCTGTTGCCAAGCTCTTTAGTCTGTTATTTCTTCTCAGCACGGAGGGCTGACAATATTTGTGTACGGATATCATCCACACCATTTGGAGTATTTGGTAAAAAGATTGTTTGATTTCCTTTAGAGGCAAAGGTGTTCAAGGTATCCAAATACTGGTTTGTCAAGAGGATAGACATGATTTGCTCTTCTGTCATGCCAACATTAGCTTCCTTGAGTTCGGTGATAGATTCTGCCAATCCATCCACAATCGCCTTACGCTGTTGGGCAATCCCCACACCATGAAGGCGGTCTTTTTCTGCTTCGGCTTCAGCTGCAGTGACGATTTTAATCTTGTCAGCTTCCGCTAATTCTTGCGCTGCAACCCGCTTACGTTGCGCCGCATTGATTTCATTCATGGATTGCTTGACTTCTGCATCTGGTTCAACCTTGGTAATCAAGGTTTTCACGATAATATAGCCGTAAGTAGTCATTTCTTCCGCCACTTGGTGTTGGACTTCAAGGGCAATCTCGTCTTTTTTCTCAAACAATTCATCCAAGGTTAATTTGGGAACAGAAGAACGAAGGGCATCTTCGATATAAGATTTAATCTGAGATTCTGGACGCATGAGTTTATAGTAGGCATCTGTCACACTCTGCTCGTTGACACGGTACTGGGTCGCCACATTCATCATAACGAACACATTGTCCTTGGTCTTGGTCTCAACTACAATATCACTCTGCAACAAGCGCAACTGAATCCGTGCTGCAATCGAGTCAATCCCAAAAGGCAAGCGAATGTGAATACCGCTATTGGCAACCTTTTGGTATTTCCCAAAGCGTTCAATAATCGCCACCGACTGCTGACGAACCACATAAACCGTACTCAGTGTGACTATCAGCAATAGGAGCACACAAACAATCAGAAAAATCATGAAAAATATTGCCATAATGGAACCTCCACAAGTATTTTTCTAGTATTATAGCACATTTAAAGAAGGCTGTGCCGTTTTTACTGCGATTTTTCCTGAAATGTCAATAATTAGAGGTGAATTGTCACATTGTCGTCTAATCCTTGCTAAAATAACTGGTAAGGAATTAAGCGCACCATGCTAGTTCTTTCCAGACCACCCTTATTTCGATTTTAAACAATTAAGAGTCAAACTGAAAACAGACAGATATTGAGCTAATGTAAATCTGTTTGTGACAAATGTTTTTAATATAATGTTTTATCCTTCAAGTTAATGAAGAGAGTTGTTATATATAGCAATTTTACTCACAACGTAAGTTAGTTTTAATATACAAGCTGCCATACTTCAAGAATTAAGCAATGTTGATGATCTGAATTTAATGTGGTATACTATTTTTGTCATCGGTTACCGATTACGTTCCTATGGGTTCGTGAGAGGAGGTGAAACTAATGAGCCTTATCATAGAGCTCGCTCTTACTATTATAGCGGATGTTATAGCTGGAATTATCTTGTATTTCGTCTGCAGATGGCTAGATAGTAAGGAGTAAACCGAGGGACTAGCATATCAACACCCGTTAAATCGCTAAGATACGTCAAAAAAGCCCTTAACTATGGCAGTAGTTAGGGGCTTTGGTGTTCTAATGAACCTTATCAATTAACTATATTCTAGCATATAAGTCCTAATATTTCAAGCATTAAGTAAGGTTGATGGTCTAAATTTATTGTGG
This sequence comes from Streptococcus pneumoniae, assembly GCF_001347015.1. Lineage (GTDB taxonomy): Bacteria > Bacillota > Bacilli > Lactobacillales > Streptococcaceae > Streptococcus > Streptococcus pneumoniae_E. Next base: position 25,725 of record NZ_CFGI01000012.1, read on the forward strand.
TATACTATTTTTGTCATCGGTTACCGATTACGTTCCTTACGGTTCGTGAGAGGAGGTGAAACTAATGAGCCTTATGCCTGAGCTTGCTCTTACTATTATAGCGGATGTTATAGCTGGAATTATCTTGTATTTCGTCTGCAAATGGCTAGATGGTAAGAAGTAGACCGACTGACTAGCCTATCAACACCCGTTAAATCGCTAAGATACGTCAAAAAAGCCCTTAACTATCGCACTAGTTAGGGGCTTTGGTGTTCTAATGAACCTTATACACTAACTACATTCTAGCATATAAACTCAGATATTTCAAGAGTTAAGTGAGGTGGATGATATAAATTTATTGTGGTATACTATTTTTGTCATCGGTTACCGATTACGTTCCTATGGGTTCGTGAGAGTAGGTGAAACTAATGAGCCTTATCATAGAGCTCGCTCTTACTATTATAGCGGACGTCATCGCAGGAATTATCTTGTATTTCGTCTGCAGATGGCTAGATAGTAAGGAGTAAACCGACTGACTAGCCTATCAACACCCGTTAAATCGCTAAGATACGTCAAAAAAGCCCTTAACTACGGCCATAGTTAAGGGCTTTGGTGTTCTAATGAACCTTGCCTATCAAGTTTATTCTAACATACAGGTCCAGATATTTCAAGAGTTTTATTTATTGTTTAAAGTTCTGAAAGATCTATAATGAAGTTAGCCATCTAGTATCAAAAAACCGACTAGCTCTTATGAACTAGTCGGCTTCTCATCAATGCGCCAACATTTCTTGGGCGATTTCTTGGCCAGATAGGTTATCTGGGTAGTAGGTTGGCCAGTTGTCCATTTCTTCAAAGAGAGCTTCTTGGCTTGTGCCTCCAAAGAAAATATGGAAATGTTCTGCCTTAACTGGGGCGATATTGTGGTCACTAAACTGAACATACTTGAATTGTCCAGCATCAGCATCTGTGGCTTCAAAAAGGAAGCGCACGCCACGATTGCCTTTCTTGTAAGTTAAGATTTTCTTACCAACATACTTGTAGGTGAATTTCTTACTTTGTCCACCTTGAACAAATTCCATAGTATTATCAGTAATGTTAATCTTAGTCACATCTGTCTGATAGCCTTTTGTATAGTAGGCCTTGTACTCAGCCTGGGTCATCTTACCAGTCAACTTAGCCTTGTAGTCAAAGACTTGATCAAACGTGCCATCTTCAAGGAAAGGATAAACTGATTGCCAGTTACCTGCATAGTCACTCAAGGTACGGTCCTTGACGTCTGCATCCTCGAAGTAACCATTTTGAACTGTCTTGGTATCCTCTGCCTTTTCAGGCTCGATTGCTGGGCCTTCTTGGTCTGTTGTTTGTTTTAAAGCCTTGAGGTTTTTCTCCATGATAGAGATGTAATTTTCTCCAGCCTTGGTGTCCTCTTCTGTCAGACTTTCTAAAGGATTGAGGACATCTGTTTTGACACCTGCCTCTTTTGAAAGTGTGTTAGCAAGGGCTTGTGAAGCATTTTCTTCAAAGTAGATATAGGCAATTTTATTTTTCTTGACGTACTCTGTCAATTCCGCCAAGCGAGCAGCTGATGGCTCTGCATCTGGAGAGAGGCCTGAGATTGCGACTTGTTTGAGTCCATAGTCCAAGGCAAGATAGTTAAAGGCTGCGTGTTGAGTCACAAAGCTCTTTTGTTTGGCTTGAGACAAGCCTTCTGCGTAAGCCTTATCCAAGGCTTGCAATTTTTCGATATAGGCAGCTGCATTCTTCTCAAAGGTCTCTTTTTTATCAGGATAATCTGCTGACAAGCTATCACGGATGTGCTCTACAAGTTTAATGGCACGAACTGGTGATAACCAAACATGGGGGTCAAACTCGTGGTGATGACCTTCTTCTCCATGGTCATTGTCTCCCTCTTCTTCCTCACCACCTGGCAAGAGCAACATATCCCCTGTCGCCTTGATGGTTTTCACTTTTTTCTTATCCAAGCTATCTAGCAATTTAGGAACCCAAGTTTCCATGTTTTCATTTTCATAAACGAAGGTGTCTGCGTCTTGGATTTTGGCAACTGCCTTGGCAGACGGTTCGTATTCATGAGGTTCTGTCCCAGCACCGATGAGGAGTTCTACATTAGCAGTATCTCCTGCGACTTGCTTGGTAAATTCATAGACAGGGTAAAAGGTTGTCACGATATTGAGTTTGCCATCTGCCTGTTTTTGATTGGAACAAGCCACTAAAAACAAGGCACATAGACTGGCTAGTAATAAGCTAATTTTTTTCATCTTAGTCTCCTATTTGATAAAACGTCTTACTAAACTAATGAGCAAGAAAACAGTTACAAAAATAATGGTAATACTTGCACTTGCAGGTGTTTCTGCATAGTAGGAAATGTAGAGTCCTGCTACCATTCCCAAAAAGCCAATAGCACTGGCAAGCAGCATAACCGATTTAAAGTTTTTACCCAGACGCAGGGCAATACTAGCTGGCAAGACCATAATGGTCGATACCAGAAGAGCTCCCGCAGCAGGAATCATAAGGGCAATGGCCACCCCTGTAACCATGTTAAAAAGGATAGACATGGTACGAACGGGCAAGCCATCCACAAAGGCCGTATCCTCATCAAAAGTCAGGATATACATTGGACGAAGGAAGAGGAAGGTCAAAATCAAAACAACCGCCGCAATGACAAAAAGGGAAATAACCTGCTCCTCACTGATAGTCACGATGGAACCAAAAAGGTACTGATCCAAACTCATAGAACTCGAGCTTTTACCCTTGCTCATGACAATCAGAGAAACAGCCAGACCTGTTGACATGAGGATAGCTGTCCCGATTTCCATAAAGCTCTTGTAAACCGTACGGAGATACTCCAGAAAGACCGCCGCAATCAAGACAATAGCAATAGTTGAAATAGTCGGAGAAATCCCCAGAACCAGACCAAAGGCTACACCTGAAAGTGAGACGTGGCTAAGGGTATCGCTCATCAAACTCTGACGGCGCAAGATAAGGAAGGTCCCCAATACCGGCGAGAAAAGACTCATGGCAATAACGGCCAGAAAGGCACGCTGCATAAAGTCATAAGATAATAAACTAAGCATGGCCCACCTCCTGGTCATTCTCATGAACGTTGAAACAACGCCATGGCGAGTCTTGGTTACGGACTAGATGAATATTGCGGTCCGCATAGTCCTTCACTTCTTCAGGGTCATGGGTAATCATCAAAACAGCCTTGCCATGATGATGAGCGCTGTGGTGCATAAGTTCGTAAAATTCATTTTTACTTCCTGCATCCATTCCCGTTGTCGGCTCGTCTAGGATAAACACATCAGGGTCAGAAGCAAACATACGGGCGATAACCGCTCGCTGCTTTTGTCCCCCAGATAGAGACCCCAAGCGTTTGTCTCGGTGTTCCCACATACCAACTGAGTCCAGACTAGCCTTGATATGCTCCTCATCATGAGCATTCAAACGACGGAACCAACCTTTTCGCGGATAGCGACCGGACTTGACAAATTCATAAACTGTACTTGGAAAACCAGCATTAAAACTAGCAATCTGTTGAGGAAGGTAAGCTATTCTCAATTTCTTACCTTGCGTATTTGTCTTTGAAATGGTCACCTTGCCAATGCGTGGTTGGAGGATCCCAAGACTGGCCTTGATCAGTGTCGTTTTAGCCGCTCCATTTTCCCCTGTCAAGGTAACAAATTCCCCACTATCAACACTATAATTGATATGTTCAAGAACTGGCTCCTTATCATAATAGAAGGATAAATCCTCTACCGTAATATATCTCATTATTTGATTTCTCCTACTAAAGCAGTCAAAAACCGCTGAATCACTTTTTGTTCATTTGGAGTAAACTGAGTCGCCACTTGTTCATAGGTTAAAAGTGTATGCTCATGGTGGTGATGATGCTCCTCAGCGATTGGACGAGCCAAGTCAGTCAACTGATAAAAAATCACACGCGCATCCTTAGGATCTTTAGATGTTTCCAACATCTCTTCCTTGACCAAAGACTTAATGGCCTTGGTAACTGCTGCCTGACTGACATTGAGGCGACGAGCCAACTCTGAATTTGTTAAAGATTCCTCCGACAAGAGCATGAGAATGTGCTCCTGAGTATTGGTCAGGGCCACCTCACTAGTACAGTGACCTATTAGGATTTCATGTTGGTTTTCCGCCTGTAAAATCACCTCATTCAAAAAGCCATCGATATCCTTCGCTAGCTGTCTCATATCTGACTCCTTTCCTTTTGAACTTCTCTTTTTTAAGAGAAAAATACTATTCTGTAGAGTTTTATTTACCAGTTAATTATATCACAAGCAAAAAAAGAGTCAAGAAAAAACGTAAAAATCAGCTTCATTCTTGAACTCTTCTATATTATGATCTATTGAAATTCCTTGACATCTCCATCATAAGTCGCCCAGTCTTTGCTGAAAAAGCGCTCATTCAGATGATAAGTCGGAGCTGGTGTGGGATTGGATAGGAAAGGATCAACTGCCTTGTCAAAAGCCAACCAACCCAACCAACCAATATGAATTGTATCTTTTACAAAATAAGGTTCAGCACCATTTTTTGAAAAATCTGCTATATTGGTAAAACCTTGGCTTTCTAACTGGTAACGAATCTTTTCAACTGCGTGTTGATACATATCTTGATTTAATCCTGTATAATCCATCCATTTTTTATTAACAGGTTGAATCACAAACAATACATTCACTTTTGAATTCGCAAATTGATTCAAGACTAATTGCAAGTCATTATATTCGGATGATTTTAGAAAATTATAATTTTTCTGATAATCCTTCCACTTTTTTAAATCTTTCTTTACTTGCGTATCATAGAAACGATTTTCCATCCCCATATCATTATTCGTGGTATTTGCTTCAGCATCTTTTACAGCAATTTCTCTCAATTCATCGTAGGAAAATTTATCTGGTAGATCTTTTAAATACTTCTCCACGCGATCTCTATATTTTTCTCCATCATTCACTGACAATTGTCCAAATAGAAATGATTGTTTTTGGTTGAATCGTGCCAATGTATCTATGAGTGTCTGATCTATTTCTGAAAGTTGCTCACCCTCGGTTATTTTTTTGACTATATCTCCTAATACTACATTAGGATACTTTTTCATTAAACGCGTAGCGGCGTAACGACTTGACACATCTCCAGACTGATTTTCCAAAAAAGCACCCAATTGATCCGTGTTAAAATACCTACGAAAAACTGCAGGTTCATACTCCGTTTCTGTAAACCACTGAGGAGAAATAACAAAAACAGCTTGTTTATTTTCTAGCTCTGGCAATATTTGCTGCATACCAAAGTACTGATTTAAAGAAGCTGCTCCTGCTTGTCCTAAAAAATAGGGTCTATACGAACGATTGTACTTCTCCGCTAAAACAGCTGGATGCATACTATCAAATCGAATCCACTCACTAGAACCAAAAAAGGGAATGAATCGTAGACTTGGGTCCGAAAGAGCTCTCACTTTCTGAAATCTTTCTCTAAAACTTTGTGTACTAATCGCTGCTGCATATCGTTTTTCTTCTGATAAATTATAACTTTTACTAGTAGGATAAAAGAAAATGAGCAGAAAAACCAACAAACCAGCTATCAAGACCGGTCCGAAGATCATCCATAAGCGTTTAAGCATTTTGTAGCTCCACAATGCCAGCTATGATTTTATTAGCTGTATTCCAGTCGTCGCGACCAAACTCTGTTACAGGGACACGAATGTCAAAACGGTTTTCAATCTCCACAATCAACTCAACCGTTCCCATACTATCCAAGACACCTGCATCAAAAAGATCTTCATCCATCATGTCAGAAACATCTTCCATAAACAACTCATCAATAATTTCGATAACTTCTGATTTGATATCCATATTTTATTTCCTTTTATTTTTTAAACCATAAATCATTCAAAAATCCAGAAAAGATTAAGAATGACAGCATGACGACATGGAAGGTGACAACCATGCCAAGCAACTGAATCCAGCGATTCTCAGGTAGAGCAGGCTTCCCTGCTTTTTTCCGTTCCTTATTGAGCGTTTTTTTCTTGCGAATCCAAGCATCATTGATAACCAGGCCTAATCCATGAAAGAGTCCATAGGCGATATAGTACCAGGTCACGCCATGCCAAAATCCCATAATCAGCATATTTACAATGTAGGCCACACTTGAGGTTACATTACGATTTTTAAAGACCTTCTTTCTGGTCAACACCATCACCATTCGCATAAAGACAAAATCACGGAACCAGAAAGAGAGACTCATGTGCCAGCTATTCCAAAATTCCTTTAAATCCCTTGATAAAAAGGGCTTATTAAAGTTGATAGGGCTACGGATTCCCATTAAGTTTGAGATGGCTAAGGCAAACATAGAATAACCTGCAAAGTCAAAGAAGAGTTCCAGACCAAAGGTATACATAACTGCCAAGGCATAGAGGTTAAAGAAGCCACCTGACTGCAAGGCTAAATTCTTCAAAGGAGGCAACAAGGTCTCTCCTAAAACATGAGCTAGGATAAACTTATACAAAAAGCCCCACATGATATAGCGAACAGATTCATCCAGCATATCCATCAACTCATCTCGCTCAGGAATGGTCTGATAATTTTCATTAAATCGCTTAAAGCGATCGATTGGACCACTTGAAAAGGTCGGCATGAAGAGAAGGAAACGGAGGAATTCCCAGAGGGTAAAATCCTTAATCACTCCATCTCTCAGCTCGATGATAATCCCAACCGAACGAAAGGTCAGGTAAGAAATTCCCAAAAAACCAAGCAAAGACTGCGTTCCATTGATAGCTGGCTGCACCTTGACAAAGATAATCGGAAGGAGGGATAGAAAGCTAACTAGGTAGAAGACCCACTTGCCATCCTTACTTTTTCGATAATGCTTGTAGAAGAGTACGAGCAATATTTCCCAGCAAAGATAAATACCTAAAGCAGCCAATTGATTAGTCTTCCCACCTACCAACATGGTGACGATAAAGAAAAGACTAACCAGCACTTCATACCAGGCAAAGCGTTTCTTGAAAAAGAGACCGATAAAGATGGGCAAGGTTGCAGCAATCACATAGACAAAATACTGAGGATTGCCATATGGCTCTAAATGAGGAAGCTGTTGAAAAAACTCCATCATCTCTTGTTCACCTCGTTAATCAATCCTTTGATGTCAATCTTTCCATTTGGAGTCAGTGGCAAACTGTCTCGATAAAGGAATTTAGACGGCATCATGTAGGACATCATAATATCTGTTAAATCTTCCTTGATGGCCTTGGTAATATCGATATCTCGCTCAAACTGCTCACGCACATCGTCTTTTAAGATGACATAGGCCAGTAGATTTTGCACCTTGTGGTCTTTATTATAACGCGGTACTGCAACAGCAGACTCGATAAAGCGAGACTTGTTGAGGTTTTGAGAGACATCTTCTAACTCAATGCGGTAACCGTTGAACTTAATCTGGAAGTCCATGCGTCCGCCGTAGAGAAGTAAGCCTTCATCTGTCATAGTTCCCACATCGCCTGTGTGATAGGCTGGCAGACCTTCAAACTCAAAGAAGGCTTCTGCTGTTTTTTCAGGATTGTTCATATAGCCTTTTGAAACAGCTGGTCCAGAAACAATGATTTCTCCCTGTTCGCCATTTGGCAATTTATTGCCTTCCTCGTCAATGATAAAGGTTGGAGAATCAGCCTTGGTATAGCCGATTGGTAGACGTTTGAGAGTCGCCAACATCTCGTCTGTCACAGAAACTGCTGATAGGGCTACTGTCGCTTCTGTTGGGCCGTAGGCATTGATAATACGGGCATGTGGGAAACGCTCACGTAGTTTTTGAGCCGTTTTAACCGTCAATTCTTCACCATCAAAGTAGAAATGCGTGATTCCAGGCATTTTCTCACTATTAAAGTCTTCTGACAACATGGCCATATCCGCAAAAGAAGGCGTTGATGTCCAGATAGCGATTGGCAATGAAAAGATGGTCGCAAAGAGTTGCTTAAAGTCCTGAGTAATAGCTGAAGGAAGAGCGAAAAGCGTACCACCTAATGCCAAGGTCGGTGCCCAGTACATGACAGACAGGTCAAAAGAATAAGGTGGCTGAGCCAGCATTTGTGGACGACTTGGCGTCGCAAATTCCTTGTCCGTAATCATCCAATTGGTAAAGCTGAGGAGGTTATCATGGGAAATCTGCACTCCCTTAGGCTTACCAGTTGTACCAGAAGTAAAGATGATGTAGTAATTATCATCGCCCTTGACTGGATGCGTGATCTCATAACTAGTCTCTTGAGCAAAGGCTTCTTGAACCTGATTTAGATTCATCATCGGTGTAGAAACCTGCTCTAATGGAAAATCTGAAATGGCAATAATCAAGCTTGGCTCTGCCACTTCTAAAATAGCTGAAACTCGCTCCAAGGCTGAATGACTGTCAATGGGAATGTAAGCATGACCTGACTTAGTCAGCGCTACAAAGGTTCCCAACATTTCATATTCTTGGCCACCAAAAACAACCACAGGAGACTTCTCAGGCAAGCCTAGTTGGTCAATGGCTGCAGCCAAACTATCCGAATCAGCCTTTAAATCTCCATAAGTGTGTTCCTGCCCCAAAACATTGTAAACAGGATAGCTAGGCTGTGTCTGAGCAAAATGCTCAATGGTTTCAATCATATCTGCTATTGGTTTATTTGACACAATAGGGATTCTCCTTCAAGTTAAAATTCATTATAGATAAAGCTTCCTTGACCCTGACCAAGATAGCTAAAGAAGTAAAGCAGCCCTAGAAAGATAAGAAAATACAAGGCTGTCCGACCAAGAAAGAGGTACAATTCTTTTCTCTGTTTCATCAAGAAAAACCATTCATTTCTGTAATTTTTGCTAAATAAGATAGACTCTTACTAGCTTATTTTTCTACCATTGTACCACTTTATATAGTATTTTTTCAATTGTTTGCCGTAGATTTTCATTATATTTAAGCTAATTTTAAAATTATGCGGTTTTTCTATGTATATTTCAAATAGAGTGATCCTGGGTCAAAACTCAATTTCAGGAGAAAATGAAGTGAATTTTCTCATAACAAAACGCACAATATCAAGTTTTTTCAACACCTGATACTATGCGCTTTTCTGATTTTTAAAGACTTTTTAACCAGTCTCTTATTTAAAATAATCTCGTCTGATGTAAATTAAAATAGCTTCTATCATCAGACAAATGGCTGATAACCAAAAACTGATGCTAATACCAAAAGTCTCAGTAATATAGCTCATTAGCAAAACAAATACTGAAAATGCTAGTGTCGAAATCACTTCAAGAACAGAATAGACATTAACCAAGTTATTTTCCTCTACTGTTTCCTGAAGAAACACACTTTCAGGAACTTCTTTTAGCTGCGATAACATACCAACTAAAGCTGAAAATACTAAAAACATCTGTGCGTTTGGAAAATATAGAATAGTCAGTGTCACTATTGCCATAGCTACAAGAGGAAAATGAATACTTTCCCATTTAGCAGCAAGGAACTTTTCAGATAGCCTAAAAGCAATTAAGCCACTAATTATAATACCAATAGAGTATGCTGTATTAGAATATCCCCAGTAACTTTCCGTTTTATTTAATAACTCAGTTACAAAAACAAGTATAATGGAAGAAACCCAAATCGTATTTGAAAAAATTTCCAATAAATTTGCTGATACAAAAAGTCTTAATCTAGGATCTCTAGCAACTAACTTCCAACCTTTGAGCAAAATTTCAAGATTAGTTTCTGACTCTAACACCTCCACTTCAGCGTTAGGAAGAAATAACATCAGAAAGCTAGAAATTATATACAAGATTAAAATGATAAACGTGGTAGGTAAAAGACCAATTGTTGCAAATAAGAGTCCACCTAATCCCCAACCCACCAATTGAACAGCTTCACCACTCATTGATAAGGCTGAATTAGCCTTACCCAAATCGGTCGCATAGCGTGGCACAATAGCATAGGAAACAGGTGCTGCAAAACCATCTAATATGGAAATTGTAACAACAAATAGATAGATCACCAAAGGCGCTACTGATTGCATTACGGTAAACAGTCCTACCAGTATCGCCAATAATATAGTCTTTCCAAATTGGGATAAAGATAAAACCCTATTTAGTGCTAACCTTTTAGTAACTAAAGGAACTAAAAGACTCGCAACAAAAGAGGATACCCCTATTAAAATGGGAACTAGTGATGTGGCAATTACTGATTTTGAAATAATGTATATGTTAGCAATGATTGTTACTCTAAAGAAAATATCTGCTAAATTTGCAAACAATTGAGAGACTAACAACTTGATAAATGAATTAGACATGTAACGCTCCTATCTTAGTTGCCACCTTTGGAATTAAAATTTGATTTTTAATATTCTAGCATAAAATAACAGAAAATAAAAGCGAGGTTTTTCACATGAAAAAAGCCTGAGATTTTCATCTCAAGCTCTATCAACATAATTGTTTTCTAAACTAGAAAAGTGAGAATACAAGCACGGCCAAGGCTGCACCGATAACAGGTCCCACAACAGGAATCCAAGCATAAGACCAGTCTCCGTCTCCCTTGTTTGAAATTGGAAGGATACTGTGCATGATACGAGGTCCAAGGTCACGTGCAGGGTTCAAGGCATAACCTGTTGTCCCACCTAGTGATAGACCGATACCGACAATCAAAGTTCCTACTGCAAAGGTTCCGATACCTGCTTGAAGGTCATAAAGTCCCAAAGCAAAGATTGTCAAGACCAATACAAAGGTTCCAAGGATTTCACTGATCAAGTTAGAAACTGTATCCTTGATGGCTGGCCCAGTACTGAAGGTTGCCAGGATATTGCCTGCATTTTCTTCTGCTTCGTAGTGAGGTTTGAATTGCAACCAAACCAAAATCTGACCCAGCATAGCCCCTGCGAACTGAGCTAGGATGTAAGGGAAAACGGAAGTCCAAGGCAAACCACCTTTTAAGGCCACACCGATGGTCACAGCTGGGTTTAAATGAGCTGGACTGAGCTTGCCGGATACAAATACTGCAACCGCAACTGCAATCCCCCAGCCCATGGTAATCACAATCCAACCTGAGCTGTTGCTCTTGGTTTTAGGAAGAACCACACCTGCAACAACACCATTTCCTAGAAGAATCAGGATTAAAGTCCCTAAAAATTCTCCAAATAATTCATTCATCATCTTTCTGTCTCCATTAAAAGAAAGGGCGGGCGACAAGGAGTCCTGCCCTCCGCCTCTTTTATTTTTTCTTAATTTTTTAATTCTGCTAAATCGTTGTTAGCAAGAGCTGCTTCGACATCAACACGGTAAGCTGCTTTTTCTTCTTCTGTCCAGTCATAGAATCGTCCCATTTCATCCAAAACTGGCTCAACGATGCTGTCCAAACTATCACGCATAAAGAGCATATGGTTGGTACGACGAAGAAGGAAGTCAACTGGGCTCAGAGTCAACTCATTGCGCATTGCATAGTGAAGTGACAAAGTATCCGCCAAACTGAGTCCTGGCGCTTGTTCCAAACTATGAGCAAGAGCAAAGACTTTCGGTGCATTTGAACCGTAAAGATTTGCTAGGTAATGAGCTTCCTTGCTATCCAAGCCACGTGACACTCCAAGTTGCGCAAAGGCTTCGATTTCTGAGTCCACATTTGCTGGGTTCAATTCCCCACCTGAAACAGGGTAGGTCTTAGAGTTGATGAGTTTAAAGCTACGGTCAAATTCTACTTTGAGGATGTCAACCACGCGCTCCATAGCTCCTTCAGCCATCTTACGGTAGTCTGTGATTTTACCACCAGCAAGAGTCAAGAGACCATTATCATCACGGTCCAAGCTCGAACCACGAGAAACTGCAGATGGATCCAAATGCTTCTCAGATGTGCTGCTTTCAAGCTTGCTGACAGCAGACTCAACATCTTCACGCGTTTTTTCTTTAGAGAGATAAGATTCAACAGTCGCAATCAAGTTGTTAAAGCTTTCATCACTGATTGTACCGTTATTTCCACCATTGTAGTCCGAAGCACTATTGCCTGCGATCAATGGACGAAGACCTGCCCAGCTACTTTCAATGTCAGCAACTGTAATATTCGCTTCTGGGAAGCGGTTATTGACAATGCCAAGTAGGTAATCTACATCTTCCTGAGTCACTTTTGGATGTTCCAAATCACCTGTGTAATCTGTATCCGTTGTACCAAAGTAAGTCTTGTTTTCACGTGGGAGGACAAAGACCATCCGGCCATCACCCAAACCTGTGTCAAAGTAAACTGGCTGTGAAACCTTGATTTTGCTTGAATCCACTACCAGGTGAACTCCCTTAGTTGGACGCATTTGTGAGAATTGTGTTCCCTTATTAGACAAATTGCGTACCTTGTCGCTCCAAGGACCTGTTGTGTTAATCACCAGACGCGCCTTGATTTCAAAGGCTTGGTCTGTCAAGAGATCACGCGCTGCAACACCTGTAATCTTGCCACTTTCGTCAAAGAGGAAGCCTTCTGCCTTCACGTGGTTGGCAATGAGAGCACCGTCTTGGTTGGCACGTTTGATGTTTTCAATCACGAGACGGGCATCGTTGTTACGGAAGTCAAGATAAACCCCACCTCCTACCAAGCCTTCTTTCTTCAAGTTTGGCTGGCGTTCCAAGACTTCTTCCTTGCTCAAAACCTTGTTAGCAGCTGGTGTGTTGTTAACTCCTGCCAAAAGGTCGTAAAGATCCATGGCTACTTTCAGACGGAAGAGGCTAAAGGTCGCTCCATCTTCATCGTAAACTGGTAAGAGCATTGGGTCCGGTTTTGGAATGTGTGGAGCGATTTGTTGAACCACTGCACGTTCTGAAACTGTATCTGACACCACTTCTACGTCAAATTGTTTGAGGTAACGAAGTCCTCCGTGAACCAATTTAGTTGAACGGCTAGATGTCCCTTCTGCGAAGTCTTGCATTTCAATCAAACCAGTATCTAGACCACTGGCTGCCGCCTGCAAGGCTACACCAGCTCCTGTGATTCCTCCCCCGATAATCAAGAGGTCCAGGGTGCGTTCCTGCATTTTTTTAATTGACAATTCACGTGTTTTCTTTGAAAATTCCATACTTACACACTTTCTAAATAAATCGCTTTATTAGTCGTCTACTTCCGCAAAGACTTGGGTTGCTTTTACAGCCTTCTTCCAGCCCTTGTAAAGTTGTTCCTTGCGCGATTCGTTCATGGATGGTTCAAAAAGTTCTCCTGTCTCGTTCAAGAGTTTCAACTCATCCAAGTTTTTCCAGTAACCTACTGACAAACCAGCTAAGAAGGCTGCTCCTAGAGCTGTTGTTTCCAAGTTTTTGGCGCGTGCGATATCGATTCCCAAGATGTCAGCTTGGAACTGCATGAGGAAGTTGTTCATAGCTGCACCACCGTCTACTTTCAAGACTTGGATAGCTGTCTGAGCATCCACTTGCATGGTGTCGATGATGTCACGCACTTGATAAGCAATCGATTGAAGAGTTGCCTTGATAAAGTCTTCCTTACTTGTTCCACGAGTCAATCCAAAGACAGAACCGCGAGCATTTTGGTTCCAGTATGGAGCACCTAGACCTGTAAAGGCTGGAACTACATAAACTTCATCATCATTGTGAGAATCACGAGCGTATTTTTCAGATTCTGGTGAATTTTCAACCATGCGAAGTCCATCACGAAGCCACTGAATGGCACTTCCTGCGATGAAGATAGAACCTTCCAAAGCATAGTAAACCTTGCCATTGATACCGTAACCAATGGTTGTCAAAAGGTTGTTCTCAGACAACTGCATCTCTTCCCCAGTGTTCATGATGATGAAAGAACCTGTTCCATAAGTATTCTTGACCATACCTGGTTCAAAGGCCAACTGTCCAAATAGGGCTGCCTGTTGGTCCCCAGCCATACCTGAGATTGGGACTTCTCCACCATAGAAATGGAATGGAGCTGTCTTACCGTAAATTTCAGAGTTAGAACGAACTTCTGGAAGCATAGCCTTAGGAATGTTGAGGATTTCCAGAATCTCATCATCCCATTTGAGTTCTTTAATGTTATAAAGCATGGTACGAGCTGCATTTGAGTAGTCCGTTACGTGAGCCGCACCGTCTGTCAATTTCCAAACCAACCAAGTATCAATGGTACCAAAGAGCAATTCACCCTTTTCAGCTCTCTCTTGAGCGCCCTCTACATGGTCCAAAATCCAACGAACCTTGGTCGCAGAGAAGTAAGCATCGATGATCAAACCAGTCTTTTCATGGAATTTTTCCACATAACCTTGGCTTTTTAGTTGTTCAGCCAAAGGTGCTGTCTGGCGTGATTGCCAAACGATAGCATTGTAGATAGGAAGTCCTGTTTTCTTATCCCAGACAACCGTCGTTTCACGCTGGTTGGTAATCCCGATTGCCTCGATTTGATTTGGCTTGACACCACTTTCGATGAAAGCTCCAGCAATAACTGACTGAACAGAGTTCCAAATTTCATTGGCATTGTGCTCAACCCAACCTGCTTGTGGGAAGATTTGTGTGAATTCTTTTTGACTAGAGCTAACCTTTTCTCCCTTTTTATTAAAGATAATGGCACGAGAACTTGTTGTTCCCTGGTCAATAGCCATAATGTATTTTTCTTGTGACATGTGCTGTCCTCCTGATAAAGATCTTGAGGATGTTTCCTCTTTTCACTTACTAGTATACAAAATAAAGCGCTTTCTTGTTTATCAACTTTTTTTAATTTTTAAAAAAATGTGAGGAGATTGTGTGAATTTCACAAAAAAGGCCTGGGTTAACCAAGCCTCTTAAGTGAATAATAACTGACGAATCGCTGCCAAATCCTCCATATCCAAGTCATTTTTTAAATAATAGACTGGTGTCTGTTCCTTCTTATGAATAGGGTTATTGGTAACCAGCAAATCATAATGCCGAGTTCGGTCATAGGCTTCAATGGTGATAAAACGATTGTATTCCAAATACCGTTTCAAAATGGCTGCCATCCTTGAAAAGACAAGAAAACCAGATGTCAAATCCAGACCAATCCGCATATGCTGGCCACCATTTTCAGCCATATATTCGATCAACTGGAGCCATTCCCAGAGAATTTTCTTATCCAAATCTGTCCCCTGCTGAAAGGCAGGTAGAGCATGAAAAATCTCCTCTGCTGTCTCCTTAAAATCATGTTCCATCAGCAAATATGGATGACGATTCTCTAACTGGTACTTGTAGCGATCCTGTAAGATATAGCCCTTGTATAGATAGACTTGAGCACAAAGCTGACTGAGTTCATAGGTAACATGGTCCTCTGTATAATCCCCCAGCAACTCCTCTTTCTTCATTTCTTGAATCAATTGCGTCAGTAAATCTGCCAACTGCCCTCCAAAACCAAGGATATACTCCATAGTATGAAGAGGAAGAATGCGATGAGATAGGAGGAAAGAGAAGAATATCATCATCTCACCATCCTCAGTTCCTAGAGGAAGGTGTTGCCCAGCAAAAAAGGAAGGTGCCTTTCTCAGCAAACGAAGGTAGAAAATATTGTCAAAATAGCCATGCATTTTCTCTTCTATGACTTGAAACTGACAGGCATTGACACGGAGACGTTGTTGACTGATATGAGACCAGAGAACCAAGTCCAATTTCTGCCCTGAAGACAAACTCGCACCGCAGATTTCTTCTAGTGTAGTAATTTCCTGCTTTCTCTCTGGTTTCTGCATGTGACCTTCCCACTCCTGACTTGACCAGACCTTGCGAAAAAGACAGAAATAGAAATAGCGAATCTGATGCTCTGGACCTCGCCAACGTCCATTTTGGATGGATAAATCAAATTCTGACAAAATCTGATTTAAACTAGCTAAGTGACGACCAAGCGTAGCCTCGCTAATCATCAATTCTTGAGCCAGCTGATGGGCTAAAAACTGTTGGTGGTAGAGAAGATAGACCAAAATCTGGTATTTAACAGCATTCTCCAAAAACAAGCTCCGAATATCTCTCCCCTTGGTAGCTGCACCGATTGACAGACGCAGATTTTCATCTTCTAAGGAGATAGTCAGCTCTAAGCCACTGTCCAAAGCCTTGTCATTGAGCAGGGTGATATATTTGGTTAGAGTTGCTTTTGAAAATCCTGTTTCCTCCATTACAGCCTTGACAGTCGTCTGAGACTCTTGTAATAGAAAGGAAAGGATTGAAAATTGGCCAGATTCAGCCTTTTCCATCAAATCTCCTAAATACATTTGTTACCCCTTTCATTTTCTACCTTAAGCATAGCATAAATCTTACAAATGCTGAAATAATCTGTTTCTCTTTTTACTTTCATGATAATTTCCCAGTCCATTATCCTAAAAATCAACAAACACACGGCTCCCCCTTTGGGCATTTTTATGCTAAAATAGTAGCTATGGATAAAATTATTAAAACTATATCAGAAAGCGGAGCCTTTCGTGCTTTTGTCCTTGATAGCACGGAAACCGTCCGCACTGCTCAAGAAAAACACCAAACCCAAGCCAGCTCAACTGTAGCGCTTGGTCGAACTCTTATCGCTAGCCAGATTCTCGCAGCCAATGAAAAAGGAAATACCAAACTAACCGTTAAGGTACTGGGATCTAGCTCTCTAGGTGCTATCATCACCGTCGCTGATACCAAGGGGAATGTCAAAGGTTACGTTCAAAATCCTGGTGTTGACATCAAAAAGACTGCAACTGGTGAAGTTCTAGTCGGACCTTTTGTTGGAAATGGTCAATTCCTCGTTATCACAGACTACGGCATTGGAAATCCTTATACTTCCTTGACCCCACTCATCTCTGGAGAGATTGGTGAAGACCTTGCCTTTTACCTTACTGAAAGCCAACAGACCCCTTCTGCAGTCGGTCTCAATGTCCTTTTAGACGAGGAAGACAAGGTCAAGGTTGCAGGTGGTTTCCTAGTTCAAGTCTTGCCGGGAGCCAAGGAAGAAGAGATTGCTCGCTTTGAAAAACGCATCCAAGAAATGCCAGCTATCTCAACGCTTCTCGAAAGTGAAGACCATATCGAAGCCCTCCTCAAAGCTATCTACGGTGACGAGGCCTACAAGCGTCTTTCTGAAGAAGAAATCCGTTTCCAATGTGACTGTAGCCATGAGCGCTTTATGAACGCTCTTGCCAGCCTTCCAAGCTCAGACTTACAGGAAATGAAAGAGGAAGACCACGGAGCAGAAATCACTTGTCAATTCTGCCAAACTACTTACAACTTTGATGAAAACGACCTGGAGGAACTCATTCGTGACAAATCTTAATACACCTTTTATGATTGGCAATGTTGAGATTCCCAATCGTACTGTTTTAGCACCCATGGCTGGTGTCACCAACTCAGCCTTTCGGACCATCGCAAAAGAGCTTGGAGCTGGACTCGTTGTCATGGAAATGGTCTCTGACAAGGGAATCCAATACAACAACGAAAAAACCCTGCACATGCTTCATATCGATGAAGGCGAAAACCCTGTTTCTATCCAACTTTTTGGAAGTGATGAAGACAGCCTAGCACGCGCAGCAGAATTCATCCAAGAAAACACCAAAACCGATATCGTGGATATCAACATGGGATGCCCTGTCAACAAAATCGTGAAGAACGAAGCTGGTGCTATGTGGCTCAAGGATCCAGACAAGATTTACTCTATCATCAACAAGGTCCAATCTGTCCTTGATATTCCACTTACTGTCAAAATGCGTACAGGCTGGGCTGATCCATCTCTTGCAGTAGAAAATGCCCTCGCTGCTGAAGCAGCAGGTGTTTCTGCCCTCGCCATGCATGGCCGTACCCGTGAGCAAATGTATACAGGTCACGCAGACCTTGAGACCCTGCACAAGGTCGCTCAAGCTTTGACCAAGATTCCATTTATCGCCAACGGTGATATCCGTACTGTCCAAGAAGCCAAGCAACGCATCGAAGAAGTCGGTGCTGACGCAGTCATGATTGGCCGTGCAGCCATGGGAAATCCTTACCTCTTCAATCAAATCAACCATTACTTTGAAACAGGAGAAATCCTCCCTGATTTGACTTTTGAAGACAAGATGAAAATCGCCTACGAACACTTGAAACGCTTGATTAACCTCAAAGGGGAAAACGTCGCAGTTCGTGAATTCCGCGGCCTCGCTCCTCACTACCTCCGTGGAACATCTGGCGCAGCCAAGCTCCGTGGAGCTATTTCACAAGCTAGCACCCTAGCAGAGATTGAAGCCCTCTTGCAGTTGGATAAGGCTTAATAGACAAAAACCCGTAACTATCTTAAAGTTTACGGGTTTTCTTTGATTTATACAGGCAAGCAATATCTATATGAAATTAGTCATTCTCCGTCTTTTTTCCTCTTAATAGATAAACACCTACTAGAGATATAAGACCTAAGAATTCCATAAGCAGCGTTGACATTGTTCCAGTTGATGGGAGCACTTGCTTATCTTTTTTATCTGAATTTGAACGATTTTCACTCATTTGATTTGCTTTATCAGCAAGAAGAACCATTTCCTTATCATCAGATTGAGTTTTTCCTTCCCTATTTGCCTCTGGCTCGGTAGCCATTTGTTTTTTAGGAAGTGTTTTAATCGCAAATAAGCTGAAATGACTCGTTTTGAAAACGACTTGCCCATTTTCAACTGTTGATGGGAGCAACTCCAACTCTCCATTTTCTTTCACATGGTAAACTTGAATCTCAGAATCAATATTACCAATTGCAAGACGAACTACTCTCTCTCCCTTCACATGGGTTTCTTTTCCATCTTTTGAAAGGGAAATATCAAATATGCGCACTGTTCCTTGCCCTGTTTGACGGGTAACATTATCAATCATTTCTTTTGTTGTTACCTCTTTAAGATTGACAGAGTCTGCTTCTGTAGCAGTTTCAAACATAACAGTAATCTTGGCATTCCCATTTTGAGTTGTAAATACCTTTTGAACAGTAGATGTCGGTTGAGATGAGAGAGTAGGAGAAAGACTGTTAGATCTTGTAGGAGATGAAGAATTTGTCTCGTTTCCTGATGGTTTACTTGGGGTAGATGGTTCTACTTCTTGCTCTTTTTCTGGAGATTTTGGTTTAGTGGAAGCACTAGAATTTCCTGAAGAGCTAGTGGAACCGGAGTGACTTCCTGTGGTTGAATCTGATGGGTTCTGCTCTTTTTCCGCAGATTTACTTGGAGCAGGTTCCCCTGGTTTTTCTGGAGATTTTGGTTTAGTGGAAGCACTAGAACTTCCTGAAGAGCTAGTGGAACCTGATTGACTTCCTGTGGTTGAACCTGATGGGTTCTGCTCCTTTTCCGCAGGTTTGCTTGGAGTAGGTTGCTCTGATTTTTCTGGAGTTTTTGGAGCTGGTGCTTTCTTCTCCAATTTTCTTACAATCTCTTGGATTTTCTCAAAAGCTGAGCGGAAATTCTTTTCAAAATATCCCTTTAAATTATCACCAGATAAATTGCTATAATTATCCGACGCAGTCTGCTTCATACCAGATTCAAATTCTTTTATGATATCTCCATCTTTAGGGTATCTTAGCAAGTAGTCTCTTACCTGCCTAGTCATTATCTCCATTTGAACATAGAGCTGATAATCTTTAAAGTCCGAGTTATATTTTTTGAAATAATTTTCCTTATGATATTGAGAAGCTATATCTTTCACAATATCCTTAAAATCTTTTATAGATTTTTGTATCGTACTTTTTTGATCATCCCAAATGGTCTTTTGTTTTCCATAAAATTCTTCATCTGGCAACTCTGCTTTCTCGTTCAACTCTTGTAAAGATTTTTCTAATTTTTCTAGTTCTTGAAATCCCTTTTTGATTAAATCTTGAACTTCTTTTGTATCTGAAAGAGAAGGTGCAGGTTTGTCACTCTGATTCCCTACCTCTGGTTCCGCAGGTTTGCTTGGTTTCGGTTGCTCTGATTTTTCTGGAGTTTCTGGTTTAGTGGAGGATCCTGAATTTGACGAAGAAGATAAGCCTTTTTTAAAGTTAGACAAAGCTTCATCTAGTTTTGATTGACTCTCTGCCACCAGTTTCTTTAGTTGGGCTTTTTGGGTTGATTCATCTAATTTATGCAAATACGTTTTTTCAATATCTTTTAGATTTTTAATTAGCTCTACGGTATTGATATGTTGCTCTTTTTCTAAATTTTTCTTGATATCATCCAATAAACCTGTTAGATGTTTAGTGACCTCTTCCTTTGCCTTATTTCGCTCTAAATCGATTTCTCTATTTTGATGAGTAGCTATCAGTTCATCAATTGCCTGTTTAGATTTTTCTATCAGAGCTTTCAATTCTTCTTTACTCGAAGCACTCTCAAATTGCGTACTATATTCGGATAAAGTCTTTTGAGACGCCAACAAGAGGTCTCCAAACCAAAAAGCAGCTGGATTTAATTTTGTTAAACGACTTTTTCTATAATTATCCAAAGTTGTTTTAGCAGTTTCTTTAGCTTCTTTAAGATTTGTCTCCGTAGTTTTTTCAGTAGAAACTATATTTCCTCCTTGATTTTCTACTTTTGGTGGAGTTGGATTATTATGTTCTTTTCCAGAAGGTGAATCAGAATCTAATCCTTGATTCGCAGGCTTAGTCGTATCACCTCTACCATTAGAAGAATTAGAATTTCCTGATGGTTCACTTTGTTGATTTGATAAACTATTCTTAAAGTCCTCTACCAACTTATCTAGCTCACTTTGTCCTTTTTGTCTCATCTGTTCCACTTCTGCCTCATCATAAGCTTCATCAAACATACTTTGATACTTTCGGACAATACTTTTAACACCCTCTACTATCTCCCCGATTTTAGAATTATCTTGTTTTTCCAATTTTGTAAGTTCGTCTAAGCGATGTTCCATATATTTAGATAGAAGTAACTTAGCTTGAACAACTGCCTCATTACGTTTAGTCTCACGTATTGTCCGAGCCTCATCATAAAATTGATTTTGTACGCTCGCTAATGTTGAATAGTCCTTCCCATCTTCAATTTGTTTTCTATAGTCAGCTTTTCTATCACTAGATAAATCCGTATCTTCCAACTCTTTTATCAACTGCTGTCTATATTCCTTCAACCTATCTTGCCCACTAGATGTAACCATGGGGCTATTTCCACCTCCAACCACTTCTGCATGGACTACTCCTCCTAAGAACAGACTAGCAACCACTACACTAGCTACTCCAACACTAAATTTACGAATTGAATAACGTACTTTTCTCTCACTTTTTGATGCAAACATAATTATTTCCTCCAATATTTTTCTTAACACTACTATATCATTTCAATATGAACTGTATATGAATTGAATCTTGTATTTATCTCTTTATGCTTCCATTTGGGATTATAACTTCATGTAATAACTTTTCCTCTTCAGCTATTCGTCGATACAAAATAACTGCATAAACTGGAAAAACTAAAACAAAAGTCATATAGGCATGACTCAGCAAGGTCAAGCCAATCAACTCAGGAAGGATATTTAAAAAGTAATTGGGATGTTTTACTGTCCTAAATAAGACATGATCCACAAACTTATGATTCGGTGCTAACATCAACTTGACTGTCCAAATATCCCCAAGCAGATGAATAACAAGTAGCAACATCAACATAGAAAATATCAGGAGCACCAAACCCACAACACTCATCATATTGAAAGACGGTCGATAGACTAGGGCTTCCATAAAACAAGCCAGATAAAAAACAATATGAACCAAGGTAAGACGTTTGGTATTTTTAATGCCAAATTCTCGCCCACCATCCCTACGAAGCCGTTTTTCATTTGCAATTGATTTCTTGAGGAACAACAAGCGAATTAAAAATACACAGATAATGATTATTGCTATCATCACGATCCCCTTTCTTTACCACTACTGTAACATCTCTATGTTAACCCAATATGAATTGAAAAAGAAAAAGAACGAAAACTGATTCCGTTCTTTGATTTACTCTATCACTACCATTCAAACTATGCTTCCTTAAATCATCCTCAAGTAAGAAAAGAGTATCACTAAAAGCTAACTATCTGGTAACAAGCAGATTTTAAATTCCATCCCTTGTTCATAAGGCAAGAAACTATAGGACATACGATGACTCTCTAAGATATTCTTAACAATATAAAGACCCAACCCTGATCCTGTTTCTCTGTCTGTTACAATTTGTGAATGGTAAAAAATATCAAATAAATGTTCTAACTCTTCCTGATTCAACGGAGCACATGTATTCCTAATAGAAAGATAACCATCTTGCTCAGAAATAGTCACAATGCCAGATTGATCTGAGTACTTAATAGCATTACTGATAAGATTTGTCAAGACTTTATCCAAAGCCTTCAAGCTCATCCTTACTTTTGTATCAGTAGTCAACTGATTATCAATCACAAGATTTTTAGAAAATACCAATTCCTGATATCGAGACAAAACATCTGTCAAAACGGTATTTACCATTAAAATCTCACTGCACTCTGTCCATTCTTGAAATTTAGAAGATTCCAACACTTCCTCTAGCAAGAAACTCATCTGATCGATTTTATCAATACTCTTTTCAAGATACTTAGGATGATCTTTATAATCTCCCACATTATATTGCATATTTTCTAAGATAATCCTGAGAGTAGCTAGAGGTGTCTTTAATTCATGTGATGCTCCACGGACAAAGGAAACCTTTTGATTTTGCAATTTTACAATTTGCTCATTGCGATTTTCCAACTCATGAATAACCTTCAACAAGTGCTCATACACACCATTAATCTGCTTTCCAACTTCACCAACTTCATCTTTTCTGCTTTCATCAAAACGAATATTGTCATCCAAATCTTGCATCTTACTAGTCACTTCTGAAATGTAAAAAAGAGGATTGAGCAAGCGTTTCGTATAAAAATAAGAAAAAACAAAGGAAAAAGCAATTGTAACCAAAAATGTATATGGGAGATACAAAAGCAAAATATTCTTTGCTTCTTTGTAGATATCCACTCCCTGCACAAATTGCACCGTTACCTGTTTACCATCTGCTGTACTAACAGGCATATCTAACATCACAATATAATTTGATAGCTCTCCATCTTTAATATCCAAGTCATGCACAAGAGGGAGCCGCTTATCTAAGATATCTCTTTTAAGGTGAGCAGATATAGTCAAGGACTTTGAATAAGATTGGAGTAAGCTTGGAATTTCGTCAGCTGTCTTAGTCTTTAAATACTCCGTAAACACTCTTGCGCTCTCATTAAACTTTTCCCCCTCCAATTGAATATAATAAAAAGGAAAGGTCAAATAAATAGCTATATGAATGACTAGACCAACACCACCTAGAATTGCAAAACTTCTTAAAAAAGACCTGGTTAATAATTTAGGATTTTTTATCATAAGCTAATCTTATACCCAACATTTTTCACAGTCACAATGCAATCTAAAGCTAATTTTTTGCGAAGAGTACGAATATAGACATCAACGACCCTATCACAAGGTAAATCAGCTACATCTTTTGAAATTTCTTCCAATATCTGCTCTCTACTTAAAACTTGATTTTTATGCTGAATCAAACACTTTAGTACCAATAATTCCTTTGGTTTGAGATCAATTTCTTCATTTTTATAATGTGCTTTGTAAGAGGTAAAATCCACTGTTACATCCTGATATTGCCAAAGATCCTCTATGACGTAGTAACGTCTGATAAGCGCTTTAATACGCTTGGCAAGCAGTACCAAAGAAAAAGGCTTTGTCACATGATCATCAGCATAGAGATCAAATACCTGTGACTGAGTAGTTTCATCTCCTAGAGCACTCAAGACGATGACAGGAATATCGTGCTCTTGATTGATTTCTTTTAACACTTCAAAACCACTCTTCCTAGGCATCATTAAATCCAGTACCATGAGATGGATAGGGAGATCTTGAAATTTTTCCAAGGCCTCTTGTCCATCCTTAGCCATAATGACATGATAACCCTCTTCTGTCAGAAATGCTGCAATTCCTTCTCTAATCATTTCCTCGTCATCTGCAACTAAAATGTTCATCTCTCTCCCTTTCTACTACCGGAACTTCACACATCTATTTCCTGTATGCTATTTGAAAATTTCCTACCAGCCTATCATCTATGATAATGGAATGGATTTCATTTATCCGCTACTTGTTGTCAACAACAACGTAAATACAAGAAAATCATTCATCTTGCAGCTTAGTTTGATTTTTCAAATACCAGCTAGAACGGGTTTGACAGGCAAAAAAGAAACAGGTCTCTTTCGAAAGGATAAAAATTTCAGATAAGACTGCTCTTTTTCTACTACACACGCTCTAAGACAAATACGATGGAGGGTAATAAACATATGAATTTTGAGTTGAATAGTGAAAACCATGGATCCTTTAGAAGCTATAGGTTTTAGTTTCATACTCTTCGAAAATCTCTTCAAACCACGTCAGCTCTATCTGCAACCTCAAAACAGCGTTTTGAGCAACCTGCGGCTATCTTCCTAGTTTGCTCTTTGATTTTCATTGAGTATCACTCCACTGTGAGTTATGGTCGCTGATACTTTTATTCTTTTATACAATATCAAATTTTAACTGGCCTGCTTTAACACCAATCTTAAGTGTGCTGCCTGCCACTAAATCTCCCTTAAGAAGAAATTCTGCCAACTTGTCCTCCACTTCTGTTTGCAGGGTTCTGCGAAGTGGGCGAGCTCCCATCTCTGGGTCATATCCTTGATTTGCTAACAATTTCAGAGCTGAAGCTTGTAATTTCAAGTCAATGCCTTTTTCAGCCAAACTTGCCACTAAAGGCTTGACCATAATCTTCACCACTTCCTGCATATGGTCACTAGACAGGCTATGGAAGACCACCTTTTCATCAATACGGTTGATAAACTCAGGTCTATAAGCCTTTTTCAACTCTTCAAACATACGTTTTTCCATATTTTCCTGGTCAAAACGAATATCCTTTGCCCCAAAACCAACTGTCTTGTCATCACGAAGGGCTGTCGCACCGAGATTTGACGTCATGATGATAATAGTATTTGAAAAGTCAACTTTGCGTCCCTTGCTATCGGTCAAGACACCATCATCCAAGACCTGCAAGAGAACATTAAAGATGTCTGGGTGGGCCTTCTCTACTTCATCAAAGAGGAGAACGGAATAGGGTTTGTTACGAACCTTCTCAGTCAACTCCCCACCTTCTTCGTAGCCCACATAACCTGGAGGAGCTCCGTTGAGACGGCTGGCTGCGAATTTCTCCATATACTCACTCATATCAAAACGGATAAGGGCTGATTCGTCATCAAAAAGAACTTCTGCTAGAGCCTTGGCCAATTCGGTCTTACCGACACCTGTAGGCCCTAAGAACATAAAGGAACCAATCGGACGCTTGTGACTACGAATACCTGACTGGTTGCGGCGAATGGCACGGCTAATGCTTGAAACTGCTTGATCTTGACCGATGACACGTTTGTGCAGTTCCGCTTCCAAGTTTAAGTATTTCTTAGCATCAGTCTGAGTCAGTTTTTGAACGGGGATACCTGACAAGCGACTCAAGGTGGTCAAAATATCAGACTCTGTCACCAAGTCTTTATAGACAGGCACTTCCTCTTCTTTGGCGATTAGCTGAGCTGCCTGTTTCCACTTACCATCCATCAAGGCCTTGTCAGCTGGGCTTAAGTCAGAATCGTCTGCTTTTACATGCTTAGCCTTATTTTGCACTGTTGCTGCTGCTTCATCCAAGAGATCAATAGCAGAGTCTGGCAAATGGCGACTAGTCAAGTAACGATGGGCCATCTTGACAGCTGTTTCAACCGCTTCATCTGTGATTTGCACACGGTGATGTTTCTCATAAGTCGCCTTCAAACCTTGCAAAATGGTCATGCTGTCTGCAACACTTGGCTCTTCAATCGTTACTTTAGCGAAACGACGAGAAAGGGCAGCATCTTTTTCGATATGTTTTTGATATTCTTCCTGAGTGGTGGCACCAACTGTTCTCAAGGTTCCACGCGCCAAGGCTGGCTTCAAGATATTGGCCGCATCCAGAGTTGAATCAATTCCACTACCAGAACCCATGATGGTATGGAGCTCATCGATAAAGAGGATGACTTGGCCATCTTCTTCAATATCCTTAATGATATTATTCATGCGCTCTTCAAAGTCACCACGGAAGCGTGTCCCTGCAACGACATTCATCAAATCAAGCTCTAACACGCGCATCTTAGCCATTTCCGCAGGTACATCACCACTAGCAATACGCTGAGCGAGCCCAAGCGCCAAGGCTGTTTTCCCGACACCAGCATCCCCAACCAAGACAGGATTATTCTTGGTTTTACGGCTCAAGATTTGAATCATACGCGAGATTTCCTTATCCCGACCGATGACTGGTTCTAACTTGCCAGAACGCGCTTGCTCTGTCAAATCATGCGTATAATCCTCGAGACCACCACTCGGAGTCTGGGGCATGCCCATCATGTTAGCCATAGAATTTTGCTTATCAGCTACTGTACGATGGCGTTGGCGTAGAGCCTTGAGGTCTTCACGAGTCCAACCTGCACGTTCTTCTAGATTTCGACGAAGGGCAGCAATCTTGACCTGATCTTTCTTGTCTTCATAAGAAAAACCAGCCCTCTCCAAGATACGAGTCGCCAAGGCATTGCCATCATGCAAAATCGCATAGAGGACATGCTCTGTCCCTAGCACCTTAGCATGGACCACTGACGCCACATATTCCGCTTCGTCAAAAAGGACCTGCAAACGATGGGAGAACGGCAATTCCGTAAAGGTTTCATCCTGGCTATAGTCCGTTTCAGTCAGTTCCAAAGCCACCTCTTCTAAACGGTCCATCTCATATGGATAATCATTTAAAGTTGCCCCTGCCACACTATAACTGTGATTGGACATGGCAATCAACAAGTGCCAAGACTCTAGGTAACGAGCTCCAAAATGGCCAGCAACCATGTAGGCACTTTCGATACATTCATTCAATGCTTTTGAATAGTTCATCTTACTTCCCTTTTCTATCTACCTCTTGTATGACCTGTCGTAGCATGTTTGCACGAACAACTGGAGCTTCTTCTCCTAAAACGCGATCCAAAGCTACTGATACTAGCAAATTCATCTCCTGCTTGGTCATCAATTCCTGCTCAACCAAAAGCTGCAGAATATCTTCATAAATTTCTTGACTAACTCGCTCGCCAATCGAATAAAGCAGCTCCCTGAGCATTTCATGATGACTAGAAAACTCAATCCGTCCTATACGAATGTAGCCTCCGCCACCACGCTTACTTTCAACCAAGTAGCCTCTACTTTCCGTAAAGCGTGTCTTGATCACATAGTTGATCTGACTAGGAACAACCTGAAAGGTATCTGCCAACTGACTCCGTTGCAACTCCACAATACCAGATTGATCTAAAATCGCCTTGATGTAGGCCTCAATATGATCCGATGTATTTTTAAATCTCATTACAAACCCACCTCTCTCTTTAAACCTTGACTATCTTTGACTATTATACCGAAATTTTCTCATTTTTAAAAGAAAAAGGGCGCTGGTAAAGGATAATCTTCACCAACTCCCTATTTTTCTACTTATCTAAGCCTAATTCTGCCAAGATTTGACGTTTGTAGGCAATCTTTTGGACTTCCTTGTCCTCGCTCTGGGACCAATCTAGTTTAATTTCTGAAACAATCTGCCCAGGGCGATTTTTCAAGATATAGATGCGGTCGCTGAGATTGAGGGCCTCCTCGATACTATGAGTAATAATCAAAGTTGTGAGCTGCAACCGCTTATGAATCTCAAGATACCAAGCGTGGAGTTCCATCTTGGTCATCTCATCCAAGGCGCTAAAGGCCTCATCCAATAGAAAGAGCTTGTGCCCGAAAAGATAGGTCCTGAGCAAGGCCACACGCTGACGCATCCCCCCACTAAGTTCATGGGGATACTTGTCTCGTACAGCTGTCAACTGGAAGGTCGCAAGAATTTCATCTGCGCGAGCAATAGCTTCTGCCTTATCCACCTTTTGAATCAAGAGGGGCAGAATGATATTGCCAAGCACCGTCTTGTGCTCCAAGAGCAAGTCCTTTTGCAACATATAACTCACGCGCCCCTTGGGATTTTCTTCACCATCAAGGACAATTCTCCCTGACTGAACTTCTAAAATCCCAGCGATTAGATTAAAGAGGGTGGTCTTTCCAACACCACTTGGGCCTAGGATGGAAACCACTTCACCTGAAGTGACTTTCAGATTGATGTCCTCTAAAATCCTCTCCTGACCATAGGCATAACTGACGTGTTCTAGTCT
The DNA here is from genome assembly GCF_001347015.1 of Streptococcus pneumoniae. Classification (GTDB taxonomy): domain Bacteria; phylum Bacillota; class Bacilli; order Lactobacillales; family Streptococcaceae; genus Streptococcus; species Streptococcus pneumoniae_E. Next base: position 53,903 of record NZ_CFGI01000012.1, read on the forward strand.
AATTTCTGTCATTATTTCACAAATTCGTTGGTGAAGCCTTTGTCTGTCAAATCTTCTTTAAGGATACCATTTTCTTTATCCCATTTGTAGAAGGCATTCCAGCGAGCTGCATCAAATTGACCCCATTTTTCCTTGTCGCTTGCGTATTCTTTTGACAAGTATTTTTGAGATTCGATGACAAAGTCACGTTTTTCCTTGAGTTCAGGTGCATTTTTGATGAGGATATCAGCTGCTTCTTCTGGATGCTCCATAGCATATTGGTAACCTTTTTTGATAGCTTGGATGACTTTACGAGCTTCTTCTTTGTTATCTTTCAAATAGTCATTGTTTGCGATGATAACTGGTGAATAGTAGTCAAACTCCTTGACATAGTCTTTCAAGTACATGAAGTTAGCATCTACACCTTGAGATTTAGCAAGGATACCATCCCAACCGTAGTAAATCCAAGCAGTATCAAAGACACCATTGGCAATCGGTGTGATTGAGTTTGAGTCGTTGTTTGGTACTTTTTCGACTTTATCAAAGTCCCCACCTTGTGACTCTACCAAGGTTTTCAACATAGCCAGTTCAGTTGGGTCATTCCAAGTTCCGTATTTCTTACCAACCAAGTCTTTTGGACTGCTTACATTGTCAGATTTACGAGAGATGATTCCTGATGTATTGTGTTCAACAATAGCTGCAACGGCAGTAATTCCTGCCCCTTTTTCCAATTTCTTAGCCATGTAGTCTTGGAAATACACTGCAAATGGTGCCTTACCATTGATAACCAAGTCAGAAGAACTTTCTTCTGGTGGCAATTTCAAATCAACATCCACTCCAGCTTCTTTGAAATAACCTTTTTCCTTGGCAACATAAAGCCCTGTGTGATTGGTATTTGGCGTCCAGTCTAGGATAAAGTCAATCTTCTTGAGTTCTGCCTCTTTGTTATCCTTAGAAGTAGTTCCTTGACCACAGGCCACAAGCACAACAGCTACAAGAGCTGTCACAAGCGTTAAAAACACTTTCCATGTTTTCTTCATTTTGATTTCCTCTTTTCTTTTTCAGAAACATTCTTATTCTAAGAACGTTTCCATTTAATAACATATTTCTCGCTGATATCGACCAACTTCATACCCAAAAGGCTGATAATCGATACCAGAATAATAATAGCAAACATGGTATCATACTGAAACAGTTTCTTGGACTGAATCATGTAGACACCTAGTCCTTCAAAGCCTCCCAACCACTCAGATACCACTGTTGTGATAAAGGCGTAGGAGACACTGACCCTCAGACCTGCATAAAAGTAAGGCAGGCTGACTGGAATTTTAAAATGCCACAGGATTTGCCAAGGCTTGGCCTGCATCAGACTAAACAAGGTCAGCATATCCTTGTCGCAATGCCTAAAACCGTCCAAAATGCTGACGATGATAGGGAAGGTTGTCGTCAAGATAATCAGGACAATCTTGGGCAGAATGCCATAACCTAGCCACAAGACCAGGATAGGGGCTATAGCAATAGTCGGGATAGTCTGAACAACCACCATCATAGGGTAAATCAGGTCATTGAGCCAAGTCAAACTATCCATAAGTACAGCCATGAGACAGGCAATCAAGACTCCCAAAATTAGACCTAGCAAAGCCACTCTCAAGGTCGCCCAGCTATGGTGCCAGAGAAATTCTCTATCACGCACAAAAGACTGGAGGATTTCAAGAGGTGTCGGCAGGATAAACTTGGGGAGAAGTTTAAGCAAACCTGCTAACTGCCAGATTGACAAAACTCCGAGAAAGCCCAATAGACTAATGTGTCGTCTCAGTATACTTTTCAAGTTTCTCATCAATACTTAAAATCTCTCCTACATTTATTTTGACATTGGCAAAGACATTATCTGCCTCCTGCCCTGCCACTTCCAGCGCTTCTTTGAGAATGCGCATGAGCTCATCAAACTCCCCTTCCAAGACCGTTTCAAATGGTGTCACCACCATGGTCACTTCTTGAGCTTGCAGATAAGCAATGACTTGATCGATAACAGCTATCCGATCAATCCCCTGTGCTAGGGGTAAAACTTGCAAGGCAATGCTTGCTTTCATAAAAACCTCCTCTTCTCGTTTTCCTTTGACAAAAAGAAAAACCTTTACCATATATGGAAAAGGTCCAGAATAGACTAAGTATCGTTCCCTCCGCTGGCATTACCCAGATCAGGTGCGGTCGAAGTTTAACACTTCCTCTCAGACTGTACACAGACTCCCATATATTATATAGATATATGATAGCGTAAAATAAGAAAAATGTCAAGGAAACTGCTTACAGAAAAAAGCAGGAAAAATTTCCTACTCCAATTTTCTATACTCGTTCTCCATCACTGTTTACTCTGTAGCCATCCACTGTCGTATTAACAGCTAAGGCACCTGAAGAGTAAGAATAATACCACTTACCAGAAACTTGATACCAGCCTGTTTTCATTACCCCTGAACTATCCAGATAATACCACGAGCCCTTTTCCTTTAACCAGCCTGTCTGCATTTCACCAGATGATTTCAAATAATACCAGCTAGAACCATCTTTCAGCCATCCCGTTGATTTAGACCCATTTGATTTGAAATGATACCAACTACCATTTATTTTCTTCCAACCGACAGTCAATCCAGTATTTGAGCTATAATTAGAACTATTTCCTGATTGGTTCTGATAATTCTGTGAAGAAGTCACACCCTCTAGCTGGATATAACGACGACTTCCGTTATAAGCCGTATAACTCAACCACTTGTAGCCGTCTTTTTCGAGAATTTGATCATACTGAACATTCTCCCCAGGATAATAGTAATCAATCGCAGTTGTGCTAGCTAGTGGCTGATTTTTGATAGCAGACTTAAACTTGAAATAATGTGTTCCTCCTGTTGAAGAAAGAACAGAATTACCTAGAGGATTTTTATTCACAGCCTCCAATTGAACATAACGATAGCTTCCGTTATAAGATATATAACTCAACCACTTGTACCCATCTTTTTCAAGTACCTGATCATAATGAACACTCTCACCTGAAGAATAATATGCAATTGAAGTTGCACTAACTAAAGGTTGATTTTTTATGGCTGCCTTATTCTTAAAATAATGAGTTCCTCCTGTAGAAGAAGGTTGACTATTGAATACTTTGCCACTACTTACTATATTACCCCCAGCCAAATCTTTAAAATGAATAAATCCTGTCATCGTATTTGCTTTTATACTTCGTTTATTATAGGCTTCTGTATAACCATAGTTATATTCCTCGATCTCAATCTGATCTCCCATTACATTTGACACCCAGGCAACATGCCCATAAGTTCCTGCAGTAGACCAAGCAATGGAGCCAATCGTCGGTGTATTATCTACACGATAGCCTTCACGACGAGCACGATGCCCCCATTCATTCGCATTTCCATAAGCCCTTGGAATCTCAAAACCATTGACACTACTCAAACGAAAGGCTGCAAAAGAAGTACACTGACGAGAGTACATGCGCCACTGATCAATTTCCTGACTCCCATTTTTATAGTAAGCAGGATAATCATCTCCACGCGCAATCGATCCATTTCCTCCAGAATAGGCATATACACTATTACCCGCTGCTAACATCAATCCTACTACTAAAAAAGGAACAAGCTTTTTAACTGACATCTTCAAGTAATAACTTGTCCCTCTTGCTATAAACGGTAAAATTTTCATTCTTCCTCCTTGAAAAATAATATAAATCGAAGATTGCCTTCACTTAAACTATTCGGAGAAAAAAGAAAAAGTGAGAAAATTTCTCACTTTAGTCCAGATAATGAATCAAATTCTTTTCCGTAAGGATATCTGAGTAAGTAAAGGACTCAACATAAACATTAGCTTGTTTATCTCCTTCAACATTCCCAAATTCAACAATAAAGAGGGATGGATAAACTTCAATTAACTTACCCAATCTATTTTTTTGGCGCTTACGTCCATTTTCCAAGGTCATTTCAATTACATGACCCTCATGCGCCTTGATTTCCTCTTTAATTTTTTTCATCTTAGCTACATCTGTAAATGCATCTGTCATCTTATTTCCTCCCTTTTTGATATACTTGAAAATTTATTGTATTCTTTTTGGAAAATCAATTCCACTGTTCCACGAGCTCCACTACGGTTTTTCTCGATAATAACTTCCACCTTATTATTTGGGATACCGTCCTCTTCTTCACCACCACGCTCATAGTAATCGTCACGATAGAGAAAGGCTACGATATCAGCATCCTGCTCAATAGACCCAGATTCACGAATATCAGACAAGACTGGTCTCTTATCCTGACGTTGTTCTACACCACGAGAAAGCTGACTTAGAGCGATTACTGGAACTTTCAGTTCTTTTGCTAGGATTTTCAACTGACGTGAAATTTCTGAAACCTCTTGTTGACGATTTTCCCGACCAGTTCCCGTGATAAGCTGCAAATAGTCTATCAAAATCAAACCAAGATTTCCAGTTTCTTGAGCCAGTTTGCGTGAACGCGAACGAATCTCCGTGATCCGAATCCCTGGCGTATCATCGATATAGATACTTGCGTTGGCTAAATTACCTTGAGCAATGGTATATTTTTGCCATTCCTCATCGGTCAATTGCCCCGTACGGATAGAATAGGATTCCACCAAACCTTCTGCCGCTAACATACGATCCACTAGACTTTCCGCACCCATTTCCAGTGAAAAAATAGCAACCGTTTTGTCCAACTTGGTCCCAATATTTTGAGCGATATTCAAGGCAAATGCTGTCTTACCAACTGCTGGACGAGCTGCTAAGATAATCAACTCCTCCTCATGAAGTCCTGTTGTCATATGATCCAAATCACGATAACCTGTCGCAATCCCTGTAATATCGGTCGTTTGTTGCGAGCGAGCTTCCAGATTTCCAAAATTGATATTCAACACATCTCGAATGTTCTTAAATCCACTTCGATTAGCATTTTCACTGACATCAATCAAGCCTTTTTCTGCCTGAGCAATAATTTCATCAGCTGGTTGCGAAGCCTCGTAAGCTTGATTGACAGACTCTGTCAACTTAGCGATTAAACGACGTAGCATTGCTTTTTCTGCAACAATCTTAGCATAATACTCCGCATTAGCAGAAGTTGGCACAGAATTGACAATCTCAACTAAGTAAGACAGGCCGCCAATATTCTGCAAATCGCCTTGATTATCAAGAATAGTACGAACCGTTGTTGCATCTATGGCATCACCACGATCGGATAAATCGACCATAGCTTGGAAAATCAAACGATGGGCATACTTAAAAAAGTCCCGAGACTCAATGTATTCTCGCACAAAAACAAGTTTACTCTCATCAATAAAGATAGCCCCTAAAACGGATTGCTCAGCTAAGATATCTTGAGGTTGTACTCGTAACTCTTCTACTTCTGCCATCAGACTTCCCTTCCTTTTACAATCTTGTCAAGAAGGTGTAAACTTATCCTTCTTTCACACGAAGATTGATTACACTTGTAATATCTTGATAGATTTTCACTGGTACATCAATCAAACCAACTGCTCGAATCGGAGCTTGTACTTGAATATGACGTTTATCAATCTTAATTCCAAATTGCTTTTGCAATTCTTCTGCAATTTTCTTATTGGTAATAGAACCAAAAGTACGGCCATCTGGACCAACTTTTTCAACAAATTCTACAACAGTTTCTTCTGCTTCAAGTTGGGCTTTAATTGCTTTTGCTTCTGCAATCATCTCAGCGTGAGCTTTTTCTTCAGATTTTTGTTTACCACGAAGTTCACCTACAGCTTGAGCAGTCGCTTCTTTGGCTAGATTCTTTTTGATAAGAAAGTTTTGTGCATACCCTGTTGGTACTTCCTTAATTTCGCCTTTTTTACCTTTTCCTTTAACATCTGCTAAAAAGATTACTTTCATTCTTCTTTCTCCTTTTCCTTTATTTCATTTAATACAATTTCTGTCAGTTTTTCACCTGCTTCTGACAAAGTTAAATCTTTAATTTGAGCTGCTGCCAAATTAAAGTGGCCTCCACCGCCTAACTCTTCCATAATCCGTTGCACATTCAGTTTACTACGACTCCGAGCTGAGATGGATATAAAGCCTTGTGTATTTTTCGCAAGAACAAAACTCGCTTCAATACCTGACATAGCTAACATGGCATCTGCTGCCTTACTAATAACAACTGTATCATAGCATTTCGTGTCCTTAGCCTCTGCTATTAGTACATCTGAACCTAATTTACGCCCCTGTAAAATCAGTTCATTGACCTCACGATATTCTTCAAAATCTGTCGCAGCGATTTCTTGGATAGCAATACTATCACTTCCTCTCGTTCTGAGATAGCTAGCAACATCAAATGTCCGACTCGTTACTCGCGAGGTGAAATTTTTAGTATCCAGCATCATACCAGCCATCAAGACACTTGCTTGCATACGACTCAAACGATTTTTCTTAGAATTCTGGAACTGAATCAATTCCGTTACCAACTCACTGGCACTGCTTGCACCACTTTCGATATAAGTGATAACTGCATTATCTGGAAAATCCTGATCCCTTCTGTGGTGGTCAATAACAATAGTTTGGGTAAATAAATCATAAAATTCTTTTGATAATGTTAAGGCTGTCTTTGAATGGTCTACAAGAATCAACAAAGAACGATTAGTCACCATCCCCATTGCATCCTTAACAGACAACAACTTCGTAACTCCTTCTTTTTCTAAGAATGAAACAGCTCGTTCAATATCTGGAGACATTTGTTCTTCATCATAAAGAGCATAGCTATTTTCAATCACATTGCTGGCGAACAACTGCATACCTACAGCAGAGCCCAAGGCATCCATATCTAAATTTCTATGTCCAACTACAAACACTTGATCCACACTACGAATCTTATCAGATATGGCTGTCATCATTGATCGAGTACGGGTACGAGTGCGCTTGATGGACGCAGCCGACCCACCACCAAAGTAGACTGGATTTTTCGTTTCATCATTCTCCTTGACAACCACCTGGTCGCCACCACGTACTTCAGCCAAGTTCAAGTTGAGCAAAGCAACTTTCCCTATTTCATCATGATTTCCATCGCCATAAGAAAATCCCATACTTAAGGTCAAGGGCAACTGTCTCTGTTTCGCCTCTTCTCTGAAAGCATCTATAACAGAAAATTTATCATTCATCAAGCCCTCAAGCACCGTGTAGTCAGTAAATAGATAAAATCGATCCATACTTACCCGACGAGAAAACATCATGTATTTTTCTGAAAACTCTGATATAAAATTAGCTACAAAACTATTGATTTGACTAATATCTGACTCAGAAGTTGCATCCTCCAAATCATCATAATTATCCACAGACACAATTCCAATCACTGGTCGACTCGTTACCAATTCATCTGTTATGGCTTGTTCCCTGGATACGTCTACAAAATACAAAACACCGGAAGAAGCATCCATATGAACAGCATAACGCTTCTCACCCAGCTTGGCATAAGTAGACGGATTTCCTACTGAAGCCTTGATAATCGTTTGAACAGCTTCCAAATCAAAATCGCCATCTTCCTTGGTCAAAATCAATTCAGCATAGGGATTAAACCACTCAACCTCTCCAGAAGATAAATTCAATTTCATAACACCTACAGGCATCTGTTCCAATAGAGATGTCAAACTTTCTTCCGCTTGGTGGTTTACATACTGTATCTGTTCTACATCACTCCTTGTATAATGCACTCTCAGTTTCTTAAATAAAAAAACATAGCCTCCTACAAAAAGAAACAAAATGAAAACCGTCAACAGATTATTATTAACAAAAATAATGAAAGTGGATAAGACTCCAAACGCAATCAATCCTACTAGAATAGGAAAGAATGGACTTACATAAAATTTTTTCATTCCAAACCTCTTGGCACCCATTATACCATAATACCCCTCAAAAAGCGACTTTTTAAAAGTGTAATCAGTAATTCTATCAATTATAAGAAAAAGGAGGTTTACAATTCAGTAAACCTACCTTTACACATATTGAAATTAAGATTCTTTAACCTCTAACAAACCAATTTCGCCATCCTCACGACGATAAATCACATTGGTTGTTTGATCTTCAACATCCACATAGATAAAGAAATCATGCCCCAATAAATCCATTTGTAGAATAGCTTCTTCCAAATCCATTGGTTTTAAATCAATTTGTTTTGAACGAACAACTTTAGACTGGACAACATTTGAATCTTCCACTAGAGCATCTGTAAATAATTGACTAGTTGCTACCTTATTTTTATTTTTACGCTCTATTTTTGTTTTGTTTTTACGAATCTGACGTTCAATTTTATCAGTTACAAGATCAATTGAACCATACATATCTTGAGACACATCTTCTGCACGAAGAGTAATAGAGCCAAGCGGAATCGTTACTTCCACTTTAGCAGTTTTTTCACGATACACCTTCAAGTTAACTCGAGCATCCAACTCTTGTTCAGCTTGAAAATACTTTTCGATCTTTTCGAGTTTAGAAACTACATAATCACGAATTGCTTCTGTTACTTCTAGGTTTTCACCACGGATACTATATTTAATCATATGAGTACCTTCTTTCTAAACATTTTTGTTTTTATGATTTTATTATAACGCTTTCATTCTATTTTTGCAAATTTTTTCCTCATCTTACAAGGGAAAATGTTTTTACATCCTTAGCACCAGCTTCTTCCAACAGTTTCTTAACACGATTTATAGTTGCTCCTGTAGTATAGATATCATCTATAAGTAGGATTTTTTTAGGAATAGTGACTCCACTTTTAATAAAGAAAGGAAGTTCTGTCCCCAAGCGCTCTGAACGATTTTTAGAAGAACTGGCTCTCTCTTCTCTTTTCCCTAGTAAATCCAGATACGAAAAACCTGCTGCATTGACCAAGCCCTCAACCTGATTAAATCCTCTATCAGCATATCTCTCCTTACTTAATGGAATGACTACAAATTGGTACTCTTTGTACTTTTTCAACTCCTCACTTAAAAATGAAGAAAAAACTTTTCTTAAAAGGAAGTCTCCATCAAATTTATATCGACTAAAAAAATCCTTCATAGCTTGATTGTAAGTGAAAATCGCTCTATGACTGACCTCAACTCCTTCTTTACACCAAAATTGACAATCTTGACACTTTATTGACAATCCTATTTTCATACAGTTTGGACAGTACTCTTCTCCAATTCTCTCAAAAGTAGAATCACAATCTAAACAAAGACAGGAGGCATCATTCTTCATAAGTAAGAGACTACTAAAAGTTAAAACAGTCTTCATAATCTGCCCACATAACAAGCACTTCATAGACCAGCCTCCTTATTCATCATCTGAATTTCCTTAATCGCCTTCTTGATTGAATCATTTAATCCATCATGGAAGAAAAGCAAATCTCCTGTCGGTCTATCCATGCTTCGTCCAACTCGTCCACCAATCTGAATCAAACTAGACTTGGTAAACAAACGATGGTTGGCCTCTACTACGAAAACATCCACGCAAGGGAAGGTAACTCCACGCTCCAAGATTGTCGTACTGATAAGTATTGTCAGTTCTCCATCTCGAAATGCTTGTACCTGCTCTAATCGATCCTCTGTTACAGAAGATACAAATCCAATTTTCTCATTTGGAAATTGCTCCTGTAAGATTTCTTTTAACTGTTCCCCTTTTTTAATTTCTGATGCAAAAATGAGTAAAGGATACGCTGTCTTTCTCTGTTTCTCAATATAAGACTTTAACTTTGGTGACAAACGATTTTTCTCTAAACAGTGATTAAAATCCGATAACCAGACAGGTTTAGGAATAATCAACGGATTTCCATGGAACCGTCTCGGTAAACTCAGTCTTTTTAGTTCTCCTAAACGGACCTTTTTATCCAACTCATCGGTCGAAGTCGCTGTTAAAAAGATTCTCAATCCATTCTCCTTTACACTATTCTTGACAGCGTGGTAAAGCGTGAAATTGTCAACATAAGGAAAAGCATCTACTTCATCCACTATCAGCAAATCAAAAGCTTGATAAAATTTCAATAACTGATGGGTCGTCGCAACAACTAGTGGTGTTCGAAAATACGGCTTTGATTCTCCATGTAGGAGGGCTATCTCGCAAGCAAAATCATCTTGCAAGCGTTTGTATAGCTCCAAACAAACATCTATGCGAGGACTGGCCAAACACACTGCACCACCCGCATTGATTACTTTAGCCACAACTTGATAAATCATTTCTGTCTTTCCTGCTCCTGTTACCGCATGAACTAAAGTTGGCTCTTGCTTGTCTACTGCTTGAATCAGTCCCTCTGACACCTTCTCTTGAAAAGGAGTTAATTGACCACGCCATTTAAGAACATCTTGCTTCGGAAAATCCTCCTGTGGGAAATAGTATAAAGCTTGATCACTCCTGACTCGCTTCATAATTAAGCACTCCCGACAATAGTAAGCACCAATGGGCAAATACCATTCTTCTAGAATAGTACTATTACAACGTTGACAGAAAAATTTCCCCTTCTCCTTTCTCATTGCTGGAAGTTTTTCCGCCAACTGACGTTCTTCTTCTGTTAATTCATTCTCAGTAAATAAACGACCGAGATAATCTAAATTTACTTTCATACTTCTTTATTCGTAAAAACTAGCACTTTAGATGATTTTTTAGTACAATTAAATCATGGAATTTAGAACAATTAAAGAGGACGGTCAAGTCCAAGAAGAAATCAAAAAATCCCGCTTTATCTGTCATGCCAAGCGTGTTTATAGCGAAGAAGAGGCTCGTGACTTCATTACTGCTATCAAAAAAGAACACTACAAAGCGACACATAACTGCTCTGCCTTCATTATTGGGGAACGTAGTGAAATCAAACGTACAAGTGATGATGGCGAGCCTAGTGGCACTGCTGGCGTTCCCATGCTTGGGGTACTAGAAAATCACAATCTCACTAATGTCTGTGTGGTCGTGACACGCTACTTTGGTGGTATTAAACTAGGCGCTGGAGGACTGATTCGTGCTTACGCCGGGAGTGTCGCCTTAGCTGTCAAAGAAATTAGCATCATTGAAATAAAAGAACAGGCTGGCATTGCTATTCAAATGTCTTACGCTCAGTATCAAGAGTACAGTAACTTCCTTAAAGAACATAATCTCATGGAGCTAGATACAAACTTTACAGATCAAGTCGATACGATGATTTATGTTGATAAAGAAGAAAAAGAAACTATTAAAACTTCACTTGTGGAATTTTTTAATGGAAAAGTCACTTTAACTGACCAAGGTTTACGCGAAGTTGAAGTTCCTGTAAACTTAGTGTAAACAATAGATAATACAGTGTTTCACTGATATTTCCACCGCTACTTTAATTAGCAAAATAAAAAGATGCGTACCAAAATATACTAGAAAATGAAGTAATTCAAAAAGAAAATGGATAGCGTTCTCCTTTACACCTATTTACTAGAATTAGCCTAACACAATCTCTTAAAATTAATGGCTTAGACCTGTGATATAAAAAAATCCTATCGCTCCGATAGGATTTCTATATTTTACAAATGGTATAGTTAGCGTTATACTAGAAATATCTTATACAAAGAGGTATTCATATGTCTATTTATAACAACATTACTGAACTAGTCGGTCAAACACCGATTGTTAAACTTAACAACATAGTGCCAGAAGGTGCTGCAGATGTCTATGTAAAACTTGAAGCATTTAACCCTGGTTCTTCTGTAAAAGACCGTATTGCTCTTAGCATGATTGAAAAAGCTGAACAAGACGGTATTCTAAAACCTGGTTCTACTATTGTTGAAGCAACAAGTGGAAACACTGGTATTGGACTTTCATGGGTAGGGGCTGCTAAAGGGTATAAAGTTGTTATCGTTATGCCTGAAACTATGAGTGTAGAACGACGTAAAATTATCCAAGCCTATGGTGCTGAACTCATCCTTACGCCTGGTAGCGAAGGAATGAAGGGTGCTATTGCTAAGGCTCAAGAAATCGCTGCTGAACGTGATGGTTTCCTTCCTCTTCAATTTGACAACCCAGCAAATCCAGAAGTACACGAAAGAACAACAGGAGCTGAAATACTAGCTGCTTTCGGTAAAGATGGACTAGATGCCTTTGTTGCTGGAGTGGGTACCGGTGGAACAATTTCTGGTGTTTCTCATGCACTCAAATCAGCAAATTCAAGTATTCAAGTTTTTGCAGTAGAAGCAGATGAATCTGCTATTCTATCTGGTGAAAAACCTGCTCCTCACAAAATTCAAGGTATCTCAGCTGGATTTATTCCTGATACACTTGATACAAACGCCTATGATGGTATTGTTCGTGTAACATCAGATGATGCTCTTGCACTCGGACGTGAAATTGGTGGAAAAGAAGGCTTCCTTGTAGGGATTTCTTCAGCTGCAGCTATCTACGGAGCCATCGAGGTTGCCAAAAAATTAGGTACAGGTAAAAAAGTCCTTGCTCTAGCACCAGATAACGGTGAACGTTATCTCTCCACAGCACTCTATGAATTTGAAGTTTAGTCTCCTAAATACAATTGGCCCTTATTATAGGGCTTTTTATTTTTACTTTGAAAATAGGAAGCTCTCCCTATAGGGATCGACTGCATAGAAAAAAGGAAGCAAATTTACTTCCTTTCTATGGCTCTATAATATTTGTAGTGGGTAAATCCCCTATAGATATTATGGAGCCTATTTTGTTGTAGAAAAAAAGTCCCATATGACCTATAATGAAAAGCGACAAAACAACTCATTAGAAAGATTCATATGGAACAATTACATTTTATCACAAAACTGCTCGATATCAAAGACTCAAACATCAAAATTCTAGATATCATCAATATGGATACACATAAGGAAATCATCGCTAAACTGGACTACAACGCCCCATCTTGTCCTGATTGCGGAAGTCAAATGAAGAAATATGACTTTCAAAAACCATCAAAAATTCCTTACCTTGAAACGACTGGTATGCCTACTAGAATCCTCCTTAGAAAACGCCGTTTCAAGTGCTATCAGTGCTCAAAAATGATGGTCTCCGAGACCTCTCTCGTCAAGAAAAATCACCAAATCCCTCGTATTATCAACCAAAAGATTGCGCAAAAGTTAATTGAAAAGACTTCTATGACCGATATTGCCCATCAGCTGGCCATTTCAACTTCAACTGTCATTCGAAAACTCAATGATTTCCACTTTAAGCATGATTTTAGTAGACTTCCTGAGATTATGTCATGGGATGAGTATGCCTTCACTAAGGGAAAGATGAGCTTCATTGCGCAAGATTTTGACAATCTTAATATCATCACTGTTCTTGAGGGCAGAACACAGGCTATCATCCGAAATCACTTTCTTCGATACGATAGAGCTGTCCGTTGTCAGGTAAAAATTATTACAATGGATATGTTTAGTCCTTACTACGATATTGCCAGTAAACTTTTTCCTAACGCTAAAATCGTTCTCGACCGCTTTCACATTGTGCAACATCTTAGTCGTGCTATGAGTCGTGTCCGTGTTCAAATCATGAATCAATTTGATAGAAAATCCCATGAATACAAGGCTATCAAGCGCTACTGGAAGCTCATTCAACAGGATAGTCGTAAACTGAGTGATAAGCGATTTTATCGCCCTACTTTTCGCATGCACTTAACGAATAAAGAAATTCTAGACAGGGTTTTGAGCTATTCAGAATACTTGAAATACCACTATAATCTCTATCAGCTCTTGCTTTTTCACTTTCAGAACAAGGAAACTGACAAATTCTTCGGACTTATTGAGGTCAATCTAAAGCAGGTTGTTCATCCTCTTTTTCAGACTGTCTTTAAAACCTTTCTAAAGGATAAAGAGAAAATTGTCAACGCTCTTCAATTACCCTATTCCAACGCCAAATTAGAAGCGACCAATAATCTCATCAAACTTATCAAGCGCAATGCCTTTGGTTTTCGGAACTTTGAAAACTTCAAAAAACGGATTTTTATCGCTCTGAATATCAAAAAAGAAAGGACGAAATTTGTCCTTTCTAGATCTTAGCTTTTCTTCAACCTACTACAGTTGACAAAGAGCCAGAAAAAAGGAAGCAAATTTACTTCCTTTCTATAATTAGTTATTCAAGGCTGCTGCCATTGTAGCTGCAACTTCAGCTTCAAAGTCGTTTGCAGCTTTCTCAATACCTTCACCAACTTCAAAGCGAGCGAACTCAACTACTGAAGCGTTAACTGATTCAAGGTATGCTTCAACTGTCTTGCTATCATCCATGATGTAAACTTGTGCAAGAAGTGTGTAAGCTTGGTCAACTTTAGTATTGTCAAGCATGAAGCGATCCATTTTACCTGGGATGATTTTGTCCCAGATTTTTTCTGGTTTGCCTTCTGCAGCCAATTCAGCTTTGATATCAGCTTCAGCTTGAGCGATCACTTCATCAGTCAATTGTGCTTTTGATCCATATTTCAAGTGTGGAAGAGCTGGTTTGTTAACCATTGCACGGCTTTCGTTATCTTGGTCGATAACGTGGTTCAATTGTGCCAACTCATCTTTAACAAATTGCTCATCCAATTCTTTGTATGAAAGAACTGTTGGTTTCATAGCAGCGATGTGCATTGAAATTTGTTTAGCAAGTGCTTCGTCTCCACCTTCGATTACAGAGATAACACCGATACGTCCACCGTTGTGTTGGTAGGCTCCGAAGTGTTGTGCATCTGTTTTTTCAATCAAAGCAAAGCGACGGAATGAGATTTTTTCTCCGATAGTCGCTGTTGCAGATACGTATGCAGCTTCAAGAGTTTCACCTGAAGGCATTGTCAAAGCAAGAGCTTCTTCGTTGTTAGCTGGTTTTCCTTCAACGATTGCTTTAGCTGTTGCGTTTACCAACTCAACAAATTGAGCGTTTTTCGCAACGAAGTCAGTTTCAGCATTTACTTCAACAACTGCTGCAATGTTACCGTCAACATAAACACCAGTCAAACCTTCTGCAGCAACACGGTCAGCTTTCTTAGCTGCTTTTGCCATACCTTTTTCGCGAAGCAATTCAATCGCTTTTTCGATATCGCCTTTCACTTCAACCAATGCTTTTTTAGCGTCCATAACACCAGCACCAGATTTTTCACGCAACTCTTTAACAAGTTTAGCTGTAATTTCTGCCATTTTGATTCTCCTATATTTTTTAAAAATAGGAGAGCCGGGCTAAGCCCCGCCCTCCTAGGTAATTACTATTTATTATGAATTAAGCGTTGTCGCCTTCTACAACTTCAACAATTTCTTCAATTGAATCTGCTTGAGTTTCTGAAGCTGCAAATTCTGCTTCAACTGCTACTGCATCCTCACCTTGACGTCCTTCGATGATAGCGTCAGCCAATTTAGCTGTGATCAATTTAACAGCACGGATAGCGTCATCGTTAGCTGGGATGATTACATCAATATCATCTGGATCAGTATTTGTGTCAACCATCGCTACAACTGGGATTCCCAATTTTTTAGCTTCTTTAACAGCGATTTGCTCTTTATGTGGGTCAACTACGTACATCACATCTGGGATACGAGGCATATCTTCGATACCACCCAAGAATTTTTCAAGACGTGCACGTTGTTTGTTAAGAAGTGCAACTTCTTTCTTAGGAAGAACTTCGAAAGTTCCATCTTCTTCCATACGTTTGATTTCTTTCAAACGAGCGATTCGTTTTTGGATTGTTCCCCAGTTTGTAAGAGTTCCACCCAACCAACGGTGGTTGATGAAGTATTGACCTGAACGTACTGCTTCTTCAGCAACTGCATCAGCTGCTTGTTTCTTAGTACCAACGAACAATACAACTGCATCGTTAGCTGCTGCATCACGCATGAAGTCGTATGCTTGGTCAGCGTATTTTACAGTTTGTTGCAAGTCGATAACGTGGATTCCGTTACGTTCAGTAAAGATGTACTTAGCCATCTTAGGGTTCCAGCGACGAGTTTGGTGACCAAAGTGTACACCAGCCTCAAGAAGTTGTTTCATTGAAATTACTGCCATGAGTATTTCTCCTTTTTGTTTTTTTCCTCTTCTTGACTTCAACTCGCAAAACGACCCAAGGGCAACTGTCTCACAATTCATCAAGAATGAGTATTATCGTTCACACGACAATTCTCATTTTACCATACTTTTCCAATATTTTCAAGCTATTTTGATATAATTTTTAATAGGCTAACTTCTCAAAGTAACTTCCACTTGCCTGACCAAAGTGGAAATTAGTCTAAAACGGATTTTTATGGTGGAATTAAGT
>NZ_CFGI01000013.1 GCF_001347015.1 Streptococcus pneumoniae
TTCATGGGTTATTTAAAAGGAAAAAGTGCACTCATGATGTTTGACAAACACGCCAATCTCAAGTACAAGTTTGGAAATCGGCATTTCTGGGCAGAAGGTTATTATGTAAGTACAGTAGGGCTTAATGAAGCCACAATTAAGAAATATATCCAAGAACAGGAAAAGCATGATATAGCACTAGATAAATTGAGTGTAAAAGAATATGAGGATCCCTTTAGGGATAGTGGTAAGTAATACTAAAGCCTCTTTAAGAGGCAAGTGACGAGTCAAGAGCAATGAGGCTTGAACAAAGTGAAAGCCAGCGTCTTTAGGCGCTGGCTGGTAATTTGGGCTTATAGCCCTGGGACAAACCACCCGTTAGACGGGTGGTCATGATTAACATTTTACAATAGCTTTTAAGCATACAGCTATAAGTATCTATACGCAGCTAGACCTGTATAGTTTAAAGTGATATAATAGTCTAAAAGGAGGTACTATTATGAATGTTTTAGAAAAAAACACACAGGTAAACTTTAAGACTAACAGAGACTTGTTAGAGAAGGCTAAAGCTATTATCACAGCGCAAAATCTTGATATGACAGCCAGTTT
Organism: Streptococcus pneumoniae; assembly: GCF_001347015.1. Lineage (GTDB taxonomy): Bacteria > Bacillota > Bacilli > Lactobacillales > Streptococcaceae > Streptococcus > Streptococcus pneumoniae_E. The sequence goes on from NZ_CFGI01000013.1 coordinate 589, forward strand.
TAACTTGTTTTTAGAACACATTGTAGAAAATAAAGCCTTGCCATTTGAAACTCAAGTAGACAAAGAAAGAGAAGAACTTCTATTAGGATTGCGTGCCGAAATTGCCCGTAGCTTTGAGGATTTAGAACATGGAAGGACTTACAGCCTTGATGAAGTGAGGGCTAACCTTGGAATTTAACGAGAACTCATATAGCCTTATTATCTCTGAAACGGTACAAGAACAGCTAAGAGGTATTAAAGATTATATCTCAGCTAACTACTTTTCAGAACAGGCAGGAGCAAACACAGTTAAGAATATTCTTTATGGTTTGGAGCGTCTTGAAGTTTTCCCGGAAGCAGGATTTGATGCTGATGAAAGAGTAGGAGGGATTATATACCCACCCCACAAAATCAGATGCATCATTTTAGGCGATTACCTAGCCTTCTATCATATTTTAGAGGATAGAAAAGCTGTCTTTGTATCAGATATTATTCATAGTAAACAGGACTACATCCGTTTGTTCAAGAAAAAATAGCGCCTTAGGAAGGCGTTTTTGTTTGGGAATTACGTGATATTGATGATATAATATTTTGGCCCCCTCAATTTAAGGAAGGGAGGTGTTACATATGTTAGAAACTTTACTCACAGTGTTTCTAGCTCCGTTACTTATTAACGTGTTATCTGAGCTTTTCAAGTTATGGCTTAAGAAACGTAAGAAGTAATGGTTAACCCTTTTAGAGGGTAGCAAAAAACCCCATCGGTGGCACGGTGGGGCTTTTTTAGTTACATATGCTGTAACTTTACTCACATTGTAAGTTCATTCTAACATATAACACCCAATATTTCAAGCTTTTGTTTTGATATTTCCACAGAGTGTGTTTGTGTCTTGAGTCCATTTTACTGAAATTAGAACCCGTGTTACCAATTTCCATTTTGCACATCATGTATAATACAGGTAAACAATGATGACATTGGTTAAGTAGAGTGCTAAAATTACCTGATTCAAATCAGCTTTACAAAAAAAGATTGTAGGATAAGTAGAGTCTGAATTGAAATATAAGATAATTAACAAAAAGAAAAAACGCTTGAATCAGCGTTTTTCTTCTGTATTGATTCGTATTGAATGCTTACTTAACTTCGGTAAACACAACGTGTTTGCGAAGTTTTGGTGAGTATTTCTTCAATTGAAGACGGTCTGGAGTGTTACGTTTGTTTTTAGAAGTAAGGTACAAGCGTTCACCAGATTCTTTGTGTTCAAGTGTAATATTTACGCGCATGGTATCTCCCTTCTATTATTCAGCTGATGCAGCTTTAGCGATTTTACGTCCCTTGTAGTATCCTTTAAGTGATACACGGTGAGAACGTGAGTAATCTCCAGTAGTTTCGTCAAAGTTTACAGATGGAGCTGTTACTTTGTAGTGTGTACGACGTTTGTTTTTCTTCGCTTTTGAAGTGCGACGTGCAGGTACTGCCATTTTGATTTCTCCTTTAGGTATTTATATTCGATTCAATCTACTGATTTTCATCAACCATACTAGGATAACACATTTTTTTTGTAAAGTAAAGTTACTTGACAAAAAAAGATGAAAAAATTCTCCTGTCAGACCTAGCAGACAGGAGAAGGTGTTAAATATCAATCTCAAATGGTTCGTCAATGGTTTCTGATACGTATTTTCCGTCTTTCTTCCGTTGTTTGACACATTCTGTGAGGAGATATTCGATTTGCCCATTGACTGAACGAAAGTCGTCTTCTGCCCATGATGCGAGTGCAGCGTATAACTTTGTTGAGAGTCGAAGGGGGATCAGCTTTTTTTTAGCTTCAGCCATCTTTAGTAAAGACTTCCTGTGTTGACAATTGGTTGTGCATCATGATTGCCACAGAGAACGACTAGGAGATTTGAAACCATGGCAGCTTTTCGTTCTTCGTCAAGCTCTACCAATTCCCCTTCATTGAGCCGTTCCAGTGTCATTTCAACCATTCCTATTATTTGATATCTAAATAATATCGCTTTAATTTATAAATTCAAGAAAAAGTAGAAAAATAATTACTAAAAACTTTCAGCCCAATAATTTCTTTTAAAAGGTGAGATTATATTGTGCTCAAATACTCTTTTATTCTTATAACTTTTACACTATAATTGTAGTTAGAAAGGAAGAGAAATGTTTGATTATAGAGCACTAGTTATTTTGATGACTTTGATGGATCATTGTGAGCTATCGTTATATGAGTTATCTGTTAAGGTGAGCTTACCTATAAAGGAAGTCAAAGAAGGAATAGATTATTTAGTGCCTTATCTAGCTAATAAAGGGATAGTGCTGGATAAAAAGCAAGGTCGCTATAGTTTATCAAATCGTACGAAGCAGTCTTTGACAGATATTATTAAGTCGGATGAATTGGTTTTACCAAAGTCGACTCGCTTAGCTTTGATCTATCTTTACACTTTTTGCCGATTAGATTTTATATCGAATAATCATTACCAAGACTTTTTGAAAGTAAGTAAGAATACAACCTTATCTGATATTCAATCATTAAGAAAGATTATGTTAGATAATGATTTGGAGCTAGGGTACAGTAGAGCAAAAGGTTATACTTTACACGGTTCAGAGTGGAATAAGCACCGTTTAGCTTTTCAAATGGTTAGTGAGTTGCTGGAATCCTCCATAGGGATTTGGGGTTTGGATTATGTTTTATCCAGTTGGGGGTATTCATTAACTTATGATTTGATTGATCAGGTAGTTAAAGATTATTATGAGAAGCTACAGCTAGTACCTATTGTTAATCAATTAAAAGTTTGCCTTTTCGGTTTAGTATTCATTCTGTGTAGGTATCAAAGGGATGTTGAAAGAGTATGTCTTTCAGAGACATTAGTATCTCCTGTTATTCAAGATATAACCACTATTTTATTGGATACAGTGGTTGATTTGGGGATTATAGATACGGTGTTTTCTGAGGATGATTATCGCTATATCACAGTTTTATTATCAAGTTGCTTTGAAGGTGAAGTAGATGTTGCTCCGGTTTACTTTAATCAATTAACAGAGGCTATTATAAGTAGAATGGAAGATATTTCTTTGTTACATTTTAAACAAAGGGAAGGATTGAGAGAAAATCTTCGCCGCCACCTTATACCGGCTTACTATAGATTAAAGTTCGGCCTACCTAGTTCAAATGAATATGTATTGCATGTTAAAGAACATTATCCTGATTTATTTGAACTAGTAAAAGATTCTTTGACTCCCTTGATGGACGCTATTGACAAACCCATACCTGATAGTGAAACAGCATATTTTGTTATCCATTTCGGAGGTTATTTAAAGAAAGCAGATACTTTGCCTCAAAAATGCTATAAAGCAGCAATCATTTGTCCTAATGGTGTTAGTTCTTCATTGATGTTAAAAGAGAATCTATTAGCATTATTTCCTCAAATTGAGTTCATAGGAACCTCAAAGATTGATGATTTACAGGCGAAAACTAGTAGTGACTATGATATGGTTTTTTCTACCATAAAGGTGGAGACAGAAAAGCCAAATTATCTAGTTTCGGTTATGATGACTGAAGAGCAAGCAATACAACTAGTAGAACTAGTGTTAAAAGATTTTCCGAATTTAGAGTATGGGGATTTTGAGATTGAACAAATCCTGAATATTGTCAAAAAATATGGAATTATTACACAAGAATTGGAATTAAGATTGGCGTTAAAGAATTATCTTTATCAAAAAAATGATAGAAAGGAAATTGTACCAGTGCTAGAACAACTTATTACCAAAGAAACCTATCAGGTTAGTTCGCAAAAATTAGGATGGAAGGAGGCGATTCGTTTAGCAGCTAAACCGCTTTTGGATCAAGATAAGATAACTGAGAACTACCCTGAGGCAATGATTCAAAAAGTAGAAGAGTTTGGGCCTTTTATTAATTTAGGGAAGGGAGTAGCAATTCCTCACGCTCGGCCAGATGAAGGTGTGAATGAAATAGGAATGTCAATGTTAGTTTTGGAAAAACCGATTTATTTATTGGATAATCCAGAACAAGAGGTAAGATTGTTGATTTGTATTGCAGCCATTGATAATGAAAGTCATTTAAAGGCTTTGTCACATTTAACAACAATTTTAAGAGATAAAAATCATGTTCAAGCTTTAATTTCATCAAAAAACTATGATGACATTAAAATGATAATTAAACAGGAGGATTAGATAATGTTAAAAATTGGTACAGCTTGTGGTTCAGGATTAGGTTCAAGTTTTATGGTACAGATGAATATTGAATCTGTATTGAGTGATTTGAATGTTTCAGATGTAGAAGTTGAACACTATGATTTAGGTGGAGCAGATCCAAATGCTGCTGATATTTGGATTGTTGGTCGTGATCTAGCTGATTCAGCTAGTCATCTTGGAGATGTTCGTATCTTAAATAGTATTATTGATATGGATGAACTACGAGAATTAATTACTAAACTTTGTGAAGAAAAAGGACTTATTTAGGAGGCTAGAGTCATGATGAAGTTCATATTGGATATTGTTAGTACACCAGCTATTTTAGTAGCTTTAATTGCAATCTTAGGATTAGTTCTTCAGAAGAAGAAATTACCTGATATTATTAAAGGTGGAATTAAGACCTTTGTTGGTTTCTTAGTTGTATCTGGTGGTGCAGGAATTGTACAAAATTCTTTAAATCCATTTGGTACCATGTTTGAGCATGCTTTTCATTTATCTGGCGTTGTACCAAATAATGAAGCAATTGTAGCTGTAGCTTTAACAACATATGGCTCAGCTACTGCAATGATTATGTTTGCAGGCATGGTGTTCAATATCTTAATCGCTCGTTTTACTCGATTCAAATATATCTTTTTAACAGGGCACCACACTCTATATATGGCGTGTATGATTGCGGTCATTTTATCAGTTGCTGGCTTTACTAGCCTGCCTCTTATCTTACTAGGAGGACTAGCACTCGGTATTATTATGAGTATTTCCCCAGCATTTGTGCAAAAATATATGGTTCAATTAACTGGAAATGACAAGGTGGCTTTAGGTCATTTCAGTTCTTTGGGATATTGGTTGAGTGGTTTTACTGGTAGCCTTATCGGTGACAAATCAAAATCAACAGAGGACATTAAATTTCCAAAGAGTTTAGCTTTTTTACGTGATAGTACTGTTAGTATTACTTTATCCATGGCAGTTATTTACATTATTGTAGCTATCTTTGCAGGGTCAGAATATATAGAAAAAGAAATCAGTAGTGGTACAAGTGGTCTAGTTTATGCTTTACAATTAGCAGGTCAATTTGCAGCAGGGGTATTTGTTATTTTAGCAGGTGTTCGCCTTATTTTGGGTGAAATTGTTCCAGCCTTTAAAGGTATTTCAGAGCGTCTTGTACCTAATTCAAAACCTGCTTTGGATTGTCCGATTGTTTATACTTATGCACCCAATGCAGTTCTAATTGGATTTATCTCTAGTTTTGTTGGTGGTTTAGTAAGTATGGCAATTATGATTGCTTCAGGAACGGTTGTTATCTTACCAGGCGTTGTGCCTCATTTCTTCTGTGGAGCGACTGCAGGTGTTATTGGGAATGCATCTGGTGGTGTTCGTGGAGCCACTATTGGAGCATTTTTACAAGGTATTTTAATCAGTTTTCTTCCAGTCTTTTTAATGCCAGTTTTGGGAGGACTTGGTTTCCAAGGATCAACTTTCTCAGATGCAGATTTTGGTCTATCAGGAATTATTTTAGGAATGTTAAATCAATTTGGCTCACAAGCAGGCATTGTGATTGGTCTTGTTCTTATTTTAGCAGTTATGTTTGGAGTATCCTTTATTAAAAAGCCATCTGCAAAGGAGGAATAAGGGATGATTTTAAGTGAAAATAGAGAAGATGAGTTAAGAAAATTTGCAACAAAAATCCGATTAAATACTCTTAGAACATTGAATCATCTTGGATTCGGCCATTATGGAGGGAGTCTGTCTATCGTAGAAGTTTTAGCGGTGCTTTATGGTGAAATAATGCCAATGACTCCAGAAATATTTACAGCACGAGATAGAGATTATTTCATATTATCAAAAGGTCACGGAGGACCAGCTCTATACAGTACACTCTATTTGAATGGTTTCTTTGACAAAGAATTCTTATATTCTTTAAATACAAATGGAACCAAATTACCGTCTCATCCTGATAGAAATCTAACGCCAGGCATAGATATGACAACGGGCTCTTTAGGACAAGGAATTAGTGTTGCAACTGGACTTGCATATGGTCAGAGAATAAGAAAGAGTCCCTTTTATACTTACGCTATTGTTGGAGATGGTGAGTTAAATGAGGGACAATGTTGGGAGGCTATACAGTTTGCTTCTCATCAACAGTTATCCAACTTAATTGTATTTGTTGATGATAACAAAAAACAATTAGATGGTTTTACAAAGGATATTTGTAATCCAGGTGATTTCGTAGAAAAATTTTCAGCATTTGGATTTGAATCCATTAGGGTCAAGGGTTCAGATATTAGAGAAATTTATGAAGGGATTGTCCAATTAAAACAGTCAAATAAGTCATCACCTAAGTGCATTGTATTAGATACTATTAAAGGTCAAGGGGTTCAAGAGCTGGAAGAAATGAAATCCAATCATCATCTTCGCCCTACTGTAGAGGAGAAACAAATGTTAACTTCAGTTGTAGAAAGATTAAGTCAGGAATTGGAGGAAACAGAATGATGAGAAGTACGAAAGAATTACGGCATGTATATAGAGACTTCCTTTTAGAGGCTAATCAAAGTGATTCTGATATAGTAGTCTTAGAAGCCGATTTGTCAAGTTCGATGGCTACTAATAATCTTGAAAAGGACTTTGGAGACCGTTATGTGAATGTTGGGATTATGGAAGCAGAAATGGTCGGGCTTGCAGCAGGGTTGTCTATTCAGGGGTTTAGACCTTATCTTCATACATTTGGCCCTTTTGCCTCACGAAGAGTATTTGATCAATTATTTATTTCTCTTGGGTACGCACAATTGGATGCCACTGTGATTGGCTCAGATGCAGGAGTAACGGCAGAGATGAATGGTGGCACACATATGCCATTTGAAGAAATTGGATTGTTACGTTTAATTCCTAAATCGATCATTTTTGAAGCAACTGATGATATCCAATTTCGTGAAATCTTGAACCAGACATTAGACTTAAAAGGACTAAAATATATTCGAACAATTAGAAAAGCTCCAGAGGCTGTATATCAAGGTGGAGAAGATTTTTCTAAAGGCTACATTGAGTTAAGACACGGTGAAGATGTTGTAATAGTTGCTTCTGGCATAATGGTTGCTCCAAGTATTCGAGTTGCGGATGAACTGTCTAAATTAGGTTATTCAGTAGGTGTGATAGATTTATTTAGAATCAAACCGATACCAGAACAGATAAAAACAATGTTAAGTGGAAAAACTATATTTACTGTAGAAAACCACAATCAGATAGGTGGAATTGGCAGTGCTTTATGTGAATTATTCTCTGATGATGGAATAACAAAAATTCATCGGATGGGCGTTCAAGAAAGATTCGGTCAAGTAGGGAAAATGGATTATCTTCTTAATGAGTATGGTTTGAGTGAATCGAATATAAAAGAGAAAGTTCTAGAGTTTTATAATGCAAGATAGATGTTAAATACACTTATCTGAAAGAACTTCTGTAAAAATTACATTACGTTATTTAAAGCAAGCGGATTAAAAGCATATTCTGGTAATCAGAAAGTGCCCTGATCCGCTTTGTTGTTTTTAATTTAAAATGTTTATATGTGTATAGAATTTTCTGAAAATTCAAGAATTTTCTTCTGTTCATTGCTTTTAAAATGTGCTATAATAGTAAAAACTGAAATGGGAGGGAACAAATGACTGAATTAGATAAACGTCACCGCAGTAGCATTTATGACAGTATGGTTAAATCACCAAACCGTGCCATGCTTCGTGCGACTGGTATGACAGATAAGGACTTTGAAACACCGATTGTGGGAGTAATCTCGACTTGGGCGGAAAACACACCATGTAACATCCACTTGCATGATTTTGGGAAATTGGCTAAAGAAGGTGTCAAATCTGCAGGTGCTTGGCCTGTGCAGTTTGGGACTATCACTGTAGCGGACGGGATTGCCATGGGAACGCCTGGTATGCGTTTCTCTTTGACATCTCGTGATATCATTGCGGACTCTATTGAGGCAGCGATGGGTGGTCACAACGTGGATGCCTTCGTCGCTATCGGTGGCTGTGACAAGAACATGCCTGGTTCTATGATTGCCATTGCTAATATGGATATCCCAGCTATTTTCGCCTATGGTGGAACTATTGCACCGGGAAATCTTGATGGCAAGGACATTGACTTGGTTTCTGTCTTTGAGGGTATCGGAAAATGGAACCACGGTGATATGACGGCTGAGGACGTGAAACGTCTTGAATGCAATGCCTGCCCTGGCCCTGGTGGCTGTGGCGGTATGTATACAGCTAATACCATGGCGACCGCTATCGAAGTTCTCGGTATGAGTTTGCCAGGTTCTTCATCTCACCCAGCTGAATCAGCTGACAAGAAAGAAGACATCGAAGCAGCAGGACGTGCTGTTGTTAAGATGTTGGAACTTGGTCTCAAACCATCAGATATCTTGACTCGTGAAGCCTTTGAAGATGCCATCACTGTAACGATGGCTCTCGGTGGTTCTACAAACGCCACTCTTCACTTGCTTGCCATTGCCCATGCTGCAAATGTTGACTTGTCGCTTGAGGACTTTAATACCATCCAAGAGCGTGTGCCTCACTTGGCCGACTTGAAACCATCTGGTCAGTATGTTTTCCAAGACCTCTACGAAGTCGGTGGTGTCCCTGCGGTTATGAAGTACTTGTTGGCAAATGGTTTCCTTCACGGAGATCGCATCACATGTACTGGTAAGACTGTAGCTGAAAACTTGGCTGACTTTGCAGACTTGACTCCAGGCCAAAAAGTTATCATGCCACTTGAAAATCCAAAACGTGCGGACGGTCCGCTTATCATCTTGAACGGGAACCTTGCCCCTGACGGTGCGGTTGCTAAGGTATCAGGTGTTAAAGTGCGTCGTCACGTTGGTCCAGCTAAGGTCTTTGACTCAGAAGAAGATGCGATTCAGGCCGTTCTGACAGATGAAATCGTTGATGGCGATGTAGTCGTTGTTCGTTTCGTTGGACCTAAAGGTGGTCCTGGTATGCCTGAGATGCTGTCACTTTCATCAATGATTGTTGGTAAAGGTCAAGGAGACAAGGTTGCCCTCTTGACGGATGGCCGTTTCTCTGGTGGTACTTATGGTCTGGTTGTTGGACATATCGCTCCTGAGGCTCAGGATGGTGGACCGATTGCCTACCTTCGTACAGGTGATATCGTTACGGTCGACCAAGATACTAAAGAAATTTCCGTGGCCGTATCCGAAGAAGAACTTGAAAAACGCAAGGCAGAAACAACCTTGCCACCACTTTACAGCCGTGGTGTCCTCGGTAAATATGCCCATATCGTATCATCTGCTTCACGCGGAGCCGTGACAGACTTCTGGAATATGGACAAGTCAGGTAAAAAGTAAATTGAAAAAGCAAGCCAATTTCGGCTTGCTTCTTTTCATCTCCAAAAGTGATTTGCCTGCTTATACTCAGTAAAAATCAAAGAGCAAACTAGAAAGCTAGGCGCAGGTTGCTCAGAACACTGCTTTGAGGTTGTAGATAGAACTGACGAAGTCAGCTCAAAACACTGTTTTGAGGTTGCAGATAGAATTGACGAAGTCAGTAACATCTATACGATAAGGCTAAGCTGACGTGGTTTGAAGAGATTTTTGAAGAGTATTAACGAGGTGGTAGTCCAAGGGCAATGCGGCCGTAGCGACTGATTCGTGTGATTTTCCAAGCAGGTGACCAGGTAACTTCAACCTTGACATCTTCGATACCCTCGATTTGTTTCAGACCTGCCACGATTTCGATAGGCAGGCTTTCGGCACAATCGCAGGCAGTATCGGTGAAGGTCATGACAATCTTGCAGAGCCCCGTTTCATCCAGATTGATTTCATAAATCAGACCTAGATTGTAAACATCCAATTCCACATCTGTATCAAAAACCTTCTCTAGTTTTTCGATAATTTGGTCTTGCAAGGCCAAAGCACGGTCATTGATTTTGATATCCTCTCTCATAGCAGTCCCTCCCACGTGATAAATATCCTCTATTTTCTCATAATTCTGACAATTTGGCAAGTTTTTGATGAATTTTCTGAAAAATATGATAAAATGAAGAAAATACTGAATCAAGGGGAAGCCTATGGAGCAGATTGGAAAAGTCTTTAGACAATTACGAGAGTCAAGAAATATCTCGCTGAGACAAGCAACTGGGGGACAATTTTCGCCGTCTATGTTGTCCCGATTTGAAACTGGTCAGAGTGAGCTTTCGGTGGAAAAGTTTCTATTTGCCCTAGAAAATATATCTGCCAGTGTGGAGGAAATCCTCTTTCTGGCGAGAGGTTTTCACTATGATACAGATTCTGAGTTGAGAAAAGAAATCATAGATGTCTTGGATCCAAAGAATATAGCTCCGCTTGAAGACTTGTATCGCACGGAGTATCAAAAGCATGCACATTCTCAAAACAAACAGAAACATATTCTAAATGCCATTCTTATCAAGTCTTATATGAAGGGCATGGACGAAAGGGTAGAGTTAACGGCAGAGGAGGGGAAAGTCCTTCATGATTATTTGTTTTCTACCGAGATCTGGGGAATCTATGAACTCAATTTATTTTCAGTCAGTTCACCATTTCTATCTGTTTCTCTTTTCACTAGGTATGTTAGAGAGATGGTACGAAAATCTGATTTTCTAATGGAAATGTCTGGCAATCGAAACCTTTTTCACACTATACTATTGAATGGTTTTTTGGCCAGCATCGAGTGTGAAGAATTTACCAATGCCTCTTATTTTAAACGTGTTATCGAAGAGCATTTCTACAATGAAAATGAAACCTATTTCCGAATTGTCTATTTGTGGGCGGAAGGTCTCCTTGATAGTAAGCAAGGCAGAGTCAAGGAAGGCCAGAAAAAGATGGAAGATGCTGTCCGTATTTTTGAGATGCTTGGTTGTAATAAATCTGCCGATTACTATAGAAAAACTCCCGATTGTTGAATATCTGCAAACTAAGAAAATCATTTGAAATTTTAAGCGATAGAACTGTTGGGCTCTCTCGTGTCACTGGAGAAATTCTCTCGTTTCTTTTTGTTCATTTTATTTGTTGCATATATTCAAAAGTTTTTCCTCTAAAATTTCTAAGTGCTATACTATAGTCATACTTCACATAAAACTTATACTCTTCGAAAATCTCTTCAAACCACGTCAGCTTTATCCCCAACCTCAAAGCTGTGCTTTGAGCAACCTGCGGCTAGCTTCCTAGTTTGTTCTTTGATTTTCATTGAGTATTCGAACAAGAAGGGAGATTATCTATGAAACTATTGTTTAGAAATCAAGCTTATCGTCTCTTGACTTTGTCGCGATTTTTCAATGCTTTTGGTGCTTCAATTTTTAACCTGGTATTTATCGTTTATGCATCGACCTTGCCACAAGCCTCCTTTGCTGTTGCCATGGCGAATATTGTCATGCTTCTTCCGACTCTCTTTACAGTTTTTGTAGGGATTCGGGCAGATTACACGAGGGACAAGGTCAAATGGATGGTCTATAGCGGTTTGTTTCAGGCGATCTTATTTTTTCTAGCAGCCCTAGTTGTTCAGCAAGCCAGTCTCTTTGCCTTTTCTAGCCTGTGTTTGATCAATGTTATTAGTGATATCATCAGTGATTTTGCAGGTGGCTTGCGCATGCCTCTTATTAAGGAAAAAGTAGCTGAAGATGATCTGATGGAGGCTTATTCTTTTTCTCAGTTCATCACCTATATTTCAGCTATTGGTGGTCAAGCTTTCGGAGTCTGGCTCTTAGGGCTATCGGTTAATAATTTTTCTCTCGTTGCGGGAATCAATGCCTGCTTTTTCCTAGTATCAGCCTTTATTCTCTTTTTAGGAAAAAGCAAATTGAGCCTGTCAAATTCATCTGCTGATGGTGAATCACTAAAAAATGAGAAGCTTCCTATCAAAGACCAATTTCTAACAATTTATCGAAATTTACGTCTCGTTTTTCTTAAAAGTGGACAGAAAAACTTTGGTTTTATGCTCTTTGCTGTCTTGCTTATCAATGCCTTGGGTGGCGCTTTGGGTGGAATTTATAATATCTTCTTTTTGAGCCATTCTCTCTTGAATTTTTCTTACACAGAGACACTATTTATCAATCAAGTCTGTGTTTTGTTAGCAATCATCATTAGTAGCCTTACGGGCAATGATTATTTTGGGAAGCAGTCCTTGCCTAGATTGATGATGTGGGCTACCGTAGGGCTCACTCTAATTGGTCTGGCTAACGTATTCAATCAAGTCGTACTTGGTTTGCTATTTCTCTTTTCAACTCTATATGTGTCTGGTAAAGTTCAACCAAAGATTAGTGCCATGCTCATGAAAAATCTAGCTCCAGAGGTTTTAGCTCGTACCAGTAATTTTTTAGGTTTATTGTTTACCTTATCCATACCTGTGGGAACAGCTTGTTTTTCACTAGTAGCCGTATGGAATATACAGTTGACTTGGATGCTATTTGTTGGTCTTTCCTTGCTAGCTATTCTTTTGACAATTCTTAATCTCAAAAATGATATCTAATACTCTTCGAAAATCTCTTCAAACCACGTCAGCGTCGCCTTGCCGTAGTACGGTTACTGACTTCGTCAGTTCTATCCACAACCTCAAAACAGTGTTTTGAGCAACCTGCGGCTAACTTCCTAGTTTGCTTTTTGATTTTCATTGAGTATAAATCCTAATTTTTTTCTTACTGTTTTAATCCCTCTATTTATGGTAAAATAAGACTATTAAGTTTAAAGAGGATTCCCTATGAAATTACAAAAACCAAAAGGAACGCAGGATATTTTACCTGCTGAATCTGCCAAATGGCAGTACGTTGAGGGCTTTGCCCGTGAGATTTTCAAGCGCTATAACTATGCAGAAGTGCGCACGCCTATTTTTGAGCATTACGAGGTTATCAGTCGCTCTGTCGGAGATACAACGGATATCGTAACTAAGGAAATGTACGATTTCTATGACAAGGGTGACCGTCATATTACCCTCCGTCCAGAAGGAACTGCGCCCGTTGTCCGTTCCTATGTGGAAAATAAACTCTTCGCCCCAGAAATGCAAAAGCCAAGCAAGTTCTACTACATGGGACCTATGTTCCGTTACGAGCGTCCACAGGCAGGGCGTTTGCGCCAGTTCCACCAGATTGGTGTTGAGTGTTTTGGCTCTAGCAATCCAGCTACCGATGTGGAAACGATTGCGATGGCAGCTCACTTCCTGAAAGAAATCGGCATCCAAGGGGTCAAATTACATCTTAACACTCTTGGAAATCCTGAAAGTCGCGCGGCCTATCGCCAAGCCTTAATTGACTATTTGACACCGCTCAAGGAGACCTTGTCTAAGGATAGCCAGCGTCGTTTGGAGGAAAATCCTCTTCGTGTCTTGGACTCTAAGGAAAAAGAAGACAAGGTAGCTGTAGAGAATGCACCGTCTATCTTGGATTTCCTCGATGAAGAAAGCCAAGCTCACTTTGATGCTGTACGTCAGATGTTGGAAAATCTTGGAGTAGACTACATCATCGATACCAATATGGTGCGTGGTCTGGACTACTACAACCACACCATTTTTGAGTTCATCACTGAGATTGAGGGCAATGACTTGACAGTCTGTGCGGGTGGTCGCTACGATGGTTTGGTTTCTTACTTTGGAGGCCCTGAAACTGCTGGATTTGGTTTTGGACTTGGTGTAGAGCGCCTGCTTCTCATTCTTGAAAAGCAAGGTGTGGCCCTCCCTATCGAAAACGCCCTAGATGTTTATATCGCAGTTTTGGGCGAAGGGGCAAATGTCAAGGCCTTGGAGTTGGTACAAGCCCTTCGCCAACAAGGTTTCAAAGCAGAGCGCGATTACCTCAACCGTAAGCTCAAAGCTCAGTTCAAGTCAGCCGATGTCTTTGCGGCTAAGGCTCTCATCACTCTAGGCGAGAGCGAAGTCGAAAGCGGACAAGTGACAGTCAAGAACAACCAAACACGAGAAGAAGTACAAGTGTCACTTGAGGCAATCAGCCAAAACTTCTCAGAAATCTTTGAAAAATTAGGCTTTTAATAGTAGAAAAACTGGTCAGGATCTTATTCCTGACCGTTTTCTTTTGCAAAATGACAAAAATCATAAACTTTTTGACAAATATTGTTGTCAAAAAGAAAAAGATGTGTTACAATATAAGCAAGTTAAGAAATAAAGAAATAGGAGGGAGCCACATGTGGGTATGGATTTTGTTTCCTTTTCTCGTCTTGATTTATATGAGTCAATCTAAGAAAATCAAGCGGTTAGAGAAGAGGTTAAAGGTAATCGAAAGAAAAGAGAAAGGAAACGTAGAAATGTCGAGATTATTGCAAGAAATGATTGGAAAGAAACCAACAATCATTGGAGAACTATTTGGAACAAATTTTTGGGAAGTTGTGGATGTTGATGAGGAATGGGTCAAGCTACGATACGTAGATAAGACGGGAAAAGAAAAAATCAAGTTGCAACGTATTGAGGATATCCAAGCCGTTGAATTTGACGGAGAGTAGGTGTGTGACATGCAACTAAAAAATCGTCTAAAAGAGCTTCGAGCTCGCGATGGTCTCAATCAAACCGACCTAGCCAAGCTAGCTGGGATTTCCAGACAGACCATTAGTCTATTAGAACGCGACGAATACACCCCGTCCATTATCATTGCCCTGAAAATATCTCAAATTTTCAACGAAACAGTCGAATCAGTATTTCGCTTGGAGGAGGACGAGTGATGAACAAGTATAAAGTGATTTATTACATGAGTGTTCTTGCCCTCATTGTGAATGCTTTCGCTATGATTGGAACATTACTGGGGTGGTTCTATTTTGTTGAAAGTAAGTATTTATTTTGGGTTAACTTAGTCCTCTTGTCCATTTTCAATTGGTTAAAGAAAAAGGAGAAAAATGATGAATAAGTTTAAAGTGATCTATTATGTAGTTGCCATAGCTCTATTAGTCAGCCTGTGTCTACTAATTGGAACAAATCTAGGATGGTTTGATCTCTATTACAGCGACCAATTTACTTGGGTCTACTTTGCTCTTATCCCAGTAATTGAATGGATTGAAAAGAAATCCAAAAATCTAGCAAGTGAAAAAGGAGAATGAATATGGAAAAGAAAAAGAAAAAGAAACGTGGATTGTTATTATTTTTGATGTCTATTGTCTTGGGAGCTTTCTTTGGCATTTTTGTAGGGATGTTTAAGGCACTTGCTGAATCTCACGGAATTATGTTAGATGTAAAAATCTTGATACCATGGATATCAGCTATTTGTTTAGTATTAGGTTTCATTAGCATTCTTTTGACATTCAATTTCCTAAAGAAAAGCAGAAAGTTTCATTCCTTGTATCAAGAGGAAATGGATGATGATCTGAATGAAACCTATTATGTGCAAATGTATCGGAATCTCGAGTTTGGAACCACTGCTTTTAATATTGCAAGTGTAGCGATTTTATTGGCTCTTTTCATCTCAGGTAGTGAAGTGATTGTACCAAATAGAAGCAATCTAACCTTATCTCTTTCTTTTTTGGGATTAGTGCTGATTCTCAGTGTTCAAAAATATCTTTTTAAGACTATTGCGATTGTTCGTCAGTTTGATTTGGCATTTTTCTCAACACCAAAGGATGTCTTAGAGTATGTAAATTCTTATGATGAAGGGGAGCGTCAGGCTAATTTGGAACAGAGTTTTCGGATTTTATTCCAATTAAATCAGTATGTCTTACCAGTCTTATATGTTTTTCTTCTTATCATTTCTTTCTTGACAGGAGAGATTCAGCTACTAGCCTTCTTGCTTGTAGGAGCTATCCATATTTATATCAATGTGATGCAGTTACCTATGGTAAAACGTTATTTCAAATAAAGGAGTTTCTATGATTCGTGTTGAAAATGTAAGCAAAAGTTTTGGGAGCAAAAAAGCTCTTCATCAGATTTCTTTTGAGATTAAGGAGGGTGAAATCTTTGGTTTTCTTGGCCCTTCTGGCTCAGGTAAAACAACCATGCTCAACGTCTTAACAGGACAGTTGGCTGCAGATCAAGGTAAAACAGTTTTGTTAGGCAAGAATTCTCAAGATTTAACCTCAAATGATTTGGAACAAATTGGTATTGTTAGTGATGGCAGTGGTTTTTATGAAAAGATAAGTCTTTATAAAAATCTTCTCATCTATGCTAAGCTATATGGTCTCAAGTCAGATAGAGTAAATCAGGTGCTCCAACAGGTTGGATTGGCAGATGCTAAAGATGTTATCGCAGAAAAACTATCTACAGGAATGAAACAACGAATGTTCTTGGCTCGTGCCCTTCTGAATGCTCCTAAGATTCTCTTTCTAGATGAGCCAACCAGTGGCTTAGACCCTACAACATCTAAGATGATTCATACCCTACTTCAAGAATTAAAGCAGGCGGGGACAACTATCTTTCTGACCACGCATGATATGCATGAAGCAACTCTGCTTTGTGATCGCTTATCTCTTTTAAATAAGGGTAATTTAATAGAGTATGGAAGTCCACAAGATATTATCCAGAAGTACCATGTGGATAAGAAAGTACGTGTGGTTTATAACGATGGACGAGAACAGATAGCTCCATTTGAAGAATTGCCACATTTAGACACGACAGATTTGATGGTGGTTCACTCTTGTGAGCCGACTTTAGAAGAGATCTTTATCAGATTGACAGGAGAAAAGTTAGATGTTTAGAAAATTAAATGCCCTACTATGGTTAAGATTACAAGTCCTTATTAGCAATTCAAGTTTGTTAGCGACTTTATTGATGCCTTTTGGTATTGCTGTTCTATATAATGAATTCATGAATAAGAATGGAGAATTGAGTATGTTTCTCCTCTCTACGAGTTTGACCATGGTCTTGAGTATGGGAAGTGGTTATATGGTATCGATTATGATGGCAGAAGATAAGGAAAAACGAAATCTTAAATCACTCATTCTAAGTGGTGTGACAGCAACAGAATATACTTTCAGTATGCTTGTTCTCCCTATTCTGATAATGTTACTTGCTATGATTGTACTTCCCATCTATCTTAAAGTAGATGTATCTGGTTATTTATTTGCCTACGTTATCTATTTGGTCTTAGCAACTATTAGTGTTATTTTTCTCAACCTTCTAATCGGTGCGGTATCAGATACTCAATCTAAAGCGCAAGTTTATAGTATCTTCCCTATGTTAATCGTCTCTTTTTTACCTATAATTGCTCTTCAAAATGATACGGCTCAAAAAGTGTTGGATTATTCGTTCATCGGTCCTATTGTAAATCTTTTAAATAAAAAAGGTGGGGAAATATCTTTTTCTAATATCGGCATGTTACTTGCCTGGGTACTTGTGTTAGGAATAGCAAACCTCTTTGTATTGAAAAACAGTTATAAAGCAAGATAGGAGATTTATATGAAACTACTTAAAAACCTTGGCTGGTTTCTTCTAGCTGTTCTATCCTTTTTATTCATCTATGGCTTCATTCAGGTGCTCGCGACTACGTCGCTTGCCTTAGGCGGTTCACCCTATGCTGTTACCCTACTCTATGTAGCCTTGGCTGGAGTTTATGTGTACGGCATTTACAAATGGTATCAGAAAGGTCCTGTTCGTATTGAGAAGAGTGGCTTCAACCGATTTATTTGGCTTCCTGCCTTGGTTTGGTTCTTATCTCTGGTTGTCCAGTTTTTCTTGCCAAATGATCCTTCAGTAAATCAGCAAATAGCGATAGACTTGACCTTGTCTCAACCACTTTTCTCATTCTTTGCGGTCGTTATTTTTGCTCCTTTGACGGAAGAGCTTATCTTTAGAGGGATGTTGGCACGCTATCTCTTTCCTAAGCAGGACAATAGTAAACAAACTCTGATTTTTCTTCTGGTATCTAGTCTTCTGTTTGCCTTGTTTCATTTCCCAGGAGATGTGCAACAATTTTTTGTCTATTTTAGCCTTGGTTTTAGCTTGGGCTTGGCTTATATTAGCAGAAAAGGTCTGGTCTACAGTATTTCTCTCCACGCTTTGAATAATTTAGTCGGCTTTTTGATGATTCTCATGCTATAATAGAGTCAGGAGGTCACATGAAACGAGTAATTTTATTAGCAGTGATTCAGGCAGTTGTTCTATTTTTCATCATTGGAGCGCTAGCTTATGCTTTCAAGGGAGATTTCTTCTATAACTATCTAGCAGTCGTCTTTGCCCCTATTGCAGGTGTCTTGCGTTTTGGGACAGCTTACACAACGGAAATTGTCTTGCCTCGAAAGGCAGCCGAAATCGCTGAAAAGCGTAAAGCAGGCAACAATTCAAAATAAAAGAGTCCGGTGAAGTTCATCGGACTTTTGTATGTGCGTTAATTTTTAAAGACTGGCAAACTTTTCTGCTGATTTTCATGAAGAGCCTGCGCTTTTATGGTAAAATAGTAACAGAATAAAAGAGGAGAGAAACAATGAAACGTAGTATGTATGCTGGTCGTGTTCGTGAAGAACACATCGGACAAGAAATGACCTTGAAAGGATGGGTTGGCCGTCGTCGTGACCTTGGTGGTTTGATCTTTATCGATCTTCGTGACCGTGAAGGAATCATGCAGTTGGTTATCAACCCTGAAAAAGTCTCTGCCGAGGTCATGGCAACAGCTGAAAGCCTTCGTAGCGAATTTGTTATCGAGGTGACTGGTCAGGTCGCTGCGCGTGAGCAAGCCAATGATAAGTTGCCAACTGGTGCAGTTGAGTTAAACGTGACAGCTCTGACAGTGCTTAATACAGCTAAGACAACCCCATTTGAGATTAAGGATGGCATTGAGGCCAATGACGATACACGTTTGCGATACCGTTACCTTGACCTTCGCCGTCCAGAGATGCTGGAAAATCTTAAACTTCGTGCTAAGGTGACCCACTCTATCCGAAATTACTTGGATGAGTTGGAATTTATCGACGTGGAGACACCATTCCTTTCTAAGTCAACGCCAGAAGGGGCGCGTGACTATTTGGTGCCATCTCGTGTTAATAGAGGGCATTTTTACGCTCTTCCTCAAAGTCCACAAATCACGAAACAGCTCTTGATGAATGCTGGTTTTGACCGTTACTACCAAATCGTTAAATGTTTCCGTGATGAGGACTTGCGTGGTGACCGCCAGCCTGAGTTTACCCAGGTCGACTTGGAAACGTCTTTCCTTACTGAGCAAGAAATCCAAGATATCACAGAAGGTTTGATTGCGCGCGTGATGAAGGAAACAAAAGGAATTGAGGTAACTCTTCCATTCCCTCGTATGAAATACGATGACGCTATGGCTCTTTACGGTTCTGATAAACCTGATACTCGTTTTGACATGTTGCTTCAGGACCTGACAGCAGTGGTCAAAGGTGTAGACTTTAAAGTCTTTTCAGAAGCACCTGCCGTTAAAGCAATTGTAGTCAAAGGCGCTGCGGACAACTATTCACGTAAAGACATCGACAAGATGACGGAAGTAGCCAAGCAGTACGGTGCCAAAGGTCTTGCTTGGGTCAAGGTGGTTGATGGAGAATTAAACGGACCAGTTGCTAAGTTCTTGACTAGCATCCAAGCAGAATTGACAGCAGCACTTGCGCTTGAAGATAAGGACTTGGTTCTCTTTGTGGCGGATACGCTTGAAGTAGCTAACGCAACTCTTGGTGCCCTTCGTGGACGTATTGCCAAAGAGCTTGGCTTGATTGATAACGATAAATTTAACTTCCTTTGGGTGGTTGATTGGCCAATGTTTGAATGGTCTGAAGAAGAAGGTCGCTACATGAGCGCCCACCATCCGTTCACACTTCCACAGGAAGAGACAGCTCACGAATTAGAAGGTGAGTTGGCTAAGGTTCGTGCCATTGCTTACGATATTGTCTTGAACGGTTATGAGCTTGGTGGTGGTAGTCTTCGTATCAACCAAAAAGACCTTCAAGAACGCATGTTCAAGGCTCTTGGTTTCTCAGCCGAAGAAGCAAATGACCAGTTTGGCTTCCTTCTTGAAGCCATGGACTATGGTTTCCCACCACACGGTGGCTTGGCTATCGGGCTTGACCGCTTTGTAATGCTCTTAGCAGGAGAAGAAAATATCCGTGAAGTCATTGCCTTTCCTAAGAACAACAAGGCAACTGACCCAATGACACAAGCTCCATCAACAGTAGCACTCAAACAACTAGAGGAACTCAGCTTACAAGTAGAAGAAGATGAAACAAGCAAAACGAATTAAGCGGTGGCGCTATTATCTGCGCCGCTTTGCTTATCAGATAAAAATTTTACGTGTCTTACAAAGCATCTCTCGCGAAAAATATGATGAGAAGATTTCAGCCTCTCTGGTCTATGGTTTTTTATCAGCAGTAGCGGTCAATTTCTTTTTCCAACCAGGGCATGTGTATTCGAGTGGTGCGACAGGTCTGGCACAGATTATCTCTGCCCTGAGTAATCACTGGTTTGGTTTTCATATTCCGATTTCGCTAACCTTCTACGCCATTAACTTCCCTTTGATGGTCTTAGCTTGGTATCAGATTGGCCATAAGTTCACCGTCTTTACCTTTATCACGGTATCTATGAGTTCCTTCTTTATCCAGTTTGTCCCTGTGGCAACCTTGACGGAGGATCCCATTATCAATGCCCTTTTTGGGGGTGTTGTTATGGGTTTGGGGATTGGTTTTGCTCTTCGAAACAATATCTCCAGTGGTGGGACGGATATCGTCAGTTTGACTATTCGCAAAAAAACGGGTAAGAATGTCGGCAGTATTTCTTTCTTGGTAAATGGGACTATTATGCTGATAGCAGGTTTGACTTTTGGTTGGAAATACGCTCTTTACTCTATGATTACCATCTTTGTCTCTAGCCGTGTGACAGATGCGGTCTTTACCAAGCAAAAACGCATGCAGGCTATGATTGTGACCAATCATCCAGACAAGGTAATTGAGAAAATCCATAAAAAATTGCACCGCGGAGCAACCATGATCCACGATGCAGAAGGAACCTATAATCACGAGAGAAAGGCAGTTTTAATCACTGTTATTACACGTGCAGAGTTTAATGAATTTAAACAGATTATGACACAAGTGGATCCAGGTGCCTTTGTCTCTGTATCAGAGAATGTTCATATTCTAGGAAGATTTGTTGAGATAGATAACTAGTGACTAGTACTTAAAATGAGTCTTCCCACAATAAAACGCAGACTATCAAGTTTTTAACACCTGATAGTATGCGTTTTTTGCTTTTAACGACTTTTTGCCCAGTCTCTTATTTTTCAATAATTTTGTGGGCAATCAACTGGCGGTAGCAGATTTGTCTATTTTCTTTAGAATCATTGATGATGCAGAGAATAGTTTCTAAAGAAGTGCGTCCGA
This sequence comes from Streptococcus pneumoniae, assembly GCF_001347015.1. Lineage (GTDB taxonomy): Bacteria > Bacillota > Bacilli > Lactobacillales > Streptococcaceae > Streptococcus > Streptococcus pneumoniae_E. The sequence continues at coordinate 22,038 of NZ_CFGI01000013.1, forward strand.
GGGCTAGGCTATTGATATCTATATAGGCTGCCAAATTGAGCTTGGGATTAACCGAGTCAAAGCTGAGAACAGGGACATCCAGTTGGTGTTTGGCAATATAGTCACAAACACCTTCAGCTAGGAGACTATCGGTTGTGATGATGGCATCAATTTGTGGATCGTGCTTGAATAATCGCTTACTAAATTTATAGCCCTTTTCTTCCAGAAACTCGTCTGCAAAGTAGATGCGATTGTTGTCAGTGGTAAGTTTGTAATGTTTCAGCGCCTGTTCATAGCCTGTTAAACGGTCTTTGGTCACGAAGAGCTTTTTACTTCCTCCGATAAAGGCAATGCGTTTGCAGCCTTTTTTGATGAAATATTCGGTTGCATCAAAACCAGCTTGAACATTGTCGTTGTCGACAAGTGGGATGAAAGGAGATAGAGATTTACCTAAGATAAGGAAGGGGAACTGTTCTTCTGCTACGAGTTTTACGAGAGGGTCTTCTTCTTGGGCATAGAGAAAGATTAGCCCATCTACACGCTTGCCGTAGACCATTTGTGAAATAGCGTTGAGACGCTCCTTCTCATCTTTTCCTGTTGCTATCTGAATGGCATAGTGGTTTTCAGATGCGACTTGAGAGATACCACGTAGAACTGATGGAAAGAAAGGATTCTGGTAGAAGGCGTCTGAGTCATCAGGAAGAACTAAACCAATCACCTGAGTATAGCTACTTACCAAGCTACGAGCATTGAGGTTGGGATGGTAATTGAGCTCTTTCATAGCCTTGCGAACGCGTTTTTTTGTTTCGTCGCTAATGGTTGATTTATTTTGAATAACACGGGTTACGGTTGAAGGTGAAACACCAGCAGCCTTGGCCACGTCTTTAATCGTAACGGGCATAAAAATCTCCTATTTATGGTAATCTGGATCACGGAAATGCGTTTTATAAAAGATAGTGACCAGATATAGAACAAAAAGAATGTTTTGTACAGTAATCAGGGTTGACATATTTTGGCCAAATAATCCCAAAATAAGTGTAATCAGAGTTGGTAATCCTAAACAGTTCAAGATAAAATGATAGCACTCTTTAAAAGTTCTAAATGAAAAGAGGCGTGATTTCTTAGTGATATAAAGGAGAAGACTCGCTCCTAGAGAGACAATAAAGAAATTCAAACCAAAGAGGAAGCTGGCACCGAGAACTAGGAAGAGACTGATATAGACACGATTTTGTTGGTACCAGTCTTTAGAAATCGCTTGGGTCAAGCTGTCTTTGTTTTTGAAACTCTCAGTCTGAATAGCTCGGTAATAGATGCGTGTCAACTCTTTACTTTCCTTGCTGATGACCAGTTCTTTTGTGTCGAAATGCAGTTGCAAGTCCTTAGGTAATTCCTTGCTTTGACTGGGGCCAATCACAACAGAAGGCGCTTGACTAGCTGTTCCTGTATAAGTTAATGTGCCATCGACAATTCTAGCATGTTCAGAGAGATCCTGGACAACCTCATCTGTCAATGGGGCATAGACATTATCGATAAAGGTTTCTAGCGGATAGGTCTCCTGAGAGCTGTTTTGAATGGCAATGGGTACCATAGACAAGCTGATAAGGAAGATACTGGTAAAGAGTAGTTGAAACCAGTTGAGCCCGAAACGTTTGGACAGGGGCTTACGAAATCCCCAAATACTTGAAAAATAGGAAAATGGATATGGAAGCATAGGTATCTTTCTAAAAGGTGTTTTCTATATGAGTATTATTATATAGAGAAATGCGCTTTATTTCAAGTCTAGGAGACAAATTGCTTGTTGTAAGGACATTACTTACAGTAACAATCGCTAATACTCAATGAAAATCAAAGAGCAAACTAGGAAGCTAGCCACAGGTTACTCAAAACACTGTTTTGAGGTTGCAGATGGAAGCTGACGTGGTTTGAAGAGGTTTTCGAAGAGTATAAAATGAAAAAGGGTGGCGGGGATATATTATCCCTTGTCGCCACCACTTGTAAGTCCTGAAACAAAGTTCTTTTGTAGGAAGAAGAAGAGAATACTGATTGGAAGGGCGATGAGGATAGCACCTGCTGAGAAGTAGGCAATCTTCATGTTTTTCGCATTGTTAACGAAGGTTTGGAGACCTACGGCAACAGTAAAGTATTCTTTCTCACGAAGCAAGAAACTAGAGAGGATGTAGTCCCCAAAAGGTCCCATGAAGGCCCAGAGAGCTTGTACGGCAACCATTGGGCGAACAAGTGGAAGAACAATTTGCCAGAAGCGGCGGAAGTGTCCTGCACCGTCTAGTTTTGCAGATTCGTCTAAAGACATTGGCACTGTATCGAAGTAGCCTTTCATGAGCCAAGCATTCATCGGGATACCACCACCAACGTAGAGGAAGATGAGGAACCAGCTGTGGTTAAGGGCGTTCAACATAAGCGCCATAACGAAGAAGGCTGTCAAAGCGGCCATGGTTGGCACCATTTGAATAATCAAGAAGAAGATCAAACTTTGCTTACGAGCCAAGAAGTTGTAACGGCTGTAGGCATAACCAGCAAGTACGATGATACTTGTTTGAACAGCCATGGTAATTAAGGCGATAATCAAAGTGTTGAGGTACCAAGTACCGTACAAGGTTTCCGTGAAGAGTCCTTGGAAGTTAGCAAAACTAAAGTCGACGTTATTGTCTAGTTTAAAGGCTACTACGTTACCAGTCTTGAAGGCTGACATGATGGTAATCAACAATGGATAGATAATCACAATTGAGAGACCAATCAAGTAAAGGTAAGTAAGGGTTTGAGTCAGTCTACGTTTGAGTTTAATTGAGTTATTCATCTTAGACATCCTCCATATCAAATGCGTGTAGTTTCTTGAATGCGATCATAGAGATTGAGATGACAATGATAGAGATAATCAAGGTAACAGCTGCCGCCATTGAGTATTGAGGAGATGTACCTGTTGTCAAACGGTAAATCCATGAGATCAAGATATCGGTTGAACCAGCTCCACCACCGACACTACCAGGTCCTCCAGCATTGAAGAGGTACATGATAGAGAAGTTGTTAAAGTTGAAGGTGTATTGGCTAATCAAAGTAGGTGCCGCAACGGCCAAGATCATTGGGAAAGTGATGTTGCGGAATTTTTGCCAAGCATTGGCACCGTCAATATAAGCTGCTTCGTAAAGGTCGTTAGGAATAGATTGCAAGATACCCAAGGTCAAAACGTAGATGTATGGGAATCCAAGCCAACCTTGCATCATAATCAAGGCAATCTTAGTCCAAGTTGGGTCTGTTTTCCAAGGAATAAGAGCCCCATCAAGGAAAGGAAGGAATTTAGCCAAGATTGGCAATACTTGAGTGTTGATAGCTCCGACACTATCGTTAAACATGTTTGAAAATGTCAAGATAGTGATGAAGGCTGGGACAGCCCAAGGAAGAAGGAAAATAACACCGAAGATACGTTTTCCTTTGATAAATGGTTGGTTAGCAATGATAGCTGTGAAGATACCGATGACGATCTGTAAAGTTGAGGCAGCCAAAGCCCAGATGATAGTCCAAGAAAGAACGGCACCGAAGGCAGAACGGAAGGTACTCAAACTCCAGATATTACTAAAGTTTGTTAAACCAACCCAATCCAACAACTTGTTTGGTGGTAAGTGTTGGAAGTCATAGTTAGTAAAGGCGATCATCAAGGTTACGATAACTGGGAAGATAATCGCGAATGTCATGGCAACATAAGATGGAATGATCAAGAGGTAAGGGAAGCCATTTTCATAAATCCCTTTGATCATGTCTTTGAGTGTACGTGGAACTGGAATTCCATTGTTAATGCGTTTTGCAATCGTATGTGCATCTTTGATATTTGCGAAATAAAAGAGTACATAAACGACTACAAAGATTAAATGGAAGGCACCACGAATCAGCATAAAGAGGGAATTGTCACGACCTGGCTTGTCACCAAGAGTGATGAGGTTGCTCAATTCAGGGGCTGCAAGTGCTAGGAAGTAAAGGACAAATACGATGGTTACACCAAGGAAGATAAAACCTTTAGCTTTTTGTTTATTGTAAATCTGTCCTAACCCAGGAATGATAGACAGCAGGGCTGCTTTACTAGGTTGTTGCTTTTCCATAATAACTCCTTTCATAGGATACTGCTTTTTTATAAGAAAGCTAAATTATTTGTGTTTCTATTGATAAATTCAAAGGGGGATTTGATTTCCACCCCCCTTGAACAAATTTTTTATTCACCAAATTTTTGTTTGATTGTTTCTTTGATCAATGTTACAGCATCGTTAGCAGATGTTTTCGCATCTTTCTTACCACTTACAGCATCAAAGAGCATGTTAGCAGCTGGTTCCCAAACTGCAGACATTTGAGAGATGTTTGGAATTGGTTGAGCGTTCTTGAACTGTTTGATAACAGCTGTTGTCAACTCATCGTTTTTACCTTCAGCGTATGAACGAGCTTCAGTGTTCGCTGGGATTTCGTTAGTTGCATCGTAGAAGGCTTTTTGTTGTTCAGTTGAAACAAGGAAGTCTACAAATTTTTGTGCAGCTTCAAGGTTCTTAGTGCTTGATGGGATGATCCAAGCTTTACCACCACCGAATGCTGCGTAGTTTTTCCCGTTTGGAAGAGTTGGGATAGTTGCAACACCGTAGTTTACTTTAGCATCTTTGAAGGCTTGAGCTTTCCAAGGACCATCAATGATAGCAGCTGTTTTACCTTCTTGGAATTGAGTTTGGATTAGGTTTCCAGCAGCTGTACCATCTTGCATACCTTTAGGCCATTTTTCGTACCAAGATTTAGCGTAGTTGATACCTGCGATAGAACCGTCGTTTGCAAGACCGATGTCTTTAGGGTCTTTACCGTTTTGTCCGAATACGTAAGCGCCGTTACCAGCAAGAAGTCCGTATGCATAGTAGAAGTTTGTCCAGTCAGCTAGGAAAGCAGAAGTTTTTCCATCTTCTCCAGCGAAGGCATATTTGCTATCTTTAGCAAGTTCTTCTAGTTCAGCAAAAGTTTTTGGAGCTTCTTTTACCAAGTCTTTGTTGTAGTACATAACAAGTGACTCGATAACGGCAGGAGCACCGTAAACTTTACCGTCAGCAGCTGTTACAAGAGATTTAGTTGTATCTTCTGTTTTAGCACCATCGCTCAATTTCACTTCTGAAAGTTGTCCGTCAGAACCAAGGCTACCCACACGGTCGTATGGTGCCATCATAACGTCAGCAGCTTGACCAGATTGGTTGTCAAGAGAAAGTTTGTCAAGTCCACCAAGTTGGTCACCAGATTTGATGTTAATTGTTGTGCCTGATTGCTCTTTATAAGCTTTGGCAACTGTTTCAGCATAAGCTTTGTATTGGTCTTCAACGTAGAAAGTGAGTTCTTTGGCTTCAGATGAACCAGAATCAGCAGGCTTATCAGCAGTTTTGCTTCCGCAAGCTACCAAAAGCAAGCTAGCAAGTGTAACAGTTCCAAGCACAGCAGCGCTCTTCATGAATTTAGATGACATAGTGTATTCCTCCTAAAGAATAACAAGTTTTATTGATAAGGAAAACGCAAACGTTTTCCTTTATGAGCTTAGTATAGCACAAATAGAAAACGGTTGCAAGTGTTTTTGTCAAAAATTTTAAAAAATTTTTAAGCTTGATTTGATAACATGATTTTGCTTTTTAATAGAAGAAAAGTGTGAAATAGATAAGAATACAGTATTTTTAATAAAAAATAGATGGAATCTGTCTAAAGAGGGAAATCAGGAGGGGCTACCTCCCTGTTTCTAATTCCTATCTATTTTCTATAGACCTTTGTGCCTCCGTACATCTAAATTCAAGTTTTCTAAGGGGGATTTGCACTTTGTCGACTGTCCCGTGAGGCTCAAACTTTAGGATTAGATAGTTTTAATACTCTTCGAAAATCTCTTCAAACCGCGTCAACTTTATCTGCAACCTCAAAGCTGTGCTTTGAGCAACCTGCGGCTAGCTTCCTAGTTTGCTCTTTGATTTTCATTGAGTATAAGTTATCTTTGCTAAAATGAGCTAGTCTCCTTAAAAATAATCCAAAAAGTTTTTTTAAAAACGCTTGCAATTATGCTTGAAAAGGAGTATACTTATAAGTAGCGCAAACGTTTGCGTCTGCAAAAATACGCAACGTTCCATTATTTTAATACACGAGGTGTTATTTATGAAAAAACGTCAAAGTGGTGTGTTGATGCACATCTCTTCTCTCCCAGGAGCCTACGGAATCGGATCATTTGGTCAAAGTGCTTACGACTTCGTTGATTTCTTGGTTCGTACAAAACAACGTTACTGGCAAATCCTTCCATTAGGAACAACTAGTTACGGGGATTCTCCTTACCAATCTTTCTCAGCCTTCGCAGGAAACACTCATTTTATCGATTTAGATATTTTGGTGGAGCAAGGTTTGTTGGAAACAAGTGACCTTGAAGGAGTTGACTTTGGTAGTGATGCGTCTGAAGTTGACTATGCTAAAATCTACTATGCACGTCGTCCTCTTTTAGAAAAAGCGGTGAAACGTTTCTTTGAAGTGGGAGATGTCAAAGATTTTGAGAAATTTGCTCAAGACAACCAATCATGGCTTGAGCTCTTTGCTGAGTATATGGCTATCAAAGAGCATTTTGACAATCTTGCTTGGACTGAATGGCCAGATGCAGATGCTCGTGCTCGTAAAGCTTCAGCACTTGAAAGCTACCGTGAGCAATTGGCAGACAAGTTGGTTTACCACCGTGTGACTCAATACTTCTTCTTCCAACAATGGTTGAAATTGAAAGCTTACGCTAACGACAACCACATCGAAATCGTTGGAGACATGCCAATCTACGTAGCGGAAGATTCAAGCGATATGTGGGCAAATCCACATCTCTTCAAGACAGATGTCAACGGTAAGGCGACTTGCATCGCAGGATGCCCACCAGATGAGTTTTCTGCAACTGGTCAGCTTTGGGGTAACCCAATCTATGACTGGGAAGCAATGGATAAAGACGGCTACAAATGGTGGATTGAACGCTTGCGTGAAAGCTTCAAAATCTACGATATCGTTCGTATCGACCACTTCCGTGGTTTCGAATCTTACTGGGAAATCCCTGCTGGTTCTGATACAGCAGCACCTGGTGAGTGGGTCAAAGGTCCTGGCTACAAGCTTTTTGCAGCCGTTAAGGAAGAACTTGGTGAGCTAAACATCATCGCAGAAGACCTTGGTTTCATGACAGACGAAGTTATCGAATTGCGTGAACGTACTGGCTTCCCAGGAATGAAGATTCTTCAATTTGCTTTCAACCCAGAAGATGAAAGCATTGATAGCCCACACTTGGCACCTGCTAACTCAGTTATGTACACAGGAACACACGATAACAACACGGTCCTTGGTTGGTACCGTAATGAAATCGATGATGCGACTCGTGAGTACATGGCTCGCTACACGAACCGTAAAGAATACGAAACAGTTCCACACGCTATGCTTCGTACAGTCTTTTCATCAGTTAGCTTCATGGCAATTGCAACGATGCAAGATTTGTTAGAATTGGATGAGACAGCTCGTATGAACTTCCCATCTACCCTTGGTGGAAACTGGTCTTGGCGTATGACAGAAGATCAATTGACACCAGCTGTCGAGGAAGGTTTGCTTGACTTGACAACAATCTATCGCCGAATCAATGAAAATTTGGTAGAATTAAAGAAATAATACAATATCAGGAGACACCTTAAACATGTTATCACTACAAGAATTTGTACAAAATCGTTACAATAAAACCATTGCAGAATGTAGCAATGAAGAGCTTTACCTTGCTCTTCTTAACTACAGCAAGCTTGCAAGCAGCCAAAAACCAGTCAACACTGGTAAAAAGAAAGTTTACTATATCTCAGCTGAGTTCTTGATTGGTAAACTCTTGTCAAACAACTTGATCAACCTTGGTCTTTACGACGATGTCAAAAAAGAACTTGCTGCTGCAGGTAAAGACTTGATCGAAGTTGAAGAAGTTGAATTGGAACCATCTCTTGGTAATGGTGGTTTGGGACGTTTGGCTGCCTGCTTTATCGACTCAATTGCGACTCTTGGTTTGAATGGTGACGGTGTTGGTCTGAACTACCACTTTGGTCTTTTCCAACAAGTTCTTAAAAACAACCAACAAGAAACAATTCCAAATGCATGGTTGACAGAGCAAAACTGGTTGGTTCGCTCAAGCCGTAGCTACCAAGTACCATTTGCAGACTTTACTTTGACATCAACTCTTTATGATATTGATGTTCCTGGTTACAAGACAGAAACGAAGAACCGCTTGCGTTTATTTGACTTGGATTCAGTTGATTCTTCTATTATTAAAGACGGTATCAGCTTTGACAAGACAGATATCGCTCGCAACTTGACTCTCTTCCTTTACCCAGATGATAGTGACAAACAAGGTGAATTGCTCCGTATCTTCCAACAATACTTCATGGTTTCAAACGGTGCGCAATTGATCATCGACGAAGCAATCGAAAAAGGAAGCAACTTGCATGACCTTGCTGACTACGCAGTTGTCCAAATCAACGATACTCACCCATCAATGGTGATTCCTGAATTGATCCGTCTTTTGACTGCTCGTGGTATCGAGCTTGACGAAGCAATCTCAATCGTTCGTAGCATGACTGCCTACACTAACCACACAATCCTTGCTGAAGCGCTTGAAAAATGGCCTCTTGAATTCTTGCAAGAAGTGGTTCCTCACTTGGTACCAATCATCGAAGAATTGGACCGTCGTGTGAAGGCAGAGTACAAAGATCCAGCTGTTCAAATCATCGATGAGAGCGGACGTGTTCACATGGCTCACATGGATATTCACTACGGATACAGTGTTAACGGGGTAGCAGCACTTCACACTGAAATCTTGAAGAACTCTGAGTTGAAAGCTTTCTACGACCTTTACCCAGAAAAATTCAACAACAAAACAAACGGTATCACTTTCCGTCGTTGGCTCATGCATGCTAACCCAAGCTTGTCTCACTACTTGGATGAGATTCTTGGAGATGGTTGGCACCATGAAGCAGATGAGCTTGAAAAACTCTTGTCTTATGAAGACAAAGCAGCTGTCAAAGAAAAATTGGAAAGCATCAAGGCTCACAACAAACGTAAATTGGCTCGTCACTTGAAAGAACACCAAGGTGTGGAAATCAATCCAAACTCTATCTTTGATATCCAAATCAAACGTCTTCACGAGTACAAACGCCAACAAATGAACGCTTTGTACGTGATCCACAAATACCTTGATATCAAAGCTGGTAACATCCCTGCTCGCCCAATCACAATCTTCTTTGGTGGTAAAGCAGCTCCAGCCTACACAATCGCTCAAGACATCATCCACTTGATTCTTTGCATGTCAGAAGTTATTGCTAACGATCCAGCAGTAGCTCCACACTTGCAAGTAGTTATGGTTGAAAACTACAACGTTACTGCAGCAAGCTTCCTTATCCCAGCATGTGATATTTCAGAACAAATTTCACTTGCTTCTAAAGAAGCTTCAGGTACTGGTAACATGAAATTCATGTTGAACGGAGCTTTGACTCTTGGTACTATGGACGGAGCTAACGTGGAAATCGCTGAGTTGGTTGGCGACGAAAACATCTACATCTTCGGTGAAGATTCAGAAACTGTTATCGACCTTTACGCAAAAGCAGCTTACAAATCAAGCGAATTCTACGCTCGTAAAGCTATCAAACCATTGGTTGACTTCATCGTTAGTGATGCAGTTCTTGCAGCTGGAAACAAAGAGCGCTTGGAACGTCTTTACAATGAATTGATCAACAAAGACTGGTTCATGACTCTTCTTGATTTGGAAGACTACATCAAAGTCAAAGAGCAAATGTTGGCTGACTACGAAGACCGTGACGCATGGTTGGATAAAGTTATCGTTAACATTTCTAAAGCAGGATTCTTCTCATCTGACCGTACAATCGCTCAGTATAACGAAGATATCTGGCACTTGAACTAAGATACAAATTTATACTAATACATTTTGTAAAAAAGCGAGTTTCGATTGAAATTCGCTTTTTTAAATGCTGTGGATTTGGGTCAATCTTGTCTAAAAATAGGGAAATTATAGATACAGTGAAGGCTTAGAAATACTGCTTTTTACTCTCTTTCAACCTCATGCTTCTTCGTAGTTGATTACCTCATATTGCTTGTATTCGCTTACACAAAGTGTTATAATATGATTATAGGAAAGAAGGTGTTCTTATGTGGAAAAAATATTTTTCAAAATATAAATGGACGGATTTATTTTGGATTCTATTTGTTATTTTAACATGCCTCTTGGCGGGTAATAGTAATCTTTACCCCCTTACCCATCAAGAAATCTCTTATCATGGGTGCTTATCGGGAATTACACTTGCCTTATTTCACTTGCTATTTATTGATAAGTTTGTTATTTCGAATCGAAAATAAAGATTAGAACTATGCTTGACTGCCTACTTTTATGATTGATTTTTGGGGGAAGATTTTGTCTCTATTATTTATTATTTTAAATTTGTTTATCTTGTACAAGATCTATTCTTTGAGGCGGGAGAAATCGAAATACTTGATTTATACGGCCTATATCATATTTGGGGTAAATGTACTATATGGTGTTCAATGGTTATTAAGAGAACTGATTTCAACTATTTCCACTTAATATGTATGGAAACTCCAGTGATTTTTGCATAACAAAACGCATAAGATTAAGGTGTACTGACCCCAAAAAGTTAGACAATTAATTTATCCGAAGGATTTAGTTCTGTATTGCACAGGACTGAGTCCTTTTAGTTTTACCTTAATTCGTTTATTGTTGTAGTAATCAATATAGTCTACAATAGCTTGTTCCAATTGCTTAAGCGATTGAAACGACTTCTCATAACCATAAAACATCTCCGATTTCAGAATGCCAAAGAAAGATTCCATCATACCATTGTCTGGGCTGTTACCCTTACGTGACATGGATGCTTGAATTCCCTTACCCTTAAGAAACTGATGATAAGAATCGTGTTGATATTGCCAGCCTTGGTCACTATGGAGAATCGTATTCTCGTAGTGCTTCTCTGTGAATGCCTGTTCCAACATTGTTTTTACTTGTTCTAAGTTGGGTGAAGTTGAAAGATTATAGGCGATAATTTCGCTATTAAAGTCATCTAAAACTGGTGATAAGTAAAGCTTTTGAGTACTTGCTGGAATGGCAAATTCTGTCACATCTGTGTAGCACTTTTCCATTGTTTTAGAGCCTTCAAATTGACGTTGAATGAGATTCTCTGCCTTCTTACCAACATCTCCTTTATGAGAAGAATATTTTCGTTTCTGTCGCATTTTAGCTTGTAAATTGAGTACTTTCATCAAGCGTTGAACTCTTTTATGATTTACCAGATAACCACGATTTCTTAGTTCTAAATGAATCCGACGATAACCATAATTTCCCTTGTGTTCAATAAAAATGGATTGAATTTCAGTTCTAAGCTCTTGGTCCTTATCTGGTTTATCTAGCTGTTTCAAGTGATAGTAGTAGGTCGAACGAGCTAGTTTAATAGCTTTTAGAAGAATATCTAACGAAAACTCAGTCATTAATTCTTGAACAATTTCTGTCTTTCTTCTTTCTCTTTTTCCTCCTTCAATCGGAGTTCTCTTAACTTTTTTAGGATAGCATTCTCCGCTCTCAGGTACTCATTTTCTGCTTGAAGACGTTCTAATTCTGTCCTCTCTTCAGGTCTCTTTTTTGGCTTACGTCCCATTTTAGGTACTCTCCCTCTTGTTTTCTCAACAATAGTATACCCGTTTTTCCTGTATTGTGCTAGCCAGTTAAGAAGTATCGTACGACTTGGGAGACCGTATTCAAGAGAAACTCTATCTTTAGTCCAGCCTTCATGTAAGACTTTATGAATCATTTCTTGTTTTAAATCAGGAGAATAGTAACGATTTTTTCCTTTTTTGACGAACTCTATTCCGTAACGATCAATCAATTTAATCATATACCTAATATTAGAATTGTTTATCCCAAATTTATTTGAAAGCTTCTCTAAGCTATATCCTTGTTTTCTAAGTTCATAGATCTGAACTTTATCATCATAAGTTAATTTCATAATAAAAATACCCCAAAAGTTAGATTTTTTCTGTCTAACTTTTGGGGTGCAGTTCATTCACTAAATTACCGTTTTTTATTTGAATTCTATTACTATTAACTACCTAATACTACTACTACCAATATTACTAATATTAGTAGCAATTACCCTGAGGCCATCGTTTGTAAATTGACCCAAAACGTCAAATCCGTCATAAATTCCTTTATAAATAAAGAGTCCTAAAATTATAGATGAAATAATAATACTTGCACAAATAAAATATGTACGGTTTTTTTCATTCATAAGATCAATCCTCCACTTTTCTTGTATTCGTTTACATAAAGTATTATAATATGATTGTAGGAAAGAAGGTGTTTTCATGATATACACACTTAAATTGGTGTTGTTTATTACCTTTCTTGTAATAAGTTTGTTACCTGATAAGATTTTTGGAAAAAATAAAAAAATTTGGAAAATAGTTTTTGCAATATTGACGGCAGTGGCAGCATTGTCATTTATGTACTAAGTTATTTTAAGAATGTAGGGAAATAAACCCTACATTCTTTTTAGTTTTTTCTGTTTTCTAAATTCTATTTATCCAAGCGCTTCAACATTTCTTGCTTCTTCGCTTCAAGTTCTGCACGCTTTTCTTCGATTTCGGCATGTTTTTTCTCGAATTCAGAACAACTTGCACCATTGCTAAACTCTTTCCGCCATCAGGAGATAGGGTGAGTCGACATGTCTATTACTAACCCAAAGCAGTCCTACAAAGCAGGAATTTTCTGTTACTTTTTTGGAAATAGTAACGTTTATACAGCTTTGACACTTCGTATCAAAGCGCCAAACACACTCCGAGGGATTTACAGAAAGCAGAAAAGGAATGATCTTATATCAGATCATTCCTTTTCTCTATTTTTCTTTAAGTAATTATATACAATGTACGACGAAGTCGTCATTGCAATGCTGATCCACCACCTAAAGGGAACTTTAAACAACATTGATAAGATAAAGAATATAAACAACGAAAATACGTTATACCCAATTAATTTTATTGTATATCTCATGATTAAAAGTTAATTCTTCCGTTGTTAGGAAAGGCATCATTTTTATCCCATAATTCTGCTAAATAAGTCCCCGGTGATAATAAATTCATAGCGAATTCTAAAGCAACATCATTTACAAACCAACTACCTAGATATCTAGAAATTGCTGAACGAATAGCACTTTTTACTGCATGTTTTCCTTTTACTTTAATTAGATTTGCAAGGCCTGCAGTAGTTCCTCCTAATGCTACAGCTATTGCAGTATCTAATAGAGCACCCATTTGATTAACTGTAATACCTTGCCAAGCTGCTCTAAATGGAGAGTATGTAGGTGGGATTGTATAATCGCCTTGTAATTGTCGGTTAATTACTTCTTTGATCCATTGTTGTGAGACGTCTGGATGAAAAGATTGGATTTCGTTTGCAAGTGTATTGATTTGTTCTTCTGTTAGAGAAGTGACAGGTTGAAGTTCCATATTTGTTTCAATTTGTGATACTTGTTCAGAAGCGTATACAGCTGAAACACTTGGAATCGCTGATACAATTAACACAATTGACGTCAAAAAAATCGAAATAAATTTCATTAATTTGTTCATGAGCTTTTCTCCTTTTTATTTGTATTTGATTATATTTTATCATATAATGTTATTATAGTCAAGAAAAATATGTTATTATTTTAAAAAATATTTTTCAAAATATAAATGGACGGATTTATTTTGGATACTATTTGTGATTTTGACATGCCTCTTGGCGGGTAATGATACTCTTTTCCCCCTTACCCATCAAGAAATCTCTTATCATGGGTGCTTATTTGGAATTACACTTGCCTTATATCACTTACTGTTCATTGATAAGTTTGTTATATCGAATCGAAAATAAAGATTAGAACTATGCTTGACTGCCTACTGTTATGATTGATTTTTGGAGGAAGATTTTGTCTCTATTATTTATTATTTTAAATTTGTTTATCTTGTACAAGATCTATTCTTTGAGACGGGAGAAATCGAAATACTTGATTTATACGGCTTATATCATATTTGGGGTAAATGTACTATATGGTATTCAATGGTTATTAAAAGAATTGGTTTCAACTATTTCCCCTTAATGTGTAGGGAAACTCCAGCGATTTTTGCATAACAAAACGCATAAGATTAAGGTTTTTGAGTACCTGTTCTTATGCGTTTTCGTAATATTGAGGAGTTTCAGTAAGTTTTCTACTTTTGCGAAGTCTAGTTTACAATGCTTTCCCAACCAAAATCTCTGCTTCGATGGTAATCTCTGTCAGTTGGCTCCAGTCAATCTTGGTCTGGTCGATGTGAAAGAGGAGAGGAGTCATACTGAGTAGGGCTTGGAGCTGCTCTGCTGTGATAGTCTTAGTCAGAGAGGCAGTTTGACTAGATAGGATGGTAAAGTGTTCCTGGAAATGCTCCTTGATATCTTGGTTAGAATAGTCCTTGTTTGTCAGCTGGTCCTGTACTCTTTGACGGATTTCTTTGAGGTGATTTTTAGTTGGGATAACCTTTATCAAGATACCGTCTTTAGATAAAACGCGACGAAATTCTCCATAGTTGGCAGGCGAAAAGATATCAAGCAGAATGCCCATGCTGGCGTCTTTTATAGGGAGACGAGCCAGGTCGCCAACGAACCAGTTGACTGCCCAGTTGGGTTCGCTCTTGGCAGCGATTTGGACGGAATCTTTGGAGATGTCAAAGGCATAGAAAGTTTTTTCAGAGTGACTTTCTTGGAGTTTACGAGAGTAGAAACCTTCGCCACAACCGATATCTAAGACAGTTTTTGCGGATGGATTAGCTGCTAGTAAGTCCGATACACCTTCTAAGATGGCCCGATAAAAGCCAGCTTCTAGGATTTGTTGGCGATTTTGAAAGTTTTCCTTGTCGTAGTTGGCAGATTGCTTAATTTGAGGTGCCAGATTGACATAGCCAAATTTAGCCAAGTCAAAAGAATGGCGATTGTTGCATTTGAGACTGCTCTCTACCAGAGTCAGATTTTCTTGACAGATAGGACAGGCAAAGGCAGTCGCAGAAGCAAAACGCTGAAGTTTGGGTTTGAGATTTGTATTCATAGTTTAAGTGTATCAAAAGAGGCAAATGAAAGCAACTTTAGGATGATTTGTAATAAAATTAAATAGTAGTATCATTACTTTTCAAAGTACCAAAATTAAATTGCTTTTATATCCAAAATGCTATATAATAATGATAAGGAGGAAATAAGTATGTTAAAAGAAGTACTAACCGTTGCAAAAGTTGCGAAAAAATCATCACTCTTTTTGGGTGGTGTCGCATTTGGTACCCTTGGTTTGAAAATCTTAGCAAGTAAGGAAGCTAAAAAAGGTTATTCTAAAGCTTTGGCTAAGGCTTACAAATTGAAGGACGAGCTAGATGCGTCTGTTTCTGTTGTGAAGCAACATGGAGACGATGTCTTGCAAGATGCCAAATATTTGTACGAGCAAGAGAAAAAAGAAGAGCAATTAGATAGCCTTATAGGGGAATAATATGTCTTTTAAAGTGCTACATAGAGGATACCAACATATCCGACTATCATCTTCTTTTTCACTCACCTTGGATATCCAAGACTATCTTCGTTCCTTGGCGAGAGATGAAAAGGGGATTGAGTCTATCCAGTTTTACATGGATCAACAGCACTTTACTCTACGCATAAAAGAAGGCTTTTCTGTATTAGATAATGCAGAAGCCTTTTTAAAAAGAATTGATAAAGGGAAAGTTTCTGAGTTGATGACTCTTCCCATTCGTAGAGAAGAGAGTGCTTATTCTATTGTTTCAGGTGCAGCGGTTAAGCGTGTACTTTTTCGTAGTTTTGTGCCGTATCCTATTCGCTATATATGGACTTGTTATCAGGCTTTGGGTTATATTAGAGAAGCCTATCAAACACTAGCGCGTAAGGAACTAACGATGGAGGTTTTGGACTGTTCGGCGATTTTATTGTCCTTGTTTATGAACCAATCCAAGACAGCTAGTAATATCATGTTTATGCTTGATTTGGGGAATCATTTAGATCAGTGGTCCTTGAAAAAAACTGCAACAGATTTAGAACAGAGTCTTCTTGCAAAAGAGAGCGATGTATTTCTAGTACAGGGCGATACGGTCGTTAGTATCAAGAGTTCCGATGTTCAAATAGGAGATGTCTTGGTCCTATCTCAAGGAAATGAAATTCTGTTTGATGGACAAGTAGTTTCAGGTTTAGGTATGGTCAACGAAAGTTCCTTGACAGGAGAGAGTTTTCCAGTTGAAAAAAGAGAGTCTGATTTGGTTTGTGCAAATACAGTATTAGAAACTGGAGAGTTACGCATTCGTGTAACAGATAATCAGATGAACAGCCGTATTTTACAACTGATTGAGTTGATGAAGAAATCTGAAGAAAACAAGAAAACGAAACAACGCTATTTCATCAAGATGGCGGACAAGGTCGTCAAATATAATTTCTTGGGGGCTGGGCTGACTTACCTATTGACAGGTTCTTTTTCTAAGGCTATTTCTTTCCTATTGGTCGATTTCTCCTGCGCTTTGAAAATCTCTACTCCTGTAGCTTATTTGACAGCTATCAAGGAGGGGTTGAATCGTGAAATGGTGATTAAGGATGGAGATGTTCTGGAGAAATACCTGGAAGTTGATACTTTCTTGTTTGATAAGACGGGAACAATCACAACCAGCTATCCGATAGTTGAAAAGGTGTTACCTTTTGGAGACTATAGTGAGGAAGATATTCTCAGAATCAGTGCCTGTCTTGAGGAGCACATCTATCATCCTATTGCTAATGCCATCGTCAAGCAAGCTGAGATAGAGGGGATTGAACATGAGGAAATGCATGGGAAACTCCAATATATCGCAAGTAAGGGGATCAAATCTCATATAGACGGTCAACCAGTTCTGATTGGGAATTATGTCTTGATGCAGGATGAGCAGATTCATATCAGTTCAGAACAAAATGCTTTAATTGAAGAGTACAAGAGCCACTACAATCTCTTATTCTTGGCTTATCAGAATGAATTGATTGGAATGTTCTGCATTCATACTCCTTTGAGAAAAGAAGCTAAGGCAGCCTTGGAGAAACTTAAGGCACAGGGGAAAAAATTGATTCTGGCAACAGGGGACACCTTGGTTAGAACAGAGGAATTAGTCAAAGATTTGCCCTTTGATCAGGTCTATACAGACTTGAAACCTGATGGGAAATTTGAGTTAGTAGAGGAACTGCAGAAAGCAGGTCACACTATTTTGATGGTTGGGGATGGGTTGAATGACTCAGCGGCTCTAACCCTATCAGATATCGGTGTGGTGATGAATGAGAGTGCAGATATTTCTAAGCAGATGAGCGATATCTTATTGTTAGATAATCGCTTGGATTTCTTCCAAGAGTTGGATTCGCTATCATCATCTTTGCAAACACTCATCAAGAAGAATATTCAAGATACCGTTGTCGTAAATAGTAGTTTGATTGGCTTTGGCTTGTTTAATTGGCTCAGTCCTTCAAATCTCTCTATCTTACATAATCTAACAACCTTACGCATAGTCCTGCGTAGCCTGTCTATTAAGGCTAGATAGATGTGGTTATCAACAACAAAAAGGAGTTACCTTTCTCGAGGTTAACTCCTTTGTTTATAGATAAATGTTGAACAGTTTAGTAAGTCAATACAAAGTATTTTTTCTTACCGCGACGGATAACAGTCAGTTCATTCTCTAACTTATCTGCGTCATTCAAGACATAGTCAAGGTCCTGAATACGGTCGCCGTTGACGTAGATAGCTCCGTTTTGGACGTCTTCACGGGCTTGGCGTTTTGAGTTAACTACACCAGATGAGACGAGCAGTTCCACGATATTGTGGTTTTCATCTGCTTGAACTTGGTAGTTTGGCACTCCACGAAGTCCTTGTTTGAGTTCTTTAACAGAAAGATTTTTGATGTTTCCTGCAAAGAGTTGCTCAGTGATGTTGAGGGCTTCTTTGTAAGCTTCTTCGCCGTGAACAAGTGTGACAACTTCACGAGCCAAGATTTTTTGAGCCAAGCGTTCGTGTGGAGCCGCTTCAAACTGTTTACGGATGTCTTCAATCTCATCAAGTGACAAGAAAGTAAAGATCTTCAAGAAGCGAACAGCGTCAGCGTCCATCACGTTCATCCAGAATTGGTACATTTCGTATGGGGAAGTCTTTTCAGGATTGAGCCAGACTGCATTTCCTTCTGACTTCCCAAATTTCTTACCAGTTGCATCGGTAATCAGTGGCACAGTGATAACGTGGCCAGTCTTGTCAGCTTTACGACGAAGCAATTCGGTACCAGCTGTCATATTTCCCCACTGGTCAGAACCCCCGATTTGAAGCGTTACGTTGTGGTCTTGGTTAAGGACGAAGAAGTCGTAACCTTGCATGATTTGGTAGGCAAACTCAGTGTATGAAATTCCTGTTTCAATCCGTTTTTTCACAGACTCCTTGCTCATCATGTAGTTGACAGTAAAGTATTTTCCGATATCACGGAGGAAATCAATGAAGCTGATGCTGCCAAACCAGTCGTAGTTGTTGACCATGACAGCCTTGTTTTCACCATTTTCAAAGTCAAGAAAACGAGAAAGTTGTCCTTGGATAGACTTGACCCAGCCATCCACTGTGTCTTTTGTTTGGAGACTACGTTCAGCATCTTTGAAGGACGGATCTCCGATGAGACCTGTAGCACCGCCAACGAGCGCATAAGGTTTGTGACCTGCTAGCTGCAAGCGACGACTTGTCAAGATTGCGACAAGGTGGCCTAGGTGAAGGCTGTCAGCAGTTGGATCGTAGCCAGTATAATAAGAAACTTGACCTTCTTCTAGGGCTTTACGCAAAGCTTCTTCATCAGTCGTTTGAAAAATCAAACCACGCTCTTTTAGCTCATCAAAAATGTGCATGTGTCTTTTCTCCTTTTTAAAAATATTGTTTCTACCTATTGTATCACAAACTTGGGCAATAGCCTAGCAGAATAGGGAAGAAAGTGGCTATTTTATTGAAAGTTTTCCTTTTGTGGTATAATAGATAGAGTGAGGAAATCCATGCAAAATCAATTAAATGAATTAAAACGAAAAATGCTGGAATTTTTCCAGCAAAAACAAAAAAATAAAAAATCAGCTAGGCCTGGCAAGAAAGGATCAAGTGTCCAAAAATCTAAATCCTTAGAGAAGCCAGCCATTTTTCCAGCTATTTTACTGAGTATAAAAGCCTTATTTAACTTACTCTTTGTGCTCGGTTTTCTAGGAGGAATGTTGGGAGCTGGGATTGCTTTGGGGTACGGAGTGGCCTTATTTGACAAGGTACGGGTGCCTCAGACAGAAGAATTGGTACATCAGGTCAAGGACATCTCTTCTATTTCAGAGATTACCTATTCGGACGGGACGGTGATTGCTTCCATAGAGAGTGATTTGTTGCGCACTTCTATCTCATCTGAGCAAATTTCGGAAAATCTGAAGAAGGCTATCATTGCGACGGAAGATGAACACTTCAAAGAACATAAGGGTGTAGTACCTAAGGCTGTGATTCGTGCGACCTTGGGGAAATTTGTAGGTTTGGGTTCCTCTAGTGGGGGTTCAACCTTGACCCAGCAACTAATTAAACAGCAGGTGGTTGGGGATGCGCCGACCTTGGCTCGTAAGGCGACAGAGATTGTGGATGCTCTTGCCTTGGAACGTGCCATGAATAAGGATGAGATTTTAACGACCTATCTCAATGTGGCTCCGTTTGGCCGAAATAATAAGGGGCAGAATATTGCAGGAGCTCAGCAGGCAGCTGAGGGGATTTTCGGTGTAGATGCCAGCCAGTTGACTGTTCCTCAAGCAGCATTTTTAGCAGGACTTCCACAGAGCCCCATTACCTACTCTCCTTATGAAAATACTGGAGAGTTGAAGAGTGATGAAGACCTAGAAATTGGCTTGAGACGGGCTAAGGCAGTTCTTTACAGTATGTATCGCACAGGTGCCTTAAGCAAAGACGAGTATTCTCAATACAAGGATTATGACCTTAAACAGGACTTTTTACCATCGGGTACGGTCACAGGAATTTCACGAGACTATTTATACTTTACAACTTTGGCAGAAGCTCAAGAACGTATGTATGACTATCTAGCTCAGAGAGACAATGTCTCCGCTAAGGAGTTGAAAAATGAGGCAACTCAGAAGTTTTATCGTGATTTGGCAGCCAAAGAAATTGAAAATGGTGGTTATAAAATTACTACTACCATAGATCAGAAAATTCATTCTGCCATGCAAAATGCGGTTGCTGACTATGGCTATCTTTTAGACGATGGAACAGGTCGTGTAGAAGTAGGGAATGTCTTGATGGACAACCAAACAGGTGCTATTCTAGGCTTTGTAGGTGGTCGTAATTATCAAGAAAATCAAAACAATCATGCTTTTGATACCAAACGTTCGCCAGCTTCTACTACCAAGCCCTTGCTGGCCTACGGTATTGCTATTGACCAGGGCTTGATGGGAAGCGAAACGATTCTATCTAACTATCCAACAAGCTTTGCTAATGGCAATCCGATTATGTACGCTAATAGTAAGGGAACAGGAATGATGACCTTGGGAGAAGCTCTGAACTATTCATGGAATATCCCTGCTTACTGGACCTATCGTATGCTCCGTGAAAAGGGTGTTGATGTCAAGGGTTATATGGAAAAGATGGGTTACGAGATTCCTGAGTACGGTATTGAGAGCCTGCCAATGGGTGGTGGTATTGAAGTCACAGTTGCCCAGCATACCAATGGCTATCAGACCCTAGCTAATAACGGGGTTTATCATCAGAAGCATGTGATTTCTAAAATTGAAGCAGCAGATGGTAGAGTGGTGTATGAGTATCAGGATAAACCAGTTCAAGTCTATTCAAAAGCTACTGCGACGATTATGCAGGGCTTGCTGCGAGAAGTTCTATCCTCTCGTGTGACAACAACCTTCAAGACGAATCTGACTTCTTTAAATCCTAGTCTGGCTAATGCAGATTGGATTGGGAAGACTGGTACAACCAACCAAGACGAAAATATGTGGCTCATGCTTTCGACACCTAGATTAACCCTAGGTGGCTGGATTGGGCATGATGATAATCATTCATTGTCACGTAGAGCAGGTTATTCCAATAACTCTAATTACATGGCTCATCTGGTAAATGCGATTCAGCAAGTCTCACCAAGCATTTGGGGGAACGAGCGCTTTGCTTTAGATCCTAGTGTCGTGAAATCGGAAGTCTTGAAATCAACAGGTCAAAAACCAGGGAAGGTTTCTGTTGAAGGAAAAGAGGTAGATGTTACAGGTTCGACTGTTACCAGCTATTGGGCTAATAAGACAGGAGCGCCAACGACCAGTTATCGCTTTGCTATTGGCGGAAGTGATGCGGATTATCAGAATGCTTGGTCTAGCATCGTGGGGAGTCTACCAACTCCATCAAGCTCCAGCAGCTCAAGTAGTAGTTCTAGCGATAGCAGTAACTCAAGTACTACACGACCTTCTTCTTCAAGGACGAGACGATAAGTTCTATAAACTGTGCTAAATGAAGTGGCTAATCAATTGATTGCCACTTTTTTCTTTTTTCCTTTCGTGTTACAATAAAGGTATGAATCAGTATCAGAAAAAGATTGTTAAAGGAACCATTTATTCGCTCCTATCCGGCTTAATCTGGGGAATCTGTGGGATTTTAGGAGAGTACTTCTTTACTCATTACCAGGTGTCTTCGGGCTGGATTACCTCTATGCGTTTGACACTGGCAGGAAGTCTTGTACTCATTTGGTCTGCGATGCAATTAAAATCGCAAGTGTTTGATATTTGGCGAGATAAGAAAAATTACTTGCCCTTTTTGGCCTATGCTATTTTGGGAATTTTCTCAGTTCAGTATTTTTTCTATCTCTGTGTAGAATACTCAAATGCAGCGACAGCAACTATTTTACAGTTTATCAGTCCTGTCTTTATCCTCTTTTACAATCGCTTGGTTTATCAAAAACGAGCGTCAAGAAGCGCTATTTTTTATGTTTTGGTTGCCATGCTGGGTGTTTGCTTGATGGCGACAAAGGGAGATCTCTCTCAGTTATCCATGACACCACTAGCACTTGTGACAGGTTTGCTGAGTGCCATGGGGGTTATGTTTAATGTTATCTTACCCCAACCTTTCGCGAAGCGCTATGGTTTTGTTCCGACGGTTGGGTGGGGGATGATTTTGGCCGGTTTGTTTAGCAATGTCCTTTCTCCGGTTTATCAGCTTTCCTTTACTCCTGATATTTGGAGTATCTTGATTTGCCTCATTATCGCTTTCTTTGGAACGGCTTTTGCCTTTTTCATTTCCATGAAGGCGGTGTCCTTGGTTTCTCCCTTGGTGGTTTCCGTTATCAGTGCCAGTGAACCTCTCTCTTCTGCTCTCTTGAGTGTTTTGTTCTTAGGATTGGTAGTGGATTGGTCCCTTCTTCTAGCTATGGCCTTGATTATTTTACCCATGATATTTTTGTCTATAGAAGAAGCGAAAGAAAGTAGATAAAAAGTCTTTTCTTAATTCTAAAAGTGTGCTATACTAGAATAGTCAATAAAACACGGGGAGATAGTTGTGAAGATTGTTTTTAGGTTGTATCGGTAGGGGCTTGCTTTTACCGACAGCACGTTTTATCTCACATCCCTAAAAAATCATACCTAAAAACAGACAAAAAGGCTTCAAATTTGAGGCCTTTTTTGGTAGAATAGTTATCATTATAAAGAATGAGAGGTCTTTTATGACTGCTACAAAAATGAATGCTCAAGAAATTATCCAATTTATCGCCAATGCTGAAAAGAAAACCAGTGTTAAAGTAACCTTTGAAGGACAACTTGCAACTGCTGTACCAAGCTCTGTTGTCAAATTAGGGAATGTCCTATTTGGAGACTGGAAGGACGTGGCTCCGCTTCTAGATGGTTTGGTAGAAAATCAAGACTATGTTGTTGAGCAAGATGCTCGTAATTCTGCAGTTCCTTTGCTAGATAAACGTGCTATCAATGCTCGTATCGAGCCGGGTGCTATTATCCGTGACCAGGTTGAAATTGGTGACAATGCTGTTATCATGATGGGAGCGGTTATCAATATCGGTGCTGAAATTGGTGCAGGAACTATGATTGACATGGGTGCTATCCTTGGTGGCCGTGCCATCGTTGGGAAAAACAGCCACGTTGGTGCAGGTGCAGTTTTGGCAGGTGTGATTGAGCCAGCTAGCGCAGAACCAGTCCGTGTTGGAGACAATGTTCTCATCGGTGCCAACGCAGTGGTTATCGAAGGAGTCCAAATCGGTAGTGGTTCAGTTGTCGCAGCAGGAGCTATTGTTACCCAAGATGTCCCAGAAAACGTGGTAGTAGCAGGTGTTCCAGCTCGCATTATCAAAGAGATTGATGCCCAAACCCAACAAAAAACAGCGCTAGAGGATGCGCTTCGTACCTTGTAATTGTAAAAGAAAAATAGAGGCGGAACCCTTTTTCCAGCCTCTTTCTGCTATATAGGAGGATAGATAGATGTTAGATTTGATTCAGACTAGACGAGATTTGCACCAGATTCCAGAGATTGGCTTGGAGGAGTTCAAGACTCAGGCTTACTTGCTGGATGTGATTGAGAAATTGACTGCGGGCAAGGAGTTTGTTCAAGTTCGTACTTGGCGGACAGGTATTTTGGTTTATTTGCAGGGAAGTCAGCCAGAGCGGACCATTGGTTGGCGGACAGATATTGATGGTCTGCCTATCGTTGAACAAACAGGCCTTCCTTTTGCCTCTCAGCACCAAGGTCGCATGCATGCTTGTGGCCATGATTTCCACATGACCATTGCTTTAGGCTGTCTCGAGCGCGCCCTCGAGGAACAACCTAAAAATAATTTGCTCTTCCTATTTCAGCCTGCTGAGGAGAATGAAGCTGGTGGCATGCTTATGTATGAGGATGGCGCTTTTGGAGACTGGTTGCCAGACCAATTTTATGGTCTCCATGTCCGTCCAGATCTGAAAGTTGGCCAGATTGCGACTAATACTCACACGCTCTTTGCAGGGACCTGTGAGGTGAAGATTCGTTTCAAAGGAAAAGGAGGACACGCAGCCTTTCCTCATGAAGCCAATGACGCCTTGGTGGCTGCTAGTTACTTTGTGACCCAGGTGCAGTCAGTTGTCAGCCGCAATGTTAACCCAATCGAGGGAGCAGTGGTGACCTTTGGTCTTTTCCAAGCCGGAACAACCAACAATGTCATCACAGACACAGCCTTTTTACATGGAACTATTCGGGCCTTGACACAGAACATGAGTCTCTTGGTGCAAAAGCGGGTCAAAACAATTGCAGAAGGAGTTGCAGCAGCCTTCGATATGGAAGTCGAAGTGGAACTCAAACAAGGTGGTTACCTGCCTGTTGAGAACCATCCAGCATTGGCGCGTGAACTAATGGACTTTTTTGAAGAGGAAGACGGAATTGAGTTGATTGATATCGAGCCTGCTATGACAGGTGAGGACTTTGGTTATCTCCTTTCAAAGGTTGATGGTGTTATGTTTTGGCTGGGTATCGATAGTCCCTACGCCCTTCATCATCCTCAGATGAGCCCTAAGGAAGAGGCACTAGCTATTGGGGTTGATGCGGTCTCTAGTTTCCTGAAAAAGAAGGCAGCAGAGTAGAGGAATTGGCTATGAAAGCAGAACTACGCAAGCAAGTCTTGCAAGAAATGAAGGCTTTACCTCGAGAGCAAAAACAGTTTATAGACCAAGCTTTAACTGAGCGACTTTTACAACACCCCTTTTACCAAGAAGCCAAGGTCATTGCAACCTATCTCTCTTTTCCGCACGAATTTCAAACGCAGGGATTGATTGAGCAGGCGCTGAAGGACGGCAAGAAGCTTTTGGTACCTAAAACCTATCCCAAGGGGCGCATGGACTTTGTGGTCTATGATCCGCAGCAGTTGGTCAAAACTTCCTTTGGCTTACTGGAACCACAGGGAAATTTGGAAGTAGTGGATACATCTCAGATTGATTTGATTCATGTTCCGGGGCTGGCTTTTACGACAAAGGGCTATCGGATTGGATACGGTGGAGGTTATTATGACCGCTATCTGGAACATTTTACTGGTCATACTTTGAGTACGGTTTATCCTTGTCAAATTCGGGACTTTAGCCCTGAAAATCATGATATTCCTGTTCAGGAGGTACTGATTGATGAAGGAAATATTTGATAGGCGTTACCCTGTAACGAGTTTCTTCCTCTTAGTGACGGCCTTGGTATTTCTACTAATGTTGGTGACCACAGGAGGAAACTTTTACAGGGCAGATACCCTATTTCGATTTGGAGCCATGTACGGGCCTGCTATTCGGCTCTTTCCCGAGCAGATTTGGCGTCTCTTCTCTGCCATTTTTGTTCATATTGGGTGGGAGCATTTCATTGTTAATATGCTTTCACTTTATTATCTTGGTAGGCAAGTAGAGGAGATTTTCGGTTCTAAGCAGTTTTTCTTTCTCTATCTCTTATCAGGAATGATGGGCAATCTCTTTGTTTTTGTATTTAGTCCCAAATCATTAGCAGCAGGCGCCTCTACCTCTCTCTATGGGCTATTTGCTGCAATTATTGTTCTTCGCTATGCAACTCGCAACCCCTATATCCAACAGCTAGGACAGTCTTATTTGACACTTTTTGTGATTAACATTATTGGAAGTGTTCTGATTCCAGGAATCAGCCTAGCAGGCCATATCGGAGGCGCAGTTGGAGGCGCATTTCTAGCAGTTATCTTTCCAGTCCGAGGTGAAAGACGGATGTATCGTACCAGCCAGAGGTTAGGAGCGGTAGTGTTATTCGTAGGACTCGCAGTCTTGCTTCTCTACAAGGGAATGGGATGAAAATTTGTGTAATGAAAAAAGATAAGGAATTTTTCGAACCTTATCTTTTTATTTTATACTCAATGAAAATCAAAAAGCAAACTAGGAAACTAGCAGCAGGTTGCTCAAAGCACTGCTTTGAGGTTGTAGATAGAATTGACGAAGTCAGCTCAAAACACTGTTTTGAGGTTGCAGATAAGACTGACGAAGTCAGTAACCATATATACGGTAAGGCGACGCTAACGTGGTTTGAAGAGATTTTCGAAGAGTATTATTCCTTCTCAGCCAATTCTTTTCCAAGTTGGATGAGGTAATCTTTCAAGTCATCTTTGACTTGTGGGTGCTTGAGGGCGTAGTCAATAGATGTTTTCATAAAGCCAAACTTATCCCCAACGTCGTAACGAGCTCCTGTAAATTCACGGGCAAAAACACGTTGTGTTTTATTGAGAGTATCTATAGCATCGGTAAGCTGGATTTCATTTCCAGCGCCTGGAGCTTGCTTTTCGAGAATATCAAAAATTTCTGGTGTGAGCAGATAGCGACCGATAATTGCTAGATCACTTGGTGCATCTTCAGGAGCTGGTTTTTCAACGAAAGTTTCAACGCTATAGAGACCATTGATTCCTTCACCTTGAGGAGCGATAACCCCGTATGCTGAAACGTCTTCGTGTGGTACAGGCATGACAGCAATGGTTGATGCGTGTGTCCGCTCGTAATCATTCATCAGTTGTTTTGTCAAAGGAACGGCGTTCTCATCTGTGATGTCCATAAGGTCATCACCCAGCATAACAACGAAGGGCTCATTCCCCACAAAAGCTTTGGCTTGTAAGACAGCGTCTCCAAGACCACGAGGGTGAGTTTGGCGGATGAAATGAAGGCGCATGCCAGTTGCTTCATCTACTAATTTTAACAGATCTGTTTTACCTTTTTCTTTGAGGTTGTACTCAAGCTCAAAGTTTGAGTCAAAGTGGTCTTCAATAGAACGTTTTGATTTACCAGTGACAACCAGAATATCTTCAATGCCTGATTTAAGAGCTTCTTCTACGATAAACTGGATAGTTGGTTTATCTACAATTGGCAACATTTCTTTAGCAAGTGCCTTGGTGGCTGGTAAGAAACGAGTCCCGAGTCCAGCGGCAGGGATGACTGCCTTTCTAACTTTTGATGTCATAAGAATCCTTTCTTTAGAGGGTTAAGACCACTCATTTTCTGCTTTAAATTCATTGTTCATGATATCATAAATGGCATCTTTGATGTTGGTTCCGTGATAAATAACTTGGTAAATGGCCTGTGTAATTGGCATATAGACTCCAAGTTCTTGCGCTAGTTCATAGGCTGCTCGAGTCGTTGAAATCCCTTCAATCACCATGCCCATATTGGCTTCGATATCAGCTAGGGATTCTCCCCGACCAAGGGCATCTCCAGCTCTCCAGTTACGAGAGTGGATGGAGGTTCCCGTTACGATCAAATCTCCTACACCAGACAAGCCACTATAGGTCAATGGACTGGCTCCGAGTGCTACCCCTAGGCGGGTAATTTCTGCCAAGCCTCGAGCGATGATGGCTGCCTTGGCATTGTCACCAAATCCTAAACCATGTAAAGCTCCAGCACCGACAGCGATAATGTTTTTAAGAGCACCAGCGGTTTCAACTCCAATAACATCCGTATTGGTATAAAGTCGGAAGTAGTGATTACTAAAGAGTTCTTGAACGTATTGAGCTGTTTGTAAATCTTTAGAAGCAGCAGTGATTAAAGTCAGGTCACGCACAATGGTCTCTTCCGCATGACTAGGACCTGAAACAACGACAATATCACTGCGGAGATGTTCAGGAATTTCTTCTTCAAGGATGGTTGATAATCGTTTATGGCTATCAGGTTCTAATCCCTTTGATGCGTGCATGATGATAGCCTTATGATCCAAGGTTTTTGCAACTTGTTGGGCAACAAGTCGTGTCACTTTTGTTGGGACAACAAACAAAATCGCATCCACATCTTTCAATGTTTCTGCTAAGTCAGTGTAGGCAATGATATTTTCGTCTAGGATGACATCTTTAAAGTAGTGCTTATTAGTATGGTGTGTATTAATTTCATTGATTTGCTCGGGAAGATTTCCCCAAATACGTACCTCGTGTCCATTGTCATTTAAGACTTGTGAAAGGGCAGTTCCCCAAGAACCAGGCCCCAAGACGGCGATGGTTTGTTTTTCCATGATTTCCTCCTTGATAGAGTTCTTTCTCTTATTCTATCATATTCTAGGGGATTTTGCACTTGCATTGCTGGGGTATGGTGGCTTTGTGACTTCAAAAATACACAAAAACCGAGACTCAGTATTAAACTCTTAGTCTCGGTTTTGATATTCCTTAAAAAATGGCTAGGTTTATTTCAATTGATCTGTAATGTCTTTTGACAGTAACATTCCTAGATGATAAGTTTTATTGATGTAAGCAATGACATCATTGATATTTTCAGTCGTGTGAATTTTTTCTTTGATGTCAGATCTAAATGTTTTATCCTTCAAAAGTTGTTCTTGGTAGAGCCTTTGAAGTCTCTCCTTCTCGTACTTATTGAGCAGAAAAAGGAACACCAAGCTAATTACAACGAGGATATAAGCATATTGGCTCATAGGATATCTCCCTGTATGATAAAAAATAGTAGTGAATAAATCGACTTAGTGGACCTAAAATAGCAGAACAAGTCAGCAAAACTTGATAAGATTTTTGATAGACCTCTAAACCAAAGTCCGTATAGGATTTGGCGTTAGTTACTTAGACTACTTTATAATAAAGTGATTAAAAGATTATGACATGAGCCTAAGCAAATCGATATTATTTGGTTAGATGAATTAGTAAAGCGTTTAGACAAGTGTCTCTAGTTACGACGTTCTGGAACATAAATTGATTATATTTAGGGGTCATGACTAGTGAAGCAGTTAGCTAGTTCGCATATAAGCGGCTAGCGTCTAACAATTAGGAACTTTAGTTCCAATAGCTTTAAGATTACGACGTTCTGGAACATAAATCGATAATATTTATGTTCCAGAACTAGTGAAGCGCCTAGCCAAATCCCTGATAGGATTTGGCGTTAGTTACTTAGATTGCTTTTTAATCAAGTAACTTGAAGATTACGACGTCATGGCCTCTAAATCGATTATATTTAGGGGTCGTGACTAGTGAAGCGCCTAGCCAAATACCTGATAGGATTTGGCATTCGTTACTTAGACTACTTTACAATAAAGTGATTAAAAGATTACGACATGAGCCTAACCAAATCGATATTATTTGGTTAGGTGAATTAGTGAAGCGTTTAGGCAATTCGCCATATAGCGATTGCCGTCAAGAGACTAGGAACTTTAGTTCCAGTCTCTTGTAACGATTTACATCTTCTCTGGCGCTTCTACTCCGAGCAAGCGAAGGGCTTCTTTGAGAACGACTGCGGTTGCGTAGCTGAGGGCTAGACGGCTGTCGCGTTCTGGGCTTTCATCCAAGATACGCGTGTGTGCATAGTATTTGTTAAAGGCTTGAGCCAGGCTAATTGCAAATTTGGCAATGATAGAAGGTTCAAAGTTATCTGCCGCACGATTGATAATACGTGGGAAGTCTTGGATGAGTTTGATGATTTCCCAGCTTTCAGCATCATTCAAGCTATAGTTGCCGGCTGTTTCTGGTTTGAAGTCTGCTTTACGTAAGATAGATTGGATACGAGCGTAGGCATATTG
This sequence comes from Streptococcus pneumoniae, assembly GCF_001347015.1. Classification (GTDB taxonomy): domain Bacteria; phylum Bacillota; class Bacilli; order Lactobacillales; family Streptococcaceae; genus Streptococcus; species Streptococcus pneumoniae_E. The sequence continues at coordinate 51,650 of NZ_CFGI01000013.1, forward strand.
TACATAAGGACCAGTTTCCCCCTCGAAGGATACCATAGCTTCTAGGTCGAAATCGTATCCATTTGTACGGTCGGTCTTGAGGTCATAGAACTTAATGGCTCCAACCCCAACAGCATGTGCTACCTGATCTTTATTTTCCAATTCAGGATTTTTTGCTTCAATTTGGGCTTTGGCACGACTAATAGCCTCTGCAACAGTGGGCTCTAGCAAGATGACATTTCCTTTACGAGTAGAGAGTTTTTTCCCTTCTTTTGTAACCAAACCAAAAGGAACGTGGGTAATGTCGTCACTCCAGTCGTAGCCCATCTCTTGCAAAACAGCTTTGAGTTGTTTAAAGTGGGCAGATTGTTCTTGACCAACGACGTAGATAGATTTGGCAAATTGGTATTCGTTTTTACGGTAAAGGGCTGCAGCCAAGTCACGTGTGATATAGAGAGTTGCTCCATCAGATTTCTTGATAAGGGCTGGATGTTCAATTCCATATTTCTCAAGATTTACAACCTGGGCACCTTCTGATTCAACAAGAAGGCCTTTTTCAGAAAGAATGTCTACAATTGCATCCATCTTATCGTTGTAGAAGGCTTCTCCGTTGTAGCTGTCAAATTCAACCTGCAATTCATTGTAAAGGCGGCTAAATTCCACCAAACTTTCATCACGGAACCATTGCCAAAGAGCGAGAGCTTCCTCGTCTCCATTTTCAAGTTTACGGAACCATTCGCGTGCTTCTTCATCCAAGCTAGGGTCATTTTCAGCTTCAGCGTTGATGCGGACATAGAGTTTAAGAAGTTCATCGATTGGATGAGCTTTTACAGCTTCTTCGTTCCCCCATTTTTTGTAGGCAACAATCAACATCCCAAACTGTTTACCCCAGTCTCCCAAATGGTTGACCTTGACCGTTTGATAACCGATTTTTTGGAAAATATGTGACAAGCTATCTCCGATAACAGTTGAGCGCAGGTGACCAATCGAAAATGGTTTAGCGATATTGGGACTAGACATATCGATAACAACATTCTCTTGTTTACCAATATGTTGGTCAGCATAGTGTTCTTTTTCAGTGATAACAGCTTGCAATACTTGAGCAGAAATAGCAGATTTATCAAGGAAAAAGTTAACGTAAGGTCCCGTTGCGACAACCTTCTCAAAGGCTTGGCTGTTAATTTTTTCAGCCAGTTCAGCCGCAATCATTTGAGGTGCTTTACGTTCGACTTTTGCAAGAGAAAAAGCAGGGAAAGCAATGTCTCCCATTTCTGAGTTTTTAGGGGTTTCCAGTAAATTTAAAATAGCCTCTTGGTTCAGGCTATCAATGACGCTAGCCAATTCGCTAGCAATCAATTCTTTTGTATTCATTATGAGCTCCTTTTGGACTTTTCTACTATTTTATCACATTTTTAAAGAAAGAAGAAAAAATTTTTGAAATCTCCTATTTTTTTGGTATAATATAGTTATAAAAATAGTTATAAATATTCACATAAGAGGATTTTATGAGAAAAAGAGATCGTCATCAGTTAATAAAAAAAATGATTACTGAGGAGAAATTAAGTACACAAAAAGAAATTCAAGATCGGTTGGAGGCACACAATGTTTTTGTGACACAGACAACCTTGTCTCGTGATTTGCGCGAAATCGGCTTGACCAAGGTCAAGAAAAATGATATGGTGTATTATGTACTAGCAAATGAGACAGAAAAGATTGATTTGGTGGAATTTTTGTCTCATCATTTAGAAGGTGTTGCAAGAGCAGAGTTTACCTTGGTGCTTCATACCAAACTGGGAGAAGCCTCTGTTTTGGCAAATATTGTAGATGCAAACAAGGATGAATGGATTTTAGGAACAGTTGCTGGTGCCAATACCTTATTGGTTATTTGTCGAGACCAGCACGTTGCCAAACTCATGGAAGATCGTTTGCTAGATTTGATGAAAGATAAGTAAGGTCTTGGGAGTTGCTCTCAAGACTTATTTTTGACAAGGAGAGACGGAAAATGGCGACAGAAAAGCTATCACCCGGCATGCAACAGTATGTGGATATTAAAAAGCAATATCCAGATGCTTTTTTGCTCTTTCGGATGGGTGATTTTTATGAATTATTTTATGAGGATGCGGTCAATGCTGCGCAGATTCTGGAAATTTCCTTAACGAGTCGCAACAAGAATGCCGACAATCCGATTCCTATGGCGGGTGTTCCCTATCATTCTGCCCAACAGTACATTGATGTCCTGATTGAGCAGGGTTATAAGGTGGCTATCGCAGAGCAGATGGAAGATCCTAAACAAGCAGTTGGGGTTGTGAAACGAGAGGTTGTTCAGGTCATTACGCCAGGGACAGTGGTCGATAGCAGTAAGCCAGACAGTCAGAATAATTTCTTGGTTGCTATAGACCGTGACGGCAGTCAATTTGGCCTAGCTTATATGGACCTGGTGACGGGGGACTTTTATGTGACAGGTCTTTTGGATTTCACGCTGGTTTGTGGGGAAATCCGCAATCTCAAGGCGCGAGAAGTGGTGCTGGGCTATGACTTGTCTGAGGAAGAGGAACAAATCCTTAGTCGTCAGATGAATCTGGTACTTTCCTATGAAAAAGAAGGCTTTGAAGACCTTCATTTACTGGATTCACGATTGGCATCTGTGGAGCAAGCGGCATCTAGTAAATTGCTCCAGTATGTTCATCGGACTCAGATGAGGGAATTGAACCACCTCAAGCCTGTTATCCGCTATGAAATCAAGGATTTCTTGCAGATGGATTATGCGACCAAGGCCAGTCTGGATTTGGTTGAGAATGCCCGTTCAGGCAAGAAGCAAGGCAGTCTTTTCTGGCTTTTGGATGAAACCAAAACGGCTATGGGAATGCGGCTCTTGCGTTCTTGGATTCATCGCCCCTTGATTGATAAGGAACGAATTATCCAACGTCAAGAAGTGGTGCAGGTCTTCCTCGACCATTTCTTTGAGCGCAGTGATTTGACAGACAGTCTCAAGGGTGTTTATGACATTGAGCGCTTGGCTAGTCGAGTTTCTTTTGGCAAGACCAATCCCAAGGATCTCTTGCAGTTGGCGACCACCTTGTCTAGTGTGCCACGGATTCGTGCGATTTTAGAAGGAATGGAGCAACCTGCACTGGCCTATCTCATCGAACAACTGGATGGAATCCCTGAGTTGGAGAGTTTGATTAGCGCAGCGATTGCTCCTGAAGCTCCCCATGTGATTACAGAAGGTGGTATTATCCGGACTGGATTTGATGAGACCTTAGACAAGTACCGTCGCGTTCTCAGAGAAGGGACTGGTTGGATTGCTGAGATTGAGGCCAAGGAGCGAGAAAACTCTGGTATCAGCACGCTTAAGATTGACTACAATAAAAAGGATGGCTATTATTTCCATGTAACCAATTCGCAACTGGGAAATGTTCCTGCTCACTTTTTCCGCAAGGCAACGCTGAAAAACTCAGAACGCTTTGGAACCGAAGAATTGGCCCGTATCGAGGGCGATATGCTGGAGGCGCGTGAGAAGTCAGCCAACCTAGAGTACGAAATCTTTATGCGTATTCGTGAGGAAGTCGGCAAGTACATCCAGCGTTTACAATCTCTAGCTCAAGGCATAGCGACCGTTGATGTCTTGCAAAGTCTGGCGGTTGTGGCTGAAACCCAGCATTTGATTCGACCTGAATTCGGAGATGATTCGCGAATTGATATCCAGAAAGGGCGCCATGCTGTCGTTGAAAAGGTTATGGGGGCTCAGACCTATATTCCCAATACGATTCAGATGGCAGAAGATACCAGTATTCAACTGATTACAGGGCCCAACATGAGCGGGAAGTCAACCTATATGCGTCAGTTAGCCATGACGGCGGTTATGGCCCAGCTGGGTTCCTATGTGCCGGCAGAAAGCGCCTATTTGCCGATTTTTGATGCAATCTTTACCCGCATTGGAGCAGCAGATGACTTGGTTTCAGGTCAATCAACCTTTATGGTGGAGATGATGGAGGCCAATAATGCTATTTCGCATGCGACCAAGAACTCACTCATTCTCTTTGATGAGTTAGGTCGAGGAACTGCAACTTATGATGGGATGGCTCTTGCCCAGTCCATCATCGAATACATTCATGAGCATATCGGAGCCAAGACCCTCTTTGCGACCCACTACCATGAGTTGACTAGTCTGGAGTCCAGTTTGGAGCACTTGGTCAATGTCCACGTGGCAACCTTGGAGCAGGATGGGCAGGTCACCTTTCTTCATAAGATTGAACCAGGGCCAGCTGACAAATCCTACGGTATTCATGTGGCAAAGATTGCTGGTTTGCCAGCAGACCTTCTAGCAAGGGCGGATAAGATATTGACGCAACTGGAGAGTCAAGGGCAAGAGAGTCCTGTCCCAATGAGGCAAACAAGTGCTGTCACTGAACAGATTTCACTATTTGATACGCCAGAAGAACATCCTATCCTAGCAGAATTAGCTAAACTGGATGTTTACAACATGACACCTATGCAGGCTATGAATGTCTTGGTTGAGTTAAAACAAAAATTATAAAGCCAAGAATGACTAGTTATTCTAGCTGTATCAAGGAGACTTCTTTGACAAGTTCCCACTTTTTTGCTAGAATAACATCACACAAACAGAATGAAAAGGAGCTGACGCATTGTCGCTCCCTTTTGTCTATTTTTTAAGGAGAAAGTATGCTGATTCAGAAAATAAAAACCTACAAGTGGCAGGCCTTGGCTTCGCTCCTGATGACAGGCTTGATGGTTGCTAGTTCACTTCTGCAACCGCGTTATCTGCAGGAAGTCTTAGACGCCCTCCTTGCTGGGAAATATGAAGCCATTTATAGTATCGGGGCTTGGTTGATTGGTGTGGCTTTGGTCGGCCTGGTTGCTGGTGGTCTCAATGTTGTCCTTGCAGCCTATATTGCCCAAGGAGTTTCATCTGACCTTCGAGAGGATGCCTTCCGTAAAATCCAAACCTTTTCTTATGCTAATATTGAACAATTTAATGCGGGAAATCTAGTCGTTCGCATGACAAATGACATCAACCAGATTCAGAACGTGGTCATGATGACCTTCCAGATTCTTTTCAGACTTCCCCTCTTGTTCATCGGTTCCTTTATCCTGGCGGTTCAAACCCTACCTTCTCTGTGGTGGGTAATTGTTCTCATGGTAATCTTAATTTTTGGCTTGACTGCCGTCATGATGGGAATGATGGGGCCTCGTTTTGCCAAGTTTCAAACCCTTCTTGAACGCATCAATGCCATTGCCAAGGAAAATCTGCGTGGCGTTCGTGTGGTCAAGTCCTTTGTCCAAGAAAAAGAGCAGTTTGCTAAGTTTACGGAGGTTTCAGACGAGCTTCTTGGTCAAAACCTTTACATTGGTTATGCCTTTTCAGTAGTGGAACCCTTTATGATGTTGGTCGGTTATGGGGCGGTATTCCTCTCTATTTGGCTAGTTGCAGGGATGGTTCAGTCGGATCCATCAGTTGTTGGCTCTATTGCTTCCTTTGTTAATTACCTAAGCCAGATTATCTTTACCATTGTTATGGTTGGATTTTTGGGAAATTCTGTCAGTCGTGCCATGATTTCCATGCGTCGTATTCGAGAAATTCTGGACGCAGAGCCAGCCATGACTTTCAAGGATGTCCCAGATGAAGAGTTGGTCGGAAGTCTTAGCTTTGAAAATGTGACCTTTACCTATCCAATGGACAAGGAACCGATGCTGAAAGATGTGAGCTTTACTATTGAACCTGGTCAAATGGTTGGTGTAGTTGGAGCGACTGGTGCAGGAAAATCAACCTTGGCTCAATTGATTCCACGTCTCTTTGACCCGCAGGAAGGGGCTATCAAAATCGGTGGCAAGGATATTCGAGAAGTGAGTGAAGGGACCCTGCGTAAAGTTGTCTCTATCGTTCTCCAACGTGCCATTCTCTTCAGTGGAACGATTGCAGATAACCTGAGACAGGGCAAAGGAGATGCTACTCTATTTGAAATGGAGCGAGCAGCCAATATTGCTCAAGCCAGTGAATTCATTCATCGTATGGAGAAAACCTTTGAAAGTCCAGTTGAGGAACGGGGAACCAATTTCTCGGGTGGACAAAAACAAAGGATGTCGATTGCGCGTGGGATTGTCAGCAATCCGCGTATTCTGATTTTTGACGATTCGACCTCGGCCTTGGATGCCAAGTCAGAGCGCCTAGTGCAAGAAGCCTTGAATAAGGACTTGAAGGGAACAACAACCATTATCATCGCGCAAAAGATTAGCTCGGTTGTCCATGCAGACAAGATCTTGGTACTGGATCAAGGACGATTGATTGGTCAAGGCACGCATGCAGACTTGGTTGCCAACAATGCTGTTTACCGTGAAATCTACGAAACACAGAAAGGAAAGGAGGAGTAAAATGAAGACAATTCAATTTTTTTGGAATTATTTTAAAGTCTATAAGCTATCATTTGTAGTTGTCATTCTGATGATTGTTCTGGCGACTCTTGCCCAAGCCCTCTTTCCGGTATTTTCTGGACAAGCAGTGACGCAACTAGCTAATTTAGTTCAAGCTTATCAAGATGGCAATCCAGAACTTGTTTGGCAAAGTCTATCAGGAATCATGGTCAATCTTGGCCTGCTGGTTTTGGTTCTATTTATCTCCAGTGTCATATACATGTGTCTCATGACGCGCGTGATTGCAGAGTCGACCAACGAGATGCGCAAAGGCCTCTTTGGTAAGCTTGCTCGCTTGACGGTTTCTTTCTTTGACCGCCGACAAGATGGCGATATCCTGTCTCGCTTTACCAGTGATTTGGATAATATCCTCCAAGCCTTTAATGAAAGCTTGATTCAGGTCATGAGCAATATTGTTTTATACATTGGTCTGATTCTTGTCATGTTTTCGAGAAATGTGACGCTGGCCCTCATCACCATTGCCAGCACACCAGTGGCCTTCCTTATGCTGATTTTCATCGTAAAAATGGCACGCAAATACACCAATCTCCAGCAAAAAGAGGTAGGGAAACTCAACGCCTATATGGACGAGAGTATTTCAGGCCAAAAAGCCGTGATTGTGCAAGGAATTCAAGAGGATATGATGGCAGGATTTCTTGAACAAAATGAGCGCGTGCGCAAGGCAACCTTTAAAGGAAGAATGTTCTCAGGAATTCTTTTCCCTGTCATGAATGGCATGAGTCTGGTTAATACAGCCATCGTCATCTTTGCTGGTTCAGCTGTACTTTTGAATGATAAGTCTATTGAAACAAGTACAGCCTTAGGTTTGATTGTTATGTTTGCCCAATTTTCACAGCAGTACTACCAGCCTATTATCCAAGTTGCAGCTAGTTGGGGAAGTCTTCAGTTGGCCTTTACAGGTGCTGAACGGATACAGGAAATGTTTGATGCAGAGGAAGAAATCCGACCTGAAAAGGCTCCAATCTTCACTCAGTTGCAAGAAGGTGTTGAAATTAGTCATATTGATTTTTCGTACTTGCCTGATAAACCTATTTTGAAAGATGTCAGCATTTCCGCTCCGAAAGGCCAGATGACAGCGGTTGTTGGTCCGACAGGGTCAGGGAAAACCACTATTATGAACCTTATCAATCGCTTTTATGATGTTGATGCTGGCGGTATTTATTTTGATGGGAAAGATATTCGTGACTATGATTTAGATAGTCTCAGAAGTAAGGTGGGAATTGTTTTGCAGGATTCGGTCTTATTTAGCGGAACCATTCGAGACAATATCCGTTTCGGTGTGCCAGATGCTAGTCAAGAAATGGTTGAGGCAGCAGCAAAAGCAACCCACATTCACGACTATATCGAAAGTTTGCCTGATAAATACGATACCCTTATCGATGATGACCAGAGCATCTTCTCAACAGGACAGAAACAATTGATTTCTATCGCTCGAACCTTGATGACAGATCCAGAAGTTCTCATTCTCGATGAAGCCACTTCAAACGTAGATACGGTGACAGAAAGTAAGATTCAGCATGCCATGGAGGCGGTTGTAGCAGGCAGAACTAGTTTCGTCATTGCCCACCGTTTGAAGACCATCCTCAATGCGGACCAGATTATTGTCCTTAAAGATGGAGAAGTCATTGAACGCGGTAACCACCATGAACTCTTGAAACTGGGTGGATTCTATTCAGAACTCTATCACAATCAATTTGTTTTCGAATAAGAAAGAAAGTTGTCCTATGTGGGCAGCTTTTTCTTGTCCATAAAAAATATTTATCACATCCTTAAAAAAAACATATTAGACGAAAGGCGTTTTGAGTGATATGATAGGACTATCGTTAATATTCGAAAGGAGAAGCATCATGGCTAGAACGGTTGTAGGAGTTGCTGCAAATCTATGTCCCGTAGACGCAGAAGGCAAAAACATTCATTCATCTGTATCTTGTAGATTCGCAGAGAGTATTCGTCAAGTCGGCGGTCTCCCTTTAGTCATTCCTGTTGGTGACGAGTCAGTTGTACGCGATTATGTAGAAATGATTGACAAACTTATCTTGACAGGCGGTCAAAATGTCCATCCTCAGTTTTATGGAGAGAAAAAGACCATCGAGAGCGATGATTACAATCTGGTCCGTGATGAATTTGAATTGGCACTCTTGAAAGAAGCGCTCCGTCAGAATAAACCAATTATGGCAATCTGTCGCGGTGTTCAACTTGTCAATGTTGCCTTTGGTGGAACCCTCAATCAAGAAATCGAAGGTCACTGGCAAGGACTACCTTTCGGGACATCTCACTCTATTGAGACAGTGGAAGGAAGCGTGGTGGCCAAGCTATTTGGAAAAGAAAGTCAGGTTAACTCGGTCCATCGTCAAAGCATTAAAGATTTGGCACCTAATTTCCGCGTAACCGCTATTGATCCAAGAGACCAGACCATCGAAGCGATTGAGTCTATCGACGAGCACCGCATCATCGGTTTGCAGTGGCATCCAGAGTTTCTGGTTAATGAAGAAGACGGCAATTTAGAACTATTTGAGTATTTATTGAATGAACTGTAACGACTGGAACATCTAGTCGTTCTTTCTTTTATTTTTTCAAAATTTTTGGAATGAGGGATTTTTACGCAAACGTTTGAATTCTGATAAAAATTGGAGAAATTTGACAAAAAAACTTGAAAAAAACGAAGGTAAGCGTTATGATAGAAAAGAAGAAATATTGGAGGAATAACATGTCACATATTAAATTTGATTATTCAAAAGTTTTAGACAAATTTGTTGCACCACATGAAGTGGAATACATGCAATCACAAGTAACAGCAGCAGATGAATTGATCCGTAAAGGAACTGGTGCTGGTAGCGACTTCTTGGGATGGTTGGACCTTCCTGAAAACTACGACCGCGAAGAATTTGACCGCATCTTGAAAGCTGCTGAGCAAATCAAATCAGACAGCGATGTTTTGGTTGTGATCGGTATCGGTGGATCTTACCTTGGTGCCAAAGCAGCAATCGACTTCTTGAACCACCACTTTGCAAACTTGCAAACAAAAGAAGAACGTAAAGCTCCACAAATCCTTTACGCTGGAAACTCAATCTCATCTACTTACCTTGCTGACTTGGTAGAGTATGTTGCAGACAAAGACTTCTCAGTAAACGTGATTTCTAAATCAGGTACAACAACTGAACCAGCTATCGCTTTCCGTGTTTTCAAAGAACTCTTGGTTAAGAAATACGGTCAAGAAGAAGCCAACAAACGTATCTATGCAACAACTGACCGCCAAAAAGGTGCTGTTAAGGTTGAAGCAGATGCTAACGGCTGGGAAACATTTGTTGTTCCAGATGACATCGGTGGACGCTTCTCAGTATTGACAGCCGTTGGTTTGCTTCCAATCGCTGCATCAGGAGCTGACATCAAAGCCCTTATGGAAGGTGCTAACGCAGCTCGCAAAGACTACACTTCAGATAAAATCTCTGAAAACGAAGCTTACCAATACGCAGCAGTTCGTAACATCCTTTACCGTAAAGGCTATGCAACTGAAATCTTGGTAAACTATGAGCCATCACTTCAATACTTCTCAGAATGGTGGAAACAATTGGCTGGTGAATCAGAAGGAAAAGACCAAAAAGGTATCTACCCAACTTCAGCCAACTTCTCAACTGACTTGCACTCACTTGGTCAATTCATCCAAGAAGGAACTCGTATCATGTTTGAAACAGTTGTTCGTGTTGACAAACCTCGTAAAAACGTGATTATTCCTAGCTTGGAAGAAGACCTTGATGGACTTGGTTACCTTCAAGGAAAAGACGTTGACTTTGTAAACAAAAAAGCGACTGATGGTGTTCTTCTTGCCCACACAGATGGTGATGTACCAAACATGTATGTGACTCTTCCAGAGCAAGACGCTTTCACTCTTGGTTACACAATCTACTTCTTCGAATTGGCTATCGCCCTTTCAGGTTACTTGAATGCTATCAACCCATTTGACCAACCAGGTGTTGAAGCTTACAAACGTAACATGTTTGCCCTTCTTGGAAAACCAGGATTTGAAGAATTGAGCAAAGAACTTAACGCACGTCTATAATAGAAGAAAAGAGTGGTTTGTCCACTCTTTTTACTCTCTTTATCCATAGAAATTGGACTCAGCCAAGACTTGTGATATAATATAGAGAGCAAAAAGGCAGACGCCTAGAGACTTTATAGGAGAAACTATGTCAAAAGATATCCGCGTACGTTACGCACCAAGTCCAACAGGACTACTACACATCGGGAATGCCCGTACAGCATTGTTCAACTACCTTTACGCACGTCATCATGGTGGAACTTTTATCATTCGTATCGAAGATACTGACCGTAAACGTCATGTCGAGGATGGAGAACGTTCACAGCTTGAAAACCTTCGTTGGTTAGGCATGGATTGGGATGAAAGCCCAGAAACACATGAAAATTACCGCCAGTCTGAACGTTTGGACTTGTATCAAAAATACATCGACCAATTGCTAGCTGAAGGAAAAGCCTACAAATCTTATGTTACAGAAGAAGAGTTGGCAGCTGAACGCGAACGCCAAGAAGCAGCTGGCGAAACACCACGCTACATCAATGAATACCTTGGTATGAGTGAAGAAGAAAAAGCAGCTTACATCGCAGAACGTGAAGCAGCAGGGATCATCCCAACTGTTCGTTTGGCTGTCAATGAGTCAGGTATCTACAAGTGGCATGATATGGTCAAAGGTGATATCGAATTTGAAGGTGGCAATATCGGTGGTGACTGGGTTATCCAAAAGAAAGACGGTTACCCAACTTACAACTTTGCTGTTGTTATCGATGACCACGATATGCAAATCTCTCACGTTATCCGTGGAGATGATCATATTGCTAATACACCAAAACAGCTCATGGTTTATGAAGCACTTGGTTGGGAAGCTCCAGAGTTCGGTCACATGACCTTGATTATCAACTCTGAGACTGGTAAGAAGTTATCTAAACGTGATACTAATACACTTCAATTTATCGAAGATTATCGAAAGAAAGGTTACCTTCCAGAAGCAGTCTTTAACTTTATCGCCCTTCTTGGTTGGAACCCAGGTGGCGAAGATGAGATTTTCTCTCGTGAAGAATTGATTAAACTTTTCGATGAAAACCGCCTGAGCAAGTCTCCAGCAGCCTTTGATCAGAAGAAACTCGACTGGATGAGCAATGATTATATCAAGAATGCAGACCTAGAAACTATCTTTGAAATGGCAAAACCATTCTTAGAGGAAGCAGGTCGATTGACTGACAAAGCTGAAAAATTAGTTGAGCTCTATAAACCACAAATGAAATCAGTAGATGAGATTATCCCATTGACAGATCTCTTCTTCTCAGATTTCCCAGAATTGACAGAAGCAGAGCGCGAAGTCATGGCGGGTGAAACAGTCCCAACAGTTCTTGAAGCCTTCAAAGCAAAACTTGAAGCGATGACAGATGATGAATTTGTAACAGAGAATATCTTCCCACAAATTAAAGCAGTCCAAAAAGAAACAGGTATTAAAGGGAAAAATCTTTTCATGCCTATTCGTATCGCTGTTTCAGGTGAAATGCATGGACCAGAATTGCCAGATACTATCTTCTTGTTAGGTCGTGAAAAATCAATCCAGCATATCGAAAATATGTTAAAAGAAATCTCTAAATAAGAAGGATGTAATAATGGACATCTGGGAAAAGATGTACGAAGAAGCACAGAAACTATACAATCCACATGAAGTATCAGACTTTGTTTATGCCAATCATGTTGTAGCTGCAGTAGAAGCAGAAGATGGACAAATATTTACAGGATTCTGTATGGAGGGAACCTGTGGTGTTTTCCATCTCTGCGCAGAACGGGCGGCACTCTTTAATATGTATCAATTTTCAGGACAAACTAAGGTTAAGAAAGTATTAGCCTTTCGAGATAAACCACCTTATGGTGGAAGTTCAGGAATGCCCTGTGGTGCTTGCAGAGAATTCCTCTTAGAGATGAACGCTGAAAATAAAGATGCAGAATTCATGATGGACTACGATACAAGAAAGACAGTGAAAGTCGCAGAACTAATCCCCTATTGGTGGGGAGAAGAACGTGCTTCTAAGTTTAATGAACAATAGAAGAGTCAGTATAATTCTGGCTCTTTTTACTATAAGTTGTAAAACTGTACTTGAAAAGAATTGAAAGATTTGTAAAAAATTTTAAAAAAGGTGTTGACAAAGTTTGAAAAGTGGGTATAATAGTAAGAGTTGAAAATAACAACTCTGGTCCGTTGGTCAAGGGGTTAAGACACCGCCTTTTCACGGCGGTAACACGGGTTCGAATCCCGTACGGACTAT
>NZ_CFGI01000014.1 GCF_001347015.1 Streptococcus pneumoniae
AAGTAGCTCAGCTTGGTAGAGTACTTGGTTTGGGACCAAGGTGTCGCAGGTTCGAATCCTGTCTTCCCGATATATTACAGAGATATGTGAGTGTGTATTTTTAAAACTAGATATTATATACATTAAGAGAGGATCAGTTTGGTTCTCTCTTTTTTGATTTTCAGTAATTCATTTTGATCGCGTATATTTTTTTGTTTCCTGATTTGTTCAATGAATACTGTAGTTTAGGTACATAAATTAAAATTTAACAGATTGTATAATTCTTACAAACTTTTAAGAAAGTAATTGAAGAATTTTTTATTCTGCCTATAATATATGTGTTTGTTCGATAAAAATTTCTACTCTTTTTGATTTTGAATGTGTATTAGTTTACGTTATAGTATGAATTGGATTTAATATTTCTTTTGAGGAAGCTGCTTTGGATTTTTCTACGTGTGTTTTATTGTATAGTGTATCTTGCTTGTTTTGAACAGAATTTTTTATGACATTTGTCATATTTTCTAGTGACAGAAGCTTCTATTTCATCTGATTTCAAAAGACTATAATTGAAGTATGAAAGGGAGGAAGAAAAAATGAAACATAAAGTAATTGTCGCAATGAGTTTAGTAGCAGCAGGAGTCATGACTTATCTCATGTTCTCAGGATTGGATGAAGATTTCTATCATTTTCCTTGGGAGCTATTTGCAGGATTTGGAATCATGTCCTGGCTTATCCGAGAAGGCTTGAAATTGGTTTCAGATGTGAAAAAGGAGTTTGAAAAATGAAAAAAGCGTTTCTCTATCTTTTTATTGGACTATCACTAGTGGTATGGTTGGTAGAAATGTTTACAGGTTGGTTTGATCAAGCCTTCCTTCACCAATTCATCCGTGGTGCTTGGGGTTTTGGATTTATGATTTTCGTCGTTTTCCCTATGGGAATGGAGTGGTTGAAAGGAGAATATTATGAACATGATTAAGGTACAAGGCTTACATAAAAACATCAAGGGTAAGGCTATTTTGAAGGATATTTCCTTTGAGATAGCTGAAGGTGAATGCGTCGCCTTGATTGGGCCCAATGGTGCTGGGAAGACCACACTCTTGGATTGTTTGCTTGGAGATAAACTGGTCACAAGCGGTCAAGTATCCATCCAAGGCTTGCCAGTGACGAGTTCTCAGTTAGACTACACAAGATCCTATCTCCCTCAAGAAAATGTTATCGTTCAGAAATTAAAGGTCAAAGAGTTGATTGCTTTCTTTCAAAGTATTTATCCAAATCCCTTGAGCAACCAGGAAATCGATCAACTATTGCAGTTTGATCAGCAACAGAAAGAGCAATTTGCAGAAAAATTGTCAGGTGGGCAAAAGCGTCTTTTCTCTTTTGTCTTGACCTTGATTGGCCGACCAAAACTTGTCTTTTTAGATGAGCCAACTGCGGCCATGGATACCTCAACCCGCCAACGTTTTTGGGAAATTGTTCAGGATCTAAAAGCGCAGGGAGTTACCATTCTCTATTCGTCCCATTATATCGAAGAGGTAGAGCATACAGCGGACCGAATCTTGGTCTTGAATAAGGGAGAGTTGATTCGCGATACAACACCTCTAGCCATGCGCAGTGAGGAGATTGAAAAGCACTTTATCCTTCCTCTAGCATACAAGGAAGTCATTGAGCAGTCTAACTTGGTTGAAAACTGGTCACAAAAACAAGATGCTTTGCAAGTAGTTACACGTGAAGCGGATGCTTTTTGGCAACTGTTAGTGCAAGCAGGATGTAGGATTCAAGAAATCGAAGTCAATAATCGTAGCTTGTTGGATACAATCTTTGAAGAAACACAAAAGGGAGATGACTAAGATGAAACGATGGATCGCACTAAACAAGATAGAATTTTTATTGACCAAACGACAATTAGTCTATTATTTATTATCAGTAGGTATGCCGACAGCCTTCTATTTATTCTTTTCAGGCATGTACCAGGACACACCCGGTGGACCAGCTAATTTTTTGCGTGATTATCTTATCTCCATGACGGCCTTTTCCATGATGTCGACAGCTATCTTCTCATTTCCAGCTGTTTTACATACCGATAAGATGAACAACTGGCAGAAAACATTGCGTCATAGCCCTGTAAATATGGTAGAATATTATCTATCAAAGATAACAAGTATGTTGGTTGATTATTTGGTTTCAATTCTGGTTGTTTTTACAGTTGGGCATTTTGTAAGAGGTGTAGAGATGCCTCTAGGAAGCTGGGTTGGGGCTGCACTCTTGCTGATAGTTGGAAGTGTAGCTTTTGTAGCGCTTGGCTTGACCTTGACACTCTTGCCTTCTAGTCAGCTGATGTCTGTCGTGGGCAATCTTCTCTATCTAGGCTTGGCTGTTTTAGGTGGACTCTGGATGCCCATCTCTTTATTTCCAGACTGGATGCAAGCAATCGGGAAGCGCCTACCAACTTATCAGTTGATGGAGTTGCTCAAGACCTTCTTAAACGAGGGTAGCATCAATCTATCAGCCACAGTTTATCTACTTGTTTTTTCAGCAGTTTTGTTTGGTTTGACCATTTACCTTCAAGGTCATAAGGAGAATGCTTAATGCTTGAAAGACTGAAAAGCATACACTATATGTTTTGGGCCAGTTTAATTTTTATGATTTTCCCCATCCTTCCTGTAGTGACTGGGGAACTAGCTGTCTGGCATTTATTGATTGATATTCTATTTATAGTGGCGTATTTGGGTGTTTTAACAACTAAGAGCCTTCGTCTATCCTGGATTTTCTGGGGGATCATGCTGGTCTATGTTGCTGGAAATACCGCCTTTGTTGCTGTGAACTATATATGGTTCTTCTTTTTTCTTTCCAATCTCTTAATTTATCATTTTGGCGTACGTAGTTTTAATTCTTTACATGTCCGGACTTTTCTCCTTGCTCAAGTCCTTGTTGTGGGACAACTGTTGATTATTCAGAAAATCGAAGTTGAGTTTCTAGTCTATCTGCTTGGGATTCTTACATTTGTCGATTTGATGGCTTTTGGCTTGGTTCGGGTTCGAATTGTAGAGGATCTGAAAGAAGAGCAGGCCAAGCAAAATGCCCAGATAAATCTATTGCTGGCAGAAAATGAGCGCAATCGTATCGGTCAGGATTTGCATGATAGTCTGGGACATACCTTTGCCATGCTAAGTGTTAAAACTGATCTAGCCTTGCAGTTATTTCAAATGCAGGCTTATTCACAGGTGGAAAAGGAATTAAGAGAAATACAGCAGATTAGCAAAGAATCAATGCGTGAAGTGAGAACCATTGTAGAAAATCTTAAGTCTAGAACTTTGGCATCCGAACTAGAGACTGTGAAAAAGATGTTAGAAATTGCTGGCATTGAGGTTCAAGTTGACAATCACTTGGACAAGGCTAGCTTGACCCAGGATGTGGAGTCAACGGCTTCCATGATTTTGCTTGAGTTAGTGACCAATATTATCAAACATGCCAAAGCGTCGAAGGCTTACTTAAAATTAGAACGAACAGAGAAAGAACTCATTCTAACAGTAAGTGATGATGGCTGTGGCTTCGCTTTTCTAAAAGGGGATGAGCTCCACACAGTCCGAGATCGTGTCCTTCCATTTTTGGGAGTGGTAAATGTGATTAGTCAGAAACAACCGACAGAAGTTCAGGTTCGACTACCTTATAAGGAGAGAAAGTAGATGAAAGTGTTAGTCGCAGAAGATCAAAGTATGTTGCGAGATGCTATGTGTCAATTGCTCAAGCTTCAACCGGATGTGGAGTCTGTCCTTCAAGCCAAGAATGGGCAAGAAGCAATCCAACTATTAGAAAAGGAGTCTGTAGATATCGCCATCCTTGACGTAGAAATGCCTGTTAAGACAGGTCTTGAAGTCTTGGAGTGGATACGAGCAGAAAATCTAGAAACAAAGGTGGTTGTGGTGACGACCTTCAAGCGTCCTGGGTATTTTGAACGTGCGGTCAAGGCTGGAGTAGATGCTTATGTATTAAAAGAAAGAAACATTGCAGACCTCATGCAAACCTTGCACACCGTCCTCGAGGGACGCAAGGAGTATTCACCTGAATTGATGGAAGTGGTGATGACACATCCCAATCCATTAACAGAGCAAGAAACCGCAGTTTTAAAGGGAATCGCTCAGGGCTTCTCTAACCAAGAAATTGCAGACAAACTTTATCTATCCAACGGAACAGTCCGAAACTATGTCACCACTATTCTTTCGAAACTAGATGCAGGTAATCGAACAGAGGCAGCTAATATCGCGAAAGAATCTGGTTGGTTGTGATATTGTCATATATCGGAAACCATCATGTGCTAAAATTGAAGTGATTCAAAGAAATAATTTGTATCTTGAGGAGGAGGCTAGTTTCCTCCTTTTTGTTTACTCTAAGGTGGTAGCAAGAGCTAAACCTAGGCTTTCTATGAAATTTTTTCAATCAATCTTCAAAAAACACTTGAAAGTGTTTACAATTAGTGATAGAATGGAATAAGTAGAAACATGAAAACGAAATTTTCACATCTTCACTTTTGTAAGTAGATGTAGAGCTTCAATCGGTGCCTCTACTTGTAAAAGAATGTGTGGGATAGAAAGGGCAGGAAAAGGAATGAATGCAGACGATACAGTAACGATTTATGATGTCGCCCGTGAAGCAGGAGTTTCAATGGCGACGGTTAGCCGTGTAGTCAATGGCAATAAGAATGTAAAAGAGAACACCCGTAAAAAAGTGCTTGAGGTGATTGATCGTTTGGATTACCGTCCAAATGCAGTTGCGCGTGGTCTTGCAAGTAAAAAGACAACCACTGTCGGTGTCGTGATTCCAAATATTACCAATGGTTATTTTTCGAGTTTGGCTAAGGGGATTGATGATATTGCAGAAATGTACAAGTACAATATTGTCCTAGCTAATAGCGATGAAGATAACGAGAAAGAAGTTTCTGTTGTCAATACCCTCTTTTCAAAGCAGGTAGATGGCATTATCTTTATGGGTTATCACTTGACAGATAAAATTCGCTCAGAATTTTCGCGTTCACGTACTCCGATTGTTCTCGCAGGAACTGTCGATGTTGAGCACCAGTTGCCAAGTGTCAATATTGACTATAAGCAAGCAACGATTGATGCAGTGAGTTACCTTGCTAAAGAAAATGAGCGTATTGCTTTCGTTAGCGGTCCGCTAGTGGATGACATCAATGGTAAGGTTCGTTTGGTTGGCTACAAGGAAGCCTTGAAAAAAGCAGGAATCGCTTATAGTGAAGGTTTGGTATTTGAATCTAAGTATAGCTATGATGATGGTTACGCCTTGGCAGAGCGTTTGATTTCATCAAATGCAACTGCAGCAGTTGTGACAGGTGATGAGTTGGCAGCAGGAGTCTTGAACGGTTTGGCTGATAAGGGTGTTTCTGTGCCAGAAGATTTTGAAATTATTACTAGTGATGATTCGCAAATTGCACGCTTTACCCGTCCAAACTTGACAACGATTGCCCAACCTCTTTATGACCTTGGTGCCATTAGTATGCGTATGTTGACTAAGATTATGCATAAGGAAGAGTTGGAAGAACGTGAAGTTCTCTTACCTCATGGTTTGACAGAACGTCGCTCAACACGAAAACGGAAATAGAAAAAATCAGGGAATCGAGAAGATTTCCTGATTTTTTGCTCTTAAACAAGAGATGTTGACTTAATGAATACCACAGAGCGGACTAGGCGGCTGGTTAAAGGCTACGTAACACACTATTTTGAGGTTGTAGATGAAAATAACGAAGTCAGCTCAAAACACTGTTTTGAGGTTGCAGATAGAACTGATGAAGTCAGCTCAACACACTGCTTTGAGGTTGTAGATGAAACTGACGAAGTCAGCTCAACACATTGTTTTGAGGTTGCAGATAGAACTGATGAAGTCAGCTCAAAACATGTTTTTGAGGTTGTAGATAAGACTGACGAAGTCAGTAACCATACATACGGCAAGGCGACGTGACGTGGTTTGAAGAGATTTTCGAAGAGTCTTACCCTTCCATATAGTCTTTCAAAGCATGTCCTTTTAGTCCGGCATTGAGGGCGATGAGGAGTTTTAAGCGGGCTTTTTGGGCGTTGAGTTCTTTAACAAAGAAAACACCTGCCTTTTGTAACTGCACGCCCCCGCCTTGGTAGGCATAGACAGGTTCTGCGATACCGTTAAAGCATCGTGAAACCAGGGCGACTGGGATTCCTTTTTGTAGAAGGCTTTCTAACTTTTCAGCCGTTTCTTTGGGAATATTACCAGCTCCGAAGGCTTGGATAATCAAACCGTCCAATTGTTCCAAATCCAGCATATCAATCAGCTCCTCTGTCATACCAGCATAAGCCGAGATGATAGGGACTAATCCTTGTATGTGATCAAGGTCAAAGCGAACACGAGGTTCAGCTGTTTTGAAGTAGAGGATTTCCTGTTTCATGATGAGACCAAGGGGGCCATGTGTTGGGGTCTGGAAGGTACCGACGTTGGTGGTATGCGTTTTGGTAACATACTTGGCAGCGTGGATTTCATCGTTCATAACGACCAAAACCCCTTTGTCAGCAGCCTTGTCATCGCTAGCCACCCTTAAAGCGCTCAGATAGTTATAAACCCCGTCACTGCCGAGTTCGTTGGAGCTACGCATGGCTCCTGTTAGAACGATAGGCATGTGGGGAACTTCCATGGTATCAAGGAAATAGGCTGTTTCCTCTAAAGTATCGGTTCCGTGTGTGATCACCACTCCATCGTAGTTATCTGCTTCCTCTTTAATTTTCTGGTAGAGAGCCAGCATATGCTTGGGTTTGATATGGGGGCTTGGCAGGTTAAAAAAGTCTAGGGCATGGACTTGGATTCCTTCAAGAGGATTGGACACATGGTTCATGGGATTATCTGAACTCGTCACAACAGCGCCAGAAGCATCGGCTTGCATGGAAATAGTCCCACCCGTATGTAAAACAAGGATTTTCTTAGGCATGATTTACTCACTCTTTCTGAAATGTGGTATAATCATTGTATCACAAAAGGGGAGATTGGGATAGGATGGAAGTCAAAGCTGTTTTTTTTGATATCGATGGAACCTTGGTCAACGATCGCAAGAGTGTTTTGAAATCCACTAAGGACGCGATTAAGATTGTCAAAGAACAAGGGGTGCTAGTTGGCGTAGCGACAGGGCGAGGACCTTTTTTTGTTAAGGAATTGATGGACGATTTGGATCTGGATTTTGCGGTAACCTACAATGGCCAGTATATCTTTACTAAAGACAAAGTCTTGTTCACGAGCCCTATTTCCAAGTTGCATTTGCGCCATCTAATTAGCTATGCTAAAAAAGAGGGTAAGGAGATTGCCCTAGGGACCAAGGATGCCATGTTGGGTTCTAAAATCATGTCCTTTGGTTTGGGTTCTTTTTCCCAACGAATCAGTCGCTTCGTTCCCTCTGTTTTAACTCGAACAGTGAGTCAGTCTTTTAATCGCATGGTCAGCAAGGTTGTTCCCCAAAAGGAAGAAGACCTACTTCATCTGATGAATCAGCCTATCTACCAAGTTTTAATGCTGATGACGCCAGAAGAATCTGAGAAGGCGGCAGCTGATTTTGAAGACTTGAAATTGACACGTAGCAATCCATTTGCAGCGGATGTCATCAATCAAGGAAACTCTAAATTAGAAGGCATATGCCGAGTCGGAAAAGAATACGGCTTTGACCTCAACCAAGTGATGGCCTTTGGTGACTCAGATAACGACCTAGAAATGCTGGCAGGTGTTGGTATGTCGGTCGCTATGGGAAATGGTAGTAGCAGTGTCAAGGAAGTTGCTAAGCACATTACCACCAGCAATCAGCAAGACGGAATCCACAAGGCCCTGGAACATTTTGGTGTTCTGGCCTCAGAAAAAGTCTTTGTCAGCCGTGACTATCATTTCAATAAGGTCAAGACCTTCCACCACATGATGGATGAACGGACCCAAGAAGAACCTCGAGCTTGGGATTTAGAAGGTGCAACCCACAGGGCTGGCTTTAAAATAGAAGAATTGGTGGAGTTTGTTCGAGCTGCAAGTCCTTCGGAAGAGGACTTTGGTCAAGCTCTATCGCAACTTCATCAAGCTCTTGATAAGGCAGCATATAAAGTAGCCAAGAAGACGCCAGCTCAGGAAGATTTGGTGGGGCAGGTGGATGCCTTGATTGACACGCTTTATTTCACCTACGGTAGTTTTGTCTTGATGGGGGTGGACCCAGAACGTATTTTTGATATTGTTCATCAGGCTAATATGGGGAAAATTTTTCCAGATGGCAAGGCTCATTTTGATCCAGTGACCCACAAAATCTTAAAGCCAGATGATTGGGAAGAAAAATATGCTCCAGAGCCTGCCATTAAAAAGGAACTGCAGCGCCAGCTCAAGGCTTACGAACGCCATAAAGAGAGAAATAAACAGTAAATAAAAAGGAGCTGGGGGCTCCTTTTCTTGGTGATTATAAGGTTTTTTCTTGTTCTCTCACAACCAGCAAATCGACCTTAGCATGGCGGAGGATGTATTCAGATGAAGAGCCGACCAAGAGGCGCTCAAAGGCGTTGAGACCAGTTGCGCCAACGAGGATGAGGTCCACTTCTTCAGCATCGGGAATAGTACGTGCCAGTAGGGTCTTTGGATTTCCCATTTCAATAACGATGTGAACATCTGCCACACCAGCATCTTTAGCACGTTTTTCGTACTCTTTCATCAGACTTTCAGCGTCGACTTGGAGTTCTTCGTAAACTTCAGCATCAAAGGTGGATACGCTTTGGAGTGCGCGTGTGTCAATGACATGTGCGATGGTGAGTTTAGCGTCGTTTCGTAGAGCAGAATGAACTCCCTTGACAAAAGCCAAGTCCGCTTCTTTAGAACCATCGATTGCGACCATGATATTTTGGTAACGTTGTGCCATAATGAAACCTCCTGAAATTTTCTTACTATCATTGTAAACCTTTTCACTATAGAAGTAAAGCAAAAAAAGTATTTTTCAAAAGAATATTAGCGCTTAAAATCTATATAAATATATGATAAAATAAAAGAAAGGATAGCAGGAAAGAAGTGAAAGGAGGGAGAATGATGAAAAACTCTTTTCAAAAATCAAATTTCCTTTATTATGGAATTATCCTAGTTTCAGTCTTGCTAGAAGTGATCATGATCTGGCAATTAGAGAGGCTGATTCCACTTCTCTATCCAGGTTTTATTGGTTTTTTAGTCTTTCACCTACTCTACCATCTAATCTTATTCCTAGTTGCAAAACGAAGTGGGCGTTGGGGTTACTTGATGATATGGGGACTTTTCCTCATGTTCAATCTTCTCTATGACTCTTTTCTAGGCTTGCTTTTTCTAGGTTTATCTTTTGGTATGTGATATGTCTTTCGCAAAACACCTGCTATCTCACTTGTCTCGACCTCGCTTTTAGTGAGGTTTTTCTTCTGTAGGATTTTAGTAACACATTTCAGTAAACTTGTCGCATTCTCTTTCTAGTGGTATAATGTTACTATCCTGATGAATTGAGGAAACAAGATGAAAGAATATAACAAGTCTAGTAAGTTAGAGCATGTTGCTTATGATATCCGTGGCCCTGTATTGGAAGAAGCCATGCGAATGCGAGCAAATGGAGAAAAGATTTTACGTCTGAATACAGGAAATCCGGCAGAATTTGGCTTTACAGCGCCAGATGAGGTCATTCATGACTTGATTATGAATGCGCGTGATAGTGAAGGTTACTCTGACTCCAAAGGCATTTTCTCAGCCCGTAAGGCTATCATGCAGTATTGCCAATTGAAGAAATTTCCAAACGTGGATATTGATGATATTTACCTTGGAAATGGTGTCAGTGAGCTGATTGTCATGTCCATGCAGGGGCTTTTGGACAATGGGGATGAAGTCTTGGTGCCAATGCCAGACTATCCTCTCTGGACAGCGGCTGTCAGCCTAGCTGGAGGAAATGCCGTTCACTATATCTGTGATGAAGCTGCAGAATGGTATCCAGATATTGACGATATCAAGTCAAAAATCACTTCCAATACCAAGGCAATCGTCCTTATCAATCCAAACAACCCAACTGGAGCCCTTTATCCGAAGGAACTCTTGCTGGAGATTATTGAGATTGCCCGTCAAAATGATTTGATTATCTTTGCGGATGAAATCTATGACCGCATGGTCATGGATGGGCATGTGCATACGCCTGTGGCGAGCTTAGCACCAGATGTCTTCTGTGTCAGCATGAATGGTCTATCAAAATCCCACCGTATTGCTGGTTTCCGTGTGGGTTGGATGGTCTTGTCTGGTCCTAAGCACCATGTCAAGGGCTATATCGAAGGGCTCAATATGCTGTCCAATATGCGTCTTTGCTCTAACGTTTTGGCCCAGCAAGTCGTACAAACATCACTAGGTGGGCACCAGTCAGTGGATGAATTGCTCCTTCCTGGTGGACGAATCTACGAGCAAAGAAACTTCATTTATAATGCCATTCAAGAAATCCCAGGTTTGTCTGCGGTTAAACCCAAGGCTGGACTCTATATCTTCCCTAAAATCGACCGCAATATGTACCGTATCGATGATGATGAGCAATTTGTCCTTGATTTCTTGAAGCAGGAAAAGGTTCTCTTGGTGCATGGTCGTGGCTTTAACTGGAAAGAACCAGACCACTTCCGTATCGTTTACCTTCCTCGTGTCGATGAACTAGCCCAAATCCAAGAAAAGATGACTCGTTTCTTGAAACAGTATCGTAGATAGGGCTTACATTCGAAAAAGCAGTAAACATTTGCCTTGAGCTATTGACAAAAGTGAAAGAATCAGATAGAATAGTAAAGTATGTTTAGTAACTGATCACTTTATAGCCGGCTAAACGAATACAAAATCTATGAGGAGGTATTCATCGTGAAACGTACTTATCAACCAAGTAAACTTCGTCGTGCGCGCAAACACGGATTCCGTAACCGTATGTCAACTAAAAACGGTCGTCGCGTATTGGCAGCTCGTCGTCGTAAAGGACGCAAAGTTTTGGCTGCATAATCCAAACGAACCATAACAAAAATCAGTAGGAACTCGAGTCTACTGATTTTTATTTTTGTAAAATCTTCAAAAGACTTTATATTTTCCCTTAAATGGTGTATAATATTTCACATACTGTAAAAAATGGAGAATAATCATGAAGAAATCAAAAGTTATGCTTTTTGGAGCTATGGCTTTGACAGCAGGTCTAGCTCTAGCGGCATGTGGGTCTTCCCAATCAAGTAATGCTGAGAAAACCTACTCTTATGTATTTACTAGTAATCCTGATACCTTGGACTACATTACGTCAACACGTGGTTCCACTTCTAGTATCACGACTAACCTGATTGATGGCTTGTTAGAAAATGATAAGTATGGTAATCTCATTCCATCTATGGCTGAGTCATGGACGGTGTCAAAAGATGGTTTGACCTACACTTATAAAATCCGTCAGGGGGCGAAATGGTACACTTCAGAGGGCGAAGAGTATGCGGATGTAACGGCTCATGACTTTGTGACAGGTCTCAAGTATGCGGCTGATAAAAAGGCTGAAAACTTGTACTTGGTCCAAGACTCTATCAAGGGCCTCGCAGACTACGTTGAGGGGGAAACATCTGACTTTGAGACTGTTGGAGTTAAAGCAGTGGATGACTATACTCTTCAATATACTTTGAATAAGCCGGAATCTTACTGGAATTCTAAGACTACTGGGGGCATTTTGAGTCCTGTAAATGAAGCTTTTTTGAAATCTAAGGGAGATGACTTTGGAAGTGTAACACCATCCAGTATCTTGTCAAATGGTCCTTACTTGTTTAAATCTTTCTCATCAAAATCTTTGATTGAATTTGATAAAAACCCTAATTACTGGGACAAGGATAATGTGAAAATTGAGAAAGTGAAGCTCTCTTTCTTTGACGGTTCTGACCAAGATAGTTTGGCGAGAGGATTTTTGGAAGGGAACTACTCGGACGGTCGTATCTTCCCGACAAGTTCAGTGTTTGATCAGTTGAAAAAAGGGAATGAGGACAAGATTACCTACACACCACAAAACTCAATTACCTTCTATTATCTCTTCAATGTTAATCGTCAAAGCTACAAGCAGACCATGAAACAGTCGGATAAAGAAAAGACAGATTCACTTGCGGCCATGCAAAATAAGGATTTCCGTCAGGCTGTCAACTTTGCCTTTGACCGTCATGCTTATGCAGCGCAGACAAATGGTGAAGATGGAGCAGACCGTATCTTGCGTAACACGCTTATCCCAAGTGATTTTGTCCAAATCGGTGGTAAAAACTTTGGAGATGTTGTCAATGAAAAGATTATTAACTATGGTACAGAGTGGTCGAATATCAATTTGAATGATGCGCAACCTGCCTTTTTGAATGCTGAAAAAGCCAAGGCAGCATTTGCTAAAGCTAAAGAAACCTTGCAAGCAGAGGGCGTGACCTTCCCAATTCATTTGGATATGCCAGTTGACCAGACGGCCAAGTTAGATGTGCAACAAGCAAGTTCCTTTAAGCAGACAGTGGAAGAAACCCTTGGGGCGGACAACGTTGTGATTGACGTGATTCAACTTTCTCCAGACGAGAAGGATCAAGCTACATTCTTTGCAGATACAGCTGAACAAAAGGACTATGACATTGATATTTCAGGTTGGAGCGGAGATTACTCAGATCCGAAAACTTATCTTGATCTCTTGGATCCAGAGTCAGGTTCACAGCTTAACAATATTGGGTTAACTGCTGGAAAAGACAATGAAATAAAAGAAAAAATTGGACTTTCTGCTTACAAAAAGTTACTAGATGAAGCAGATAGCGAAGTTGAAAATACTCAGGCTCGTTATGAAAAATTTGCTGAAGTTCAAGCTTGGTTGACTGACAGCGCCCTCTTCCTACCAGTTCAAAGTGGCGGAGCCAACCCAATCTTCCGTAAGACTGTACCGTTCACAGGAGCTTTCTCTTTCGTTGGACACAAAGGAGATGCAGATAACTACAAATATGTTGAACTACAAAAAGAGCCGGTAACTGCGAAACAGTACCAGGAACTCTATGAAAAATGGCTAAAAGAAAAAGCTGAGTCAAATAAAAAAGCTCAGGAAGATTTAGCTAACCATATTCAATGATATTCCTAGTCATGCTTTTCAGTTAATACTCTTCGAAAATCTCTTCAAACCACGTCAGCTTCCATCTGCAACCTCAAAACAATGTTTTGAGCAACCTGCGGCTAGCTTTCTAGTTTGCTCTTTGATTTTCATTGAGTATAAGCATAGTGACTGGTTTCAGAAAAAGGCCTTACCAGACGCTTTTGATTCTGGTAGGGCCTTTTCTTTATTTTGTGATGAAGTAAGTGGAGGTAGATAGGGATTCACATACCTTGAATGACTTATTTTATGTTTTTGAGGGAGAGTCGATTAAAATTCATAAATCTGTATAAGTGTTTGGTGACGAAACGATAGCAAATAGGGTAAATTTCTATATATTTTAATTAAAGTAAAAATGAGGCTAAAAGTGGACGGGGGGGGGGGATTTCATGCTATAATGTACGTATATTCTTATTGCCTAAAGTGAATATATTATAATGAAATAGTATTATAGTTTATTGATTTTTTGAATAAGAAGAAATAAAAATAAAAAATGGAGATCAAAGAATGAAGTATAAGAGAACGCAGAAACGCTCCAAGCAGATGTGGCAGCGTGTGGAAAAATTTTCGATTAGAAAGTTTAGCTTTGGAGCAGCGTCGTGTTTGATAGGGGCATCTTTAGTTGGGGCTGCTGGGACGGTACAACCTGTAGAAGCTGCTTTGAAATATGAAAAAACAGGGGATAAGACAGCTCGCACTTTATATACAAACTTAGGTGATTCTCCTAATGAAGCTACTGGGAGTGGAGTTCGTGATGTAGTAGATGTAGATAAAGAAATTCAAATTAACGTAGACTGGTCACAATATAGCAAAACAAATCCCTATGTAAAAGTTACTTATAAGTTTAATGGTGGGTATGGAGCCTCTGCTATTTATCACTATGGTGGAGGACGTCCGGAATTTTGGTTTACAACTCCAATCGGAGTGAAAGAACCACGAAAAATCACTCTATACAACGGTGGTACTGGTGACCAAGGTCGAGTCATGACTAGTTGGAAAGGCTCTCAAGGCTGGATTTCATTGTCTAACTCTGTCGGTTCACGTTACCAAAATGAAGCTGCCGCAAAAGCTTTAAATGCAGGTGATCCTACTAAATGGGAATGGTACAACGATACAACAGGTGAAAGTGGTAAGACTTACCGCGGGGATCTGGATGCGATGTTTTGGTGGCGCATGGGAGATACTATAGCAGGGAAGCCAGGAGACCAAGCTATTTACGAATTGTTTAAGAACAACACCAAGAGTTTCTATGCTGACTGGGAAAGAGCAGCTCACCAAAGCATTACGATTGAAGCAGAATATGAAGTTGTGGACCCAACTTTAAAAAATGAAAGATATACCTTAGATTTTGGTGCGGGGGTTAAAGTAGGACATGCGGGCTCGTTCAGATCACGCTTTAAAGTGTCAACGGAACAAGTTCCTGCATTATATAAAAATACTGAATTTTTTGAGCCTAAAATTCCAGAACGTCTTGGAGTTAAAAATCCGGACCAGTTAACAGATTTTGAAAAAACACTTGTTAAAAATAGAATTTTAAAGGCAAATCAAGACAATAGTAATGATACTCTTCCAGAAGGTAAGAAGAAATTTATAGAAAATCTACAAAATGGAAGTGATGGAATTCAAATTGGAAATGACGGAACGGCAACTATTACCTACTTAGATGGTTCAACAGATGTAATTCCAGGTGGGGCTCTTGTTTATAAAGATATAGACGCGGCAGAACCTTCAGATGGTACGGACGGTACTTATTATTATCATATTTCTCAATATCCAGTTGCAGATTTGGATAATATTAGTGATGAAGAGATTGAAAAGGCTTTACAAAAATTTTATGAAGTAAATGGAATGACCTTTAATGGTAACCTTATCAGTAGTGTTGGGAGTGGTGTTTCAGATAACTTTATAGGAAAATTCCTTTCACCTTTTAAAAAAGGTGGAAAAACTTTTCAACATGTATCCATATTAAATGGCAATGGAATGCCTACGGGTGTGTCAATTCCGAAAGGAGCTTTGTTCAAATTAAAAGCTACATTTAATGATGCGGATGCAACAGAAGCAAAAGTAAAAGGAAATGAGACAATTGGTAAATTAACTTTCCTTTCTCCAAAAGAAAAAGAAGTCTTCAAAAAAGAGTTGGAAGGTAAAACAAGTCAGGAAGATATAAATTCTGTTGTAAATAAAGCAATTTCAAGAAATTCTGCAAATGAAAAAGGTATAGCAGAGAAAAAACTTGAAGTTAAAAAAGGAATTGATGCACTGAAATATCTAAGCGAAGATGAGAAAAAAGCGTTGCGTGATAGAGTTGACAACCAAAATATTACAGACCCAGATGGCAGTGATGGTGCAGCTGACAAAGCCTTAAACTACACAAAAACTTTACTTGATAATATTTTAAATGAAGCGACCGCGACTAACTTAGCAAAAGCTAAGGAAAAAGCTAAAGAACAAATTGAGAAAATTAAAGATAGCTTAACTCCGGAAAAAGTAGAAGAATTTAAAAATAATATTGAAAGCGCCGATTCTGTAAGTAAGATTGAAGAAATTCTCAAAGAAGCAGAAACTCTTAAAGCAAAAACGGAAGCTCAAAAAGAAAAAGATGAAGCTGATAAGCTAAAAGAAGAGTATAAGAAGAAAATTGACCAAATTCCTGGATTATCAGATGAAGATAAGACTAACTATAAAAAACAGATTGATGATGCGACATCAAAAGATCAGTTAGACAGAATTCTCAAAGATGCAGAAGAAAAAGTAAGTCGTGAGCAAGCTCGTACGGATGCTAAAGCTATTATTGATGGTTTAACTCATTTAAACAATGCTCAGAAAACGGAATTGAAAGAACAAGTAGCTGCAGCTGGGGGTAAAGAAGAACTTGACCGTATTGTGAATGCTGCAAGAGATTTAGATTCTAAGATGGATTCTTTACAAAAATTAGTGGAAGAAGCTAAAAAAGTGAAGAATTCGGAAAAATATACTAATACTAGTGTAGCTCAAGATAAGAAAGACGCTTTTGATCAAGCTAAGGAATCAGCTGAAAAAGTAGCAGATAAGAATACAGAAGCACCAGAAAATGCAGCTGATGCATCAGAGGTATCTACTCTAATTGAGAATCTAGCAAAAGCAATTAAAGAGTTAACAGGACAAGAGGTTATTGTGCCTGTATCGAAAGATGCTTTGAAAGCAGAAATTGCTAAAGCAGATGAAGTTCATAAATCTCTGGCTTATCTTAAAGATAATAAAGCAAAACAAGATGAGTATGATAAAGCTCTAAATGAGGCGAAAACGGTATTAAAGGATACAGCTGCTAAACAAGAAGATGTTGATGCTGCACTTGAAAAACTACAAAAAGCGAGAACTGCTTTATCAGGTAAAGCAGAAGACTTCACGTTAGCAGTGATAGAGCCAGCGAAAATCTCTGTAGAACCTAAAGTAGGAGCGGAATTATCTGAAGCTGATAAAGTAACTGTAAAAGCTAAAGTAACAGCAAACGGTGAAGCGCTAAAAGATACTGATACAGTAGCGTACGGAAATATTACCGAAAAAGATGGTAAGAAAGTCGTACCAGTAACAGTAACACGTGATGGCGTAGCAAAAACAATTGATGTAGAAGTCACTAAGCAAGCAGAAGAATTCACATTAGCTGTAAAAGACGCCACAAAACCAGTTGAAATTTCAAAAGCACCAGTAGCAGGCGAAAGCTTAACAGCAGAAGACCAAGCGAAAGTAAAAGAAAAAGTAACAGCAAACGGTGAAGCGCTAAAAGATACTGATACAGTAGCGTATGGAAACATTACCGAAAAAGATGGTAAGAAAGTCGTACCAGTAACAGTAACACGTGATGGCGTAGCAAAAACAATTGATGTAGAAGTAACTAAGAAAGCAGATTCCACAGATAGTTCGGGCTCTCAAGATAATCAAAACGGTCAAGGAGGTCAAGGAGGTTCAGGCTCTCAAGGTAACCAAAATGGCCAAGGAGGTCAAGGAGGTTCAGGTTCTCAAGGTAACCAAAACGATCAAGGAGGTCAAGGAGATTCAGGCTCACAAGGTGACCAAGCCGGACAAGGCGGAACAGGTTCACAAAATGACCAAAATGGGCAAGGCGATTCTAACTCAAACTCTACTAACAAAACAGAGTTAGATAAAGCAAAAGAAAAAGCCAAATCAGACTTAGCACAAGCAGCTGCGAAAGAAAAAGCAGAAATCGACGCAGATGAAAAACTAAGCGAAGATGAAAAAGCCCAAGCAAAAGCTAAAGTCGATGAAGCTAAGAAAGCTGTAGAGTCTAACATTGATAAAGCGACAACACCAGAAGAAGTAGCGAAAGCAACAGAAGAAGGTAAGAAAGCGATCGATGCAGTTCACAATATTACTCCAGAACAAGCTAAATCTGACTTAGATGCTGCAGCTAACACAGAAAAAGGTGAAATTGGCGGAGATACAACTTTAACTGATAAAGAAAAAGAAGCCTTGAAAGCTAAAGTCGATGAAGTTAAGAAAGCTGCAGAAGATAAGATTAACAATGCGAAAACACCTGAAGAAATAGCGAAAGCGACAGAAGAAGGTAAGAAAGCAATCGCAGATGTTTATAATCCACAAACTGCTAAAGGTAAATCAACAAGTATCTTCAAACCAGAGTTAGACTTACAAACTGCTTTAGTATCCGGAAAAGTAACTGTAGAAAAAGGTAAAGACTTAACTGACGAAGAAATCCTAAAACAATTAGCACTAGCTGATGGACTAACAGCGAAAGTTATTTCTAAACCAACTACAACAGAAACGGGAACAAAAGAAGCAGAAGTGGAAGTAACACTAGCGAATGGCACTAAAGTAACTGTAAAAGTACCGGTTGAAGTAGTTGATTCCTTAGGCACAGCTGATAAAGATAATGATCTTGCTAAGGCGAAAGAAGATGCTAAAAAACAAGTAGAAGAAGCTGCTAAGAAAAAACTTGAAGAAATCAAGAAGGATACAGATTTAACTGAAGAGCAAAAGCAAAAAGCTGAAGAAACAATCAATAAAGCTAAAGATGAAGCTAACAAAGCTATTGACGAAGCATCATCAGCAGGAACAGCTAAGCAAATTGCAGATCAAGCAAAAGAAAATATTGAAAAATATGATCCAAAAGCTGATGCAGAAGTTAAGAAACCAGATGTAACAAACCTTGATGAAGAAAAAGCGAAAGCAAAAGCTGAAATACTAGAAGAAGCTCAAAAACGCATTAACGAAATCAAGAACAATAAAGATTTATCAGACGAAGCGAAACAAAAAGCTATTGAAGAAATCAATAAGGCCAAAGATAAAGCGATTGAAGACATCAACAAAGCTCAATCTAAAGATGAAATCAACGCGGCGAAAGAAGCTGGTATTCATAAGATAAATGAAGTTCAACCTGATGGCTCTATTGCATCCAAATTCGAGCCGAAAGTTCCTGAAAACAAAGTGGAAGTAGAAAATCCAGCAAAACTTTCAGATGAAGAAAGAGAACAAGTTCGTCAAAACATCGAAGGAGCTAACACATTCCCAGATGGAACAACAGTAGAAGTAAAACCAGATGGAACAGCTGTTATCACATATAAAGATGGTTCAAGCGATACGATTTCTAAAGATAAATTAGTAGCACCAGCTAACAAAGAGACAGGAACAATCGCGTCAAGAACCGAGCCGGTTATCCCAGGAAAAACACAAGTAGGAAATACTACGAAGTTAACACCTGCAGAACAAGCTACGGTTAAAAAAGCGGTTGAGGAAGCGAACAACTTCCCAGCAGGAACTACGGTAGAAGTAAGACCTGATGGAACAGTAGTCATCACCTATCCAGATAAATCTGTAGATACAATAACAGGGGATAAACTTGTTGAAAAAGGAAGTAAACAAGAAACTCCAAAAGTTCAGACAGATGCAGAGAAGAACCCAGCGCAAGTTCCAGGAAACTTTGTACCTGTTGAAAATACTCACAACTTGACACAGGCGGAGCAAGATACAGTAGCAGCTAAGGTTAAAGAAGCAAATCCAGCGGCGACAGATGTTAAGGTATCTAAAGACGGAACAGCGACATTGACATACTCAGATGGTTCAGTAAACACAATCCCAGGAACCAGTCTAGTAGTAGCCAAAGATACTGACAATGAAGCTGCAACACAAGCTGCGCAAAATCCAGCTGTGGTGCCAGCAACTACAGAAGTTGGAAATGCTCACAGCTTAACACCAGAAGAACAAGCTGAAGTAACAGCTAAAGTACAAGCAACTAACCCAACTGCTACAGATGTTAAGGTATCTAAAGATGGAACAGCGACATTGACATATGGAGATGGTTCAGTAAATACAATTCCAGGAACCAGTCTAGTAGTTCAAAAAGAGGAAACTTCAACACCAGAGCAACCAACAATCGCAGAGAAGACAAAAGTAATCATCCCAGCTAACCCTACAAAAGTAGCAGAAGCTACAAGATTAACAGATGAAGAAAAAGAAGCTGTTAAAAAAGCTGTAGTAGATGCAAATGGATTCGGAAGCGATGTGAAAGTTGAAGTAGCTGGAGATGGCACAGCGACAATCGTCTTTAAAGATGGTTCAGCTATTACAATTCCAGGAAATAAATTGGTAGCACAAGATCCAAAAGCACAAGATAGCACTAAACCGACTGCTGAAAAATCAACTGTTAAAGCGCCTGCTCAAAGAGTGGATGTAAAAGATATAACTCATTTAACAGATGAAGAAAAAGAAAAAGTTAAGGTTGCTATTTTACAAGCAAATGGTTCAGCATTAGACGGAGCGACAATCAATGTAGCTGGAGATGGTACAGCAACAATCACATTCCCAGATGGTTCAGTAGTGACGATTCTAGGAAAAGATACAGTTCAACAATCTGCGAAAGGTGAATCTGTAACTCAAGAAGCTACACCAGAGTATAAGCCAGAAACTACACCAGGTGGAGATAAGGGAGGCAATACTGGAAGCTCAGATGCTAATGCGAATGCAGGCGGTGGTAGCCAGGCAGGCGGACAAGCTCACACAGGTTCACAAACCCCAGCTCAATCACAAACTTCTAAGCAATTAGCTACTGAAAAAGAATCAGCTAAAAAGGCCATTGAAAAAGCTGCCAAGGACAAGCAGGATGAAATCAAAGGCTCACCGCTTTCTGATAAAGAAAAAGCAGAACTTTTAGCAAGAGTGGAAGCAGAAAAACAAGCAGCTCTCAAAGAGATTGAAAATGCGAAAACTGTGGAAGATGTGAAGGAAGCAGAAATGATTGGAGTGCAAGCCATTGCCATGGTTACAGTTCCTAAGAGACCAGTGGCTCCTAATGCCGCTGCTCCTCAGGCAACAAGTGCACCGCAAGCAACTGCAGGAACAATGCAAGATGTTACCTACCAGTCACCTGCTAGAAAACAATTACCTAACACAGGTTCAGCATCAAGTGCAGCACTTGCTAGTCTTGGTCTAGTGGCGGCAACCAGTGGTTTTGCTTTGCTAGGAAGAAAGGCTAGACGTAGAAAATAGGACAGCTAGAAAATTCTATTCTCTCCTTAAAGTTAGATTATAAGGGGGATTTGGAGAAGTCATCAATCCTACTGATGGGTGAGCAAAGTGAGAACCTAAGATAATCACACACTTTATACTCAATGAAAATCAAAGAGCAAACTAGGAAACTAGCCGTAGGCTGTACTTGAGTACGGCAAGGCGACGTTGACACGGTTTGAATTTGATTTTCGAAGAGTATTAGATGAATAGGGATGTTCTATCAATCTAGCCAGTCTCTTCTGTCTCTAACTGTGGGACAGGAGATGGGCAATATCGAGTAGAAAAGCTAGCAGAATAGCTCTCTATTGAAGAGAGGAGGGGAAACCGAAAAATTGGGTGCCCCTCCTCTTTTTTGGTATAATAGAAGATAGAAAACGAGGTTAGAAGAGATGATTTTTGATACACATACACACTTGAATGTAGAAGAATTTGCTGGACATGAGGCAGAAGAAATTGCCTTGGCTGCTGAGATGGGTGTGACACAGATGAATATTGTTGGTTTTGATAAACCGACGATTGAGCGTGCTTTGGAGCTGGTAGATGAGTATGACCAGCTCTATGCGACAATCGGTTGGCATCCGACAGAAGCTGGTACTTATACAGAGGAGATTGAAGCCTACTTGCTTGATAAGCTCAAGCATCCTAAGGTGGTTGCCTTGGGTGAGATTGGTTTGGATTATCATTGGATGACAGCGCCAAAAGAGGTGCAGGAGCAGGTTTTTCGTCGTCAGATTCAGCTATCTAAGGACTTGAATTTACCTTTTGTTGTCCATACCCGTGATGCGCTGGAAGATACCTATGAGATTATCAAGAGTGAGGGCGTTGGTCCTCGTGGTGGTATCATGCATTCATTTTCAGGGACGCTTGAGTGGGCAGAGAAGTTTGTTGCGCTTGGCATGACTATTTCCTTCTCAGGAGTGGTGACTTTTAAGAAAGCAACTGACATCCAAGAATCAGCTAAAGAGTTACCTTTGGACAAGATTTTGGTGGAAACGGATGCTCCCTACTTGGCTCCTGTTCCTAAACGGGGTCGTGAAAATAAAACAGCCTACACTCGCTATGTAGTGGACTTTATCGCTGACTTGCGTGGCATGACGACAGAAGAGCTAGCGGCGGTAACAACTGCAAATGCGGAGCGAATTTTTGGATTGGACAGCAAGTGATGAAAGAGAAAATTTCTCAAGTCATCGTGGTTGAAGGCCGCGATGATACGGCCAATCTCAAACGTTATTTCGATGTAGAGACCTATGAAACCCGAGGTTCCGCCATCAATGACCAGGATATAGAGCGTATTCAGCGCCTACATGAGCGTCATGGAGTCATTGTCTTTACAGACCCAGATTTTAATGGGGAGCGGATTCGGCGCATGATTATGACGGCTATTCCAACAGTTCAGCATGCCTTCCTCAAACGAGAGGAAGCTGTTCCTAAATCCAAGACCAAGGGACGTTCTCTGGGAATTGAGCATGCTGGCTATGAAGACCTGAAAACGGCTCTAGCTCAGGTGACAGAACAATTTGAACAGGAGAGTCAGTTTGACATCAGTCGTAGCGACTTGATTCGCCTTGGTTTTCTAGCAGGGGCAGATAGCCGTAAGCGACGAGAATATCTAGGAGAGGCTCTCCGAATCGGCTATTCCAACGGCAAGCAACTCCTCAAACGCCTAGAGTTGTTTGGGGTTACCTTAGCGGAAGTGGAAGAAGCTATGAAATCTTATGAGTAGGAAAGATGAAGCCGTTACAATTTTTTAAGTTTCACAGTATTTTTCGAAGCAGGTAGAAGAGGAGGCGTCTGATGTTAATTGGTCAAAAAATCAAAGAGATTCGGATAGAAAAAGGAATTAGTCGTCCAGATTTTTGTGGAGATGAGCAAGAACTGACAGTTCGTCAACTCTCGCGAATTGAAAGTGGAGCTTCGCAACCGAGTTTGCCCAAGTTAGACTATATTGCTCGCCGGTTAGGAGTTCCAGCTTATAGCCTTATGCCGGATTTTTCAGCTCTTCCTTCTGCTTATTTAGAATTGAAATACCAGATTTTACGTGAACCAATCTATGGTAAAGAAGAGGAATACGATAAGAAGGAAGCGTGTTTGGAAGAGATTTATAAAACATACTTTGATAATCTTCCTAAAGAAGAACAATTAGCATGTGAAGTATTGCAGGCGTGTTTGGATACTTCTAGAACTAGAAGACCTGAATATGCAGAGTTAATACTTGAGGAACATATTCCTCAGATTATAGAAAAAGAAGCTTATTCAATAAATGATATGTTGTTGGTTCGTTTGTTTTTTTATCAAATGCTCATTAGAAAAGATCTTGCCAAATTTATAAATCAAATCGAAAAGCTAATGTTCTTGCTTTTGGGACAGAAGAAGATAACTCAAATAGAGAATTACTTTATAATTAGAGATACTCTTATTTCAGGAATGTGTTGTCTTGAAAAGGTAGGAGTAACTGATTGTTTTAATGATTATCTATCGTGTTTACAAGAAATTATGGATAAAACTCAAGATTATCAAAAGAAACCTCTTGTATTTATGTTTTTGTGGAAGCAAGCATTAAGAGAAGAAAGAGATTTTAGTTTAGCTGAATCATTTTATCAGTCTTCTAAAACATTTGCGAAGCTAATTGGAGATGGATTTCTAGTAAAGAAATTGACAGAGGAATGGCAAGAAGATGTCAAAAAATATTTATAAACATAGTGAAGCAATGACAATAATGTCCTTGTTCTCGCATCAAAACAGTTCTAAAGTTCGTCTTTAGAACTGTTTTTTTAGATATAAGCCAAAAATAATATGAAAGAGTTAGATTCTAAGGACATTGATGTCCTTGGTAGTGTGATAAAGATGGAGTATAATGACTATAAAAGTTCATTTCAGGGTGCTATTTTGACAATTTAGAGAAAAACAAATAATTTTAGAATATCATTTAGTAATATAATAGTATCAACGTTGATAATGGAAAGAGGAGCAAATAACTCAACAATCTTGTAATCAAAAATAGAGGAGTATTAATATGAAACAAACAGTTAAAAAATTAGCCCTTGTAGCGAGCGTTGCAACAACATTAGGTGGAAGAGTGCAGTAGTATCGGCCGCGGTTAAGTATCCAGATGGTGGTGTCTGGACGTATGGTTCAGCTAACGGCGGTGCTTACTCAAACTACTATCACCCGTCAAAATACCATAGTTCAACGGTTTCCAGCAGATGGAATAGTTCATCTGATAAGGGATATGCTGGTGCTGGAGGGACTTCTCGTGCATGGATTCGTACTTCTTGGGGAGAGAAAGTTGCATTCTACTATAATGTTTAGAATGGTATAGCCCTATTGTTTAGCTTTACTTGGTCATCTTCTCGCTAAGTGACCAAGTAACTGTTTGGAGGAAATGATGAAACGTTTATTTATTTTGATTTCAATGGTATTGGTATCGCTTTATATGGTGATAACTTCTGTTGACCATCGAGAAGAGA
Organism: Streptococcus pneumoniae; assembly: GCF_001347015.1. GTDB lineage: Bacteria > Bacillota > Bacilli > Lactobacillales > Streptococcaceae > Streptococcus > Streptococcus pneumoniae_E. Next base: position 24,091 of record NZ_CFGI01000014.1, read on the forward strand.
TTTTATTTGGTAACTATCCTTCTGTTGATGTGACAGGAGTGGTGATAAATCAATCAGTAGCTAGTCGCGAAAAGGTGACAGAGGCTTTGAGTCACTTGGCGGTAGAGCACAATAGTCTCATTGCTCGTCGAATCGTTGAGCCAAATGAAGCTGGAGAAACACGCTTTACCTATGCCACTTACGGTCAGGGAGAGCTTCCAGAAGGTCTGACCATTTCCTCCAAGGAGAGTGCAGAAACGAGTGATTTATTAGGGTCTTACTTGATTGTGTCAGGAAGTTTGGATGGAGTGAGCTTACAGACCACCTTGAAAGAACTTGGCTATCAAGGCTTTGTTTCGAATGGAGAAGATCCATTTTCGATAGTCTTACTATTGGCGGCCACCCCTATGGGGCTACTGAGTCTAGCTATTTTTCTGCTGACTTTTATGAGTCTGACCCTGATTTATCGGATCAAGTCCCTTCGTCAGGCAGGGATTCGCTTAATCGCTGGTGAGAGCTTGTTTGGAGTTGCTCTCAGACCAGTGTTAGAAGATGTGAGACAGCTTATCTGCTCAGTGCTGGTATCCAGTCTTTTGGGATTAGGGATTCTCTGGTATCAAGGTGCCTTGTTTATGGCAACGGTGCAACTGGTCATCATTGCTCTTCTACTTTATGGATTGATCTTGGCAGGGATTTCTACCTTACTAAGTGTCGTGTATCTACTTGGCTTACAAGAAAATAGTCTGGTGGATCTATTGAAAGGGAAACTCCCTCTCAAACGTATGATGACATTGATGATGGTGGGGCAACTCTTGGCCATGCTGGTGGTCGGCTCGAGTGCGACTGCTCTCCTACCCCACTACCGTGAAATGCAAGAAATGGAGAAGGCAAGTGATAAATGGAGCCAGTCCTCAGATCATTACCGTCTATCCTTTGGTTGGTCTAGTGCATTTGCCGATGAAGAAGGAACGCGTAAGGATAATCGTGAGTGGCAGATATTTACTGAAGAACGGTTAGCCAATACAGACTCTTTTTATATCATGAGCAATGTTGACAAATTCTCAGATGGAGCAGAAGTGGACCTAGATGGCAATCGTCTCAATGACTACACACCGTCAGGGAATGTTATCTATGTCTCACCACGGTATCTAACAGAAGAGAAGGTTGCGGTATCTCCTGAGTTCTTGGATAAGATGCAAAACTTATCTGAGGGAGAGTTTGGGCTGATCTTGCCTGAGAGCTTGCGAGAGCAATCTGCCTACTATCAAGGATTATTTACAGATTACCTGCAAAACTTTTCATCTGAAAGTGTAGAAGTGACAAGTCAGAAACACTACCTCCCACAGGTAACGCTAGCTTTTACAGAAACAGGACAGGAACGCTTCCTCTATAATGATGGGTACAAGACGACACGTCAATACCTAAAAGATCCGATTATTGTGGTTCTAACGCCACAAGCGACTGGAACAAGACCTGTTGCAGGGATGTTATGGGGAACTACGGCTAATAGTGCCTTGAAATTAGATCAATATGGAGATAGTATCACAGCTCTAAAAGATCAAGGTCTATATCACAAGGTTTCTTATTTGGTAAAAAGCCAGCTATTTTTTGCCAAGGTACTAAATGATAAACGGATGGAGTTCTACTCTCTCCTTATTGGGACTATTTTGACTCTGTCTACGGCTATTTTGTTATTTGATTCCATGAATCTTCTCTATTTTGAGCAGTTTAGACGGGAGCTTATGATTAAACGTCTTTCTGGTATGACAATTTATGAGCTTCATGGCAAGTACTTACTGGCGCAAGGAGGAGTTCTCTTGCTTGGCCTAATCCTATCTAGTGTTTTGACAGGAGATAGCTTGATTAGCGCTCTAGTTGTAGCTTTATTTACTCTTAATGCCCTCTTGATTTTAGTAAGGCAGGATAAAAAAGAAGAAGCTGGTAGCATGGCAGTATTGAAAGGAAAATAAGATGATTGATATTCAAAGATTGGAAAAGAAGTTTAATGACCGCGCGATTTTCTCTGGTTTAAATCTCAAGCTGGAGAAGGGCAAGGTTTATGCCTTAATCGGAAAGAGTGGAAGCGGAAAGACGACTTTGCTTAATATCTTAGGCAAGCTAGAAAAGATAGATAGTGGAAGAGTTCTCTATCAGGGGAAAGATTTAAAAAACATTCCCACTCGTGAGTATTTTCGAGACCAGATGGGCTATCTCTTTCAAAATTTTGGCCTTTTAGAAAACCAATCAATTAAAGAGAATTTGGATTTGGGCTTTGTCGGTCAAAAAATCTCAAAAGTAGAACGTTTGGAAAGGCAAGTGGAGGCTTTAGAAAAAGTTAATCTAGGGTATTTGGATTTAGAACAAAAAATTTATACTTTATCTGGGGGAGAGGCTCAGCGAGTTGCCCTTGCGAAGACTATTTTGAAAAATCCACCCTTGATTTTGGCAGATGAACCAACAGCAGCTCTTGATCCTGAAAATTCAGAGGAGGTTATGAATCTCTTGGTGGGCTTGAAAGATGAAAATCGAATGATCATCATTGCGACCCATAATCCCCTAGTCTGGAATAAGGCCGATGAAATCATTGATATGAGGGAGCTTGCTCATGTGTGAAAAAATCCGTATTCGCAGGGTATCTGATTATCCGAGTGCCAGAGGTGGTTTAGAAGATATTCTCATCATGGAAAACATGACCAATCATCTTCTTTTAGTTCAAATCCGAGTGAATGGCTATTTGCTTGATTTTGCTAGCATTGAAGGGCAAAGGCAAAAGCATTATCGTTTGAAAAATTTACCTCAAATGGTTGAATTGACAGTGGATGATGTGGAGGAGGATGTAGATTTGACCCTACCTGAAAATCGAAGTTATCAAGAAGCTGATTTTTTCGAACGGATGTTTCGAGAGAACCGCTAAGGCCACTTTTAAAGATTTCCAAGACTATCTTTCTTCATGAGGAAAGATAGTTTTTTGGTATGATTTTCACCCCCAAAATACAAGGGGAATGTGTTACAATAGAAGTAACAGATAATAGAAAAGAGAATAGATGAGAATTGCAGATTATAGCGTGACCAAGGCAGTGCTGGAGCGTCACGGTTTTACCTTTAAAAAGTCCTTTGGGCAAAATTTCTTGACGGATACCAATATCCTACAAAAAATCGTGGATACGTCTGAGATTGATGACCAGGTCAATGTCATCGAAATCGGGCCAGGTATTGGTGCCTTGACGGAGTTTCTGGCTGAGCGTGCAGCAGAGGTCATGGCTTTTGAAATTGACCACCGTTTGGTACCAATTTTGGCAGATACCCTGCGTGATTTTGATAATGTGACCGTGGTCAATGAGGACATTCTCAAGGTTGATTTGGCGCAACATATCCAGAATTTTAAAAATCCTGACTTGCCAATCAAGGTAGTGGCTAACTTGCCATACTACATCACGACGCCTATTCTCATGCACTTGATTGAGAGCGGCATTCCTTTTAGTGAATTTGTCGTCATGATGCAGAAAGAAGTGGCAGACCGCATTTCAGCCCAGCCGAACACCAAGGCTTACGGTAGCTTGTCGATTGCGGTTCAGTACTACATGACAGCCAAGGTTGCCTTTATCGTGCCTCGTACGGTCTTTGTGCCAGCACCAAATGTGGATTCAGCCATCTTGAAAATGGTGCGCCGTCCAGAGCCAGCTGTAGCAGTGGAAGATGAGAACTTCTTCTTTAAGGTTTCCAAGGCTAGTTTTATCCATCGCCGTAAGACCTTGTGGAATAACTTGACAGGTTACTTTGGTAAGACTGAAGAGGTCAAGGACAAGCTGACCAAGGCTTTGGACCAGGCAGGCTTGTCACCAAGTGTGCGTGGGGAAGCTCTCAGCTTGGCAGAATTTGCCGGTCTAGCAGACGCACTGAAAGGGCAAGGACTCTAAGATGCAGGGACAAATCATTAAAGCCTTGGCAGGTTTCTACTATGTGGAGAGTGATGGCCAGGTTTATCAAACACGCGCGCGTGGGAATTTCCGTAAAAAAGGCCATACCCCTTATGTTGGGGACTGGGTAGATTTCTCTGCCGAGGAAAATTCAGAAGGCTATATCCTAAAAATTCACGAACGGAAAAACAGTCTGGTCCGTCCGCCTATTGTCAATATTGACCAAGCTGTAGTAATCATGTCCGTCAAGGAACCTGATTTTAACAGCAATTTGCTGGATCGTTTCTTGGTTCTTTTGGAGCACAAGGGCATCCATCCCATTGTCTATATTTCCAAAATGGATTTGTTGGAAGATAGGGAAGAACTGGATTTTTATGAACAGACTTATGGTGACATCGGCTATGACTTTGTGACCAGTAAAGAGGAACTCCTTCCTTTGTTAACAGGCAAGGTTACAGTCTTTATGGGGCAGACAGGTGTTGGGAAGTCAACTCTTCTCAATAAAATCGCACCAGATCTCAATCTTGAAACAGGAGAAATCTCAGACAGTCTGGGTCGTGGGCGCCATACCACTCGAGCTGTTAGTTTTTACAACCTTAATGGGGGTAAAATCGCAGATACACCAGGTTTTTCATCTCTGGATTATGAAGTGTCAACAGCAGAAGATCTCAATCAGGCCTTTCCAGAGATTGACAGTGTCAGCCGAGATTGTAAGTTCCGCACTTGTATCCATACCCATGAGCCGTCTTGTGCAGTCAAGCCAGCTGTTGAAGAGGGTACCATTGCAACCTTCCGTTTTGACAACTACCTGCAATTCCTCAGTGAGATTGAAAATCGCAGAGAAACTTATAAAAAAGTCAGCAAAAAAATTCCAAAATAAGGAGAAACCTATGTCTCAATACAAGATTGCTCCGTCAATTCTGGCAGCAGATTATGCCAACTTTGAACGTGAAATTAAACGCCTAGAAGCAACTGGGGCAGAGTATGCCCATATCGATATCATGGACGGTCACTTTGTACCGCAGATCAGTTTTGGTGCAGGTGTGGTCGAATCTCTTCGCCCTCATAGCAAGATGGTCTTTGACTGCCATTTGATGGTAGCTAATCCAGAGCATCATCTGGAAGACTTTGCGCGTGCAGGTGCAGATATCATCAGTATCCATGTGGAAGCAACGCCTCATATTCATGGTGCCCTCCAAAAAATTCGTTCACTCGGTGTTAAACCTTCGATTGTCATTAACCCTGGTACGCCTATTGAAGCGATTAAGCACGTCCTTCACCTAGTTGACCAAGTCTTAGTTATGACAGTTAACCCTGGCTTCGGTGGTCAAGCCTTTCTACCTGAAACCATGGATAAGGTACGTGAGCTGGTTGCACTTCGTCAGGAAAAAGGCTTGAACTTTGAGATTGAAGTGGATGGCGGGATTGATGATCAAACTATTGCCCAAGCCAAAGAAGCTGGTGCGACCGTTTTTGTAGCAGGGTCCTATGTCTTTAAGGGAGATGTCAATGAGCGAGTACAAACTCTCAGAAAACAACTGGACTAGGGTTGCCGTTTTTGCAGGTGGAGATCGTGGTCATTATCGGACGAATTTTAATTGCTTTGTCGGTGTAGATCGAGGCTCGCTTTGGGTCTTGGAAGAAAACCTTCCTCTTGCTCTAGCAGTTGGAGATTTTGATTCTGTCACTGCAGAAGAGCGACAGGTGATTCAAAAATGTGCCCAGCATTTTGTCCAAGCCCGACCAGAAAAGGATGACACAGATTTGGAATTGGCTCTCTTGACTATCTTTAAGAACAATCCTCAGGCTGAGGTCACTATTTTCGGTGCTTTGGGTGGCCGTATTGACCATATGCTGGCCAATGTCTTTCTGCCTAGCAATCCCAAATTAGCACCCTATATGCGCCAGATAGAAATTGAGGATGGGCAAAACTTGATTGCCTATTGTCCGGAAGGGACCAGTCAGCTTGAACCCCGTTCAGACTATGACTACCTAGCCTTTATGCCAGTTCGGGATAGCCAGCTGACCATTCTCGGTGCCAAGTATGAGTTGACAGAGGAAAATTTTTTCTTTAAAAAAGTGTACGCTTCTAACGAATATATAGATAGGGAAGTTTCGGTGACTTGCCCAGATGGCTATGTGATCGTGCTGCATAGCAAGGACAGGAGGTAGGATGGAAAGTTTACTTGTTCTATTATTGATTGCCAACCTAGCTGGACTTTTTCTCATTTGGCAAAGGCAGGATAAGCAGGAAAAACATCTGACCAAGAGCTTGGAGGATCAGGCAGATCACTTGTCAGACCAGTTGGATTACCGCTTTGAACAAGTCAGACAAGCCAGCCAGTTGGATCAAAAAGACTTGGAAGTGGCTGTCAGTGACCGTTTGCAAGAAGTGCGAATCGAATTGCACCAAGGATTGACGCAAGTTCGTCAAGAAATGACAGATAATCTCTTGCAAACTAGAGATAAGACCGACCAACGTCTTCAAGCCTTGCAGGAATCCAATGAGCAACGTCTAGAACAAATGCGCCAAACGGTCGAGGAAAAACTAGAAAAGACCTTGCAGACACGCTTGCAGGCCTCCTTTGAGACAGTTTCCAAACAACTGGAGTCTGTCAATCGTGGCCTTGGAGAAATGCAGACAGTTGCCCGTGATGTCGGAGCCCTCAATAAGGTTCTCTCTGGAACCAAGACACGAGGGATTCTGGGAGAATTGCAACTGGGGCAAATCATCGAAGACATCATGACACCAGCCCAGTACGAACGAGAGTACGCAACGGTTGAAAACTCTAGTGAACGAGTGGAGTATGCCATCAAGTTACCCGGACAAGGCGACCAGGAATATGTATACTTACCGATTGACTCTAAGTTTCCACTAGCAGATTATTACCGCCTAGAAGAAGCCTATGAAGCAGGTGATAGGGACGCGATTGAACGCTGTCGTAAATCGCTTTTAGCAAGCGTCAAGCGCTTTGCTAAGGATATCAAGATCAAGTACATAGCACCGCCTCGGACGACCAATTTTGGAATCTTGTTTGTTCCGACAGAAGGTCTTTATTCAGAGATTGTGCGCAATCCGGTCTTCTTTGATGATTTGAGACGGGAAGAGCAGATTATTGTCGCAGGACCAAGTACCCTGTCAGCCCTCCTCAATTCCCTATCAGTTGGTTTCAAGACTCTCAATATCCAAAAGAGTGCCGACCATATCAGTAAGACTCTTGCCAGCGTCAAGACCGAGTTTGGCAAGTTTGGTGGTATTCTGGTCAAGGCACAAAAGCATCTTCAACATGCCTCTGGCAATATTGATGAATTATTAAACCGTCGTACCACAGCTATCGAGCGGACGCTCCGTCACATTGAGTTGTCAGAAGGTGAGCCTGCGCTTGATCTACTCCATTTCCAAGAAGATGAGGAAGAATATGAAGATTAGTCACATGAAAAAAGATGAGCTGTTTGAAGGCTTTTACCTAATCAAATCAGCTGACCTGAGGCAAACTCGAGCTGGGAAAAACTACCTAGCCTTTACCTTCCAAGATGATAGTGGCGAGATTGATGGGAAGCTCTGGGATGCCCAACCTCATAACATTGAGGCCTTTACCGCAGGTAAGGTTGTCCACATGAAAGGGCGCCGAGAAGTTTATAACAACACTCCACAAGTCAATCAAATTACCCTTCGCTTGCCTCAACCTGGCGAACCAAATGACCCAGCTGATTTCAAGGTCAAGTCGCCAGTTGATGTCAAGGAAATTCGTGACTACATGTCGCAAATGATTTTCAAAATTGAAAATCCTGTCTGGCAACGAATTGTCCGAAAGCTCTACACCAAGTATGATAAGGAATTCTACTCCTATCCAGCTGCCAAGACTAATCACCATGCCTTTGAAACGGGTTTGGCTTATCATACGGCGACCATGGTGCGTTTGGCAGATGCTATTAGCGAAGTCTATCCTCAGCTCAATAAGAGTCTGCTCTATGCTGGGATTATGTTGCACGACTTGGCCAAAGTTATCGAGTTGACGGGGCCAGACCAGACCGAGTACACAGTGCGAGGCAATCTTCTTGGGCATATCGCTCTGATTGATAGTGAAATTACCAAGACAGTGATGGAACTCGGCATCGATGATACCAAGGAAGAAGTCGTTTTGCTTCGTCACGTCATCCTCAGTCACCACGGCTTACTTGAGTATGGAAGTCCAGTCCGTCCACGCATTATGGAAGCAGAGATTATCCATATGATTGACAATCTGGATGCTAGCATGATGATGATGTCAACAGCTCTGGCTTTGGTGGATAAGGGAGAGATGACCAGTAAAATCTTCGCTATGGACAATCGTTCCTTCTATAAACCAGATTTAGATTAATAATTTAAGAAAAATGAGCATTTTTTAGGACAAGAATGTTCGTTTTTTTATGTGAATATGGTATAATAAGTAGAAGACAAAAATGAATACTCTTCGAAAATCTCTTCAAACTAGGGTAGCATCGCCTTGTCGTATGTATATATGTAGGTATATTACAGACCTTATCAGTTCTATCGACAATCTCAAAACAGTGTTTTGAACCACCAGCGACCAGCTTTCTAGTTTGCTTTTTGATTTTTTGAATAAAAATGGAATAGGAAATAGAAATGAAATTAAGAAGAAGTGATCGGATGGTTGTCATTTCCAACTATTTAATTAATCATCCTTATAAACTAACTAGTCTCAATACTTTTGCTGAAAAGTACGAATCTGCTAAATCATCCATCTCAGAAGATATCGTCATTATCAAACGCGCCTTTGAGGAAATTGAAATCGGTCATATTCAGACTGTGACTGGGGCTGGTGGAGGTGTCATCTTCACACCATCAATCTCAAGTCATGATGCCAAGGAAATGGTTGAAGACTTGCGTGCCAAGTTGTCAGAAAGTGACCGTATCTTGCCAGGTGGCTATATCTACCTGTCTGATTTACTTAGCACACCAGCCATCTTGAAAAATATTGGTCGCATTATTGCCAAGAGCTTTATGGACCAAAAAATTGATGCGGTTATGACCGTAGCGACTAAGGGTGTTCCACTTGCGAATGCAGTTGCCAATGTCCTCAATGTTCCCTTTGTCATTGTGCGCCGTGACCTTAAAATTACCGAAGGTTCAACTGTCAGCGTCAACTATGTATCAGGTTCAAGTGGTGACCGCATTGAGAAAATGTTCCTTTCAAAACGTAGTCTCAAGGCAGGTAGCCGTGTCTTGATTGTGGATGACTTCTTGAAAGGCGGCGGAACTGTCAATGGGATGATCAGCCTCTTGCGTGAGTTTGATTCAGAATTGGCAGGTGTAGCGGTCTTTGCGGATAATGCTCAAGAAGAACGCGAAAAGCAGTTTGACTACAAGTCGCTCTTGAAGGTAACCAATATTGATGTCAAGAACCAAGCCATCGATGTTGAGGTTGGCAATATCTTTGACGAAGATAAATAAGAGATAGAACTAAAGGTTGGAACGATAGTCCCAGCCTTTCTTTGCAAATAGAATAGAAGGAAGCTTATGAAAACACCATTTATCAATAAAGAAGACTTAGAAGCGATTGTAGCCGAGTTCCCCACTCCCTTTCACTTGTATGATGAGAAGGGAATTCGTGAGAAGGCAAGAGCCGTCAACCAAGCCTTTTCGTGGAACAAGGGTTTTAAGGAATATTTTGCAGTTAAGGCTACTCCCACCCCAGCTATCTTGAAAATTCTCCAAGAGGAAGGCTGTGGAGTGGACTGCTCTAGTTATGTAGAACTTTTGATGAGTCATAAACTGAATTTCCCTGGTTCTGAGATTATGTTCTCTTCTAACAACACACCAGACAAGGAATATGCTTATGCGCGTGAATTGGGTGCGACCATTAACTTGGATGCCTTTGAAGATATTGAACATCTGGAGCGTGCAGCAGGAATTCCAGAAATCATCTCTTGTCGTTACAATCCTGGAGGCGTTTTTGAGCTGGGGACAGACATTATGGACAATCCTGGCGAGGCTAAGTTTGGAATGACCAAGGACCAGCTATTTGAAGCCTTTGCCATCTTGAAGGAAAAAGGAGCCAAGACTTTTGGGATTCACTCCTTCCTAGCGTCCAATACCGTGACCCATCTCTATTATCCAGAGTTGGCTCGTCAGCTTTTTGAATTGGCTGTTGAAATCAAGGAAAAGTTGGGCATTTCGCTAGACTTTATCAATCTTTCTGGCGGTATTGGTGTCAACTATCGTCCTGAGCAGGAGCCAAATGATATCGCCTTGATTGGTGAGGGAGTTCGTAATGTTTATGAAGAGGTTCTTACGCCAGCAGGTCTTGGTCAGGTTAAGATTTTCACCGAACTGGGTCGTTTTATGTTGGCACCTCATGGTGCTTTGGTCACAAGAGTCACTCATAAGAAGAAAACTTACCGTACTTATCTGGGTGTGGATGCATCAGCAGTCAACCTCATGCGTCCAGCTATGTATGGAGCCTACCATCATATTACTAACGTGCCCCATCCAGATGGACCAGCTGAAGTGGTAGATGTGGTTGGTTCGCTCTGTGAAAACAATGATAAATTTGCAGTGAATCGCGAACTGCCTCATACAGAAATCGGTGATTTGCTGGTAATTCATGATACAGGTGCCCACGGTTTTTCAATGGGCTACCAGTACAATGCCAAACTTCGTTCTGCGGAAATCCTTTATACTGAAGAAGGCAAAGCCCGTCAAATCCGCCGTGCAGAGCGCCCTGAGGACTACTTTGCAACCTTGTATGGCTTTGATTTTGAAGAATAAAATGATAATTAATTGAAAATGAAATTGAAAAACAGATTGCTTTCTAAAAAATAGGCAAAAATCTTGTTTTTCCTTCAAGTCATGATATAATAAAACTATAAAACGTTTTCAAGGAAGGTAACGATATGTCTGAAGAAACAATTGATTATGGACAAGTGACAGGAATGGTGCATTCGACAGAAAGCTTTGGGTCAGTAGATGGGCCTGGTATTCGCTTTATTGTCTTTTTGCAGGGCTGTCACATGCGTTGCCAGTATTGCCACAACCCTGACACTTGGGCTATGGAGTCCAATAAGTCACGTGAACGGACGGTAGATGATGTCTTGACAGAAGCCTTGCGTTACCGCGGTTTCTGGGGAAATAAGGGTGGGATTACAGTCAGTGGAGGAGAAGCTCTCTTGCAGATTGATTTCTTGATTGCCCTCTTTACCAAGGCCAAAGAACACGGAATCCACTGTACCTTGGATACCTGTGCCCTTCCTTTCCGTAATAAACCACGTTACCTTGAAAAATTTGACAAACTTATGGCTGTCACTGACTTGGTCCTCTTGGATATCAAGGAAATCAACGAAGAACAGCACAAGATTGTTACTAGCCAAACCAATAAAAATATCTTGGCCTGTGCCCAGTATCTATCAGATATTGGAAAACCTGTCTGGATTCGCCACGTGCTAGTTCCAGGTTTGACAGACAGAGACGATGACTTGATTGAACTTGGTAAGTTCGTCAAGACCCTCAAAAATGTTGATAAGTTTGAAATTCTGCCTTATCACACTATGGGTGAGTTCAAGTGGCGTGAACTTGGAATTCCATATTCCCTCGAAGGAGTCAAACCACCAACAGCAGATCGCGTCAAGAACGCTAAACAACTCATGGATACCGAAAGTTACCAAGACTATATGAAACGTGTACATGGATAAAAAAAGAAGCCTGATGGGAACATCGGGCTTTTGATACTCAATGAAAATCAAAGAGCAAACTAAGAAGCTAGCTGCAGGCTGCTCAAAACATGGTTTTGAGGTTGTGAATAGAACTGACGAAGTCAGTAACCATATATACGGCAAGGCGAAGCTGACGTGGTTTGAAGAGATTTTCGAAGAGTATGACTTGCAAAAAAGACTTAGCAAATCAGCTAAGCCTTTTTCTTCTTATCTCGAACGTTGTTTTCCAGCGTTGCGATTTTTGTGTTTTTTCTTGCTTGTGATAGCAGTTGGTTGTTCAGGGGTAACGTCTTTTCGTCCACTTGGTTTAGAGAAAGCACTTGCTTTTGGTGGGTTCTTGGCTAGTTCTTCACGGACTTTTTTGCGAAGTTGTGGACGAACGATATAGTTGACGATAAACTGTTGGAGAATCATCATGAAACCACCGACAACCCAGTAAAGTGTGACACTAGCTGGTGAGATGAGGGAGAAGCCGGCAATCATGACTGGGCTCACGTAAGCCATTTTCTTGATTTGATCTCTTTGCGTTTGATCCTCTACTCCGTGAAGTGAAAGGAGTGATTGAAGATAGTAAAGGACACCAGCGCAGGCAGCCAAAATCATACTTGGAGAGCCTAGAGGGATGCCTAGGTAGCTTGCTTGAGCAACACCTTCAGTATGTTGGGCAGTAAAGTAGATGGCAGAGAAGAAAGGCATTTGAAGGAGGAGAGGGAAACATCCTACACCACCAAACATACTGATGCCATGCTCTTTTTGAGCAGCAAAGAGAGCTTGTTGGGCTTCGAGTTTTTCTTCTTGAGTAGTTGCTTCCTTGAGACGCGTTTGGTGTGGCTCAAGGACGTGCTTGAGGGCGTTCATCTTTTCAGAGTGAAGCGTTGCCTTCCATGATTGGTAGATACCAAGTGGCAAGATAATCAAGCGCACGATAATGGTTACGATAATGATAGCGACACCAAAGCCTAGACCTTTATCATTGGCGAAGTACTTGATAGCTTCAGCCATAGGCGCTCCGAAAGTATTCCAAATGACTCCTGTTGGCTGGCCTGTGGATTTATCAACATTGACACAGCCAGTTAAGACTAGCAACATAGCCACTCCCATAGCTGAGAGTGCAAAACGTTTAATAGATTTCACTGTTTTTATTCCTTCTTTAAAAATTATACCTTTCTATTCTACTGTTTTTTTACAAAATATACAATAGTTCTAGAGACCTAATTTGCGATTTTAAAGTCAGAGTAGGGAGGAAAGTTGCTCAGTTTGACATCTAAGTAGCTGACTTTTGAAAAAGGTGTTGGTCCTTTGCGGATTTCTTGGATAAATTTTGCCATGGTAGCAGATGAGTCTGATTGGGCTAAGATTTCCACTGTGCCATCGTCGTTATTCCATACCCGACCTGTGATGCCACCAATTTCAAGTGCCAAGCTGTAAACACCCCAACGAAAGCCGACTCCCTGTACCCTACCTTGGGCAATCATTCTAACCTTTTGCATACCAACCCCCTTTGATTGTGTTATAATATTTCTATGACTATTATAACCTCAAAAGCCAATTCTGTGGTAAAAAATGCCAAGAAATTACACCAAAAAAAATACCGCAAGTCTGCTTATTTGATTGAAGGCTGGCACTTGTTTGAAGAAGCTGTTCAAGCTGGAGTGACGATTGAGAAAATCTTTGCCCTAGAAAATTACCGAGATCAGTTAGTTGCTTTTCCGCAAACTGTCTGGGTGTCAGAGGATATTTTGCTAGATTTGGCGGATTCTCAGACTCCACAGGGAATTGTTGCCGTGGTTCAAAAAGAAGAAGTAGGACAAGTTGATTTGAGTCAGGGCAAGTTCTTGTTTTTGGAAGATGTGCAAGATCCTGGTAATGTGGGAACGATCATTCGAACTGCAGATGCAGCAGGTTTTACTGGAGTGATTGTTTCAGAAAAGTCGGCAGATATCTTTAGTCTCAAGACTCTACGTTCCATGCAAGGCAGTCATTTTCATCTGCCCATTTACCGGATGTCTAGTCAAGCGCTTCTTAAGGAAACCAAAGAGGTAGCTATCCCAGTGCTAGCAACAACCCTATCTAAAGATTCTGTTGATTACAGAGAACTGCCTTCTATAGAAAATTTTGTACTAGTCATGGGAAATGAGGGTCAAGGAATTAGTCCCCTTATGGCTGAAAGTGCAGACCAGTTGGTCCATATTAGCATGAAGGGGCAGGCCGAGAGTTTGAATGTTGCGGTTGCAGCCGGTATTTTAGTCTTCCATTTAAGCTAATTTTAACTTTTTTTGCTATAATCAAGGAAAGATGTTCATAGAAAAGGAGAAAAGGATGAATCACACTATTATTCACGACCGCGCAGGTCTCAATCAATTTTACGCTAAGGTTTATGCCTTTGTTGGTCTGGGAATCGGACTATCCGCTTTGGTATCAGGCCTTATGTTGACGGTCTTTCAATCTCAGTTGGTTTACTTTTTGATGCAGGGGCGTCTCTGGTTGACCATTGCTACTTTTGCAGAGTTGGCCTTAGTTTTCGTTGCCAGTAGCATGGCTTCAAGAAATAGTCCAGCTGCTCTTCCAGTATTTTTACTTTACTCTGTTTTAAACGGCTTTACCCTTAGTTTTGTGGTGGCCTTCTATACTCCGGGTACAGTTTTATCTGCCTTTGTATCGAGCGCCCTTCTCTTCTTTGTCATGGCGGTAGTTGGTATCTTCACCAAGAAAGACTTGAGTGGGATTGGTCGAGCAATGATGGCAGCTCTTATTGGTTTACTGATTGCCATGGTAGTTAATATTTTCTTGGCTAGCGGTTTCTTTGATTATATGATCAGTGTAGCCATGGTCTTGGTCTTCTCTGGGCTGATTGCTTGGGACAACCAAAGAATTCGTCTCGCTTATGAACAATCACAAGGTCGTGTAGCGACAGGTTGGGTTGTGTCGATGGCTCTCAGTATCTATCTTGATTTTATTAATCTCTTCCTAAGTATTTTACGTATCTTCGGTCGTAATGACTAAAGGTCTATGAAATCAGTGTTTTGAATGACACTGATTTTTTTTAAAATTTCTCTTTTCTTTTCTTGGAAATAGGTGTATAATGCTTTTAATTAATTTTTTGAGGAGTAGCCTATGAAGAAAAGTTTTATCCACCAACAAGAAGAAATTTCCTTTGTCAAAAACACTTTTACCCAGTATTTGAAAGACAAGCTAGAAGTCGTCGAAGTTCAAGGTCCTATCTTGAGTAGGGTCGGTGACGGGATGCAGGACAACTTATCAGGTGTTGAGAATGCCGTATCGGTCAAGGTTCTCCAAATCCCTGATGCTACTTATGAAGTGGTGCATTCACTTGCTAAATGGAAACGCCATACTCTAGCTCGCTTTGGTTTCGGTGAGGGTGAAGGTCTTTTTGTCCACATGAAAGCCCTTCGTCCAGACGAAGACTCGCTGGATGCAACCCACTCTGTCTTTGTGGATCAGTGGGACTGGGAAAAGGTCATTCCAAATGGTCAACGAAACATTGCTTACCTAAAAGAAACAGTTGAGAAGATTTACAAGGCTATTCGCCTGACTGAGCTAGCAGTAGAAGCCCGCTATGATATTGAGTCTATCTTGCCAAAACAAATCACCTTTATCCATACAGAAGAGTTGGTAGAACGCTACCCAGACTTGACTCCAAAAGAACGCGAAAATGCGATCTGTAAAGAATTTGGAGCTGTCTTCTTGATTGGTATCGGTGGGGAATTACCAGACGGTAAACCGCACGATGGACGTGCACCAGACTACGATGACTGGACAAGTGAGTCTGAAAATGGCTACAAGGGTCTTAATGGAGATATTCTTGTTTGGAATGAGTCTCTAGGTGGAGCCTTTGAGTTGTCTTCTATGGGGATCCGTGTAGATGAAGAAACTCTTCGCCGTCAGGTTGCCATCACAGGTGATGAAGACCGCTTGGAATTGGAATGGCACAAGGCTTTGTTGAATGGTCTATTCCCATTGACAATCGGTGGAGGAATTGGACAATCTCGTATGGCCATGTTCCTACTTCGCAAGAAACATATCGGAGAAGTGCAAACAAGTGTTTGGCCTCAAGAAGTCCGCGATACTTACGAAAATATTTTGTAGATAAGGATTTTAAAAGTTTCAAAATGATAAAAACGCATAATATCAGTTCAGTAAAGGTTGATGTTATGCGTTTTATTATAGACAGATTTTCTGAATTTTATCCTCGAATTTAGTACTAGCCAGCCTCTTCTTTCTCTTTTTGTCTATAATTTGGTATAATAAACGGTATGAAAATCGTATCAGGAATCTATGGGGGACGTCCCCTCAGGACACTAGAGGGCAAGACGACAAGACCTACTTCGGATAAGGTTAGGGGAGCTATTTTTAACATGATTGGTCCCTACTTTGAGGGGGGGCGAGTCTTGGACCTTTATGCAGGTAGTGGTGGTTTATCTATCGAGGCAGTATCGCGTGGCATGTCCAGCGCTGTTTTGGTGGAACGAGACCGTAAGGCTCAGGCTATCGTGGCTGAAAATATTCAGATGACCAAGGAAGTTGGAAAATTTCAACTCCTCAAGATGGATGCAGAAAGGGCATTGGAACAGGTATCTGGGGAATTCGATCTCATTTTCTTAGACCCTCCTTATGCCAAGGAACAAATCGTAGCAGATATTGAAAAAATGGCTGAGAGGGAGCTTTTTTCTGAAGATGTCATGGTCGTGTGTGAGACGGATAAAGCCGTTGAACTTCCAGAAGAAATTGCCTGCCTGGGCATCTGGAAGGAAAAAATTTATGGAATTAGTAAGGTGACAGTCTATGTCAGATAAGATTGGCTTATTCACAGGCTCATTTGATCCGATGACAAATGGGCATCTGGATATCATTGAACGGGCGAGCAGACTTTTTGATAAGCTCTATGTGGGTATTTTTTTTAATCCCCACAAACAAGGATTTCTCCCTATCGAAAATCGTAAACGAGGGCTAGAAACAGCTTTGAAACATTTGGAAAATGTTGAAGTTGTGTCTTCTCATGATGAATTGGTGGTTGATGTTGCGAAAAGACTGGGGGCTACTTGCCTAGTGAGAGGTTTGAGGAATGCGTCGGATTTGCAATATGAAGCCAGTTTTGATTACTACAACCATCAGCTGTCTCCTGATATAGAGACTATTTATTTACATAGCCGACCTGAACATCTCTATCTCAGTTCATCAGGTGTTAGAGAGCTATTGAAGTTTGGTCAGGATGTTGCTTGCTATGTTCCTGAGAGTATTTTGGAGGAAATAAGAAATGAAAAAAAAGATTAGATGGCCCTTATATGTCATTGCGGCCTTGATTGTGACCTTCTTGGCATTTGTAGTGCCTTTGCCCTACTATATAGAGGTTCCAGGTGGTTCGGAAGATATTCGCCAAGTCCTTAAAGTAAATGACACAGAAGATCAGGCGGCTGGTGCCTATCACTTTGTTACGGTTGGTGTCCAGCATGCCACTTTAGCCCATATGGTTTATGCTTGGTTGACGCCTTTTACAGATATTCGTAGTGCCCAGGAGACCACAGGTGGAACTTCCGATGTTGAATTTATGCGGATCAATCAATTCTACATGCAAACATCGCAAAATATGGCCAAGTATCAAGGTCTAAAAACAGCTGGTAAGGATATCGAACTCAAGTATTTTGGGGTTTATGTCTTGAATGTGACGGATAATTCAACCTTTAAAGGGATTCTCAATATCTCTGATACGGTCACAGCAGTCAATGATCAGACCTTTGATAGTTCTAAAGACTTGATTGATTACGTCAGTTCTCAAAAATTAGGGGACTCCGTCAAGGTCACCTATGAAGAGGATGGGCAAACCAAGTCTGCAGAAGGAAAGATTATCAGCTTGGAAAATGGAAAAAATGGGATTGGAATCGGCTTGATTGATCGTACAGAGGTAATCAGCAATGTCCCAATTAGTTTTTCAACAGCTGGTATTGGCGGTCCAAGTGCTGGCCTCATGTTTAGTCTAGCTATCTATACTCAAATAGCTCACCCAGGTCTTCGTAATGGTCGTATTGTTGCCGGTACAGGTACCATTGACCGCGATGGCAATGTGGGGGATATTGGTGGTATTGACAAGAAAGTTGTAGCTTCGGCTAGAGCAGGTGCCGCTATTTTCTTTGCCCCTGATAACCCTGTTAGCGAAGAAGAACAAAAAGCACACCCGGATGCAAAAAACAACTACCAAACAGCCCTAGAAGCAGCCAAAACAATCAAGACAGATATGAAAATCGTGCCTGTTAAAACCCTACAAGATGCAATTGATTACTTGAAAAACAATCCCTAGTTTTTAAGTGAAGTTTCCAAACTAGCGCACAAACAGAGAAGATGGTATAATAGTCAAATGGTTCAATTATTATTCACTCTAAGCAGTCACATGCTCTTTATTTATGTGAGTTTTTACCTTTTAAAGAATCTTGTTAGATGGGAAAAGGTTTTAAAAGTGACAACTGAGAATACAGGAAAAGTTCGTTTACTAGTAGCCTTTTTCAGCATTGTCATGGGCTATATCATGAGTTCTTTCTTTATCGGCCTATATCAGTTGTGGCAAGAAGCGCTTAGAGGATTATTATAAAATCAAATGTAAAGGAAACGAGTATGGACAAAATTGTGGTTCAAGGTGGCGATAATCGTCTGGTAGGAAGTGTAACCATCGAAGGAGCAAAGAATGCAGTCTTGCCCTTGTTGGCAGCGACTATTCTAGCAAGTGAAGGAAAGACAGTCTTACAGAATGTACCGATCTTGTCGGATGTCTTTATTATGAATCAGGTAGTTGGTGGTTTGAATGCCAAGGTTGACTTTGATGAGGAAGCCCATCTTGTTGAGGTGGATGCTACTGGCGACATCACTGAGGAAGCCCCTTATAAGTATGTCAGCAAGATGCGCGCCTCCATCGTTGTATTAGGGCCAATCCTTGCCCGTGTAGGTCATGCCAAAGTATCCATGCCAGGTGGTTGTACGATTGGTAGTCGCCCTATCGATCTTCATTTGAAAGGTCTGGAAGCTATGGGGGCTAAGATTAGCCAGACTGCTGGTTATATCGAAGCCAAGGCTGATCGCTTACATGGTGCCCATATCTATATGGACTTTCCAAGTGTTGGTGCTACGCAGAACTTGATGATGGCAGCGACTCTGGCTGATGGGGTCACAGTGATTGAAAATGCTGCGCGTGAGCCTGAGATTGTCGACCTAGCCATTCTCCTCAATGAAATGGGAGCCAAGGTCAAAGGGGCTGGTACAGAGACTATTACCATTACTGGTGTTGAGAAACTTCATGGTACGACTCACAATATAGTCCAAGACCGTATCGAAGCAGGAACCTTTATGGTAGCTGCTGCCATGACTGGTGGTGATGTCTTGATTCGAGACGCTGTTTGGGAGCACAACCGTCCCTTGATTGCCAAATTGCTTGAAATGGGAGTGGAAGTGACAGAGGAGACTGAAGGAATTCGTGTTCGTTCTCAACTAGAAAATCTAAAAGCTGTTCATGTAAAAACCTTGCCCCACCCAGGATTTCCAACAGATATGCAGGCTCAATTTACAGCCTTGATGACAGTCGCAAAAGGCGAATCAACCATGGTGGAGACAGTTTTCGAAAATCGTTTCCAACACCTAGAAGAAATGCGACGCATGGGCTTGCACTCGGAAATTATCCGTGATACAGCTCGTATTGTTGGTGGACAGGCTTTGCAGGGAGCAGAAGTTCTTTCAACTGACCTTCGTGCCAGTGCAGCCTTGATTTTGACAGGTTTGGTAGCACAGGGAGAAACTGTGGTCGGTAAATTGGTTCACTTGGATAGAGGTTACTACCGATTCCATGAGAAGTTGGAGCAGCTAGGTGCTAAGATTCAGCGGATTGAGGCAAGTGATGAAGAAGAATAAGAAATCAAGCTACGTAATCAAGCGTTTACTTTTAGTTATTTTGGTACTGATTTTAGGGCTTCTAGCCCTAGGAATCGGCTTAATGGTCGGCTATGGAATCTTGGGCAAGGGTCAAGATCCATGGGCTATCTTGTCTCCAGCAAAATGGCAGGAATTGATTCATAAATTTACAGGAAATTAGGCTGGGAGACCAGCCTTTTTATAAAGATAAGGAGAAATATGAACAAAAAAACAAGACAGACACTGATTGGCTTGCTAGTGTTATTGCTCTTATCTGCGGGGAGCTATTATATTAAGCAGAATGAACTAGGCAATCAGGCTGCTAAGACAAAAATAAGTCAGAAAAGTCAATCACCAGACGCGCCTGGTCAAGAATTGGCGGAAAGTGTCTTAACAGATGCAGTCAAAAGCCAAATAAAAGGGAGTCTGGAGTGGAACGGGGCTGGTGCTTTTATCGTCAATGGTAATAAAACAAACCTAAATGCCAAGGTTTCAAGTAAGCCCTACGCTGATAATAAAACAAAGACAGTGGGCAAGGAAACTGTTCCAACCGTGGCTAATGCCCTCTTGTCTAAGGCCACTCGCCAGTACAAGAATCGTGAAGAAACTGGGAATGGTTCAACTTCTTGGACTCCTCCAGGTTGGCATCAGGTTAAGAATCTAAAGGGCTCTTATACCCATGCCGTTGATAGAGGGCACTTGTTAGGCTATGCCTTAATCGGTGGCTTGGATGGTTTTGATGCCTCAACAAGCAATCCCAAAAACATTGCTGTTCAAACAGCCTGGGCAAATCAGGCGCAAGCCGAGGATTCGACTGGTCAAAACTACTATGAAAGCAAGGTGCGTAAAGCCTTGGACCAAAACAAGCGTGTCCGTTACCGTGTAACCCTTTATTACGCTTCAAACGAGGATTTAGTTCCTTCAGCTTCACAGATTGAAGCCAAGTCTTCAGATGGAGAATTGGAATATAATGTCCTAGTTCCCAATGTTCAAAAAGGGCTTCAACTGGATTACCGAACTGGAGAAGTCACTGTTACTCAGTAAAATACAAAATAAACTCCTATGTCACTTATGGATGTAGGAGTTCTTTTTTCTAGTTTAAGCAGGGCTAGAATAGGTACTAAGAAAAAATAATATGTACTGAGCTAATTTTTGTGATATAATAAGTGACAAGATACTATTTTAGGAGAAGAACTATGGAAGACCCAAGTAGTCAGAATTTGTTGCTACAATTTGTTTTATTGTTTATCTTGACGGTATTAAATGCCTTTTTCTCAGCCACAGAAATGGCCATGGTTTCTCTTAATCGTGCCCGAGTTGAACAAAAGGCGGAAGAAGGAGACAGACGCTACATCCGCCTGCTGAAGGTACTAGAAAATCCTAACCACTTTTTATCAACCATTCAGGTAGGAATCACCCTGATTACAATCTTATCAGGGGCGAGTTTAGCTGATACTCTAGGACGTGTGATTGCCTTTTGGCTTGGGAATGGCGAAACAGCACAAGCCGTGGCAACTTTTCTATCCTTGGCATTTTTGACCTATATTTCCATCGTTTTTGGGGAATTATATCCTAAGAGAATCGCTCTTAATCTAAAGGATGCCTTGGCCATTCGTACAGCGCCGGTTATCATTGGGATCGGAAAACTAGTCAGTCCTTTTGTTTGGCTTTTAGCTGCTTCGACCAATTTCTTGAGCCATTTGACTCCTATGTCATTCGATGATGCGGATGAAAAGATGACCCGTGATGAAATTGCCTATATGCTGACAAATAGTGAAGAAACATTGGATGCTGATGAGATTGAGATGCTACAAGGTGTCTTTTCGCTCGATGAACTAATGGCACGAGAGGTTATGGTTCCTCGAACGGATGCCTTTATGGTGGATATTCAGGATGATAGTCAAGCCATTATCCAAAGTATTTTAAAACAAAATTATTCTCGTATCCCGGTTTATGATGGGGATAAGGATAACGTGATTGGCATCATTCACACCAAGAGTCTCCTTAAGGCTGGTTTTGTGGACGGTTTTGATAATATTGTTTGGAAGAAAATCTTACAAGATCCACTTTTTGTACCTGAAACTATTTTTGTGGATGACTTGCTAAAAGAATTGCGCAATACCCAAAGACAAATGGCAATCTTGCTGGATGAATACGGTGGTATGGCTGGTTTGGTGACTTTGGAAGACCTCTTAGAGGAAATTGTTGGTGAAATTGATGATGAAACGGACAAAGCAGCAATAGATGTTCATCAGATTGGCGAGGATACCTACATTGTTCAAGGAACGATGACCCTCAATGATTTCAATAATTACTTTGATGTTGAACTGGAAAGTGATGACGTTGATACCATCGCTGGTTATTATTTGACAGGAGTTGGGACCATTCCAACGACTGAGAAACTCAGCCATGAAGTGGTCAGCCAAAACAAACAGCTTATCCTAACCAATGATAAAGTGAAAAATGGACGTGTTACCAAGGTAAAAGTCCAAATTACCGAAGTCGAAATAGAAGAAGAAACAGAATAAACTAGAGGCTTTTGTCACCAGGCGTGACGAAGCTTTTTTCAGTTGATTTCAAAAGGGAATTATGTCATGGAAAGAACTTTGCCCCAAAAGTTTTTCAAAATTATTCGTATTTATCAGAAGAAAAATAAAAAAGCCCTTTAAATTGGGCTTTCTGTTCATTTGAAACCTGATAAATCAAGTTATAGAAGGCGGTAGACGGATTTGAACCGACGATCAAGCTTTTGCAGAGCCGTGCCTTACCACTTGGCTATACCGCCTTAACGTTTATTATTATACCTTGAAAATCATTCTCAGTCAATAGTTTTTTCAGTTTTTTGTACCATAGTGTGATTCGAATGCGATGCCAAGTTTTCTATGGGAAAAAATGGAAAAAATTCACCAAAAACCTACTGAATCCCCTTGAAAAATCTAGCTAATTAGGGTATAATATAAATAATCATTTGTCGTAGGTTTTGTCTGAAATATTGTCCAGACAAGGCTCACAGCAGTTAAATCTTCTGAAAAAGTCAGATTTAGCTGCTCTTTTTGTGCTTTTTTTCAGGATTTTGTGTGTTTGTAACAGAGACTTAAAGATTCTGAAAATTTATCAAGAGGACACGGTGATAAGGGTTTTTAAAACCATATGACGATTAGAAAAGCCTGATTGACAAGGCTTGGAACTTATTTACAAAGGAGAATCATCTTGGCAGGACATGACGTTCAATACGGGAAACATCGTACCCGTCGTAGTTTTTCAAGAATCAAAGAAGTTCTTGACTTACCAAATTTGATTGAAATTCAAACTGATTCATTCAAAGATTTCCTAGACCACGGTCTGAAGGAAGTATTTGAAGATGTATTGCCAATTTCAAACTTCACAGACACAATGGAGTTGGAATTTGTTGGATATGAAATCAAGGAACCAAAATACACGCTAGAAGAAGCTCGTATCCACGATGCTAGCTACTCAGCACCAATTTTTGTAACCTTCCGCTTGATCAATAAAGAAACAGGCGAAATCAAGACCCAAGAAGTTTTCTTTGGTGATTTCCCAATCATGACAGAGATGGGTACTTTCATTATCAATGGTGGTGAACGTATCATCGTATCTCAGTTGGTGCGCTCACCAGGTGTTTACTTTAACGATAAAGTTGATAAAAACGGTAAAGTGGGCTACGGTTCAACGGTTATCCCTAACCGTGGAGCTTGGTTGGAACTTGAAAGCGACTCAAAAGACATCGCCTACACTCGTATCGACCGTACTCGTAAGATTCCATTTACAACCTTGGTTCGTGCCCTTGGTTTCTCAGGTGATGATGAAATCTTTGATATCTTTGGTGACAGCGAATTGGTTCGCAACACTGTTGAAAAAGATATCCACAAGAACCCAATGGACTCTCGTACAGACGAAGCTTTGAAAGAAATCTACGAACGCCTTCGTCCAGGTGAGCCTAAGACAGCTGAAAGCTCACGTAGCTTGCTTGTGGCTCGTTTCTTTGACCCACGTCGCTATGACTTGGCAGCAGTTGGTCGCTACAAAATCAATAAAAAACTCAATGTTAAAACACGTTTGCTCAATCAAACCATTGCTGAGCCATTGGTAGACCCTGAAACTGGAGAAATCTTGGTAGAAGCTGGAACAATCATGACTCGTAGTGTGATTGAAAGCATTGAAAGCCATTTGGATGGTGACTTGAACAAGATTGTCTACATTCCAAATGATGCTGCTGTAGTAACAGAGCCAGTTGTTCTTCAAAAATTCAAGGTTGTTGCTCCAACTGATCCAGACCGTGTCGTAACGATCATCGGTAATGCCAATCCAGATGACAAGGTTCGTATCGTAACGCCTGCAGATATTCTTGCTGAGATGAGTTACTTCCTCAACTTGGCTGAAGGACTTGGCCGAGTAGATGACATCGACCACCTTGGAAACCGTCGTATTCGTGCGGTTGGTGAATTGCTTGCTAACCAAGTACGTCTTGGACTTTCTCGTATGGAACGTAATGTCCGTGAACGTATGTCTGTTCAAGACAACGAAGTCTTGACACCGCAACAAATTATCAATATCCGTCCTGTAACAGCTGCGGTTAAAGAATTCTTTGGTTCATCACAGTTGTCACAGTTCATGGACCAACACAACCCGCTTTCTGAGTTGTCTCACAAACGCCGTTTGTCAGCCTTAGGACCTGGTGGTTTGACACGTGACCGTGCTGGATATGAAGTCCGTGACGTGCACTACACTCACTACGGTCGTATGTGTCCAATCGAGACACCTGAAGGACCTAACATCGGTTTGATCAATAACTTGTCATCTTACGGGCACTTGAACAAATATGGTTTTGTTCAAACACCATACCGTAAAGTTGACCGTGAAACAGGTGTTGTCACAAACGAAATCGTTTGGTTGACAGCTGATGAAGAAGATGAATTTACTGTAGCACAGGCTAACTCTCGTCTGAATGAAGATGGAACATTTGCTGAGAAGATTGTCATGGGACGTCACCAAGGGGTCAACCAAGAGTATCCAGCTAATGTTGTTGACTACATGGACGTATCACCAAAACAGGTAGTTGCCGTTGCGACAGCATGTATTCCTTTCTTGGAAAACGATGACTCCAACCGTGCCCTCATGGGAGCCAACATGCAACGTCAGGCTGTGCCATTGATCAATCCTCAGGCACCTTACGTTGGTACTGGTATGGAATACCAAGCAGCCCACGATTCAGGAGCTGCTGTGATTGCTCAGTATGATGGTAAAGTTACTTACGCAGATGCTGACAAGGTAGAAGTTCGTCGTGAAGATGGTTCATTGGACGTTTATCACATCCAAAAATTCCGTCGTTCAAACTCAGGTACTGCTTACAACCAACGCACTCTCGTAAAAGTTGGCGATGTCGTTGAAAAAGGTGATTTCATCGCTGACGGACCTTCTATGGAAAATGGGGAAATGGCACTTGGACAAAACCCAATCGTTGCCTACATGACTTGGGAAGGTTACAACTTCGAGGATGCTGTTATCATGAGCGAACGCTTGGTTAAAGACGATGTCTACACATCTGTCCACCTTGAAGAATACGAATCAGAAACGCGCGATACAAAGCTTGGGCCTGAAGAAATCACTCGTGAAATTCCAAACGTTGGTGAAGATGCCCTTAAAGACCTTGACGAAATGGGTATTATCCGTATCGGTGCTGAGGTTAAAGAAGGCGACATCCTTGTAGGTAAAGTAACACCTAAGGGTGAGAAAGACCTTTCAGCTGAAGAACGCCTCTTGCACGCTATCTTCGGAGATAAATCTCGTGAAGTGCGTGATACTTCTCTTCGTGTACCACACGGTGCCGATGGTGTCGTTCGTGATGTTAAGATCTTTACACGTGCAAATGGAGATGAGTTGCAATCAGGTGTCAACATGCTGGTTCGCGTTTACATCGCTCAAAAACGTAAGATCAAGGTCGGAGATAAGATGGCCGGACGTCACGGAAACAAAGGGGTTGTCTCTCGTATCGTTCCTGTAGAAGACATGCCTTACCTTCCAGACGGAACTCCAGTCGATATCATGTTGAACCCACTTGGGGTGCCATCACGTATGAATATCGGTCAGGTTATGGAGCTCCACCTTGGTATGGCGGCTCGTACTCTTGGTATTCACATCGCAACACCAGTCTTTGACGGAGCAAGTTCTGAAGACCTTTGGTCAACTGTTAAAGAAGCTGGCATGGATAGCGATGCCAAAACAATCCTTTACGATGGTCGTACTGGGGAACCGTTTGATAACCGTGTTTCTGTCGGTGTCATGTACATGATCAAACTCCACCACATGGTTGACGATAAATTGCACGCGCGTTCAGTCGGACCATACTCAACCGTTACTCAACAACCACTCGGAGGTAAAGCCCAGTTTGGTGGACAACGTTTTGGTGAGATGGAGGTTTGGGCTCTTGAAGCCTACGGTGCGTCAAATGTCCTTCAAGAAATCTTGACTTACAAGTCTGACGATATCAACGGACGTTTGAAAGCCTATGAAGCTATTACAAAAGGAAAACCAATTCCAAAACCAGGTGTTCCAGAATCCTTCCGAGTTCTTGTCAAAGAATTGCAATCTCTTGGTCTTGACATGCGTGTCCTAGACGAAGATGACCAAGAAGTGGAACTTCGCGACTTGGATGAAGGAATGGACGAAGATGTCATCCACGTAGATGACCTTGAAAAAGCCCGCGAAAAAGCAGCACAAGAGGCTAAAGCAGCCTTTGAAGCTGAAGAAGCTGAGAAAGCAACAAAAGCGGAAGCAACAGAAGAAACTGCTGAACAAGAATAGGCAGTTCACTTAGAATAGAAAGGGAAGAAATAGTGGTTGATGTAAATCGTTTTAAAAGTATGCAAATCACCCTAGCTTCTCCAAGCAAAGTCCGTTCATGGTCTTATGGAGAAGTCAAAAAACCTGAAACAATCAATTACCGTACCTTGAAACCAGAACGTGAAGGTCTCTTTGATGAAGTTATCTTTGGTCCTACAAAAGACTGGGAATGTGCTTGTGGTAAATACAAACGCATTCGTTACAGAGGAATTGTTTGTGACCGTTGTGGGGTTGAAGTAACGCGTACGAAAGTTCGTCGTGAGCGTATGGGGCACATCGAATTGAAAGCTCCTGTATCTCACATCTGGTACTTCAAGGGGATTCCAAGCCGTATGGGCTTGACCCTTGATATGAGCCCTCGTGCCCTCGAGGAAGTTATCTACTTTGCGGCTTATGTGGTGATTGATCCTAAGGATACACCACTTGAGCACAAGTCTATCATGACAGAGCGCGAATACCGTGAGCGCTTGCGTGAGTATGGTTATGGTTCATTCGTTGCCAAGATGGGTGCCGAAGCCATCCAAGACCTTTTGAAACAAGTAGATCTTGAAAAAGAAATTGCTGAACTCAAAGAAGAGTTGAAAACAGCGACTGGACAAAAACGTGTCAAAGCCATCCGTCGTTTGGATGTTTTGGATGCCTTTTACAAGTCTGGAAACAAACCTGAATGGATGATTCTCAATATCCTTCCGGTTATCCCACCAGATCTTCGTCCAATGTTGCAGTTGGATGGTGGCCGTTTTGCCTCATCTGACTTGAATGACCTTTACCGCCGTGTTATCAACCGTAACAACCGTTTGGCTCGTTTGCTTGAGTTGAATGCACCAGGTATCATCGTTCAAAATGAGAAGCGTATGCTTCAAGAAGCAGTTGACGCTTTGATTGACAATGGTCGTCGTGGTCGTCCAATCACAGGACCAGGTAGCCGTCCTCTTAAATCATTGAGCCACATGCTTAAAGGTAAACAAGGACGCTTCCGTCAGAACTTGCTCGGTAAACGTGTTGACTTCTCAGGACGTTCCGTTATCGCCGTTGGTCCAACGCTTAAGATGTACCAATGTGGTGTGCCACGTGAAATGGCAATCGAGCTCTTTAAACCATTCGTCATGCGTGAAATCGTTGCCCGTGATATCGTGCAAAACGTCAAAGCAGCTAAACGCTTGGTGGAACGCGGAGATGAGCGTATCTGGGATATTCTTGAAGAAGTGATTAAAGAACACCCAGTACTTTTGAACCGCGCACCGACCCTTCACCGTTTGGGTATCCAAGCCTTCGAGCCAGTCTTGATTGATGGTAAGGCGCTTCGCTTGCACCCGCTTGTCTGTGAAGCCTACAATGCCGACTTTGACGGAGACCAAATGGCCATCCACGTACCGCTTTCAGAGGAAGCCCAAGCAGAAGCTCGTATCCTCATGCTCGCCGCTGAGCATATCTTGAACCCGAAAGATGGTAAACCAGTTGTTACTCCATCTCAGGACATGGTTTTGGGTAACTACTACTTGACCATGGAAGAAGCTGGTCGTGAAGGTGAAGGAATGGTCTTCAAAGACCGTGACGAAGCTGTTATGGCTTACCGCAATGGTTATGTTCACCTCCACTCACGTGTTGGTATCGCAACAGACAGCCTCAACAAGCCTTGGACAGAAGAGCAAAAACATAAGGTCTTGCTTACAACAGTTGGTAAAATCCTCTTCAACGACATCATGCCAGAGGGTCTACCATACTTGCAAGAACCAAACAATGCCAACTTGACAGAAGGCGTTCCAGCTAAATACTTCTTGCCACTTGGTGGAGATATCAAGGAAGCTATCAGCAATCTTGAACTTAACCCTCCATTCAAGAAGAAAAACCTTGGAAATATCATCGCTGAAATCTTCAAACGTTTCCGTACGACAGAAACTTCTGCCCTACTTGACCGTATGAAGAACCTCGGTTACCACCACTCAACTCTTGCAGGATTGACAGTGGGTATTGCCGATATCCCAGTCGTTGATGACAAGGCTGAAATCATTGAAGAATCACATAAACGTGTAGAACAAATCACAAAACAATTCCGTCGTGGTATGATTACAGACGACGAGCGTTACAATGCCGTTACAGCTGAATGGCGTGCTGCCCGTGAAAAACTAGAGAAACGTTTGATTGCCAACCAAGATCCTAAGAACCCAATCGTTATGATGATGGACTCAGGAGCCCGTGGTAACATCTCAAACTTCTCACAGCTTGCCGGTATGCGTGGTCTGATGGCTGCTCCGAACGGACGTATCATGGAATTGCCAATCCTTTCAAACTTCCGTGAAGGTTTGTCAGTACTCGAAATGTTCTTCTCAACTCACGGTGCGCGTAAAGGTATGACCGATACGGCCCTTAAGACAGCCGACTCAGGTTACTTGACTCGTCGTTTGGTTGACGTTGCCCAAGACGTTATCATCCGTGAGGACGACTGTGGAACAGACCGTGGTCTCCTGATCCGTTCTATCGCAGAAGGAAAAGAGATGATCGAGTCTCTTGAAGAGCGCCTCAATGGTCGTTATACTAAGAAAACTGTTAAACATCCAGAAACTGGTGCAGTTATTATCGGTCCAAATGAGTTGATTACAGAAGACAAGGCGCGTGAAATTGTCAATGCTGGTGTGGAAGAAGTGACTATCCGCTCTGTATTTACATGTAACACTCGTCATGGTGTCTGCCGTCATTGTTACGGTATCAACTTGGCAACTGGTGATGCGGTTGAAGTTGGTGAAGCAGTTGGTACAATCGCTGCCCAATCTATCGGGGAACCTGGTACACAGCTTACAATGCGTACCTTCCACACGGGTGGGGTTGCCTCAAATACCGATATCACTCAGGGTCTTCCTCGTGTCCAAGAAATCTTTGAAGCCCGCAATCCTAAAGGAGAAGCGGTTATCACAGAAGTTAAAGGACAAGTTACTGCTATCGAAGAAGATGCATCAACTCGTACTAAGAAAGTCTTTGTTAAGGGTGAAACTGGCGAAGGTGAGTACGTCGTGCCATTTACAGCTCGTATGCGTGTCGAAGTTGGGGACCAAGTAGCGCGTGGTGCTGCTCTTACAGAAGGTTCTATCCAACCAAAACGTCTCCTTGCAGTCCGTGATGTCTTGTCAGTTGAAACGTATCTTCTCGGTGAAGTACAAAAAGTTTACCGTAGCCAAGGGGTAGAAATCGGTGACAAACACATCGAGGTAATGGTTCGTCAAATGATCCGTAAAGTCCGTGTCATGGATCCAGGTGACACAGACCTTCTCATGGGTACCCTCATGGATATCAATGACTTTACAGATGCTAACAAAGATGTCCTTATCGCAGGTGGAGTTCCAGCGACAGGCCGCCCAGTCCTTATGGGAATTACCAAAGCCTCACTTGAAACAAACAGTTTCTTGTCAGCGGCTTCCTTCCAGGAAACAACTCGTGTCCTTACTGACGCGGCTATCCGTGGTAAGAAAGACCATCTCCTTGGACTTAAAGAAAATGTTATCATCGGTAAGATCATCCCAGCTGGTACTGGTATGGCCCGTTACCGTAACCTTGAACCACATGCTATCAACGAAGAAGAATACCTTAATCCTCCAGTAGAGGAAGAAGGAAATGAAGAAACAACAGAAGTAGTTGTGGATACTGCCGTTGAAACTGTGGAAGAAACAGTAGAATAAAAGAGAATGGAGAACCTTCGGGTTCTCTTTCTCTTTTCTGAAAACTTTCTCCATTTTTCCATAAAATATGGTAAAATAATACTCAATGAAAATCAAAGAGCAAACTAGGAAACTAGCCGCAGGTTGCTCAAAGCACTGCTTTGAGGTTGTAGATAGAACTGACGAAGTTAGCTCAAAACACTGTTTTGAGGTTGTGGATAGAACTGACGAAGTCAGCTCAAAACACTGCTTTGAGGTTGCAGATAGAACTGACGAAGTCAGCTCAAAACACCGTTTTGAGGTTGCAGATAGAACTGACAAAGTCAGCTCAAAACACCGTTTTGAGGTTGCAGATAGAACTGACGAAGTCAGCTCAAAACACCGTTTTGAGGTTGCAGATAGAACTGACGAAGTCAGTCACATATATACGGCAAGGCGACGTTGACGTGGTTTGAAGAGATTTTCGAAGAGTATAAAAGAAAGAAGCTGACAAAGGAGATGGGGATGGAACAAACATTTTTTATCATTAAACCAGACGGTGTAAAAAGAGGGTTAGTGGGTGAAGTGTTAAAACGTATCGAACAACGTGGCTTTACAATCGAAAAATTGGAGTTGCGTACAAAGGTTTCAGAAGAGTTGATTGACCAGCACTATCAGGACTTGGTTGGTCAGAGTTTTTACCCACCGATTCGTGAATTTATGACTTCAGGACCGGTTCTTGTAGGTATCATTTCTGGTCCCAAAGTAATTGAAACTTGGCGGACTATGATGGGTGCGACTCGTCCAGAAGAAGCTTTACCAGGAACGATTCGAGGTGATTTTGCAAAAGCTGCTGGAGAAAATGAGGTTATCCAAAATGTTGTACATGGTTCAGATTCAGAAGAGTCAGCTAAGCGAGAAATTGCTCTTTGGTTTTAAGAGTGGATTGGCTCAATCAATTGGTTAAAAGCTCATTTGAATAGAAAGTATAGTCAATTAGTTTAAGACATGACGCATAATATCAAACTTTTTAGTTTTTGATATGGTGCGTTTTTTGATTAAGTGACTATTAGTTCGTATCGCTCCGTTAGGTGCGAGACAAAAAAACACCCGCTATGCGAGTGCGCGTCGAAGGTTATACCAAAAAAACTCCTAACTCGATACAATAAAGGTGTTCAAGCCAATTGTAAAGCGAAAGGAGAAAATATGGCACAAAAGGTTCTTTTGTTCTGTTCTTGTTTCAATTGACTATATTTCTATACTTTTTCTTCCTTCCTTTCTCTGTGAAAATCGCAAGTTTTTCCCACCTTTTCTCAATACTGAAACAACATCTTTCCAGAACTTCAATAATTTCTTTTTGTGTTAAATCATTATTTAACTAAATCTTTGGAGGTAATACGTTTTCAAAGCTACTTTTTTACCATAGGTTTTGAGCCTTCAACACATATTACTAAGCCAAAAATGCTCTAAATTTTTGAAATTCTAACAAATCCCACTCAACTTTATCACCATCTTTGACTTTCACAATATCTTCCTCAAAATAACATGGAATAAAGATAGTTTTCTTTTGAAACGGTTGTAGGAGGAAAATCTCTCCTACACTATTATTGATTGTGAGAGAAAATTGCAAAATATCATCTACCAAACTTTCAATTATTAAGATTTTTTGCAGTTTATCTGAATTAGAATCGCAAGGCTTCTCAATAATATAATTGTCGAATTTTTTCATTCTAACTTTCTCTTCACTATTTCTTCCTTTATCAAGAAAAAGTTACCTCAATATTGATAAAGTACAATTCTAAATTAACTCCAATTATTGATTCCTGATAATATTTCAGTAACTCATCGTGCAATTAAAAACAAGGATTTTTATTTCAGACGATCCATCGTGAACACTTCATCAGCCATCTCCCAAATTGCCGGATTATGTGTTGCGATAATGATTAGCCTATTATCATCTCGAAGAGATAGCAAAATCTCCATAATCAACTGAGAGGTTGCTGGGTCTATTGAAGCTGTTGGCTCATCTGCCAGAATAAAGGGTGGATTCTTTAAGATAATTTTTGCCAAGGCAACCCGTTGCGATTCTCCGCCCGATAACTCAAAGATGCGCTTATCTAGGTCAAGATAAGCCAGGCCGACCTGTTCTAAAGCCTGCTTCTGCCTCAACCGCTGTTCCGACCGACTCAACTTTTGACCAATGAGACCTAGCTTAAGGTTTTCTTCAATACTTTGGTTTTCAATTAAGCCAAAGTTCTGGAAGAGGTAGCCCAATTCGTGACGGAAAAAATCACTCGATTTATAATTGGCCAAGTCTTTACCTCGGTAAAAAATCGTCCCATCATAAGATTCTAATTTTCCAATCATGTTCATCAAGGTTGTTTTTCCGCTACCACTTGAACCAATTAAGGCATAGACTTTTCCAGCCTCAAATGTCATTGAAAGATTCGAAAATAACTCTCGTTCTCCAAAAGATTTACTCACCTGTTTAAGTTCAATCATATTAACCTCCCTTCAAAACAAGCATGGACATCTTGTTTTCTTTCTGCATTTGGACATGTAACTGTAAAAGAGATAGACCAGTAAAGAGTAACAAGACTAAGAAAGCAACTACTATCTCTACCATAAGAAATACACTCGCAACAAATCCCAGTAAAAACACACCCAGTTGAGCAAAGAGATAAGTGCGATGGATTTCTAAGAACCTGAGACCTGCAATGCGTTTGATAAAAATGGCACGTCTAAATTCTTCAAAGTAGAGCCTATTCATAGTGTTAAACAACAAGATTGAAGTTACAATCCCAAGCACAGCTCCTGCTAGCATTACCCAACGTTCCCTCTGGATATTATCCAATAATGTGATGTAGTTGTGGTAACCTGTTTGCATTTCTGAGACCCAATTTTCAATGCCTTGTCTCTGGATAAGCTCCTGGGCATCAGACAATTGATTAAAGAGAACGTAGTTCTGTACTGCGTCTACCCAAAAGAAAATGGACTGTGGACCAGTTGATTGGGGTGTTATAACAATGATGATTGGATCTTTCAAAAACTGCTGGTAAGAAATAGGGGTCGTATTATACACAAAACGATCCTGACCTGATTCCAAATAACCTACCGTAGCAGTCATTTGCTGTCGTTCATCTCGACTAGACATGCGACTGGTTAAGTCGTCTTCAAAAACAGATTTATAATGTTCTTCCTCTGAACGGAGGTGTTCAGGCAGCAATAAGACAAACTCCCCTACATCAAGGTGATTCATCTTTTGCTCAATAGTTGTATCTACAGGAATGTTTTGACGCTCCAAGTATTGCGGTGTGACGATAAGGACATTGCCATTCGGGCTGTAATCGTGCCATTCTGTAGAGGTTGTCAAGTTTTTGGAGGAAGCCATGCCATTTTGCAAAGAACGGTCAATTAACTGGTGTCTAGATAAGAAAGCCTTTTTTTCTGAAACAGCCAGATCCATCAATTGATACCAAGTTCTGAGTTTCCTTTGAGCTTGTTCATCAAAACCAGGACTTGTTCCTTCACGGCTGAATGATAGGGTAATCAGTTGCCTTTCCTGGCTCCAAGCCTCTTGTCCAATCCGATGCTGTTGCCAGGCTTGGGAATACTTTAAGCTACTCCCTATTCCCAGCGTTACAATAATAATCGCTAATAGTTGACCGATTAAAATCAAACTAATGATTCCTCTGACAGGCACTTGCCCTTTTATAATCTGCATCAGGTGTATCTTTTTTATCCCAACTGCGAAGAGTTGAGCGAAAAACAGGGAGATCGACAACAAGATGAGATTATAACTGAGCAAGCCTTCTCCTATGGTCATTAGGGATTGCGTTGGAAGCGACAGAATTTTTTGCATAAGAATGGCGAGCACGCCAGCTAAACTGAAACCAACAGCTATCCCTTTCAAATCCTCACCAACTGGTCTAAGAAAAATGGACCACCGTTTCTCTCCTGAAATGAGGCGAATGCCCGACGAACGTAATTGGCTAATTTGACTAATTAAAGTCAGTGCTCCAAAGGTTAAGATGAAAATCAATAGACTGATTAACTGAAATCCGTTACTAAAGATAGCCATTAACGTAGATAGTTTAGATGGAATTGTCAGGTGCATGTTAGTCAAGCCAAGTTGACTTAGCTCCTCCCTTAGCAAGTGAATATCTAGGTTTCCATTGAATACAAAATAGTTTGTTTCAACACTACTACTTTGAGCATCTTCTAGATTTTTTTCCTGTAGCCCATCAGGCAACTTTCCGTTCCCAAAGGTCGTATAAGAAAACACTGGAGTACCTTCTGAGTTAGGATCCTGGTGTTGAATCGCAATAAAGCTATCCGTTTCTTCTGCTAGTTTTTCCAAGCGTGTAGCAACATGCTGAAAAGTTGTTTCAGGGGAAGAATCACGTACAACAACGTTGGGGTAATAATAGGAGACATATGTATCAGTCCAAATGGTAAATACCCAAACAAAGAACAAACTAGCAAGCAGGTTGGATATGAGTATAAATAATTTTTTCATAGTGCATTCCTTATTCTAAAACAGAGGGCAGAAATATCCCTGCCCTCTATAAACTAACAAGCTTACTAAACTATTGATAAAAGAATCTTCTTCAATTATTCTTTACCATCCCGCATCAAATGTAACTTGCTCCCCAAAATTTGTATTAACAAACGCATAGGCCGCACTACGTGCTCCTGCATAAACTGTTTTTTGATTGTCACGTCCATTACTTCCAACATAGGCCCAGTGATACTGTGAACCATGATAATAATTCGAAAATGCTCCCCAATTATTTGGATCATGATGGCCTCCATAGGTCCACTCGCCACCACGGTGAGAAACTGCCAAAACAGGAAGAGCCAAACTAAATGCCAAAACGGCAAGGGATGATGCAACTACTTTTCTAAATTTTAACATATTATTTACTCCTCTGAATGAAATATTATGAAAATAAGCGAAATGCAACTACATATTTTAATTAGAAATCTCAGTCTGAATTATAGTATCCTATTTTTTCCTCCTTTCTAACTGCACGTTCCTTTCTACAGGCAGAGACCTAATTTTATAAACTAATCTTAAATACTTTAGATTTTGTAACTCATAATTTTCAACAGTTGGTTAGCTATGAAAGCATTTTATCAAACATCTCCATTCTTATATCTATCTGGTATTGTTACAAGCTCTCATAAGAATACCTTTCTCTAAATCGTTGAATTTTAAAGTAATACGAAATCAATCAGCCTTCCCAACATCAAGACCATTGGACTTCTTTTGTGATTGCACTCGAATCTCCAATTGTTTATTCTTCTGAATGAATTGTTGGTAAGGAATTGTATTACTAAACATAAAAACACCTAGTAATGCAAATGAAACCGCTTTCTGTTTCCTTGTTTTTATTTTAACATATATATATTATTCGGTCAAGCATTTTTATGTAATTTTTGACTTTTTTTAGTTTATTCTAACTTCTCAAAGTAACTTCCACTTGCCTAACCGAAGTGGAAATTAGTCTAAAACGGATTTTTATGGTGGAATTAAGTGTGAGACGTTTGAGTTAGAAATGAGGCTCACTATGACAAAACATAAACACCTTACCCTTTCAGACCGTAATGATATCCAATTAGGCTTAGAGCGCGGTGAAACCTTCAAAGCTATCGGGCAACTTATTCTAAAAGACCCGACCACTGTTTCTAAAGAAGTCAAGCGAAACAAACAAGTCCGAGAGTCTACCTCTAATAACCTTCCCTGCCCTCTACTCGCTAAAGCTCCCTTTGTCTGTAATGGATGCCCTAAAAGAAGACAAAATTGTGGCTATCAGAAAGTCTTCTATCTAGCTAAACAAGCTCAAAAACAATACGAACAAACTCTTGTCGAAGCTCGTGAAGGAACTCCTCTTAATTCTCAGACTTTCTGGGACATGGACAAAGTCATTTCTGATGGGGTTAAAAAGGGACAACACATCTATCATATTCTGAAAACTCATAACCTTGATGTTAGCTCCTCAACTGTCTATCGACACATCCGAAAAGGTTACCTGTCTATCGCTCCTATTGATCTAGCAAGAGCCGTTAAATTCAAAGAAAGACGGAAAAGTAAGCTACCCTCTATCCCTAAAGAAGCTAAAAAAGGCCGTTCCTATGAGGATTTCCTAAATTATTTGGCTCTTAAGCACCTGAACTCTTGGCTGGAAATGGATACAGTTCTGGGGAGAATGGGAGGTAAAGTCCTACTCACCTTCAATCTATCTTTCTGTAACTTTATCTTCGCTAGACTTCTGGATAATAAAACTGCCCTTGAGGTTACCAAACATCTCTATGATATCAAGAACAATCTTCACCAAGCTGACAAAGATTTCTTCCAACTCTTTCCTGTCATTCTTACCGATAATGGTGGAGAGTTTGCCAGGGTTGATGATATCGAAATGGATGTGCGAGGAGAGAGTAAACTCTTCTTTTGTGACCCTAATCGCTCTGACCAGAAAGGCAGAATTGAGAAAAATCACACGCTGATTCGCGACATCCTTCCAAAGGGAACTTCCTTTGACAANCTAACTTCTCAAAGTAACTTCCACTTGCCTGACCAAAGTGGAAATTAGTCTAAAACGGATTTTTATGGTGGAATTAAGTGTGAGACGTTTGAGTTAGAAATGAGGCTCACTATGACAAAACATAAACACCTTACCCTTTCAGAACGTAACGATATCCAACTGAGCTTAGAGCGCGGTGAAACCTTCAAAGCTATTGGACAATCCATTCTAAAAGACCCAACTACTGTATCCAAAGAAGTCAAACGAAACAGACAAGTCCGAGAGTCTACATGCCATAACCTTCCTTGCTCTCTACTCGACAAAGCTCCCTTTGTCTGTAACGGATGCCCTAAAAGAAGACAAAATTGTGGATTTAAAAAAATTTTCTACCTCGCTAAGCAAGCTCAAAAACAATACGAACAAACTCTTGTCGAAGCTCGTGAAGGAACTCCCCTCAATTCCAAGACCTTCTGGGAAATGGACAAAGTCATTTCTGATGGGGTTAAAAAGGGACAACACATCTATCATATCCTCAAAACTCATAACCTTGATGTCAGCTCCTCAACTGTCTATCGGCACATCCGAAAAGGATACCTATCTATCGCTCCTATTGACCTAGCCAGAGCCGTTAAATTCAAAGAAAGACGGAAAAGTAAGCTACCTTCCATCCCTAAAGAAGCTAAAAAAGGCCGTTCCTATGAGGATTTCCAAAACTATTTAGCACTGAATCAACTAGACTCTTGGCTGGAAATGGACACCGTTATGGGCAGGATAGGAGGTAAAGTCCTACTCACCTTCAATTTATCTTTCTGTAACTTTATCTTCGCTAGGCTTCTGGATAATAAAACTGCCCTTGAGGTTACCAAACACCTCTATGACATCAAGAACACTCTTCACCAAGCTGACAAAGATTTCTTCCAACTCTTCCCTGTCATCCTGACAGATAATGGTGGAGAGTTTGCTAGAGTTGATGATATCGAAATGGATGTTCAAGGAGAGAGTAAACTCTTCTTTTGTGACCCTAATCGCTCTGACCAGAAAGGGAGAATTGAGAAAAATCACACGCTGATTCGCGA
>NZ_CFGI01000015.1 GCF_001347015.1 Streptococcus pneumoniae
CTAGCGAAGATAAAGTTACAGAAAGATAGATTGAAGGTGAGTAGGACTTTACCTCCCATTCTCCCCAGAACTGTATCCATTTCCAGCCAAGAGTTCAGGTGCTTAAGAGCCAAATAATTTAGGAAATCCTCATAGGAACGGCCTTTTTTAGCTTCTTTAGGGATAGAGGGTAGCTTACTTTTCCGTCTTTCTTTGAATTTAACGGCTCTTGCTAGATCAATAGGAGCGATAGACAGGTAACCTTTTCGGATGTGTCGATAGACAGTTGAGGAGCTAACATCAAGGTTATGAGTTTTCAGAATATGATAGATGTGTTGTCCCTTTTTAACCCCATCAGAAATGACTTTGTCCATGTCCCAGAAAGTCTGAGAATTAAGAGGAGTTCCTTCACGAGCTTCGACAAGAGTTTGTTCGTATTGTTTTTGAGCTTGTTTAGCTAGATAGAAGACTTTCTGATAGCCACAATTTTGTCTTCTTTTAGGGCATCCATTACAGACAAAGGGAGCTTTAGCGAGTAGAGGGCAGGGAAGGTTATTAGAGGTAGACTCTCGGACTTGTTTGTTTCGCTTGACTTCTTTAGAAACAGTGGTCGGGTCTTTTAGAATAAGTTGCCCGATAGCTTTGAAGGTTTCACCGCGCTCTAAGCCTAATTGGATATCATTACGGTCTGAAAGGGTAAGGTGTTTATGTTTTGTCATAGTGAGCCTCATTTCTAATTCAAACGTCTCATACTTAATTCCACCATAAAAATCCGTTTTAGACTAATTTCCACTTTGGTCAGGCAAGTGGAAGTTACTTTGAGAAGTTAGCTAAATATAATTTACACAAAATTGACAGATAAAAATTTGAATATTTCCGTATTTTCTAGTAGAATAAATATATTACACATATAGGAGAAAAACATTGCTTACAGTATCTGATGTTTCACTACGTTTTAGTGATCGCAAACTTTTTGATGATGTCAATATCAAATTTACAGAAGGAAATACTTACGGATTAATCGGTGCTAATGGTGCCGGAAAATCAACCTTTTTAAAAATTTTAGCGGGTGATATCGAACCTACTACTGGTCACATCTCTCTTGGTCCAGATGAACGTCTCTCTGTTCTTCGTCAAAATCACTTTGACTATGAAGACGAACGTGCCATTGATGTCGTTATCATGGGAAATGAAAAACTTTATAGCATCATGAAAGAGAAAGATGCCATCTACATGAAGGAAGATTTCTCAGACGAAGATGGAGTGCGTGCTGCCGAACTCGAAGGAGAGTTTGCCGAGCTTGGGGGCTGGGAAGCAGAAAGTGAAGCCTCTCAACTCCTTCAAAACCTAAATATCCCAGAAGAATTGCACTATCAAAATATGAGCGAATTGGCCAACGGTGAAAAAGTAAAGGTTCTCCTCGCCAAAGCACTTTTTGGTAAACCAGATGTTCTTCTCTTGGACGAGCCCACCAACGGTTTAGACATCCAATCTATTACTTGGTTAGAAGACTTCTTGATTGACTTTGATAACACCGTTATCGTAGTATCCCACGACCGTCACTTCTTAAACAAAGTATGTACTCACATGGCCGACCTTGACTTTGGAAAAATCAAACTCTATGTCGGAAACTATGACTTCTGGAAGGAATCTTCTGAACTCGCTGCTAAATTGCTAGCAGACCGTAATGCCAAAGCAGAAGAAAAAATTAAACAATTGCAAGAGTTCGTTGCTCGTTTCTCTGCTAATGCTTCTAAATCAAGACAAGCAACATCACGTAAGAAAATGCTTGATAAGATTGAACTTGAAGAAATTGTACCATCTAGTCGTAAATATCCATTTATCAACTTTAAAGCGGAACGTGAGATTGGTAATGATCTCTTGACAGTAGAAAATCTAACTGTAAAGATTGATGGTGAGACTATTTTAGATAATATCAGCTTTATCTTGCGTCCAGGTGATAAGACAGCGCTTATTGGACAGAATGACATCCAAACGACTGCATTAATTCGTGCAATCATGGGAGACATTGACTATGAAGGAACTGTCAAGTGGGGAGTTACTACTAGCCGTTCTTACTTGCCAAAAGATAACTCAGCTGATTTCGCAGGGGGAGAGTCAATCCTTGATTGGTTGCGTCAATTCGCAAGTAAAGAAGAAGATGACAATACTTTCCTACGTGGCTTCCTCGGCCGTATGCTCTTCTCTGGAGATGAGGTTAACAAACCTGTCAACGTCTTGTCAGGGGGAGAAAAAGTTCGTGTCATGCTTTCAAAACTCATGCTCTTAAAATCAAATGTCCTTGTCCTCGATGATCCAACCAATCACTTGGACTTGGAATCTATCTCAAGCTTGAACGATGGATTGAAAAACTTTAAAGAATCAATCATCTTTGCCAGCCATGACCACGAGTTTATTCAAACTTTGGCTAACCATATCATTGTCTTGTCTAAAAATGGCGTCATCGATCGTATCGATGAAACCTACGATGAATTCCTAGAAAATGCAGAAGTACAAGCAAAAGTTAAAGAACTTTGGAAAGACTAAATAAAACTTCAAAACTCAGTTGGGTTAACCAGCTGAGTTTTCTAACATTTTATGAGGTAACATGAAATTATTTTTTAAAACATATTGGATCTATTTTGTTTCTTTCATCATTCCCGTAATCATTATGATAGGAGTATATCTATCTCAAGGTATCTACTGGAATAGCGATACATCTCCTCTATTAGGAGATGGCTTTCATCAATACGTTATTTTTGATGTAGCTTTACGAAATATCCTACATGGAAATGGTAGTCTGTTTTACACCTTTACAAGTGGCCTTGGATTAAATTTCTATACCCTATCTAGTTATTACTTGGGTAGTTTCCTTTCACCACTAGTTTACTTTTTTGATCTAACGAATATGCCAGATGCTGTCTATCTGACAACTCTCTTAAAATTTGGATTGATTGGACTGTCAACTTACTTTAGTTTAAATAAATTATTTCAATCGATTCCTAAGCCTTTAAAACTAGCTTTATCTACTTCATATGCTCTGATGAGTTTCACAGTTAGTCAACTAGAGATAAAAACCTGGATAGATGTTTTTATCTTGATTCCTTTAATTATAACTGGTTTACATCTACTGATAACTGAAAAGAAATTCACATTATACTTTACAAGTCTGTCAATCTTATTTATCCAAAACTATTATTTTGGCTATATGACAGCATTATTTCTTATTTTCTGGTATCTCTGTCAAATTTCGTGGGATTTTAAGACTCGAAAATCATCGGTTCTTGATTTCATAGTTATCTCCTTTTTAGCTGGTATGGCTAGTTTGATTATGACTCTTCCCACTCTGTTTGATTTACAGACACATGGGGAAAAATTGACTGAAGTTACAAAGTTTCAAACTGAAAGTAGCTGGTATCTTGATCTCTTTGCTAAGCAATTCATCGGTTCCTTTGATACAACCAAGTATGGGGCTATTCCAATGATTTTTGTTGGACTACTTCCCTTTATTTTGACTATTTTATTTTTTACGCTGAAATCCATTAAGTTTCACGTGAAACTTATCTATGCAATCTTCTTTGCATGTCTAATTGCAAGCTTTTATATTGAATCTCTTGATTTATTTTGGCAAGGCATGCATACTCCAAACATGTTTTTACATCGCTATGCTTGGATTTTCTCTACCTTGTTAATTTACACAGCAGCGGAAGTCTTAAATCGTCTGAAAGAAATTAAAATCTGGAATTTTTTAGTTTCGCTTTTTCTTATAGTAACAGGATTTTTAGCTACCATCTATCTAAAATCACATTATTCTTTTTTAACAGATTTGAATATTCTACTGACTCTTGAATTTTTGGTTGTCTATTCTCTTTTACTCCTTGCAGTTATCAAAAAGTTTATCTCTGTAAATCTATTTGCCATTCTAATCTCTTTATTTATAATGGTTGAAATAAGTTTAAATGCTTCATCTCAAATAGACGGAATTGCTAAGGAATGGGGATTTGCTTCTCGAAGTGCATATAATCGAGATATCCCAGCTATGGAATCTTTCTCAACATATATTGGAAATCAATTTACTCGTACTGAGAAACTAGAGACTCAGACAGGAAATGACAGTATGAAATTCAACTACAATGGAATCTCTCAATTTTCATCTGTTCGAAATCGTTCAGCAAGCTCTACTTTGGATAAACTTGGGTTTAAATCCTCTGGGACTAATCTCAATCTCCGCTATGCAAATAATAGTATTTTGGCTGATAGTTTATTTGGTATCCAGTATAATATCTCAGACAGTCCTATTGATAAGTATGGTTTTAAAGATATCTATCAAAAAGATAATCTTACCCTATATGAAAATCAATTCTCTCTTCCGATTGCCTTTGCTAGTCAGTCTGTTTACAATGATGTCAAGTTCAATGAACACACTTTGGATAATCAAGCCTCGTTTTTAAATCAACTTGCCAACGTCAATTTTGATTATTTTTTTCCAATAACCTATGAAAAAACTGAAAATACTGATGATTTGATTAGTGTTACAAGTTCTTCAAATGAGGATGCAGCAATCCAGTATCAAATTGAAGTACCAGAAAACAGCCAAGTTTATCTTTCTTTCACAAATCTTCACTTTTCTAATGATAAACAAAAGAAGGTTGACATCCTTGTAAATGGAGAAAAGAAAACTTTTACAACTGATAATGCCTTCTCCTTCTTTAATCTAGGTTATACAAAAGAGACAAAAACTTTCAATATTCATGTTAGTTTCCCTGGAAATTCACAAGTATCATTTGAATCTCCTACCTTCTATCGTTTAGATACCCAAACTTTCACCAAGGCAATTCAAAAAATTAAAGAACAACCTGTAACAGTATCAACTTCTAAAAACAAGGTTTTTGCTACATATGATGTCCAACAAGATACATCTATTTTCTTCACTATTCCTTATGACAAAGGTTGGTCTGCCTACCAAGATGGTAAGAAAATAGAAATTAAACAAGCTCAAACTGGCTTTATGAAAGTTGACATTCCAAAGGGAAAAGGAACTATTACACTTTCCTTCATTCCCAATGGTTTTATTACTGGAGCAATCTGTTCCTTTACTTCTCTTTTACTATTTGGAATCTATAATCACAAACGAAAGTCTTCTAAGACATAAAAGAGGCTAGGCAAAAACTCAATTTCAGGAAAATGAAGTAAATCTTCCCACAATAAAACGCATAGTATCAAGGTTTTCAACACCTGATATTATGCGTTTTTATGATTTTAAAGACTTTTTGCCCAGCCTCTTTTAATCTTCCTCCATTTTCTTAGGTTGATAGGCTAGCATACCTAAACCAATAAATAGAGCTAGTATCACG
The DNA here is from genome assembly GCF_001347015.1 of Streptococcus pneumoniae. Classification (GTDB taxonomy): domain Bacteria; phylum Bacillota; class Bacilli; order Lactobacillales; family Streptococcaceae; genus Streptococcus; species Streptococcus pneumoniae_E. The sequence continues at coordinate 5,334 of NZ_CFGI01000015.1, forward strand.
GCAAGGAAAACGACTTGATGATAAATATTTCCTGTCATAGAAATTGTTTGTCGTAATCCAGAAACCGAATAACTCATTGGTAACCAAGGATTAATGGCTCTAAAGAAATCATTTGTCAAGGCAATTGGATAAGTACCGGCACTTGATGCTAGCTGTAATAAAAGCAAAATAAGAGAGAAGAAAGCTCCTATACGGCTATTCCATGTTGTTAAAGCAGTCACCATGGACATGAATACTAAACTTGTTAGGATAATGAGAATAAATGTTCTCATTTCATGATTAGCAGTTAAACCAATAATATGAACTCCTCCATATACCAAAATTCCTGCTAAAACAGCTATAATACCATTTATTTCAGCTCGAGATTTCAACCAAGCCCAACGGCTCTCTGGATGACGTCCTGAAGGCAACTTCGCAAAGATCATATTCGTTGATATTGCTGCAACAAAAAGAGCAACTGATATCATATAAGGAGCCATTGCAATTCCATTTACAGGAACTTGATCATTGTCTGTTTTTGAAAGATTGAGTGGATTTGACAAAATCTCTGCATTTTTAGATTCTGTTGATGCTGATTTGAGTTGATCACTAGCATTACTTAGTCCTTTTCCTAAAGAAGCAACTCCTGTCTGTAAATCTTCCAATCCAGAAGTTAACTTTGTTCCACCTTCTGCAAGTTTCCAAGATCCATCTGCCAATTTATTAGCTCCATTCTCTAATTGAGAAGCACCTGAAAGTAACTGACTGGATTTGTCTGCTAATTGACCAGATCCTGATTGTAATTTATCAACTCCTGCCATTAATTCTTGACTCTTTTGATTCAATTGATTGGACCCAGTTGATAATTTTTCAATACCAGATACTAATTCTGGAGTTTTTTCAGCTAATTGACCAACTCCTGCTGTCAAGCTAGAAGATTTTTGTGTCAAGGTATTTGAGCCTGAAACTAGTTGATCCAAACTACCTGTCAAGGTGGAATTTTTTTCACTTAGTTGACTTGCGCCTTGAGAAATTTTATCAACACCTGCAGTATATGCATTTACACCTGTTGCAATCGACTGACTGACAGGAACTAATTTACTCGTCACTACTCCTTGTATTTCTGTTAATCCACTTGACAATCCTGTCAAAGAAGTAAAAGCAAGCGGTAATACTTGATTAGCTTGATTTTTTAAAATCGAAAGATTAGAAGATTGATTTTGTAAGTTTTCTAAACTTCCCTGTAAACCTTGTACTAAAGCTACAATTGACTGAGCCGATTGAATACTATCAGTCGAATTTTGAGATACAGAAGCACTTATTTCAGCTTGTTGCTCACTTGTCAATGATTGATAAGCTGCTGTCGATTGAATATTGGCTAATGTAGTTGCTTTTTCAGACTGAGCACTTACTAACATTTGATTAGAAAGAGATGCTATACTTGATAAAACAGAATCTAATTGTTTTGTATCTTCAACATCAATATTTTGAATAACTTGATTTAACTGATTCAAACCAGAAGATAATTGAACAATTTGATCTTTTTGCTCAGACGAAGCATCTAACTTGCTAGAAAGTTGTTGAATCCCTTCATTTAATTGCTCCATACCCATTCGAAGTGTAGCTGATTGATTAGATAACTGATTAGCACCTGTTGCAAGATTTCCCACTCCATTTGTATAGGCACTAACACCAGATGAGAATTGATTCAGACCAACATTGAGTTTAGAAACACCGCCAGTATAGGACTCTACACCAGTATATAGTTGATTGATTCCTCCTACCAATTCAGGACTTTTAGAAGATAATTGACCTAATCCACTATCTAATTGACTCACTGCACCAGTATATGTAACTAAACCACTATTAAAATTCCCTAAGCCAAGATGAAGTTGTTCGACACCAGAAACATAAGAGGATAATCCTCTAGTAAACTGCTCCGTTCCATTTGAAAATCTTAAACTTGAAGCTGCTAAAGAGTGTAGGTTAGTAGTTAATGTTTGACTTCCTGCCACTAACTGATTCGCCCCATCAGTTAATTTTTCACTACCAGAAGCTGCTTGACTCATTCCATCCTTTAAATCAACCATTTTGTTAAATAAAGCCTTAGTATAGGTCTCGGTTACATTGGTAGAAACATTCTGCTTTAATTGTGTCATCGCAGAATCGCTCATCTTGCTGGCAATAAAACTATGACCACTTGAAGTCTGATAATCGATTTGCATTTGCTCTGGATGATCCGTTAAAATAGAAGCTGCTTTTTCAGATAAATCACTTGGTAAAGTCACTACCATATAGTAATCGCCATCTTCCAATCCCTTCTTTCCTTCCTCTTCATCTACAAAATGAAAATCCAAGGTTTTATTTTCTTTTAAATTGGACACCATGTCTTTTCCTATTGCCATAGTATTACCATTATAGGAAGCCTCTTTATCATTATTGACAACTGCCACAGGTAAGTCAGACAATTGACCATATGGATCCCACATTGATGACAAAAATATGATATTGTACAGAGCTGGAATAAGAGAAATCCCTATCATGACAATAATAAAGGTTGGTTTTTTAAAAATTGCTTTCCATTCTTTAAACATAGATTCTCCTTTTTTAAACATATTGTCTAAAATTTTGATATAATAGATTATACATTAAAAAATCTAAATTACAAGATAAAAAATCCATTTTTTAGACAGATAGTCTAATTTGTTTACAAGGAGGAAATATGCAAGAAAGTAACAAACGCTTAAAAACAAAGCGAACTATTGAAAATGCTATGGTACAATTACTGATGGAACAGCCATTTGATCAAATTTCTACTGTCAAGCTAGCAGAAAAAGCCGGAATTAGTCGTTCCAGCTTCTATACTCACTATAAGGATAAGTATGATATGATCGAGCACTATCAAAGCAAACTATTCCATACATTTGAATATATTTTTCAAAAACATACTCATCACAAAAGAGAAGCTATTTTAGAAGTATTTGAATATCTGGAGTCAGAACCACTTCTGGCTGCCCTTCTTTCTGAAAATGGGACTAAAGAAATCCAAAATTTCTTACGAAATAAACTTCATATCATGCTCAGTACAGATTTACAAAAGCGATTTATTCAACTAAATCTAAACACCACTGAATTAGAATATAGTAGCATCTATCTAACTCATGCACTTTTTGGTGTCTGTCAAACTTGGATTGCACATGGAAAAAAAGAAAGTCCTCAAGAAATAACAGACTTCCTTATGAAGATGCTTGGTGATGCAAATTGATATAAAAAGAGGAACACAGATGTGTTCCCTTTTATCTATACTCCGCCAGTAGGACTCGAACCTACGACATCATGATTAACAGTCATGCGCTACTACCAACTGAGCTATGGCGGATAAAATAGTCCGTACGGGATTCGAACCCGTGTTACCGCCGTGAAAAGGCGGTGTCTTAACCCCTTGACCAACGGACCTTCTATCTGTAGCAGATATAACCATTATATCAATTTCTTGCTAATTGTCAATCACTTTTGAGATTTTTTCTCTAAAATATCTTTTAATTTTCTAATTTTTAATCTTGAAATAGGACAACGATGGTCTTCATAGAAAACAATTTCTAAGTTTTTTCGATCAATCTCTCTGATATTGCCTATATTTACCAAAAATGACTTATGAGGAGAATAAAATCGCTGAGTATGTTTGTCCTTTTCCTGAATATCTGTCATGGTACCGTAAAACTCTTTGGCAAAATTCTTACCAATAATGCGCAATTTATGAGAGACTCCTGTCGTTTCAATATACAAAATATCATGGTAAGGGATTTTTAAATCATTTCCCTTGTAATTGTAGTCAAAATAGTCTACAACATCTTCATTTTCAAGTAACATACTCTTCGTGTAGAAGATATTTTGCTCAATTCTCTTCTTAAACATCTCATCATTGATATCCTTATCAACAAAATCTAGGGCTGATACCTGGTATTTATAGGTTAGAGTCGCAAACTCTGATCGACTGGTGATAAAGACGATAATAGCGTAAGGATTGTAATGACGAATGAGCTGAGCAACCTCAAATCCCTTTTTCTCAATTCCATGAATATCTATATCTAGGAAATAAAGCTGATTTACTTCATCGTTTTCAATGTATTCTTCAAATTCACGGACTTTTCCCGTTGTCTTGTATGATATTGGAATATTGGATTCTTTCGAAATTTCATCCAATATTCTCTCTAGTCTCACTTGATGTTCAATAACATCTTCTAAAATTAAAACTTTCATTCAAATTCCCTCTTAAATCTAATGATTTGTCTAAATGTACTGCCTTCCATCTCTGTTTCTAAAATAATATTGTTGTACTTATCCAGTAGTTCTTTCACATTATTTAATCCTACTCCGCGATTTCTTCCCTTAGTGGAGAATCCTAAGGCAAATAGATCTCCTGAAGGAGTCATCGTCATTTTACATGAATTCTGAATCACAATCACTGTTTCAGTTTCCATCTTAATAACTGCTACTTCCATCTGCTTTTTATAACTATCAGCCGATCCTTCGACAGCATTGTTTAATAAAACGCTCATGATACGAACCAAATCCAACAGTTCAATTGGAAGCTTGGTAATCGTATCTTTTACTTCCAGTGTAAACTCTACACCATTATTTCGAGCATAAACAATGGACTGAGCAACCAAACTTCGTAAAGCTGAATCTTCTATGTTGTTCAAATCAAAGTAAGTATACTTATCTGAACGCAATTTATGATTGGCTTTAACTAAAACTTCATTGTAAACTCTGTCAATTTCCTGTAAATCACCACTGTCAATTGCCATCTGCATACTGACAAGCATTCCAGCATAATCATGTCGAAAACCACGGATTTCATTATACAAACCGACAATTTCATCTGTGTAGTTTTGTAAATGTTTCTGTTCAAATTTCTTCTGCTTCAACGCAATCTCTTTTTCTATTTGTTCTTTATGCGAATTCATTGCAAAGAAGGTCAAAAGGAGAGAAATAAAGACAATAGATGACAAAATACTTCCAAAACTATTCAAATGTTTAACCGTACTTACCATATCTGAAACGAAAGATGCAGTATGGAGCAGTAGTAAAGCAAACAATACTTTTTTCAAGAAGGGATAAAGGTAGTCCTTATCAAAATAGTTTAGCTCCAAATGGAAATAATGAATGATCTTTAATGTAACAAAATAAGTCAACACCGTTACAACGAAAAAGAATGGGTAATAATATTGTAAAACAAAATTGTCTCCTGTTATAGAGGAGAAAGTTACGGACAGAAAGTTATGAGTGCTCTCATATAAAAGAGATAGTAGTAAACTTAGAAATAGTCCTCTATCCCTCTCATACTGTTTCATCCATCGAAAATAGGAATATAAGCCCAAAGGAAGTAAAAATGTTACAGTCCCTAACCCATCCAAATTTAGAAGATAAAAGGAAAGTTCAAGTACTATTTCTACTAGTAAGGTATAAGCACCAAAAACGTATAGCTCTTTTCTATTTATTTGATCTTTACAAATTAAACGGTAACTGTGAATAATAATTAAAAAATGACCAATAACTGTCCCAAATCCAAGTAAATTCATTACTCTTTCTCCTTATTTCATTACTTTTTTCGTTGGAAAAGAAAATCAAGGAGTAATTTTGACAGTCTACTTTCCCCACCTTGAATCTTTTGTAAGTCTTTTTCCTTCAAGGCTACAAACTGTTCCAATTTAACTGTGTTTTTCATAATAAAATCTCCTAAAATGTTTTTTCTTGTAAGCTAACTTACAAAAACCATTATACAAAATGGAATTTCATTTTAGATAAAATTCTCTCAACTGTCATTTTTTTCTCCCCAAGTGTACTTTTTTAAGAAAAAAGCCGGGAAAATTCCCAGCTTTGCTACTATATTGATCCCAGCAGGATTCGAACCTGCGACCGTTCGCTTAGAAGGCGAATGCTCTATCCAGCTGAGCTATGAGACCTAACACAATTATTCTACCAAAAATTCAATTAAAAGTCAATTTTCTATTTATGATAGGGTGATCCCTGCTGAATCGTAAAAGCGCGATAGATTTGTTCAACAAGGACTAGTCTCATTAGCTGATGGGGCAAGGTTAAACGACCAAAACTAACAGAGAGATTGGCTCTCTTTTTTACATCCTGTGCTAATCCCAGACTCCCTCCAATAATAAAGGTAAGAGTAGAAAATCCTTTTATAGAAGCTTCTTCTAACTGCTTACTAAATTCTTCTGAAGAAAGTGTTTTCCCCTCAATGGCTAACACAATAACAAAATCACGATCACCAACTTTTGATAAAATTCTCTGACCCTCTATTTCTAAAATCTTTTGATTTTCTGACTCACTGGCCTTATCTGGTGTTTTTTCATCTGCTAGCTCAATCATTTCAAGTTTAGCAAATCGAGAAATTCGTTTTGAATACTCTGCAATACCATCTTTTAAATACTTTTCTTTCAGTTTCCCAACTGTTACAACTTTAATTTTCATGACTCTATTCTAACATATTCTCTATTTTTTCACATCTTATTCACAAAATAAAAAATAGATTTCAAGTGAGAAAATCACAGTTTTAAAAGAGTTATCCACAGTTTGTGTAAAACTTTTGTGTTTAAGTTATAATTAAGCTAGTCAGTTTATACTTTCAGTAATTCAAACATATGGAGGCAAATATGAAACATCTAAAAACATTTTACAAAAAAGGGTTTCAATTAGTAGTCGTTATCGTCATTAGCTTTTTTAGTGGAGCCTTGGGGAGCTTTTCAATAAACCAACTAAGTCAAAAAAGTACTGTAAGTACCTCTAACAACAATAGCACTATCACACAGACTGCTTATAAGAACGAAAATTCAACAACACAGGCTGTTAACAAAGTAAAAGATGCTGTTGTTTCTGTCATTACTTATTCGGCAAATAGACAAAATAGCGTATTTGGCAATGATGAGACTGATACAGATTCTCAGCAAATCTCTAGTGAAGGATCTGGAGTTATTTATAAAAAGAATGATAAAGAAGCTTACATCGTAACCAATAATCACGTTATAAATGGCGCCAGCAAAGTAGATATTCGTTTGTCAGATGGAACTAAAGTACCCGGAGAAATTGTCGGAGCTGACACTTTCTCTGATATTGCTGTCGTCAAAATCTCTTCAGAAAAAGTTACAACAGTAGCTGAGTTTGGTGATTCTAGCAAGTTAACCGTAGGAGAAACTGCTATTGCCATTGGTAGCCCGTTAGGTTCTGAATATGCAAATACTGTCACTCAAGGTATCGTATCTAGTCTCAATCGAAATGTATCCTTAAAATCTGAAGATGGACAAGCCATTTCTACAAAAGCCATCCAAACTGATACTGCTATTAACCCAGGTAACTCTGGTGGCCCACTGATCAATATTCAAGGACAGGTTATCGGAATTACCTCAAGTAAAATTGCCACAAATGGAGGAACATCTGTAGAAGGACTTGGTTTCGCAATTCCTGCAAATGACGCTATCAATATTATTGAACAGTTAGAAAAAAACGGAAAAGTGACGCGCCCAGCTTTGGGAATTCAGATGGTTAATTTATCTAATATCAGTACAAGCGACATCAGAAGACTCAATATTCCAAGTAATGTTACATCTGGCGTAGTTGTTCGTTCTGTACAAAGTAATATGCCTGCCAATGGTCACCTCGAAAAATACGATGTGATTACAAAAGTGGATGATAAAGATATTGCTTCATCAACAGACTTACAAAGTGCTCTTTACAATCATTCTATCGGAGACACTATTAAAATAACTTACTATCGTAACGGTAAAGAAGAAACTACATCTATTAAACTTGACAAGAGTTCAGGTGATTTAGAATCTTAATTGACATCTATGTAAAGAAAGCTTTACATAAGAGAAAAGATGTGTTAGTGTAGAATAATGGAAAAATTTGAAATAATTTCTATCACGGATATACAAAAAAATCCCTATCAACCCCGAAAAGAATTTGATAGAGAAAAACTAGATGAACTAGCACAGTCTATCAAAGAAAATGGGGTCATTCAACCGATTATTGTTCGTCAATCTCCTGTTATTGGTTATGAAATCCTTGCAGGAGAGAGACGCTATCGGGCTTCACTTTTAGCTGGTCTAAGGTCTATCCCAGCTGTTGTTAAACAGCTTTCAGATCAAGAGATGATGGTCCAGTCCATCATTGAAAATTTACAAAGAGAAAATTTAAATCCAATAGAAGAAGCACGCGCTTATGAATCTCTCGTAGAGAAAGGATTTACCCATGCTGAAATTGCAGATAAAATGGGCAAGTCTCGTCCATATATCAGCAACTCTATTCGCTTGCTTTCCTTGCCAGAACAGATTCTCTCAGAAGTAGAAAATGGCAAACTATCACAAGCACATGCTCGTTCGCTAGTTGGGTTGAATAAGGAACAACAAGACTATTTCTTTCAACGGATTATAGAAGAAGATATTTCTGTAAGGAAGTTAGAAGCTCTTCTGATAGAGAAAAAACAAAAGAGACAGCAAAAAAATGATCATTTCATACAAAATGAAGAAAAACAGTTAAGAAAACTACTCGGATTAGATGTAGAAATCAAACTGTCTAAAAAAGATAGTGGAAAAATCATTATTGCTTTTTCAAATCAAGAAGAATACAGTAGAATTATCAACAGCCTGAAATAAGGCTGTTCTTTTATTTTTTTATCTCACAAGGTTATCCACTATATTTTTCAATAAAAAGCTTAATAAATCAATAGTTTCTAACTTTATCCCCAACCTGTGGATAAAACTTGATAACATTGTGGATTATTTTTCACAGCTTGTGGAAAATTCTTACTATCTATGGTAAAATAGGTCTAGTATTAAACTTTTAAATAGTAAAGGAGGAGAAAGGATTGAAAGAAAAACAATTTTGGAATCGTATCTTAGAATTTGCTCAAGAAAGACTGACTCGATCCATGTATGATTTCTATGCTATTCAAGCTGAACTCATCAAGGTAGAGGAAAATGTTGCCACTATATTTTTACCACGATCTGAAATGGAAATGGTCTGGGAAAAACAACTAAAAGATATTATTGTAGTTGCCGGATTTGAAATTTATGATGCTGAGATAACTCCCCACTATATTTTCACTAAACCTCAAAATACGACTATCTCACAAGTTGAAGAAGCTACAAATTCAACTCTTTATGACTATAGTCCAAAGTTAGCATCTATTCCTTATTCGGATACTGGATTAAAAGAGAAGTATACCTTTGATAATTTTATCCAAGGGGATGGAAATGTTTGGGCTGTATCAGCTGCTTTGGCTGTATCTGAAGATTTGGCTCTAACCTATAACCCTCTTTTTATCTATGGAGGACCTGGGCTTGGTAAGACTCACCTGTTAAACGCTATTGGAAATGAAATTCTAAAAAATATTCCAAATGCGCGTGTTAAATATATTCCTGCCGAAAGCTTTATCAATGACTTTCTTGATCACCTAAGACTTGGGGAAATGGAAAAGTTTAAAAAAACCTACCGCAGTCTTGATCTTTTGTTAATTGATGATATCCAGTCACTCAGCGGAAAAAAAGTTGCAACTCAAGAAGAATTTTTCAATACTTTTAATGCCCTTCATGACAAGCAAAAACAGATTGTCCTAACCAGTGATCGTAGTCCAAAACATCTAGAAGGGCTCGAGGAGAGGCTTGTCACGCGCTTTAGTTGGGGATTGACACAAACTATCACACCACCTGACTTTGAAACACGTATTGCCATTTTACAAAGTAAAACGGAACATTTAGGCTACAATTTCCAAAGTGATACTCTAGAATACCTAGCTGGGCAATTTGATTCAAATGTTCGAGATCTTGAGGGAGCCATCAACGACATCACTTTAATTGCCAGAGTAAAAAAAATCAAGGATATCACTATTGATATTGCTGCAGAAGCTATTAGAGCTCGCAAACAAGATGTTAGCCAAATGCTCGTCATCCCAATTGACAAAATCCAAAATGAAGTTGGTAACTTTTATGGTGTTAGTATCAAAGAAATGAAGGGAAGCAGACGCCTTCAAAACATTGTGTTAGCCCGTCAAGTAGCCATGTATTTATCTAGAGAACTAACAGATAATAGTCTTCCAAAAATTGGGAAGGAATTTGGGGGAAAAGATCATACAACAGTCATTCATTCCCATGCAAAAATTAAATCTTTGATTGATGAAGACGATAATTTACGTTTAGAAATTGAATCAATCAAAAAGAAAATAAAATAACTTGTGGATAACTTCGCTTCTTTTATCTTTTTTATCCACATTTTTTAAACAAGCTAAAAAACTTGATATAACTTGTTTAAAGTCTGTTTTCCACAGATTTCACAGACTCTATTATTACTATTATCCTTCTAATACTAAAAATAAATAAAGGAGAATCCATGATTCATTTTTCAATTAATAAAAATTTATTTCTACAAGCCTTAAATATTACTAAGAGAGCTATTAGTTCTAAAAATGCCATTCCTATTTTATCAACCGTAAAAATTGACGTGACCAATGAAGGTGTTACTTTAATTGGTTCAAATGGTCAAATTTCAATTGAAAATTTTATTTCTCAAAAAAATGAAGATGCTGGTTTGTTAATTACTTCTTTAGGATCAATCCTTCTTGAAGCTTCTTTCTTTATCAATGTGGTATCTAGTCTACCCGATGTGACTCTTGATTTTAAAGAAATTGAACAAAATCAAATTGTTTTAACCAGTGGCAAATCAGAAATTACCCTAAAAGGAAAAGATAGCGAACAATATCCACGAATCCAAGAAATTTCAGCAAGCACTCCTTTGGTTCTTGAAACAAAATTACTCAAGAAAATTATCAATGAAACAGCTTTTGCTGCAAGTACACAAGAGAGTCGTCCAATTTTGACAGGTGTTCATTTTGTATTGAGTCAACACAAGGAGCTAAAAACAGTTGCAACAGACTCTCATCGCCTAAGTCAGAAAAAATTGACTCTTGAAAAAAATAGTGATGATTTTGATGTCGTGATTCCCAGCCGTTCTCTACGCGAATTTTCAGCGGTATTTACAGATGATATCGAAACTGTAGAGATTTTCTTTGCTAACAATCAAATCCTCTTTAGAAGCGAAAATATTAGCTTCTATACTCGTCTCCTCGAAGGAAACTATCCTGATACAGATCGCTTGATCCCAACAGACTTTAACACTACTATTACTTTTGATGTGGTAAACTTACGCCAGTCAATGGAGCGTGCTCGTCTTTTATCAAGTGCGACTCAAAATGGTACTGTGAAACTTGAAATTAAAGATGGGATTGTTAGCGCCCATGTTCACTCTCCAGAGGTTGGTAAAGTAAACGAAGAAATCGATACTGACCAGGTTACTGGTGAAGATTTGACTATTAGTTTCAACCCAACTTACTTGATTGATTCACTCAAGGCTTTAAATAGCGAAAAGGTGACCATTAGCTTTATCTCAGCTGTTCGTCCATTTACTCTTGTTCCAGCAGATACTGACGAAGATTTCATGCAGCTCATTACACCAGTTCGTACAAATTAAGTGAAAGAGGTTGAGCCTGGCTCGCCTCTTTTATGATATAATCGAAAAAGAAAAGGAGAGTAGTATGTATCAAGTTGGAAATTTTGTTGAGATGAAAAAACCACATGCTTGTACTATCAAGTCAACTGGTAAAAAAGCAAATCGTTGGGAAATTACACGTGTAGGGGCAGATATCAAAATCAAATGCAGTAATTGTGACCATGTTGTCATGATGGGGCGCTATGATTTTGATCGAAAAATGAATAAAATTATTGACTGAGAACCCTTAGTTAGAGGGTTAGCAAGTTTTCCCTTTTTGTGTTATAATATTAGGGATTGAAATGAAAACGGAGAATGAGAAAATATGGCTTTAACAGCAGGTATCGTTGGTTTGCCAAACGTTGGTAAATCAACACTATTTAATGCAATTACAAAAGCAGGAGCAGAGGCAGCTAACTACCCATTTGCAACGATTGACCCAAACGTTGGAATGGTAGAAGTTCCAGATGAACGTCTACAAAAATTGACTGAAATGATTACTCCTAAAAAGACAGTGCCAACAACATTTGAATTTACAGATATTGCAGGGATTGTAAAAGGAGCTTCAAAAGGAGAAGGGCTAGGGAATAAATTCTTGGCCAATATTCGTGAAGTAGATGCGATTGTTCACGTAGTTCGTGCTTTTGATGATGAAAATGTGATGCGCGAGCAAGGACGTGAAGACGCCTTTGTAGATCCACTTGCCGATATTGACACCATTAACCTAGAATTGATTCTTGCAGACTTAGAATCAGTCAATAAACGTTATGCGCGTGTAGAAAAGATGGCACGTACGCAAAAAGATAAAGAATCAGTAGCAGAATTCAATGTTCTTCAAAAGATTAAACCAGTCCTTGAAGATGGGAAATCAGCTCGCACCATCGAATTTACAGATGAGGAACAAAAGGTTGTCAAAGGTCTCTTCCTGTTGACGACTAAACCAGTGCTCTATGTTGCTAATGTGGACGAGGATGTGGTTTCAGAACCTGACTCTATCGACTATGTTAAACAAATTCGTGAATTCGCAGCGACAGAAAATGCTGAAGTAGTCGTTATTTCTGCGCGTGCTGAGGAAGAAATTTCTGAATTGGACGATGAAGATAAAAAAGAGTTTCTTGAAGCCATTGGTTTGACAGAATCAGGTGTAGATAAGTTGACGCGTGCAGCTTACCACTTGCTTGGATTGGGAACTTACTTCACAGCTGGTGAAAAAGAAGTTCGCGCTTGGACCTTCAAACGTGGTATGAAGGCTCCTCAAGCAGCTGGTATTATCCACTCAGACTTTGAAAAAGGCTTTATTCGTGCAGTAACCATGTCATACGATGATTTGGTGAAATATGGATCTGAAAAGGCCGTAAAAGAAGCTGGACGTTTGCGTGAAGAAGGTAAAGAATATATCGTCCAAGACGGCGATATCATGGAATTCCGCTTTAATGTCTAAAAATTTAATGAATAGTATCAATTAGGTTGGAAAAAAATTCCAACCCTTTTGGCTTTTGAAAGGACAAATAAATGACCAAATTACTTGTAGGTTTGGGAAATCCAGGAGATAAATATTTTGAAACAAAACACAATGTTGGTTTTATGTTGATTGATCAACTAGCGAAGAAACAGAATGTAACTTTTACACACGATAAGATATTTCAAGCTGATCTAGCATCCTTTTTCCTAAATGGAGAAAAAATTTATCTTGTTAAACCAACGACATTTATGAATGAAAGTGGAAAAGCGGTTCATGCTTTATTGACTTACTATGGTTTGGATATTGAAGATTTACTCATCATTTACGATGATCTTGACATGGAAGTTGGAAAGATTCGTTTAAGAGCAAAGGGATCCGCAGGTGGTCATAATGGTATCAAGTCTATTATTCAACATATAGGGACTCAGACCTTTAATCGTGTTAAGATTGGAATCGGAAGACCTAAAAATGGCATGTCAGTTGTTCACCATGTTTTGAGTACCTTTGACAAGGATGATTATATTAGTATTTTACAGTCTATTGACAAAGTTGACGATTCTGTAAACTACTATTTACAAGAGAAAAATTTTGAGAAAACAATGCAGAGGTATAACGGATAAATGGTGACCTTATTAGAATTATTCTCAGAAAATGATCAGATTAAAAAATGGCATCAAAGTTTAACAGATAAGAAAAGACAACTAATACTTGGTTTATCAACGTCTACTAAGGCTCTTGCAATTGCAAGCAGTCTAGAAAAAGAAGATAAGATTGTGTTACTGACGTCAACTTATGGAGAGGCAGAAGGACTGGTTAGTGATCTTATCTCTATCTTGGGTGAGGAACTTGTCTATCCATTTTTGGTAGATGATACTCCTATGGTGGAGTTTTTGATGTCTTCACAAGAAAAAATCATTTCACGGGTTGAAGCCTTGCGTTTTTTGACTGATTCCTCTAAGAGAGGGATTTTAGTTTGTAATATCGCAGCAAGTCGATTGATTTTACCGTCTCCCAATGTATTCAAAGATAGTGTTGTAAAAATCTCAGTTGGTGAAGAATATGACCAAAACACACTTATCCATCAGTTAAAAGAAATCGGCTATCGAAAAGTTACACAAGTACAAACTCAGGGAGAGTTTAGTATACGAGGAGATATTTTAGATATTTTTGAAATATCCCAGTTAGAACCTTGCCGAATTGAGTTTTTTGGTGATGAAATTGATGGTATCAGGTCATTTGAAGTCGAAACACAATTATCGAAAGAAAATCAGACAGAATTCACCATCTTTCCAGCTAGTGATATGCTTTTGAGAGAAAAGGATTATCAAAGAGGTCAGTCAGCTTTAGAAAAACAAATTTCAAAGACTTTATCACCTATTTTGAAATCCTACCTAGAAGAAATTCTTTCAAGTTTTCACCAAAAACAAAGCCATGCAGATTCTCGGAAGTTTTTATCTTTGTGCTATGATAAGACATGGACTGTCTTTGATTATATTGAAAAAGATACTCCAATATTCTTTGATGATTATCAAAAATTGATGAATCAGTATGAAGTCTTTGAAAGAGAATTAGCGCAGTACTTTACAAAAGAATTACAGAATAGTAAAGCATTTTCTGATATGCAGTATTTTGCTGATATTGAACAAATCTATAAAAAACAAAGTCCGGTGACCTTTTTCTCTAATCTTCAAAAGGGTTTAGGAAATCTGAAATTTGATCAAATTTATCAATTCAATCAATATCCTATGCAGGAGTTTTTCAATCAATTTTCTTTTCTAAAAGAAGAAATTGAACGATACAAAAAAATGAATTATACTATTATCCTGCAGTCTAGCAATTCAATGGGAAGTAAAACATTGGAGGATGTGTTAGAGGAATATCAGATTGAATTGGATTCTAGAGATAAGTCAAGAATCTGTCAAGAATCTGTAAACTTAATCGAGGGCAATCTAAGACATGGTTTTCATTTTGTAGATGAAAAGGTTTTATTGATAACTGAACATGAGATTTTTCAAAAGAAATTGAAACGTCGTTTTCGAAGACAACATGTTTCAAACGCAGAGAGATTAAAAGATTACAATGAACTTGAAAAAGGAGATTACGTTGTTCACCATATCCATGGAATTGGTCAATATCTAGGGATTGAAACAATTGAAATCAAGGGGAT
The DNA here is from genome assembly GCF_001347015.1 of Streptococcus pneumoniae. Lineage (GTDB taxonomy): Bacteria > Bacillota > Bacilli > Lactobacillales > Streptococcaceae > Streptococcus > Streptococcus pneumoniae_E. The sequence continues at coordinate 20,498 of NZ_CFGI01000015.1, forward strand.
TCACCGCGATTATGTAAGTGTCCAGTATCAAAATGGGGATCAAATCTCCATCCCAGTAGAACAGATTCATCTACTGTCCAAATATATTTCAAGTGATGGGAAAGCTCCTAAACTCAATAAATTGAATGACGGTCATTTTAAAAAGGCCAAGCAAAAAGTTAAGAATCAGGTAGAGGATATAGCTGATGATTTAATCAAACTCTACTCTGAACGTAGTCAGTTGAAGGGTTTTGCTTTCTCAGCTGATGATGAGGATCAACAGACCTTTGATGATGCTTTCCCTTATGTTGAAACGGATGATCAACTTCGTAGTATTGAGGAAATCAAGAGAGATATGCAAGCTTCTCAGCCAATGGATCGACTTTTAGTTGGGGATGTTGGTTTTGGAAAGACTGAAGTTGCAATGCGTGCAGCCTTTAAGGCTGTCAATGATCACAAACAAGTTGTCGTTCTAGTTCCGACGACGGTTTTAGCGCAACAGCACTATACGAATTTTAAGGAACGGTTCCAAAATTTTGCAGTTAATATTGATGTGTTGAGTCGCTTTAGAAGTAAAAAAGAGCAGACTGCAACACTTGAAAAATTGAAAAACGGTCAAGTTGATATTTTGATTGGAACCCATCGTGTTTTGTCTAAAGATGTTGTATTTGCTGATTTGGGCTTGATGATTATTGATGAGGAACAACGATTTGGTATCAAGCATAAGGAAACTTTGAAAGAATTGAAGAAACAAGTGGATGTTCTAACTTTGACAGCTACGCCAATTCCTCGTACCCTTCACATGTCTATGCTGGGAATCAGAGATTTGTCTGTTATTGAAACTCCGCCGACTAATCGTTATCCAGTGCAAACCTATGTTTTGGAAAAAAATGATAGTGTCATTCGTGATGCTGTTTTACGTGAAATGGAGCGTGGAGGTCAAGTTTACTATCTTTACAACAAAGTTGACACGATTGACCAGAAGGTTTCAGAATTACAGGAGTTGATTCCAGAGGCTTCGATTGGTTATGTTCATGGGCAAATGAGTGAGATTCAGTTAGAAAATACTCTACTGGATTTCATTGAAGGTCAGTATGATATTTTAGTGACGACTACCATTATTGAGACAGGGGTGGACATTCCAAATGCCAATACTTTATTTATTGAAAATGCGGACCATATGGGCTTGTCAACCTTGTATCAGTTAAGAGGAAGAGTCGGTCGTAGTAATCGTATTGCTTATGCCTATCTCATGTATCGCCCAGAAAAATCAATCAGTGAAGTTTCTGAAAAGAGATTAGAAGCGATCAAAGTATTTACAGAATTGGGCTCTGGATTTAAGATTGCAATGCGAGATCTTTCGATTCGTGGAGCAGGGAATCTCCTAGGAAAATCCCAGTCTGGTTTCATTGATTCTGTTGGTTTTGAATTGTATTCGCAGTTACTAGAGGAAGCTATTGCTAAACGAAACGGTAATGCTAACACTAACACAAGAACCAAAGGGAATGCTGAGTTGATTTTGCAAATTGATGCCTATCTTCCTGATACTTATATTTCTGATCAACGACATAAGATTGAAATTTACAAGAAAATTCGTCAAATTGACAACCGTGTCAATTATGAAGAGTTACAAGAGGAGTTGATAGACCGTTTTGGAGAATACCCAGATGTAGTAGCCTATCTTTTAGAGATTGGTTTGGTCAAATCATACTTGGACAAGGTCTTTGTTCAACGTGTGGAAAGAAAAGAAAATAAGATTACAGTTCAATTTGAAAAAGTCACTCAACTACTGTTTTTGGCTCAAGATTATTTTAAAGCTTTATCTGCAACAAACTTAAAAGCAGCCATAGCTGATAATGAAGGATCAATGGAGCTTGTATTTGATGTCCGAAATAAGAAAGATTATGAAATTTTAGAAGGTCTGATAATTTTTGGAGAAAGTTTATTAGAGATAAAAGAGTCGAAGGAAGAAAATGCCATTTGATATTTTTCTTCTATAAAATAGATAAAAATGGTACAATAATAAGTTGAGGTAATAAGGATGAGATTAGACAAATATTTAAAAGTATCGCGAATTATCAAGCGTCGTACAGTTGCAAAAGAAGTAGCAGATAAAGGCAGAATCAAGGTGAATGGGATCTTGGCCAAAAGTTCAACGGATTTGAAAGTTAATGACCGAGTTGAAATTCGATTTGGCAATAAGTTGCTACTTGTAAAAGTACTAGAGATGAAAGATAGTACGAAAAAAGAAGATGCAGCAGGCATGTATGAAATTATCAGTGAAACACGGGTAGAAGAAAATGTCTAAAAATATTGTACAATTGAATAATTCTTTTATTCAAAATGAATACCAACGTCGTCGCTACCTGATGAAAGAACGACAAAAACGGAATCGTTTTATGGGGTGGGTATTGATTTTGATTATGCTATTATTTATCTTGCCAACTTTTAATTTAGCGCAGAGCTATCAGCAATTACTCCAAAGACGTCAGCAATTAGCAGACTTGCAAACTCAGTATCAAACTTTGAGTGATGAAAAGGATAAGGAGACAGCATTTGCTACCAAGTTGAAAGATGAGGATTATGCTGCCAAATATACACGAGCGAAGTACTATTATTCTAAGTCGAGGGAAATAGTTTATACGATTCCTGACTTGCTTCAAAGGTGATAAAATGGAAAATTTATTAGACGTAATTGAGCAATTTTTGAGTTTGTCAGATGAAAAGCTGGAAGAATTGGCTGATAAAAATCAATTATTGCGTTTACAAGAAGAAAAGGAAAGGAAGAATGCGTAAATTCTTAATTATTTTGTTGCTACCGAGTTTATTGACCATTTCAAAAGTCGTTAGCACAGAAAAAGAAGTCGTCTATACTTCGAAAGAAATTTATTACCTTTTGCAATCTGACTTTGGTATTTATTTTAGAGAAAAGCTAAATTCTCCTATGGTTTATGGAGAGGTTCCTATTTATGCGAATGAAGATTTAGTAGTGGAATCTGGAAAATTGACTCCTCAAACAAGTTTTCAAATAACTGAGTGGCGCTTAAATAAACAAGGAATTCCGGTATTTAAGCTATCAAATCATCAATTTATAGCTGCGGATAAACGATTTTTATATGATCAAACAGAGGTAACTCCAGCAATAAAAAAAGTATGGTTAGAATCTGACTTTAAACTGTATAATAGTCCTTATGATTTAAAAGAAGTGAAATCATCCTTATCAGCTTATTCGCAAGTATCAATCGACAAGACCATGTTTGTAGAAGGAAGAGAATTTCTACATATTGATCAGACTGGATGGGTAGCTAAAGAATCAACTTCTGAAGAAGATAATCGGATGAGTAAAGTTCAAGAAATGTTATCTGAAAAATATCAGAAAGATTCTTTCTCTATTTATGTTAAGCAACTGACTACTGGAAAAGAAGCTGGTATCAATCAAGATGAAAAGATGTATGCAGCCAGCGTTTTGAAACTCCCTTATCTCTATTATACGCAAGAAAAAATAAATGAGGGTCTTTATCAGTTAGACACGACTGTAAAATATGTATCTGCAGTCAATGATTTTCCAGGTTCTTATAAACCAGAGGGAAGTGGTAGTCTTCCTAAAAAAGAGGATAATAAAGAGTATTCTCTCAAGGACTTAATCACAAAAGTATCTAAAGAATCTGATAATGTAGCTCATAATATATTGGGTTATTACATTTCAAACAAATCTGATGCCACATTCAAATCCAAGATGTCTGCCATTATGGGAGATGATTGGGATCCAAAAGAAAAATTGATTTCTTCCAAGATGGCCGGGAAGGTCATGGAAGCTATTTATAATCAAAATGGATTTGTGCTAGAGTCTTTGACTAAAACAGATTTTGATAATCAGCGAATTGCCAAAGGTGTTTCTGTGAAGGTAGCTCATAAAATTGGGGATGCGGACGAATTTAAGCATGATACAGGTGTTGTCTACGCAGATTCTCCATTTATTCTTTCTATTTTCACTAAGAATTCTGATTATGATACAATTTCTCAGATATCCAAGGATATTTATGAGGTTCTAAAATGAGGGAACAAGATTTTTTAAATCATTTTCTCAAGAAGGGATATTTCAAAAAGCATACTAAGGTGGTGCTAGCTCTTTCTGGTGGACTAGATTCTATGTTTCTATTTAAGGTATTATCTACTTATCAAAAAGAGTTAGAAATTGAATTGATTCTAGCTCATGTGAATCATAAGCAGAGAATTGAATCAGATTGGGAAGAAAAGGAATTAAGGAAGTTGGCTGCTGAAGCAGAGCTTCCTATTTATATCAGCAATTTTTCAGGAGAATTTTCAGAAGCGCGTGCACGAAATTTTCGTTATGATTTTTTTCAAGAGGTCATGAAAAAGACAGGTGCGACAGCTTTAGTCACTGCCCACCATGCGGATGATCAGGTGGAAACGATTTTAATGCGTTTGATTCGAGGCACTCGTTTGCGCTATCTATCAGGAATTAAGGAGAAGCAAGTAGTCGGAGACATAGAAATCATTCGTCCCTTCTTACATTTTCAGAAAAAAGACTTTCCTCCAATTTTTCACTTTGAAGATACATCAAATAAGGAAAATCATTATTTTCGCAACCGTATTCGAAACTCTTACTTACCAGAATTAGAGAAAGAAAATCCTCGATTTAGGGATGCAATCTTAAGTATCGGTAATGAAATTTTAGATTATGATTTGGCTATAGCTGAATTATCAAAGAATATTGATGTAGAAAATTTAGAGCAGCTATTGTCTTACTCTGAGTCGACACAAAGAGTTTTACTTCAAACTTATCTGAATCGTTTTCCAGATTTGAATCTTACAAAAGCTCAGTTTGATGAAGTTCGGCAGATTTTAAAATCTAAAAGCCAGTATCGTCATCCGCTTAAAAATGGCTATGAATTGATAAAAGAGTACCAACGGTTTCAGATTTGTAAAATCAGTCCGCAGGCTGATGAAAAGGAAGATGAATTTGTGTTACACTATCAAAATCAGGTTACTTATCAAGGATATTTATTTTCCTTTGGGATTCCATTAGAAGGTGAATCAATTCAACAAATACCTGTTTCACGGGAAACATCCATACACATTCGTCATCGAAAACCAGGAGATGTTTTGATTCAAAATGGGCATAGAAAAAAACTCAGACGTCTATTTATTGATTTGAAAATCCCTATGGAAAAGCGGAAATCTGCTCTGATTATTGAGCAATTTGGTGAAATTGTCTCAATTTTGGGAATTGCGACCAGTAATTTGAGTAAAAACACGAAAAATGATATAATGAACACTGTACTTTATATAGAAAAAATAGATAGGTAAAAAAATGTTAGAAAACGATATTAAAAAAATCCTCGTTTCACACGATGAAATTACAGAAGCTGCTAAAAAATTAGGTGCTCAATTAACTAAGGACTATGCAGGAAAAAATCCAATTTTAGTTGGGATTTTAAAAGGATCTATTCCTTTTATGGCTGAATTGGTCAAACATATTGATACACATATTGAAATGGACTTCATGATGGTTTCTAGCTACCATGGTGGAACAGCAAGTAGTGGTGTTATCAATATTAAACAAGATGTGACTCAGGATATCAAAGGAAGACATGTTCTATTTGTAGAAGATATCATTGATACAGGTCAAACTTTGAAGAATTTGCGAGATATGTTTATTGAAAGAGATGCAGCTTCTGTTAAGATTGCAACCTTATTGGATAAACCAGAGGGACGTGTTGTAGAAATTGAGGCAGACTATACCTGCTTTACTATCCCAAATGAGTTTGTAGTAGGTTATGGTTTAGACTACAAAGAAAATTATCGTAATCTTCCTTATGTTGGAGTATTGAAAGAAGAAGTGTATTCAAATTAGAAAGAACAATTTTTAATGAAAAAACAAAATAATGGTTTAATTAAAAATCCATTTCTATGGTTATTACTTATTTTTTTCCTAGTTACAGCTTACCAGTATTTTAGTACAGGTAGTGTTGCAGGGAAAAGTGAGCAAATTAATTATACAGAATTGGTAAAAGAAATTACCGATGACAATGTAAAAGAATTGACTTACCAACCAAATGGCAGTGTTATCGAAGTTTCGGGTGTTTATAAAAATCCTAAAACAAGTAGAGAAGAAACAGGCATTCAGTTTTTCACGCCATCTGTTACTAAGGTAGAGAAATTTTCAAGTATTATTCTTCCCTCTGATACCACAGTATCAGAATTGCAAAAGCTTGCTTCTGATCATAAAGCGGAAGTAACTGTTAAGCATGAAAGTTCAAGTGGTATGTGGATTAATCTACTCGTATCCATTGTGCCATTTGGAATTCTATTCTTCTTTCTATTCTCTATGATGGGAAATATGGGGGGAGGCAATGGTCGTAACCCAATGAGTTTTGGACGTAGTAAGGCTAAAGCTGCAAATAAAGAAGATATTAAAGTAAGATTTTCAGATGTCGCTGGAGCTGAGGAAGAAAAACAAGAACTAGTTGAAGTTGTTGAATTTTTAAAAGATCCAAAAAGATTTACAAAACTTGGGGCTCGTATTCCAGCAGGTGTCCTTCTAGAGGGACCTCCGGGAACAGGTAAGACGTTACTTGCTAAGGCAGTCGCCGGAGAAGCAGGTGTTCCATTCTTTAGTATTTCAGGTTCTGACTTTGTAGAAATGTTTGTCGGAGTTGGAGCTAGTCGTGTTCGTTCTCTTTTTGAAGATGCCAAAAAAGCAGCACCAGCTATTATCTTTATCGATGAAATTGATGCTGTTGGACGTCAACGTGGAGTCGGTCTCGGCGGAGGTAATGACGAACGTGAACAAACCTTGAACCAACTTTTGATTGAGATGGATGGTTTTGAGGGAAATGAAGGGATTATCGTCATCGCTGCGACAAACCGTTCAGATGTACTTGATCCTGCCCTTTTGCGTCCAGGACGTTTTGATAGAAAAGTATTGGTTGGTCGCCCTGATGTTAAAGGTCGTGAAGCAATCTTGAAAGTTCATGCTAAGAACAAGCCTTTAGCAGAAGATGTTGATTTGAAATTAGTGGCTCAACAAACTCCAGGTTTTGTTGGTGCTGATTTAGAGAATGTCTTGAATGAAGCGGCTTTAGTTGCTGCTCGTCGCAATAAATCGATAATTGATGCTTCAGATATTGATGAGGCAGAAGATAGAGTGATTGCTGGTCCTTCTAAGAAAGATAAGACAGTTTCACAAAAAGAACGTGAATTGGTTGCCTATCATGAGGCAGGACATACCATTGTTGGTTTAGTCTTATCGAATGCCCGAGTTGTCCATAAGGTTACAATTGTACCACGTGGTCGTGCAGGTGGTTATATGATTGCACTTCCTAAGGAAGACCAAATGCTTCTATCCAAAGAAGATATGAAAGAGCAATTGGCTGGCTTAATGGGTGGACGTGTAGCTGAAGAAATTATCTTTAATGTCCAAACTACAGGAGCTTCAAACGACTTTGAACAAGCGACACAAATGGCGCGTGCAATGGTTACAGAGTACGGTATGAGTGAAAAACTTGGCCCAGTACAATATGAAGGAAATCATGCTATGTTTGGTGCACAGAGTCCTCAAAAATCAATTTCAGAACAAACAGCTTATGAAATTGACGAAGAGGTTCGTTCATTATTAAATGAAGCACGAAATAAAGCTGCTGAAATCATCCAATCAAATCGTGAAACTCACAAGTTGATTGCAGAAGCATTATTGAAATACGAAACATTGGATAGTACACAAATTAAATCTCTCTATGAAACAGGAAAGATGCCTGAGACAGTAGAAGAGGAATCTCATGCGCTATCCTATGATGAAGTGAAGTCAAAAATGAATGATGAAAAATAACCCTAAGAGAGGCTTGTCCTCTCTTTTTTGTGCAGTTTAGACGGTGTAGGGAACAGAATGGAGGAAATGAACCCAACTAGCTTCTTTATTTGTTAGACTGTACACAGAAAGGGGAAAATTATGCTTAAAGAATTGTATGAAGAAGTCCAGGGGAGTGTATATAAGTGTAGAAATGAATATTACCTTCATTTATGGGAGCTATCGGATTGGGACCAAGAGGGTATGATTTGCTTACATGAATTGATCAGTAGAGAAGAAGAATTGGTAGAAGATATCCCACGCTTACGTAAATATTTCAAAACAAAATTCCGGAATCGAATTTTAGATTATCTCCGTAAGCAAGAAAGCCACAAACGAAGATATAATAAAGAACCCTATGAAGAAGTGGGTGAAATCAGTCATCGTATAAGTGAGGGAGGTCTCTGGCTAGATGACTATTATCTCTTTCATGAAACACTAAGAGATTATAGAAACAAACAAACTAAAGAGCAACAAGAAGAGCTAGAACGCATTTTAAGAAATGAACGATTCCGAGGGCGTCAAAGAGTGTTAAGAGACTTACGTATTGTGTTTAAAGAGTTTGATATCCGTACCCGGTAAGAAGCTATGCAAAAAAAAGCTAAATTCCCAAACTAAGTTCCACTGCTAATCCAAGTGGAAGTTAGTCTGATAAAAATCCTAAAAACCAGTGGAAATCCGTGTCAGGGTAAGTTCC
>NZ_CFGI01000016.1 GCF_001347015.1 Streptococcus pneumoniae
CTTTTTTTCTATACAAAAATAGGCTCCATAATATCTATAGAGGATTTACCCACTACAAATATTATAGAGCCTCTTTTTTCTCACCATTACTTTGATAATGTGATATCTTTTCCAAATCATCCCTGATATCCTTATATCATTCCAAGAAAATCAATTTTTGATTTTCTACTAGGTGTTTGGGGGCTGAGCCACCAAGTTATCTTATCGTTAGCTGATCAAAACTGGTAGGTTTTGATTAGCTGGCGATATGATTTTAGGGATATTGTGGACACAATATCTGAGCTCGCGAAGACCTGAAAGGAAGATATTATGCAGCGCCGTGTCTAATACGAGTGCGGGGATGTACCGATAATAAAGAACTAGGAGAATTCAGGATGGGAAACTTAGTTAGAGAGATACGCAAGGAAATCAATTTTTCAGTAAAAGAGTATCAAGAAATACAAAATTTGATGATACAGGATGGATATGAGCAATTCTCCCCTTTTGCTAGGGGTAAATTATTAGAACCAAACTGTCAATCATCCCCGCAACTTGAAGATTGGATAAAATATTTACAGCACCAAAAAGTAGAACAGATTTATCGAGATCTACATGAGCTACTTGTTCTAGCAAAGTCGTCACAAACCGTTATAATAGAACATCTTGAAATCATTTTGACCTGTGTTAAAAACTTGATGAAGGAAATTGAGATAAGTATTCTATTAAGCCATTCATTCAAAGACAAGTACATGAGGTAAGTTATTATGGAAAATCGTTATCGAACCAATTTGAAAAAAGTGTATTTGAGTGACCAAGAATTAATTATCCTCAACAAAAATATTGCTTATAGCCCATGTCCAAACTTTTCTCATTATTCCAGAAAAACCTTACTCGATTCTGGTATGAATTTTATCACAATCGATACAAGAGGATTTCAAGACCTGATTTTTGAAATTCGTAGGATTGGAAATAATATAAACCAGATTGCACGTGCGGTAAATCAAAGCCACCTATTAAGTCTACAACAAGTAAAAGAATTGTAGCTCGGTATAGCTGAGTTAGAAAAACAGTGACAACAAGATTTTGACATAAAGTGTCAACGATTGAGAGAATTTTATGGTCATCACTAAGCACTATGCTGTTCATGGGAAAAAATACCACCGTCAATTAATTAAATATATTCTTAATCCTAAGAAAATAAGGAATTTATCGTTGATTTCAGATTTTGGGATGAATAATTATCTTGATTTTCCTGACTATGTGGAACTGGTAAAGATGTATCAAAATAATTTCCTTTCAAATGACCAACTCTACGATTCACGGTTTGATAGACAAGAGAAAAAGCAACAGAAAACACATGCTCATCATATTATTAAATCTTTCTCAACTGAAGATACATTAAGCCCAAAGGAAATCAATCGTATTGACTATGAAACGATAAAAGAGTTGACAGGTGCTCACTATAAATTCATTGTTGCCACTCATGTTGATCAGGATCATTGTCATAATTACATTATTATCAACTCAATCGCCTGCTAATCTCAAAAAAAGTTGAAGTGAGACTACGCTCTTGAAAGAAATTTACAAATGATTTCGGATAGAATTTCTAAAGTAGCTGGTGCAAAAATTATTCCCATTAAATGCTATTCTCATAGGGATTACGAGGTCTATCGCTGTTCTAATCACAAATACGAATTGAAGCAGAGGTTATCTTTTCTCATGGAACATTCAATTGACTTCAATGATTTTATGAAAAAAGCTGAGCAACTAGATGTTAAAGTAGATTTCTCAAGGAAACATAGCCGATTTTTTATGACAGATAGGAATATGAAACAAGTCATCCGAGGAGATAAGCTGAATAAGAGAGAACCCTATTCAAAAGAATATTTTCAACATTACTTTGCTAAGAGAAAGATTGAACAGATTTTAGAATTTTTGTTGCCAAGATCCAACTCATTTGATGATTTAGTTGAGAAAGCTCAGTTACTGGGAATGGAATTGAAGAGCAAGATAAAAATGATAGATTTTGTTCTTACTGATGGAAAAAGCTGCATTTCCATACCAAATAAGTTATTAAGAAAGAAAAATCTTTATGATACTGCGTATTTTGAAACCTACTTCAAGGAACTTGATGTGGTTGAAGTGCTTCAAAATAGTGACGTAAAAACGGAATTTGAAAAATTTGAAATGCAACAGTATTCAGACGTATTGACTGTAGAAGAAATAACCGAAGCTTATGAAAACGTATAAAACTAAGAGAGATGCTGTACATGAGTTTGAAGTTGAGATTGCTGAAGAGCAGGTTGAAAAGGTGGTTTCAGATGGACTTTTCATTAAGGTTTTGATGGGGATTGGACAAGAAGGACTAATCTTCATTCCAAATCATCAACTAAATATTTTAGAACAAGAAAATAAGAAACAGTATCAGGTTTTTATTCGAGAAACATCTTCTTATTTCATTTATCATAAAGAGAACTCAAAAAAGAATCGACATATGAAAGGAATGGACTTGATTCGCCAACTGACATTTGACAATAAGTCTCTGCCTTATATGAGACGAATAAGTCTGTCTAGCCTTCAACAAAAAATAGAAGAAATCAATTTATTGATGACCTTGCACACTCAAAATAAATCCTTTTTTGAATTAAAAGATGAACTGGTTGAAGAAATTGCACAGCTAGACATTGATTTAACAAACTTACAAGAAAAAATGCTATCCTAAACAAGATGGCGGAAGTCGTTGTTAACTTACAAAGTGAGAATCAAGACACTAAGCGACTAGCTAAGTATGAGCGTTCAAAGCTAAACTTATCGCAGTAGCTAACGATTGAGCGGGTAGAATCTGAGATTGAAGGTATTCAAAATCAGTTAAATAGTAAAATCAATGAATATGAAAATGCGGTGAGGAAGCTTGAAAATATTTTTAACATTCTCAGGAACAGAATAAATATAGTTGACGGAGAAGAGTTAAATCTATTTTAGTATTCACATTCTAAATACTATTATCAAAAATCACTATTTTACCCACGAGTTTTTATCGTTTATACAAAATCATGTCCAAAGGACAAGAAAAAAGATTTAGAGGTATAGAAATGAACTCAAGAAAAATAAAATTATTTACAACAACAGCGATTGCAACTATTTTGCTAGCTGCTTGCTAAGCAAATTCGACCAGCAATTCGACTGCAAGCTCAGCGAATATTGATAGTACTGTACTTCGAATCGCGGATCAAGGAATTTTCTCAGCTGGTGGGATTGTGACAACTTCTGAAGGAACTTTTGATCCAGCTAATCAATGGGAGAAAACCAGTGCCGGTCAGACTTCTCACGTTGACCATGCCAACGTTCTCTATCAAGTTCCAGAGGATGAAACAGAGGTACCAATGATTTTCCTACACGGCTTTGGGCATTGCGAAATAATTTCTTTGCCTACATTATTTCATTTTTATGGTTAGGCAGTATGCTGATCATCATTCATAATGAATGGCTCTATGTTCAAAAAATATCCAGTAAAACTGTCTGGTGGGTGATGATTCTTCTCTTTGCCTCCTCGTTATTCCTCTATGTGACGGCTATTGTTTCAACTAATTTTACCGATTCGTTAGCACAAGTTGTCTATGGCTTGATTGTCTTATTCATTACGGTTTCAAACAGAGAGCTTTATCGTTCGCTTTATCAAGATGATCCAAATAATCTTCTCTTAAAACAACGAATAGAAGACATGAAGAAATGGATATTCTTTGATACGATTGGGAAAGTCGTCGGTCTTGTCTTGCAGCTACTATTTTTCCGCCAGCCATGCTTCTTTCCGTTCTTTTGACTCTGGTAGTTCTTGTGATTCTAAGGCAATTGAAGGAGGATTAGGTTTAGTATAGATAGTAGTATTAAAAAAAATGAATACTGCTATTTTTCTTTGCTATTGTACAGCTAAACAAAATAGGACTATAATAAGGTTAGAAAGTGAGATGAATCCTATGAAACACATTAGTTTGAACAATGGAGTGAAGATGCCAATTCTTGGTTTTGGTGTTTTCCAAATTCCTGCCAGTGAAACCAAGCAGGCCGTGCTTGATGCTATTAAGGTTGGCTATCGTCATTTTGATACGGCTCAGTCTTATGCCAATGAAAAAGAAGTTGGTGAAGCTATCGCAGAATCAGGTTTGCCAAGGGAAGAATTTTTCATTACTAGCAAAGTCTGGCTAGAGCATTACGGTTATGAGAAAACGAAAAAAGCCGTTCTACATTCATTGGAGGTCATGGGCTTGGATTATCTAGACTTGATGCTCCTTCATCAGCCCTTTTCAGATTATTATGGTTCTTATCGTGCTTTGGAGGACTTGTATAAAGAAGGGAAACTGCGTGCCATTGGTGTCAGCAATTTCTATCCCGATCGTCTGAGTGATCTGGTGGCTTTTAATGAAATCACACCACAGGTCAATCAAGTTGAAACCCATCCGTTTAATCAACAGATTTTTGCACAAGAGAATATGATCAAAAACAATGTTCAGATGGAGTCATGGGCTACTTTTGCAGAAGGTAGAAATGGCATCTTTTCTCATCCGACACTAGTGGCGATCGCGGAAAAATATGGTAAGTCCACAGTTCAAATTATGATTCGTTGGCAGGTGGAGCGTGGTATCGTCTGCTTGACAAAATCAGTAAAACCAGAGCGTATGGCTGAGAATATTGATGTTTTTGATTTTAACTTAACCGATGAAGATATGACAGCCATTGCAGAACTTGATACAAAAGAAAGTCTGTTTTTCAATCACCAAGATCCTTCAACAGTTGGCATGTTCTTGCGTTTGATTGAACAGAGAAAAAATGGAGAAAACTAAAGATGAAAACAATTGCTTTAAATGATGGCAATCGTATTCCAGCAGTTGGGTTTGGTGTTTTCCAAATTCCTGCAGACGGCTCGACCTATACAGCTGTTAAGGAAGCCTTAGAAGTTGGTTACCGTCATATTGACACAGCGCAAGCTTATTTTAACGAAAAAGAAGTCGGACAAGCTATCAAAGATTCAGGCATTCCACGTGATGAAATCTTTGTCACTAGTAAACTTTGGATTCAAGATTATGCTTACGAAACTGCTAAAGCAACCATTGATGCAACCTTGGAAAAAATGGGGCTTGATTACCTTGACCTCTACCTGCTTCACCAACCTTATGGCAAAGTCGAAGAAGCTTGGAAAGCTCTAGAAGAAGCCAAAGCTGCTGGTAAAATCAAATCGATCGGTGTATCAAACTTCACGCCAAACTTTTGGAATCAATTTGTTCCACATTTCAATACGATTCCAGCTGTTAACCAAGTAGAGTTCAACCCGTATTTCCAACAAAAAGCTATACGTGACCTGCTTGCAAAGGATGATGTTAAAATCGAAGCTTGGGCGCCACTCGGACAAGGAAATAAAGACTTATTTGTCGAACCAATCATCACAGCTTTGGCTAACAAATATGGCAAAGATGCTGGGCAAATTATTTTGCGATTTGAAGTGCAAGAAGGTATCGTTGTCTTGCCAAAATCAACCAAGAAAGTTCGCATGGCATCAAACAAAGAACTCTTTGATTTTGAATTGACCGCTGAAGAAATGGCAGAGATTCGTGACCTTGACAAAGGAAAAGGTGCTCATGACCCAGACGCACCAGGCGTTGGAGATTATCTCTTGTCAGCTTATGACACTCATGCTAATGATTAATTTTTAAGATTGTTGGAGGAATAATAAATGAAAAATGTTTTAATTTTGGGTGCCAATGGACAAATTGCACGGATTGTAGCGAAGCGTCTTTTGAGCGAACAAGATGATGTTCAATTGACACTTTATTTACGAAAAAGTCATCGTGTTGATGACTTAGTGGCTATTAATCCTGCGCGTGTAAGGACAGTAGATGCTGACATTCACGACCAAGAAATGTTGGACAAGGCTGTTCAAGGACAAGATATTGTTTTTATTTCAAATGTTGACCATGACCCTGATAACAAACTGACTCAAGGTGTTATTGCAGCAATGATTAAAAATGATGTTAAACGTGTTATAGCTTCAAATGTTTTAGGAATTTACGGAGAAGTTCCTGGAGAATATGGTCGTTGGAATACAGAAATGCTTACGCAAGCAGGGCTCAATCGAGCTCGACGTTCTGACGAATTGTTAGAAAAATCAGGCTTAGATTACACAACTTTACGTTTGCCTTGGTTAAATGACCGTGATGAGGTGAAATACAGTATTACGTACAAAGGAGAATCATATGTCGGTGTCTCTGGCTCACGTCAAAGTATTGCAGATGTTGTCGTAAAAATGATTGCTGATCCAACTTACCTCAATAGAGAAAGTATAGGTCTTGCAGACCCTGATACTCAAGGATTGACACGTCCTGTTTATTAAGATAAATAGAGAAGGAGAAAAAATGAAAGTTGCAACATTTATTGAATCAGGGAAAACGACAGATAGAAGTAATCCTGAGTCACGGTTATCTTTAAAATAGATTGTCTGATAGGATGCTAGCCTGAAAACGTCTTGTTCATGAAATATAGGACGGTATGTATAAAATGCTTCTGCGAACTGAGAGAAGGGGAGAAGTTCTTGCTAAAATTTAGTTGAACAGGCGTATTCCGATACTTAGATAAGGGAGCTAGTCTTAGCTCCTACTCGATTTCAGGGGACAAAAAAGGGCAATAGCGATTCGAGAAAGATTATACTCTTAGAAAATCTCTTCAAACCACGTCAGCGTCGCCTTGCCGTAGGTATAGGTAACTGACTTCGTCAGTTCTATCCACAACCTCAAAACAGTGTTTTGAGCTGACTTCGTCAGTTCTATCTACAACCTCAAAGCAGTGTTTTGAGCAGCCTGCGGCTAGTTTCCTAGTTTGCTCTTTGATTTTCATTGAGTATTAAGTAATTCAGTTACTAACTCGTCAACTCTGATTTATCCAATAAAATTGAAAAGGATGGAAAAAAGGTTGCATTTATGATATAATTTATTTTAAAGACCTTATTAGAAATCTTGAAAGAGTATTGAAAACTTAGAATGAGAAAAATTGTTATCAATGGTGGATTACCACTACAAGGTGAAATCACTATTAGTGGTGCTAAAAATAGTGTTGTGGCCTTAATTCCGGCTATTATCTTGGCTGATGATGTGGTGACTTTGGATTGTGTTCCAGATATTTCGGATGTAGCGAGTCTTGTCGAAATTATGGAATTGATGGGAGCTACTGTTAAGCGTTATGACGATGTATTGGAGATTGATCCAAGAGGTGTTCAAAATATTCCAATGCCTTATGGAAAAATCAACAGTCTTCGTGCATCTTACTATTTTTATGGTAGCCTCTTGGGTCGTTTTGGTGAAGCGACAGTTGGTCTACCGGGAGGATGTGATCTTGGTCCTCGTCCGATTGACTTACACCTTAAGGCGTTTGAAGCTATGGGTGCCACTGTTAGCTACGAGGGAGATAACATGAAGTTATCTGCTAAAGATACAGGACTTCATGGTGCAAGTATTTACATGGATACGGTTAGTGTAGGGGCAACGATCAATACGATGATTGCTGCGGTTAAAGCGAATGGTCGTACTATTATTGAAAATGCAGCCCGTGAGCCTGAGATTATTGATGTAGCTACCCTCTTGAATAATATGGGTGCCCATATCCGTGGGGCAGGAACTAATATCATCATTATTGATGGTGTTGAAAGATTACATGGGACACGTCATCAGGTGATTCCAGATCGTATTGAAGCTGGAACATATATTTCTTTAGCTGCTGCAGTCGGCAAGGGGATTCATATAAATAATGTTCTTTACGAACACCTGGAAGGATTTATTGCTAAGCTGGAAGAAATGGGAGTGAGAATGACTGTATCTGAAGACAGCATTTTTGTCGAAGAGCAGTCTAATTTGAAAGCAATCAATATTAAGACAGCTCCTTACCCAGGCTTTGCAACTGATTTGCAACAACCGCTTACCCCTCTTTTACTAACAGCTAATGGTCGTGGTACAATTGTCGATACGATTTACGAAAAACGTGTAAATCATGTTTTTGAACTAGCAAAGATGGATGCGGATATTTCGACAACAAATGGTCATATTTTGTACACGGGTGGACGTAATTTGCGTGGAGCCAGTGTTAAAGCGACCGACTTAAGAGCTGGTGCAGCTTTGGTTATTGCTGGTTTGATGGCCGAGGGACAAACTGAAATTACAAATATCGAGTTTATCTTACGTGGATATTCAGATATTATTGAAAAATTACGTAATCTAGGAGCGGATATTACACTTGTTGAGGATTAAACCGTAGAGGTGTTTATGAATATTTGGACCAAATTAGCAATGTTTTCTTTTTTTGAAACGGATCGCTTGTATTTGCGTCCTTTCTTTTTTAGTGATAGTCAGGACTTCCATGAGATAGCTTCGAATCCAGAAAATCTTCAATTTATTTTCCCGACTCAGGCAAGTCTGGAAGAGAGCCAATATGCGTTGGCCAATTACTTTATGAAGTCCCCTTTGGGAGTGTGGGCAATTTGTGACCAGAAAAATCAACAAATGATTGGTTCTATTAAATTTGAGAAGTTAGATGAAATCAAAAAAGAAGCTGAGCTTGGCTATTTTTTGAGGAAAGATGCTTGGTCGCAAGGATTTATGACAGAGGTTGTTAGAAAAATTTGTCAGCTTTCTTTTGAGGAATTTGGCTTAAAACAATTATCTATCATTACCCACCTTGAAAATGAAGCTAGCCAAAGAGTTGCTCTTAAGTCTGGATTTAGTTTGTTCCGTCAGTTTAAGGGAAGTGATCGCTACACAAAAAAAATGCGGGATTATCTTGAATTTCGGTATGTAAAAGGAGAATTCAATGAGTAAGCATCAGGAAATTCTAAGCTATTTGGAGGAATTACCAGTAGGTAAAAGGGTCAGTGTTCGTAGTATTTCCAATCATCTGGGAGTCAGTGATGGAACTGCCTATCGGGCCATTAAAGAAGCTGAAAACCGTGGAATTGTAGAGACTCGCCCAAGAAGTGGTACTATCCGTGTTAAATCCCAGAAAGTTGCTATCGAAAGATTAACTTTTGCTGAAATTGCTGAAGTGACCTCTTCTGAGGTTCTGGCTGGACAAGAAGGTTTAGAGAGAGAATTTAGTAAGTTTTCAATCGGTGCCATGACTGAGCAAAATATTTTATCTTACCTTCATGATGGGGGGCTCTTGATTGTCGGAGACCGTACCCGTATCCAACTGTTAGCACTTGAAAATGAAAATGCCGTTTTGGTTACAGGGGGATTTCAGATTCATGATGATGTTCTTAAACTGGCCAATCAAAAAGGAATTCCTGTTCTGAGAAGCAAGCATGACACTTTCACTGTCGCGACCATGATCAATAAAGCCTTGTCAAATGTCCAAATCAAGACTGATATTTTGACAGTTGAGAAGCTTTATCGTCCAAGTCATGAATATGGTTTTCTAAGAGAAACCGATACAGTCAAAGATTATTTGGATTTGGTTCGTAAGAATCGTAGCAGTCGTTTCCCAGTTATTAACCAACATCAGGTCGTTGTTGGGGTTGTTACAATGAGAGACGCTGGTGATAAGTCACCAAGTACCACAATTGACAAGGTCATGTCTCGTAGTCTATTTTTGGTTGGATTATCGACAAATATTGCCAATGTGAGTCAACGGATGATCGCAGAAGACTTTGAAATGGTACCGGTTGTTCGGAATAATCAAACCTTGCTTGGGGTTGTAACCAGACGAGATGTCATGGAGAAAATGAGTCGTTCCCAAGTTTCGGCTCTACCGACTTTTTCTGAGCAGATTGGTCAAAAACTTTCTTATCACCATGATGAAGTCGTCATTACAGTGGAACCCTTTATGTTAGAGAAGAACGGTGTTTTGGCTAATGGTGTATTGGCAGAAATTCTGACCCACATGACTCAAGATTTAGTTGTGAATAGTGGGCGCAATCTCATCATCGAGCAGATGTTAATCTACTTTTTGCAGGCTGTTCAGATAGATGATACACTGCGCATTCAAGCACGCATTATCCATCATACGAGACGATCAGCTATTATTGATTACGATATTTATCATGGTCATCAGATTGTTTCAAAAGCAAATGTGACCGTTAAAATTAATTAGAAACTAGGAGAAATAATGATAACATTAAAATCAGCTCGTGAAATCGAAGCTATGGACAAGGCTGGTGATTTTCTAGCAAGCATTCATATCGGCTTACGTGATTTGATTAAGCCTGGCGTAGATATGTGGGAAGTTGAAGAATATGTTCGCCGTCGTTGTAAGGAAGAAAATTTCCTTCCGCTTCAGATTGGTGTTGACGGTGCTATGATGGACTATCCTTATGCTACCTGCTGCTCTCTTAATGATGAAGTGGCTCATGCTTTCCCTCGTCACTATATCTTGAAAGATGGTGATTTGCTCAAAGTTGATATGGTTTTGGGAGGTCCAATTGCTAAATCTGACTTGAATGTCTCAAAATTAAACTTCAACAATGTGGAACAAATGAAAAAATACACTCAGAGCTATTCTGGTGGTCTTGCAGACTCATGTTGGGCTTATGCTGTAGGTACACCGTCCGAAGAAGTGAAAAACTTGATGGATGTAACCAAAAAAGCTATGTACAAGGGAATCGAGCAAGCTGTTGTTGGAAATCGCATTGGTGATATCGGTGCAGCCATTCAAGAATACGCTGAAAGTCGTGGTTACGGTGTAGTGCGTGATTTGGTTGGTCATGGTGTTGGCCCAACTATGCACGAAGAACCAATGGTTCCTAACTATGGTATTGCTGGTCGTGGGCTTCGTCTCCGTGAAGGAATGGTATTGACCATTGAACCGATGATCAATACCGGTGACTGGGAAATCGATACAGATATGAAAACTGGTTGGGCGCATAAGACCATTGACGGTGGATTGTCATGTCAGTATGAACACCAATTTGTTATTACGAAAGATGGACCTGTTATCTTGACTAGCCAAGGTGAAGAAGGGACTTATTAATAAAAAGTGAAAAGACTACTGGAAGTTTATTTTGATAAAAAATCCAGTAGATTTTTTCATAATAAAATGCATTGTATCAAGTGTTAGGGGCTGCTATCATGCGTTTTTCTGATTTTAAGATTTTTTCCAACTCTGTTTGTAACCACATCATAACAAAGGGTCTAGGATTCAGGGCTCTCCTCCTATATACTATTAGTAAAGCAAAACTAGGGGAGAATATTTTAGTGTCGCAATCTATTGTTCGTGTAGAGGTTTTACGATATTGTTGTTTTGGTTTTAAAAAGAGAAATGGAATTCTGTTTAACGTTCGTATTGCCAATCTTAAATTTACTTTTTATATTGAAGTATTGAGCTAGTTTATGAAAAAATTGAGTGAAAAAGTCGAGTGTTTTAGAAACCCACAGTGTAGTATTCTAGTTTCAATCCGCTATATTTTGCTACTCCCCGTAAGGTTTCTATTTTCCCTGAATTCTGATATAATAGAAATATTGACTTCAAGAGTAAGGAAGAGAAGATGAACGCATTATTAAATGGAATGAATGACCGTCAGGCTGAGGCGGTGCAAGCGACAGAAGGGCCCTTGTTGATCATGGCGGGGGCTGGTTCTGGAAAGACCCGAGTTTTGACCCACCGTATCGCTTATTTGATTGATGAAAAGCTGGTCAATCCTTGGAATATCTTGGCCATTACCTTTACTAATAAGGCTGCGCGTGAGATGAAAGAGCGTGCTTATAGCCTCAATCCAGCTACTCAGGACTGTCTGATTGCGACCTTCCACTCCATGTGTGTGCGTATTTTGCGTCGCGATGCGGACCATATTGGCTACAATCGTAATTTTACAATTGTCGATCCTGGTGAACAACGAACTCTCATGAAACGCATTCTCAAACAGTTGAACTTGGATCCTAAAAAATGGAATGAACGGAGCATCTTAGGGACTATTTCTAATGCCAAGAATGATTTGATTGATGATGTTGCTTATGCAGCTCAAGCTAGAGATATGTACACGCAAATTGTGGCCCAGTGTTATACAGCCTATCAGAAAGAACTGCGTCAGTCGGAGTCGGTTGACTTTGATGATTTGATTATGCTGACCTTGCGTCTCTTTGATCAAAATCCTGATGTCTTGACCTACTACCAGCAGAAATTTCAGTACATCCATGTTGATGAGTACCAAGATACTAACCATGCCCAGTATCAATTGGTCAAACTCTTGGCTTCCCGTTTTAAAAATATCTGTGTGGTTGGGGATGCGGACCAGTCTATTTACGCTTGGCGTGGTGCTGATATGCAGAATATTTTGGATTTCGAGAAAGATTATCCCCAAGCCAAGGTTGTTTTGTTGGAGGAGAATTATCGTTCAACTAAAACCATTCTCCAAGCGGCCAACGAGGTCATTAAAAATAATAAAAACCGCCGTCCTAAGAATCTCTGGACTCAAAATGCTGATGGGGAGCAAATCGTTTACTATCGTGCCAATGATGAGCTAGATGAGGCTGTATTTGTAGCCAGAACTATCGATGAACTTGGTCGGAGTCAAAACTTCCTTCACAAGGATTTTGCAGTTCTCTATCGTACTAACGCCCAGTCTCGTACTATTGAGGAAGCCCTGCTCAAGTCAAACATTCCTTATACCATGGTTGGTGGAACCAAGTTCTACAGCCGTAAGGAAATCCGCGATATTATCGCTTACCTCAACCTCATTGCTAATTTGAGTGACAATATCAGTTTTGAGCGTATTATCAACGAACCGAAGCGTGGAATTGGGCCAGGCACTGTTGAGAAAATCCGTGACTTTGCGAATATACAAGACATGTCCATGCTAGATGCTTCAGCCAATATTATGTTATCTGGTATCAAAGGTAAAGCAGCCCCGTCTATCTGGGATTTTGCCAATATGATTCTGGATTTGCGGGAACAACTGGACCAGTTAAGCATTACTGAGTTGGTTGAGGCTGTTCTAGAAAAAACAGGTTACGTTGATATTCTTAATGCCCAAGCGACTCTAGAAAGCAAGGCTCGGGTTGAAAATATTGAAGAGTTCCTTTCTGTGACGAAAAACTTTGATGACACCTCTGATGGGCCAGAAGAAGAAACTGGTCTGGACAAGCTGAGTCGTTTCTTAAATGATTTAGCCTTGATTGCGGATACAGATTCAGGCAGTCAGGAGACATCAGAAGTGACCTTGATGACCCTGCATGCTGCCAAAGGCCTCGAATTTCCAGTTGTCTTTTTGATTGGGATGGAAGAAAATGTCTTCCCACTTAGTCGTGCCGCTGAAGATCCAGATGAATTGGAAGAAGAACGCCGTCTGGCCTATGTAGGAATTACGCGTGCAGAGAAAATTCTCTATCTGACCAATGCCAACTCGCGCCTGCTTTTTGGTCGTACCAACTACAACCGTCCAACTCGTTTTATTAATGAAATCAGTTCAGACTTGCTTGAGTATCAAGGTCTGGCCCGTCCAGCAAATACAAGCTTTAAGGCATCATATAGCAGTGGTGGTCTTGCCTTCGGTCAAGGTATGAGTCTTGCACAAGCACTTCAAGACCGTAAACGTAGTGCCGCCCCAAAATCAATCCAATCAAGCTGTCTCCCATTTGGTCAATTTACAGCTGGCACAAAATCAGCGTCTAGCGAGGCAAATTGGTCCATTGGTGACATTGCCCTCCACAAGAAATGGGGAGAGGGAACTGTTCTGGAAGTTTCAGGTAGCGGTGCTACTCAGGAATTAAAAATCAATTTCCCAGAAGTAGGTTTGAAAAAACTTTTAGCCAGTGTAGCCCCAATTGAGAAAAAAATATAATTTTCCATCCTTCTCACGAATAATAAAGTGAGGAGGATTTTTATGTACAGTATTTCATTCCAAGAAGATTCACTGTTGCCAAGAGAAAGGCTGGCTAAAGAAGGAGTTGAAGCGCTCAGTAATCAAGAGTTGCTAGCTATTTTACTCAGGACAGGAACACGTCAAGCTAGCGTTTTTGAAATTGCCCAGAAAGTCTTGACCAATCTTTCAAGCCTAACGGATTTGAAAAAAATGACCCTGCAGGAATTGCAGAGTCTGTCTGGTATCGGCCGTGTTAAGGCCATAGAATTACAAGCTATGATTGAACTGGGCCATCGTATTCATAAACACGAGACTCTTGAGATGGAAAGTATTCTCAGCAGTCAAAAGTTGGCCAAGAAGATGCAGCAGGAATTGGGGGACAAAAAACAAGAGCACCTGGTGGCGCTCTATCTCAATACTCAAAATCAAATCATCCATCAACAGACCATTTTTATCGGTTCTGCTACTCGTAGTATCGCTGAGCCGCGAGAGATTCTTCACTATGCCATCAAGCATATGGCGACCTCTCTCATATTGGTCCACAATCATCCTTCGGGAGCGGTAGCCCCTAGCCGAAATGATGATCATGTCACTAAACTTGTCAAAGAAGCCTGCGAACTGATGGGGATTGTCCTCTTGGACCATTTGATTGTCTCTCATTCTAATTATTTTAGTTACCGTGAAAAGACAGATTTAATCTAAAGTTCATTAACGACATAGTCAAAGAGGTTTTTATCCTTGGGACGATTTTCAAATAGAAATTCTGGGTGCCATTGGACACCGAGAAAGGCAACATCATCCGTACTCATGACAGCTTCAATGATACCATCTTTAGGATCATGAGCCGCAATTTTTAAGTTAGGTGCTAAATCCTTGATACTCTGGTGATGGAAGGAGTTGATATGGGAGATTTCTCCATAGATTTCTCGGAGAACAGTATCTGGTTCTGTCACCAAGCGTTGAGTTGTGTATTCGGCAGAACAATCCTGCCAGTGGTCTTCGATATCTTGGTACAGAGTTCCGCCCATGGCAACGTTAAAAAGCTGAGTCCCACGACAGACAGAGAAAATCGGCTTTTGCTGTTTGATAGCTTCCTTGATGAGGGCTAGTTCGAATATATCTCTTTGAAGGTGGTAGTCATCGCTATCAATAGTTTTTGGTTCACCATAGAATTTTGGATCAACATTTTGCCCACCTGTCAAGATGAGCTTGTCAATCATACTGATATAGTGGCAGGCCATTTCTTGATCACCAATCGGTAGGATGATGGGAATCCCTCCAGCGTCTTTAACGCCTTCAACAAAGCCTTTTGCTGCGTAGCTCATCATGATGTCATCATCTGGATGAGTTTTTTCGTTTCCTGTAATCCCTATAACTGGTTTTTTCATAAAATGATGTTCGCTTTCTAATCCTCTTTTCGCATGAAGTAGAGGAGGGTTTGGAGTTCACTTGTTAAATCGACATACTGAACGACCACGTCTTTTGGTAAATGCAGATGGACTGGTGAAAAACTGAGAATTCCTTTCACGCCAGCATCCACCAAGAGATTGGCAACTTCTTGTGACTTGACGCTGGGAACCGTCAGGATAGCAGTCTTCACATCAGCATCCTTGATTTTATCCTTGATTTGAGAAATTCCGTAAATGGGAATCCCGTCAGGAGTTTGGCTACCGACTTCGGGATGGTCATCTAGGTCAAAGGCCATGATAATCTTCATCTTGTTGCGCTCATGGAAGCGGTAGTGGAGAAGGGCATGGCCCATATTTCCAATACCTACCAGCATGACATTGGTAATAGAGTTATCATTGAGCAAATCGGCAAAAAATGTCATCAGTTTTTTGACATCATAGCCAAATCCACGCCGACCTAGTTCACCAAAATAGGAAAAATCACGACGTACGGTCGCTGAATCAATACCGATAGCCTCTGCAATTTGCTTAGAGTTGGCACGTTCAATCTTTTCTGCATGAAATCTTTTAAAAATTCGATAGTAGAGAGAGAGTCTTTTTGCTGTAGCTTTTGGAATAGCAGACTGTTTATCTTTCACAAAATCACAACCTTTCTATTCTTCTATTTTATAGAAACATTGTGAAAAAATCAACAAAAACAAGAAAAAACTAAGAAAAATCTTAGTTTTGATGTAAAAAATCTGCATGTGATAGAAAACGGTAGAGGTCTCCGACCAGACCCTGATAAACTTTCTGGCCATTAAAAGTCAGAGAAGTCACATAAAGTGTATCTGGTAGGGTCACACATCCTGACAGAGCTAACATGAGAGCTTCATAATCCTCATACTTGAGTGTACGCTCTACCTGGTAGCTATCCTTATAGGTCAATTCAAACATATGGGACCTATCTTTCAGATTTTGTAAAGACACCACGTTCTACCAAGCTATCCATGAGGAAGTAGAATTTTTCCTGATGAATGTGGTGGTCTTCTGATTTGAAAATATCAACTAGACGAAGGCCAAACTTGTCAGTGATATTGATTTTAACCCCTGTAAGTTCCTTGTTAATGATGATTTTGAGTTGGAAGCCTTCACCACTGTTCGGAACTTTTTCCAAAAGGCGAGTCAATTCGTAGTTACCAACCTTTGTCTCAAAAAAGGTGTTGTCCTTGAGGGTGAATTTTTTAACAGAAGGGCTAAGAGTGTAGTCGTAACGACAATTTTTTAACTGAATGGTTTTTTCAAATGCCATATGGCTAACCTCCGATAATTTCTTTTAAAGTTTTTGCGAGGGTTTGTAGATCTTCAACAGTATTTTGTGGCGACAAACTGATGCGAACGGATTCCTTCAGACGTTCTGAATTTGCCCCGTACATGGCTTCAAGAACATGGCTGGATTGGACAATGCCTGCCGTACAGGCTGAGCCAGTAGAGATTGAAATTCCAGCCAAATCTAGCCGAAGGAGTAAGAGGTCGTTTTTCTGACCAGGAAATCCAATATTGAGGACATAAGGGAGATGATGTTCTCCTCTATTCAAGTAATACTGAATTCCTTCTAGCTCTGCAAGAAAGGCGGTTTCTAGATTTTGTACATGTTGAAAATGTTCTTCTTGTTTTTCTAGGTCTTCTTTTAGGGCTGCAACCATGCCTATTATGGCAGCTAAATTTTCAGTTCCTGCTCGTTTTTTCTGTTCTTGGTCTCCACCATGGAGATAGGAATCAAAGTCCATGCTAGAAGCGTAGAGAAAACCGATTCCCTTAGGACCATGGAACTTGTGAGCCGAAGCAGTGAGAAAATCAATGCCCAATTCTTCGGGGTGAATTGGGATTTTACCAATAGCTTGAACTGCATCAACATGGTAGGCAGCAGGGTGTTGCTTGAGTATTTGGCCAATTTCAGCAATTGGCAGTAGGTTTCCTGTCTCGTTATTGGCAAACATGGTAGAAACCAAAATCGTATCATCACGTAAAGCCTTTTGAATTTGTTGAGCTGTGATTTCTTGATTTTCTGGTTGGATAATGGTTGCTTCAAACCCAAAGTGTTGAACCAAGTAATCAATGGTTTCAAGGACAGCATGGTGTTCAATGGCAGTTGTGATGATATGTTTTCCTTGTTCTTGGTGACGAAAGCAGTAGCCAATGATGGCAGTATTGTTGCCTTCTGTCCCACCAGAAGTGAAAAAGATATGTTGAGGTTTTGTCCCCAGTAACTGAGCTAGTTCCTGACGGGCTTCTCGCAAGAGTTTGCCAGCTTGACGACCATGTCCATGAATACTAGAAGGGTTTCCGTAGGTTTCTTGCATCACCTTGGTCATAGCTGAAATAGCAACTGCTGACATAGGAGTTGTCGCAGCATTGTCCAAATAAATCAAAGAATCACCTTATTTCTTTTTGTTGTAGGCAAAGAGTGGGCTGACTGGTTTTCTTTCGTGGATACGGACGATAGCATCACCAATTAACTCACTAGCAGTGATGTAGCATACGTTTTTAGGAGTTTTTTCTTTTGTTGCTACTGAATCAGTCACAAGAATTTCTTTAATCTTAGTATTGTCAAGAAGTTCAGCAGCTCCTTCGACGAAGAGACCGTGGCTAGAAACAGCATAAATTTCTGTAGCCCCTTCACGTTCAACGATTTTAGCAGCTTCAGAGAAGGTACGTCCTGTATTCAGAATATCGTCAATTAAGATGGCTTTCTTACCTTCAACATCACCAATAATGTAACCTTCGTTACGAGTTGCATCGTCTTGAGGGTAATCGATAATGGCGATAGGAGCATCAAGATACTCAGCCAAGCTACGAGCACGTTTTACACCTGAATTTTTAGGGCTAACGACAACAACATCTGAACCAAGTAGGCCCTTATCGCAGTAATGTTTTGCAAATAGGGGAACTGTGTAGAGGTTGTCAACAGGAATATCAAAGAAGCCTTGCACCTGAACAGCATGCAAATCAAGCGTAAGGACACGGTCAACACCAGCTTTAACCAGCATATTGGCAACTAGTTTTGCTGTAAGTGGCTCACGAGGACAAGCAATGCGGTCTTGACGTGCATAGCCAAAATATGGAAGGACAACGTTGATACTGTGGGCACTTGCACGCACACAAGCGTCGACCATGATTAACAATTCCATTAGGTGGTTGTTGACAGGGAAACTTGTTGATTGGATGATGTAAACATCATAACCACGGACACTTTCTTCAATATTTACTTGGATTTCTCCGTCTGAAAATTGACGTGATGATAGTTTTCCAAGCGGTACACCAACAGCTTGTGCAATTTTCTGTGCAATCTCTTGGTTAGAGTTGAGTGCGAAAAGTTTCATGTTTTTTCTATCTGACATTATAGACCGTCCTCTGTAAACTTTATAAATCCTAGTGATATTTGCCTTACATATATGAACTGGGATTTTTGTATTTTTATCTTTTCTATTTTACCAAAAAATGGAGATTATTTCAGCTATTTTTCATACTTTTGACAAATCGAACCAATTTTGAGGGAGTTTTTTGGTAGGAAATCTGATTTTTCTCTAAAAATTGTTGGAAATCCTGTTTGCCTTGCTCATGATTTTCCACTTCGAGCTCTAATTCGTAATCTGTAATATCAAAGTACTGACTCTCATCCAGTGCCATGAGACCAATAGCTGTTTGCATTTCATAGCGAAGTGTCGTTAGACAACCAAGAATCTGCCATTCACTAGTTTTAATACCATGTTTCGCCAATTCATCCAGTACTAGCCCTTGAGGAAGTTCTTTCTTGCTCAGATAGTTTTCAGCATCTTTTAGTTGCAATTTTTGATTGTATTCCATGTTTCCGACACTTTGTGGGACTTTGAGTGTCAATTCTGCCCAGTTTTCAAAAGTGCGAATGCGCATAGCAACTTTCTTTTCTCGCAGTTCAAAATCAGGCGTGTCCATGTAGTAATTTTTTTGAAGAACAGGAGTGACGTCTGTGAACTGCTCTTTTAGACGATTGTATTCATCTTTTTTCAAGAGTGTTTTCAATTCAATTTCTAAATGTTTCATTTTTCTTACCTTTTCTTTATCGTTGAAAGCGGATTTATGGTATAATAAGCATTGTATTTATTGTATATGAATCTGGAGAAAAAATCAAAGATATTTTTGAAGGATAATATGAGAACAAGGGAGAATATATGACCTTAGAATGGGAAGAATTTCTAGATCCTTACATTCAAGCTGTTGGTGAGTTAAAGATTAAACTTCGTGGTATTCGTAAGCAATATCGCAAGCAAAATAAGCATTCTCCGATTGAGTTTGTGACCGGTCGAGTCAAGCCAATTGAGAGCATCAAAGAAAAAATGGCTCGTCGTGGCATTACTTATGCGACCTTGGAACACGATTTGCAGGATATTGCTGGCTTACGTGTGATGGTTCAGTTTGTAGATGACGTCAAGGAAGTAGTGGAGATTTTGCACAAGCGTCAGGATATGCGAATCATACAGGAGCGAGATTACATTACTCATAGAAAAGCATCAGGGTATCGTTCCTATCATGTGGTAGTAGAATATACGGTTGATACCATCAATGGAGCCAAGACCATTTTGGCAGAAATTCAAATACGTACCTTGGCCATGAATTTCTGGGCAACAATAGAACATTCTCTCAACTACAAGTACCAAGGGGAATTCCCAGAGGAGATTAAGAAGCGACTGGAAATTACAGCTAGAATCGCCCATCAGTTGGATGAAGAAATGGGTGAAATTCGAGATGATATCCAAGAAGCCCAGGCACTTTTTGATCCCTTGAGCAGAAAATTAAATGACGGTGTAGGAAACAGTGACGATACAGATGAAGAATACAGGTAAACGAATTGATCTGATAGCCAATAGAAAACCGCAGAGTCAAAGGGTTTTGTATGAATTGCGAGATCGTTTGAAGAGAAATCAGTTTATACTCAATGATAGCAGTCCAGACATTGTCATTTCCATTGGTGGAGATGGCATGCTCTTGTCGGCCTTTCATAAGTACGAAGACCAACTTGATAAGGTACGCTTTATCGGTCTTCATACAGGACATTTGGGCTTTTATACCGATTATCGTGATTTTGAGTTGGATAAGTTAATGACCAATTTGCAGCTAGATACC
Source organism: Streptococcus pneumoniae (assembly GCF_001347015.1). Taxonomy (GTDB): domain Bacteria; phylum Bacillota; class Bacilli; order Lactobacillales; family Streptococcaceae; genus Streptococcus; species Streptococcus pneumoniae_E. Next base: position 20,356 of record NZ_CFGI01000016.1, read on the forward strand.
GGAGCAAGGGTTTCTTACCCTGTTCTAAATGTGAAGGTTTTTCTTGGAAATGGAGAGGTCAAGATTTTTCGTGCCCTCAATGAAGCTAGCATCCGCAGGTCTGATCGAACCATGGTGGCAGATATTGTCATCAATGGTGTTCCCTTTGAACGTTTTCGTGGAGACGGGCTAACAGTTTCGACACCGACTGGTAGTACTGCCTATAACAAGTCTCTTGGCGGTGCTGTTTTACACCCCACCATTGAAGCTTTGCAATTAACGGAAATTGCCAGCCTCAATAATCGTGTCTATCGAACGCTGGGCTCTTCCATTATTGTGCCTAAGAAGGATAAGATTGAACTCATTCCAACAAGAAATGATTACCACACCATTTCGGTTGACAATAGCGTTTATTCTTTCCGTAGTATCGAGCGAATCGAGTATCAAATTGATCATCATAAGATTCACTTTGTCGCGACTCCTAGCCATACCAGTTTCTGGAACCGCGTTAAGGATGCCTTTATCGGTGAGGTGGACGAATGAGGTTTGAATTTATCGCAGATGAGCATGTCAAGGTTAAGACCTTCTTAAAAAAGCACGAGGTTTCTAAGGGGCTTCTGGCCAAGATTAAGTTTCGAGGTGGAGCTATTCTGGTCAACGACCAACCGCAAAATGCAACCTATCTATTGGATCTTGGAGACCGCGTTACCATTGATATTCCCGCTGAGGAAGGCTTTGAAACTCTAGAAGCTATCGAGCGCCCACTGGATATTCTTTATGAGGATGACCATTTTCTAGTCTTGAATAAACCCTATGGAGTGGCTTCTATTCCTAGTGTTAATCACTCTAATACCATTGCCAATTTTATTAAGGGTTACTATGTCAAGCAAAACTATGAAAATCAGCAGGTTCACATTGTGACCAGACTTGATAGGGATACTTCTGGCTTGATGCTCTTTGCCAAGCACGGCTATGCCCATGCACGATTAGACAAGCAGTTGCAGAAAAAGTCCATTGAAAAACGCTACTTTGCTTTGGTTAAAGGTGATGGACACTTGGAACCAGAAGGAGAAATTATTGCCCCGATTGCGCGTGATGAAGACTCCATTATTACCAGACGGGTAGCTAAAGGTGGAAAGTATGCTCATACTTCTTACAAGATTGTAGCATCTTATGAGAATATTCACTTGGTCGACATTCGCTTGCATACTGGTCGAACCCACCAAATACGAGTCCATTTTTCTCATATTGGTTTCCCTTTGTTGGGCGATGACTTGTATGGTGGCAGTCTGGACGATGGCATTCAACGTCAGGCCCTGCATTGCCATTACCTATCCTTTTATCATCCATTTTTAGAGCAAGACTTGCAGTTAGAAAGTTCCTTGCCGGATGATTTTAGCAACCTTATTACCCAGTTATCAACTAATACTCTATAAAAACCGATTCAGAGTATAATTATTATCTAAAAGGAGAAAACTCATGGAAGTTTTTGAAAGTCTCAAAGCCAACTTGGTTGGTAAAAATGCTCGTATCGTTCTCCCTGAAGGGGAAGAGCCACGTATTCTTCAGGCAACTAAACGCTTGGTAAAAGAAACAGAAGTGATTCCTGTTTTGCTTGGAAATCCTGAAAAAATTAAAATTTATCTTGAAATTGAAGGGATCATGGATGGTTATGAGGTCATCGACCCTCAACATTATCCTCAATTTGAAGAAATGGTTGCTGCCTTGGTGGAGCGTCGCAAGGGCAAAATGTCTGAAGAAGATGCACGCAAGGTTTTGGTTGAAGATGTCAACTATTTTGGTGTTATGTTGGTTTACTTGGGCTTGGTTGATGGAATGGTGTCAGGAGCGATTCACTCAACTGCTTCAACAGTTCGCCCAGCCCTACAAATCATTAAAACTCGTCCAAATGTGACTCGTACTTCAGGTGCCTTCCTCATGGTTCGTGGTACGGAACGTTACCTGTTTGGAGACTGTGCCATCAACATCAATCCAGACGCGGAAGCTTTGGCTGAAATTGCCATCAACTCAGCAATCACAGCTAAGATGTTTGGCATTGAGCCTAAAATTGCTATGCTAAGTTATTCTACTAAAGGTTCAGGCTTTGGTGAAAGTGTTGATAAGGTTGTTGAAGCAACTAAAATTGCTCACGACTTGCGTCCTGACCTCGAAATCGACGGTGAGTTGCAATTTGATGCAGCCTTTGTTCCAGAAACTGCAGCTCTGAAAGCTCCTGGAAGTACGGTAGCTGGTCAAGCAAATGTCTTCATCTTCCCAGGTATCGAGGCAGGAAATATCGGCTACAAGATGGCAGAACGTCTTGGTGGCTTTGCGGCTGTAGGACCTGTTTTACAAGGTTTGAACAAGCCTGTTAACGACCTCTCTCGTGGATGTAATGCTGATGATGTGTACAAGTTGACCCTTATCACAGCAGCTCAAGCTGTTCATCAATAGTGAAAACTATAAAGCGATATACTATGCTATACTGTAGTTATGAAACTATGTACGAAAAGCACTGCCATTAACTCCTGAGAACTAAATTACTGATTGGTGTCAAAAAGGACAACTTCCAAGCGATAATATCCTGTCTATATACGACCTATGGAAATCTGTAATATACATGTCCGTAAAACGATAAATTTCCTTTTAAATGAGTATGAAAAGAGAATTTTTCATGAGAAAACGCATAATATTGAGTGCTTTTGACACCTGCTATTATGCGTTTTTTATAATTTTTGCACCTTTCTTAGCCTTTGTTATCGACAAGTATTGTTCTAGGTCCTTGTTTTTAGAATGGCAATTTCCCAGCGAAAGCACCCAGTTTTTTCTTGGTAGTTTCATCGATTTGTTCAAGAGCAGAGTTGATGGCTTGAACGGTCATATCAGAAAGAGTTTCAAGGTCCTCTGGGTCAATGATAGCTGGATTGAAATCAATGCTGATAACTTTCTTATCTCCAGTTAAGGTCGCTTGGACAAGGTCTTGAGCAGATTTGCCAACAAATTGCATGGCAGCAAGTTCGGCCTGGCTTTGTTCCATTTGTTTTTGAAGTTTTTGTGCTTGACGCATCATGTTTTGCATGTTCATCATAAGATTTCTAAAGTTCCTTTCATCTCAAGGGGATAATCCTTGTTGTTAACAAGTGCCTGATTTTCTCTCCTAATTGTTATTAGTAGCATAGCCATCAAGCCCAAGTATTGATTTTATTATACCATTTTTTTAAGACATAGTCTTTTATTGGTGAGAGTTATTTATGTCAAGGAGTAATTAGAAATAAATTAAAATAATGATTTTTGCTAAGAGGGGCTCTATTCTAGTTTCATGGAAATGATTTTACTAAAGGTTCGTATGCTTTGTTTACAAACATGGTACCTCTATCTATTTTTGGATAAATAGTTGTCTATTATTATTATTTTTATGCTAATAGTAAAATCTAAATGGTAGCCTACGATTTTTTAGAAAGAAAATGGTACAATATTCTAAGAGAAAATACAATGGGAGGGAAAATGAGGTTATTACCTATAAGAAAAATATCACGTCAGTCTAAAAGGTTAGCACTTTTTTTGACGTTTTGTGCTGGATATGTGGATGCCTATACTTTTATTGTGCGAGGGAACACTCTTGTAGCTGGACAAACTGGGAATGTCGTCTTTCTTTCAGTAGAGCTAATACAAAATAATGTTTCGGATGTTAGGGATAAGCTTTTAACATTAATAGCGTTTATGCTGGGAGTTTTTTTACTAACCATTTATAAGGAAAAATTGAGAATTGTGAAAAAACCGATTCTGTCATTGATTCCTTTGGCAATCTTATCAATAATTATTGCTTTTGTGCCGCAAACTGTGGATAATATCTATCTAGTGCCGCCCTTGGCCTTCTGTATGGGACTGGTGACAACTGCTTTTGGAGAAGTGTCGGGTATTGCTTACAATAATGCCTTTATGACAGGGAATATCAAACGGACGATGTTGGCTTTTGGAGATTATTTCCGGACCAAGCACACTCCTTTTTTGCGTGAAGGGTTCATATTTGTTAGCCTGCTTAGTAGTTTTGTCCTTGGAGTGGTTTTTTCAGCCTATTTGACGATTTTTTATCATGAAAAGACCATTCTTGGTATTCCTATTGTGATGAGCATTTTTTACCTCAGTATGCTTTTTGCTTCATGGCAGAAAAAAGTAAAAGAAAAGGTAAATTCCCAAACTAAGTTCCACTACTAATCTAAGTGGAAGTTGGTCTGATAAAAATCCTAAAAACCAGTGGAAATCCGTGTCAGGGTAAGTTCCACTGGTTTTAATCATGCTTGATTTCATCGCTTTTGTAGACGTGATGAATCGAAAAAAAGAGCGCACAAAATCCCCTCATCTGAAAGCGTTTCAGATTAAGTTCCGCTATGGTGGAAGTTAGTGTGAGACGTTTGAATGGGGTTAAAGGTTAGTTTTTAGAACTTATGTTGGAGTAATTTAGACGACTGACAGACATCTTCTGCAGGTATTTTAGAAATGCCGAGAAGCTTAGGAATTTCTTCTCCGTAAGTAAAGGCAAAGAGTTCATAGGCCGACTTTCCATTCAAAGAAGCACGTTTGACACTGTTGACATGAGAACAAACGAGATTGATGTCCTCTTGAGTTAGATTATCAAAGGAAGTTCCTTTAGGTAGAATGTCACGAATTAGTGTGTGATTTTTCTCAATTCTCCCTTTCTGGTCAGAGCGATTAGGGACACAAAAGAAGAGTTTACTCTCTCCTCGCACATCCATTTCGATGTCATCAACCCTGGCAAACTCTCCACCATTATCTGTCAGGATGACAGGGAAGAGTTGGAAGAAATTTTTATCCGCTTCATGAAGAGTGTTCTTGATGGCATAGAGGTGTTTGGTAACCTCAAGGGCAGTTTTATTCCCCAGAAGCCTAGCGAAGATAAAGTTACAGAAAGATAGATTAAAGGTGAGTAGGACTTTACATCCTATCCTGCCCATAACGGTGTCCATTTCCAACCAAGAGTCTAGTTGGTTAAGGGATAAATAATTTTGGAAATCCTCATAGGAGCGGCCTTTTTGGGCTTCTTTAGGAATGGAAGGTAGCTTACTTTTTCTTCTTTCTTTAAATTTAACGGCTCTGGCTAGGTCAATAGGAGCGATAGACAGGTACCCTTTTCGGATGTGTCGATAGACAGTTGAGGAGCTAACATCGAGGTTATGAGTTTTCAGAATATGATAGATGTGTTGTCCCTTTTTAACCCCATCAGAAATGACTTTATCTATGTCCCAGAAAGTCTGAGAATTAAGAGGAGTTCCTTCACGAGCTTCGACAAGAGTTTGTTCGTATTGTTTTTGAGCTTGCTTAGCGAGGTAGAAGATCTTCTTATAGCCACAATTCTGTCTTCTTTTAGGGCAGCCGTTACAGACAAAGGGAGATTTGTCGAGTAGAGGGCAAGGAAGGTTATGGCATGTAGACTCTCGGATTTGTCTGTTTCGTTTGACTTCTTTAGAAACAGTAGTCGGGTCTTTTAGAATGGATTGTCCAATAGCTTTGAAGGTTTCACTGCGCTCTAAACCTAATTGGATATCATTACGGTCTGAAAGGGTAAGGTGTTTATGTTTTGTCATAGTAGACCTCGTTTCTAACTCAAACGTCTCACACTTAATTCCACCATAAAAATCCGTTTTAGACTAATTTCCACTTTGGTCAGGCAAGTGGAAGTTACTTTGAGAAGTTACCAAGTAAAAGAAAAAGCTTGATTTTAGGTGTTATTACTTGTAAGAAAATAGGAGTTATGCTATACTTAGAGAGTTGACTATGCACGTTCCTGTGCAACCGCACGAACATCGTTGCTTGATTATTCAAGTTTAAGTGGTTCGTCCCACGATGCTAGGCGAGTCTTCACAAAAAATTCGGGGAAACCCATAAAAATCATAGGAGGTGCATAATGAGCACATACGCAATTATCAAAACTGGCGGAAAACAAGTTAAAGTTGAAGTTGGTCAAGCAGTTTACGTTGAAAAATTGAACGTTGAAGCTGGTCAAGAAGTTACTTTTAACGAAGTTGTTCTTGTTGGTGGTGAAAACACTGTTGTCGGAACTCCACTTGTTTCTGGAGCTACTGTAGTTGGAACTGTTGAAAAACAAGGAAAACAAAAGAAAGTTGTTACTTACAAGTACAAACCTAAAAAAGGTAGCCACCGTAAACAAGGTCACCGTCAACCATATACTAAAGTTGTCATCAACGCAATCAACGCTTAATTTTAAGGAGAACACATGATACAAGCAGTCTTTGAGAGAGCCGAAGATGGCGAGCTGAGGAGTGCGGAAATTACTGGACACGCCGAGAGTGGCGAATACGGCTTAGATGTCGTGTGTGCATCGGTTTCTACGCTTGCCATTAACTTTATCAATTCTATTGAGAAATTTGCAGGCTATGAACCAATCCTAGAATTAAACGAAGATGAAGGTGGCTATCTGATGGTTGAAATTCCAAAAGATCTTCCTTCACACCAGAGAGAAATGACTCAGTTATTCTTTGAATCATTTTTCTTAGGTATGGCAAACTTATCGGAGAACTCTTCAGAGTTCGTCCAAACCAGAGTTATCACAGAAAACTAACACGGAGGAAAACATTATGTTAAAAATGACTCTTAACAACTTGCAACTTTTCGCCCACAAAAAAGGTGGAGGTTCTACATCAAACGGACGTGATTCACAAGCAAAACGTCTTGGAGCTAAAGCAGCTGACGGACAAACTGTAACAGGTGGATCAATCCTTTACCGTCAACGTGGTACACACATCTATCCAGGTGTAAACGTTGGTCGTGGTGGAGACGATACTTTGTTCGCTAAAGTTGAAGGCGTAGTACGCTTTGAACGTAAAGGACGCGATAAAAAACAAGTTTCTGTTTACCCAATCGCTAAATAAAAAGTTCCAGTGAACCTTTTTATCCCGAGCCTTGAAATATAAAGGCGAGGAAGCTAGAAATAGCATTAAATAAGGCTTTCCGAGTTTTCGGAGAGCCTATTTTTTGTTTTGGTACCCATACTTTTTAAGGCTCTTTGTCAACTGTAGTGGGTTGAAGAAAAGCTAAGATCTAGAAAGGACGAAATTCGTCCTTTCTTTTTTG
>NZ_CFGI01000017.1 GCF_001347015.1 Streptococcus pneumoniae
TCTACTTTCGCTTTCGCATCCGCTACCTCTTGTTCGGTTGCGTTCGCGTTCGCAATCACAGTTTCAGCTTCAGTTACAGCTGTGTTCGCTTCTGTCTTCGCGTTTTCGTAGGCTGTCTTAGACGCTTCTGTCTTACCTGCTGTTGCTGCGCCTTGGGCAACGTCTGCTTTCAAGCCGTCTTTGGCTTGAGTAAGTTCTGTCTTATCGACATCTTGCAAGCCTGCTTTGGCTTCCGCAAGTTTTTGCTTAGCTGCCTCTACTTTCGCTTTCGCATCCGCTACGTCTTGTTCCGTTGCGTTCGCGTTCGCAATCACTTCCTCAGCTTTTTCTACAGCTTCGTTAGCTTTGTTCTTCGCGTCTTCATAAGCTTGTTTACTTGCTTCTGTCTTACCTGCTGTTGCTGCGCCTGCTTTAACGTCCTCTTTCAAGGCGTCTTTGGCGGTTGTAAGTGCTGTCTTATCGACATCTTGCAAGCCTGCTTTGGCTTCATCAAGTTTTGTCTTAGCTGCGTCTACTTTCGCTTTCGCATCCGCTACCTCTTGTTCGGTTGCGTTCGCGTTCGCAATCACAGTTTCAGCTTCAGTTACAGCTGTGTTCGCTTCTGTCTTCGCGTTTTCGTAGGCTGTCTTAGACGCTTCTGTCTTACCTGCTGTTGCTGCGCCTGCTTTAACGTCCTCTTTCAAGGCGTCTTTGGCGGTTGTAAGTGCTGTCTTATCAGCAGATCTCACTTCATACGGAACGTCAATAATTTCCGTACTATTATCTGCATAAGTCACTACTACTTTGATAGTATGAGTTCCAAGAGCAGTTGGATAAGTCGTGCCATCTTTTAAGGCTGCTGACGTTTTATGATCAACCGTTACAGCATTCAACAACTCTGCATTTGTAGGGTTACTTCCGCCAACTACCTTACTAATTTTAGTCGTTTCAACTTGATGTTCAGGCACCGGAATTGACGTTGCTGTTTCTGCACTCTTAAGATTTCCTTCACCTTTAGTGGCGGCAGCTGTAATGTTGCGAGTTCCTCCAACATCTTTCGACTTAACAACCAGGTAGTCACCATCTTTTGTAAGTACAGAGTTAGCTGGTACTGTCCATCCATCCCTTTCTGAATGTGTGGCAGTCACATTATTTAACTGGTTATCGCCAGGGATTGTAAAGACAACCTTATCCGCATCATCTGGTAACTTAATACGAGTTGTACCATTTTGCTTGTTCTCATGAGTCAACTCTGCTGGTGCTGGATTGGTAACTGTAATCGTTACTTCGCGTTCGTCGACCCTACTTGAACCAACCTCTGCTAATCGAATCTTATATTTTCTTGTTCCAACTGTGTTAACATCAGGCTGTCCGTCTTTCCATGTAGCTGTGAAGTCACCTGGGAAGGCTTTTTCAGCTCCCTTTTCAGTATATTTAATGCCTTTTCGAGCATCTGCTTGCAAGTCAGTCAGAGTTTGACTTCCCTTAGCTGCTGTAATGGTTTTACCTTCAAAATTACGCTCTTTGGCTACACGTATATCCGCATTATCACTTTCCGCCTCAAAGACAATTTGCTTCACTTTAACAGGTTGGTCTGACGAACCTATCTCAGCTGTTTGATCTGTTTGGCGCAAGTACATATTATTTTCTAGTTTATATGTCCATGTACCGTCATCTTGTAATACCCCTTCTCCAGGATTTAATGTAGCCGGGGTTTTACTTGAATCTTTTGTTATCTGTACTTCTCTACCAGTTTGTAAGGTCAAGACAACCTTCGTTGCATTTTGAAGCGCTGTACCAGAAATCGTACGATCCACATCACTTAGTTTGGCATCTTCGCCACTTCCTACAGTTGCGTTAAATGTCGGCACTGTTGGTTTAGCTACTTGCGCATGTGAAATATCAATAGTAGAACCATCTGGGAAGTTAATCACAGCTACTTTGGTCTTATCGTCCGTAGTTCCTACGCTATAAGTCGCGCTAGTTGGAAGTTGGGTATTTTGACGATTTGCTTCTTGGATTTTATCTTTAAAGCTTGTTTTGGCTACTGGTGTAAAGTTACCATTACGAATCGCTGTATCATCATAAGTCACCTTATCAACATTCGTTGGATAAAGAACCTTATCACGATAAACATCAGCGTAAGTTTTTACTGTGATATTTCGTGTAATCGGATCAGACTCCGCATCTGCAGCATCAATCGTAGACAAGACAAGTCTGTAATTACCTGGTTCAATACGTCCTTGAGCATTAGCCCTTACTGCTTGGTTGGTGTCTTGAGTGAATACTTGTACACGTAATTTACCTCTATTAGAAGCCGCATAACCTACAGTCAAGCTTGCATCATCTTCAGCGTCATGACCTTCGAAATAATCCTTCAACTCTTCTACAGTTGGAGAAGCAAACACCTTGTTTTCTTCAATCGTATGATTAGCTGTGAAGTTTACAGTTGGTTTGGTGTTGGTAGGTGTAGGAGAATCAGCCCATCCACTGGTTCCTTGAATACCAGGGGTTGGAATGCCAATCCTACCATCTTTAGAATAGTGCGTTCTGAATTGTACAGGGCTATCTCCAATTTTAAATGGTGGTGTGTACAAGGCATCATCATTATTCTTAACACTAAAGGTCACTTTAGTGACAGCTTTATTGGTTGGATCAACAACTGTTTTGGAAATTTCCAATTTGGCAGCATTTGGCGCCGCTGAGATGACACTCCAAGTATCACCGACTTTTTGAATACCGTAGTCTGTTCCGTTGACACGAACATAACCACCCTCAATATCATGTGGGATATTCACAGTAATCGCACGTCCTGCCTTATAAACAGAATCAACAGTTGCTTGACCTGGAGCAACGTTTGCAGTAGCCTCTTCTGACTCTACACCGTTTTTCACTTGAACAGCTTTTACTTTATTTGCGTTGAATACACGATTGTGAACTCCACTGAAGTTTTGCGTCAAGTATTCAGTAGCTCCTAAAGTATAAGACCAACTTCCATCCGCTTGAGGAGTTATCTCTCTAACTATACCGTCTTGTAAAGTCAACTTAACTTTTTCTGCACCTGGCATAGCTGTACCAGAAATCACCTTAGAAACAGATGATAATCCGCTAAATTCTCCATGGTCTTCAAGATCATTGAATGTCGGAGCTGTTGGTTTAGACTTGACAGTGATAGTGACGTCCTCAGTCGAACCGTCATTATAAGTCAAGGTTGCTGGAATATCTACACTTGTTCCTGCTGGAACAGCTGCCGGTGTTGACTTAGCAGTGATCGAACGTTTGGCAATTGCCACACCACGTCCTAAATCATCATTTGTCGGTGTCGCACCAGCAGCGATCACAACCGCTTGAGTACTTACCGGTCTGTGGCTCAATTCAATATCTTCGACAGCCTCTTGAGAACGAACATTGCCAGTACCACGTGTCGAAACTGTTCTCACATTTCCGTCATTAACATTCTTATAAGCAACAGTAAGCTCATTACCTGTCAAGGTCACACCTTCTGGCAAGGCAGCAGCACTTGTCCACTGATTGCTAGCATTCTTCGTCACAGTGACCGTTTTAGCCTTGTTTTGATTATCCGTATAAGTGACCGTCACAGAGTCAGCAGTACTTGAAAGACTAATCACACCATCACCATTCTCACGCTGATTATGAGTTGTAGCATCCGGCATTTCAAACTTCGCATCGCTCGTAACCGTCTTGGTTGTCTTATTATCATTTGATGCAATGACAGAAACGGTTGTCCCGTCAGCTACCAAACCTTTTGGCAAGGTAAAGCGATTACCGTTAGCAGTAATGCCTGTCACATTTCCCCAACGTCCTTGAGAGTCTTTGCTATAGTGAAGTGTTTCAGTTGTATTATTTTGCTGGTTACGGTAGGTCAAGTCAAACTTGGTAGCCGTATCTGGTACAGTAATATCAACTGAACCATCTGCTTGGGCTACATTGGTCAAACCTTCCAAGCGTCCTAAGACTTTCGTTTCGCTATTATCACTGATGGCTGATGTAGCTGTTTTTTGATTTACTGCTACTGTAGAACCTTCTCTTGCTGTTCCTGCTTGGATACGGATTTCACCTTGTCCTCCATCTGCATTAACAATAGAGATTGTGCGGTCTGCATTAGCGTCATCTTTATTCCAGTTATTTCCAGTTTTGGTAAATCCTACGGTTTTTTGACGACCACTAGCATCTGTATAGGTCAAGGTTGCCTTGTTTGAACCTTCTTGTCCTACGATTGATTTAAGAGTCAAGTCTTCTGGATTTTGCTTGATGGTAGGCGCTTGTGGTGCTCTCGTTGTTGATTGTGCATTAGCACTAAATTCAGATTCTACACGCTGGTCATTATTGTCTGGCATGTAAACCGATTTCACACGAAGTGTAGATGAATAAGGTAACTCATTTGCAATCGTCATTGTGACATTTTTACTGCTTGCATAAGTCTCTGAACTTGCTTTTGGCACATCCATTTGACCAACAGCAGTATCACCATTGTAAAGATACAAACGTGTTCCTGGTGTGACATTCGTTACCGTCACTTGTTGATTACGCTGTCCTGCTTTTCCGTTAAGAGCTGCCGCAGTGACACTTGGTGTTTTTGGTTTGGTGATGAAAGTGATTTCTTCCGTTTCTTCGGCTAGATTTTCAGAATGAGAATTGCTTCCGTTAGCATTTCCGTAGTAAACCTTAACCTTATTTTTCTTCTTACCAAGCCAGTCACCATTCACCTTGCCCCAGTTTTCTGCGCTGTATTCACGGTTGTCAGTCTCATCCTTTTTCCAGACGTACTGACTACCGGCTACATTCCCGTTTCGCGTAGTGGCATAGTCGCGAGCAGTTGTTTTGGCAAAGTTTTCGCCAATGGTACGAGTGTACTCTGTAGCAGTAGCTGTTGTATGGTAGGTTGGTAATTGAACTGTAAAGGTCTTAACAACAGTAGAGCTTGCTCCATCATTTCCTGGGTAGACAACCTCAATAACCCCTCTATTAGCACCTGGTGCATTGATTCGAGGTACTGCACCACCTTGCCAACGCACAGTGACATTATTTGGTTTAGGGACAACTGTATTTCCATCTTTAAACTCAATATAGTTTTCTGGATTGTCACCATTTGATAGGGTACCTTGCTTGTTATTGTAAGAATTCGCCTTCAAGTTAGCTGGTGCATAGACATGCACAGGCACGTTAACTGTCGTGCTTCCTTGACCTGGTATCGTCACATTAGCAGTGTAGTTGCTTGCTCCCAAAGTAGTATAATTTGGATTTTGCGCCCAACTTGCTGTAGCATCGGTTGGAAGCGCTGTTCGACGTTCAGCATCCGTACTATCGTTGTAACGGATACGGTCTTTGACAGCTCCTGTATAGTTCTCACCCTTGATAACGTGAATACTATTGGCTATCAAACTTTCTTTGACCGTTAAGGTGTCACTGACATCAGACTCTGTACGCTGGTCTTTATCTGTAGGTTCATAGATAACCTTGGTCACAATTTTCTGGTCTTTTTTGAGGGTTACACCAGAGTTCAGTGGGACTTCAACTCCGTTTTTAATCGTGTGATTTCCTTCGTTAGTGACCGTTGTACGACCCAATTCTCTGAGGTTGTCTGGATCGGCAGCATCATAGACCACAACGGTTGTTCCGCTATTGACATTATTAACCGTTACTCTGTTTTGTCCGACCTTACCAATACTTGTTTGAATGCTTGGTTTTACAGGTTTAGACACAAAGTATATAGGGATAATCTCTGAACGGGAATCCTTATAATCTTTCTGACCAGCATCATTTGGATACAGCACTTGAATACTGTCTTTCTTTTTCCCTAGGTAGTTAGCGGATAAATCTCTCTGGTTATTTATATAACCCTTCGATTCCCAGTAATAGGACATATTACTTGTTGTATTAGGGGTTAAATAGGCAGGACCCGCGTTAGTAGAAGTTGTAAAATTAGTACCAAAGGTTGTTTCATAGATACCATTGTTCTTCACTGTCGCATGATAGACTGGCGTGTTGATATCTACATACTCAACCTGATCCGTAACGGTTCCATTTTCATTGGTTACATGATAGGTGACCTTGATACGTCCTGTCTTGTCCAATCCAGCCACATCCGTCCTTGGTTTTGTCTGCCAAGTCACATCTACTCCAGCAGGTTTGGCAACATTCGTTCCATTATCTTTGAATTGAACATAGTTGGCTGGGTCTTCCCCATGTAACAAGTCTTTACCGTAGACTTGTCCAAACTTAGCTTGCTTAGCTTCTACTGTAGATGGAAGGATTTGGTAACGTAAATAGTATGTTTGTTCATGGTTGTAGGCATCTTTTGCGGTAATCTTGGCAACATGCTCTCCTGTAGGCTGAGTTGTTGCAACTTTTCCACTGATAGTTGAGCCTGTGTATTTGTTGCTCTCGTCTGCATTTGTTTGCGCTGTAAAGTTATTGTTGAACTTATTCAGCGTCACTCCTGCTGGCGTATTTTGAATTTCCAGTTTGGTGATGCTTCCTGTATCATCCCAAACTTTAATTTTAGGAATGAAGTCTTGTCCTTGTTTGACACGATAAAGCACTTGATTTGCAGCTGCTTCTGTAGTCGGAAGGACTGTATCTCCAAGACTGACTTTTGGTGCACTGCTGTCTGCAGGAACCGTATAAGTACTTTCAGTACTGAAGTTTGTATCCGCCGCTTTCTGCTTGGCTTTAAGTTCTGTTCCTAATTTAGCTGTTCCAAATGGAATATGCACCGTCGCTGTGCCACCACTAGTATCGGCTGTGACTGCAATCGTCGCATTTTGGTTAGAATTATCTTTTTCCCAGTTGTTTCCGTTTTTGCTAAAGCCAACTGTACGCTCTGTTCCTGTTTCATCTCTATAGCGAAGTTCTGCCTTATTCGCATTTAGATGACCGATCTTAGCTGTAAATCCAGTCTCATCACGCCCAAATTCTGGTGCTTTTGAGAAATCAGGAAGCGTAGCTCGAACACTACTATCACTAAGGGGACTCTTCATATCTCCGTTGAATGGAGTTTCTGTCCCTTTTCTTACAAAAGCAGAAACTAATCGAAGCTGATCTGTTCCTATTTTATCTTTTTTATAGCTTGTACTTGTAAATTCAATCGAACCATTTGCATTTATAGGTGCAGTAGCAATAATTTCATAGTTAACTGCTTCTCCTATAAAGCTCTGTTGGTTGTTATTTCCACCTTTTACAAGGAAGGCCTTCCACTCATAGTCTACATTGTCAATTCGTTTTGATGCCAATCCAGACACAGTAGTGGCTCTAATAGGTGGTTTTTCATTTGCTTTTCCGTTTAAGTCCTTAGTAGTTGTGCTAAAGCTTGCTTTTACTGGTGGAATCGCAAGATTAGATGTATAGGTCTGTGTTTGATTATCATCTGTTGTTGCAGTTATGGTTAATGGATATACTCCTGCTTTGTTTGCTGCAATACCAGAAACCCCAGACTCGGCTCGAATGGTTGCAGTTGTTGAATTGATACCACTCGTTTCCCATCTAACTCCTAGATTGTCTCCACCGCTAATTGTTAAGCTTTTAATTGGGCGTGACCCTTTCACCATGAACTTAATGGAGTTATTCGTTACCTGTTGGTTAGCTGGGTATTCTATCACACGCTCATCTTTGATGTCACGACCATTCGTCGTAACTCCCATTTTAAAAGGTTTTGTTTTTCTGAGATTTGACTCGTCTGATTCTACAGTTCTGCGATGTGTATCATTCCCTTGAGCATCTTTGTTTTTATAATCAAACCATTCGCCATCTACTACTGTTTTTACAAGGTATTCTCCAAGTTTCACATCAACATTTTCAAAGGTTGCACGTCCATCTGCTCCAGCAAGTTTTTCAGCTACCTTGGTCAAAGAACCGTTCGATTCTTTTTTGAACAGAACCATCTTATAACCTTCTGTCCCATTGCTAGCCGTGATGTTATGGCGTCCCTCATCTAGTCCACTAAAGTCTGTATCTAACACAGGCGTTTTCGGTTTCGTGACAAAGTGAATAGTACCTTTATCTTGTGAACCATCTTCAAAAGAACGTCTATAGGTATAAGTGTGAACACCTGGCTTAGTTGCAACTTCAGTAGCGATTTCCTCAGTAGTAGTAGTAGTAGTAGTACCTTTGTAAAACTCAAATGTTTGTTTTTTCTTTTCGGCTTCGCTATAGCCGTTTGAAATAGTAGCCCCAGACTTGTCTTTATATATACCGTAGTTTCTAATGTCAAAATCATTATATTTCCAAATACGGTCAGCATATGTATAAGTAATAATCCCTTTCACACGTGGATCTGTAGCGTCAAAATCCCCATTCGGTACAGATTGGTAGGTTATACCGTTTCTATTTTCAGTATGGTTCCATGCTGCCGTACCAAACTCTGCAGAAATGTTATTTTGATCCACTTGGAAATATCCATTTTTTCTAAGCTCAAAACGGAAGTGCCCTGTTGATTTAATCTCACTATCCAAACGAGAATGAATCTGCAAACCAAAGTAACGACGCGAGTCTTGGAAACCTTTTATACTGGACAGATAATCTAGTTTGTCGAGGTCGTTTCCCCCAATCGTCTCAAATTCAATTTGATAAGCCGTATTTCCTTCTAGGCGTCCATAATAAGTGTTACCAGAAGAGCTTACTATCTGTTGGGCTTTTTGATTACTTTTGTTTTGCTCATCTTGATTTTCATATCCATTTGAAGCATTTGCATCACGTGGATTACCGCGGTTATAGAAACCACCTTGTTTTTCCTCACGTATCCATCCTAGCACGCTACTCACATTATAATATAGAGGACTTCCAAGATTATTACTTGGAGCCGGAGCATTTGTCTGATTAGGCGTTCCTTTGCTTACTTCTCTAAAACCAGCAGCCTCCATTGTAGAAACTAGCTCATCTTTACCACCGCTCGCTGTTCTATTAAAAGAAGTAGAGCCTTGATTCGTTTGTTTGGTTATGGTTACACTATTTGATTTTAATGACTGACCCGATGGTGTAGTAAACAGAAAACTTACATTATCAAGATTAGCATGCGACGGATTGATGGTTATTCTCCATCTAAAACCAGTTGATGTTCTTTCGACATCTTCTTTTAGATATTTTATAATATCCGCAACATCATCAGGTCGATCACCTGCTTGGACACTTTTCTTATTCCAATAAACATAGGTATAGTTTGTATATGGCGAGGTGATGTCGGAATCATTGTCAAAATAATGTCTTTTAGCATCAATAAAGCTACCATTAGCAGATCTATCAGCCGCACGTGTCGCACGTGTTCTTGCAGCTCCTGCTGGTACATTGCGGAAACCTGACCATCCTCTAGTGTTGGTTCGTGGTTGGATAGTTACATTGTTTTCACTTGGAGTTGCAGACTCAGCTGGATTTACAGGTCCTGTTACTTCTCCTGCATTCGCGTCCTTTTCACGAAGTACCCCTTCGATTAGTCCACGAGATTTTTTCAGGTCTGCTAAGGCAGCACTAAAGTCTTCTTGACTAATAGTGGCACCTTTAGAGAAGGCTTCATTGAACTTATCAGCAGCTGCCTTGGCTGCTTGGATTTTATCTGCTGATGCTCCGTTAGCTCGGAGTTGATCAGTGATGAACTCTAATTCACCTTTTAGGTCATAAACACCATTTTTACCTTCTGTATTTGTGTAGGTTGGGAGTTCTCGTGGAGTCGTTTGAGTTCTAGCTCCAGGAGTTGTTGCATTTCCTCCAGCAGATGGATTGACTTGGTTTTCATCTGATGTAGGCTCGCTCAAACTTCTTCTACGACTCTTCCCTCCGCTTGCTTGCGCAGTCGTAGCTCCCTCTGGAGTAGCGAGTCCAGTAGATGCCAAACCTGTAGATGTGAGACCCGCATTTTCCAAGATTGTTGGATTTTCGAGACTAGGTGCCAAAGCTTGGTTGACACGACTTGTAAGCTCAGCCATCAGTCTTGCTTGCTCATCAACCTGTTCTTGCGTCGCTTTTGGATCTTCCAAAACTGCCTTAGCTGCTGCTAGGCGCGCTTCCACTTCAGCATGAAGTTTTTGCATTGAGCTAAGCGTTAGTTTTGCCAACAAAGCTTGCAGATTCCCTTGAGTCGATTTGGCTGCTGTCGTATCAGCAACGGTCGGCTGTTCTTGCTCTTTTACTTCTCCTGCTTGAGAAGGTTCTTGGTTAGCTGGATTTGTCTCGGACTGAGCAGAGTTAGACTCAGCTCCTGCTTGCCCTTGATTGGTTCCCTCAGCTGGCGCTTCTGGCCCTTTCAGCTCGTCGGCTGGTTTGAGTTCAGCTGGCTGGCTAGTCAGAGTTTTCTTGGACTCTCCCTCATCCGAGGATTCTGGATTTCCATCTGCGTTTCCATCAGAACCTGCCGTAACGACATCACTTGCCGTAGCTGGAGTAATTGTCTCACTCGCTGCCACAGCCCCATTGGCAAAAAACATCAAGGCCGCAACAGCAACGCTGGCAGCACCAAAATGATATTTACGAATGGAGTAACGGAAAATTTTTTCCCCGTTATCATCACGATATGATTTTTTCATGATTGAATTACCTCTCATCTTTCCTTTCTGGAGGTACTAAAAAATACCCCCCCCCCTTAAATATTTTAGGTATTTAAGAAAGGATATGTTTCTTTTTATTCCGATACTTGTCATACTCTTCGAAAATCTCTTCAAACCACGTCAACGTCGCCTTGCCGTATATATGTGACTGACTTCGTCAGTCTTATCTGCAACCTCAAAACAGTGTTTTGAGCAACCTGCGGCTAGTTTCCTAGTTTGCTCTTTGATTTTCATTGAGTATAAAAAGACAAATTTCGAGACAGTATTATTATATCCTATTTTCGCAAATTTGAACAGCAAAACGCGAACAAAATCCAAATATTTGACAAGCCCAGAAAACGAAAGAAAGAAGCGATTATATATATGCAGCGATAGATAAATCCTTTGGTATAAGCTCTTTTTTAAATGAACAAACAACAATTAACCTATTTTTATATATGCATATCCTCCGCTGTGCTTATATTACATTATTGTTACTTTTTGATTACAAGGATATTTCAAGATATGTAGTGGAAAGCAGAGTATAATTTTAACTTCTTACTTTTCATTCCTATTCCTTAAATAAAAAGCTCACTAAAAAAGTGAGCAACATTTCCAATGAGATACTTCTGTTGACGAGCGCGTCTCTCCGCCCCCTCATTGCCTTGCGAAGAGGCTTGGCGAATCGAAAGGAGGTGTTTTTTCCTGTTTTCAATTCTACTTATTTTTGCACATTTTTTTAATTTTATCAAACAAAAAAACGCAAGCCGAAGCCTGCGAAAAGTTTTTTTTATAACCATTTAATTTCTTTCACATCTGTTTTACGAACTTTAGCATATTTCTTAGCGCTTGTAAAATGTAGAGTAACCGGTTTAAACACTCCACTTTTATCTCTTCGTAAACCTAAAATTGCGGATCTTTTGTTTCTATCTTCAAAAAATATGACGTCCAACTTCATAGTGTTTTTAGATAAATCTTTGGCTAGGATACAACAACTTGTTATCTTAGAATAGAAGATATCACCGATAAAACTATACAAAGATATCCTTTCTATAACATCGTTGTACATGGGATTATTTTTATATTCTTCCAAAATAAAAACACCAGCTTGAATAGCAGGTATTGTTTGACTAGCATAATCTCGTGTGATTTTGTGCAAGCCAAATAAGTGATGTAAATCAGTCAAGCAAAAATCTACTTCGAAAGTCTCTAAATGCTTATAATTCGTTGATACTTGACATGTTTTTCCATCGAATTTCTCTTGATAATCTAAAATACAATCAAGTAATTTCAACGACAAACTCCATATTTTCTCAAAATAAAAAAAGCACGGGGCAGTTCTCACTACTGCCCAAAGTGGATGATTAGAGTCGGCTTCTCTAACTCCCTATGTTGTGCTTATTAGGCTTATCGCAAGGGAACAGTTTTTAGCTCTGCCAAGCCACATAGCGTGCTTACTACTATGTGTCCATGTCTCCATGGATTGCCGAGCGGTTTAACGACGTTTTGGGAGTCGGGATAACGAGAAAAGTGATACTTTTACGTTTTTTCCAACTTAATTATGACATCTTTCTTTAAAAAAGTCAATATTTATCGCTTTCTTTAACGAAAAAATCCCACAAGAACGAATCCTGTGGGGAGATACACATTTTAGCAAAGCTTTCCTTTATTCTACTATTTTTCTTGTATTTTATCATTTAGAATGATAAAATACAAGTTTTTTGATAAAATAACCAAAAACTACTCGCTATCCCTTCTCACATTACCCTACATATCGTTTGACATGCGACTGATAGTTCAGGGAAACTTCAAGGACAACTTTTCTCTCATCCCCTATGTAGGTCATTTCTACTCTTATAGGCTCAATTTGACACTTTTCTTCTTCGAAGTGCTCATATGCCTACTGAATAGTGAGTTCGATTTATCCAAATTTATTTTTGTCTATTTTGATGAACACTTCCACGAAGATAGTCTGAAAAAGAATCCGCCCCAATTTTCCTTCTCTTTTTAAGCATATTATTCCAGATATGATTGCCCTCTTGTTCAGTAATAAATTGCGCTTTAAACGCTTCAACCAGTATATCTCCTGTTGTCATATGTTCTAAAGAAAATTCTTCTACATATGGTTCAACATCTCTTAGATTATTACTTCCTAATATCCCATTATGCTTTTTCGCTAAGGAAATAGAAGCCGCTTCTCCCTTACCAATAACCTTGTTACTATCATGATTTCTTGTTAAATTTCTATATAATTCGTATTCTTCAGTTCCAATGTCTATGCTCACAATCTCAGCCGAACCCTTAGCTACCAACTGGTCTATCCTAGATTTTAAATGGGGGATTGTAGGTATATTGATTTCATCATACACCTCTTGTGGAATAACAATTTTACCCGAATAGAGCTTTTCTAAAAGATATTCAGTGCCAACCCATAAAAATGCTGAAATACAATCTGTATCAATAAATACACGACTAGTCAAACGATAACTCCCCCTCTTCATCTAGCCCATATACAATATCATATCTGAAAGCATCTAGTAGCAGTTCCTCATACTTCCCTTGTGAAATTCTGTTATTTTCTAAAAGTTGTTCAGTCGATTTAATATAGTGTCCTAATACCATTTCCTTTTTACTTTCTGACAAAGGACGATATAAACTTGTATCATAGCCTAATCTTGAAGCTGTCTCTATAACACTAATATCCATATTTTTAATTTCTTCTGCGTCAAGGTATCCATCATTCCGCAATCTATATAACATAGCTTTATGACTGATACCATAAAACTGACCTAATTTTATAATATCCTCTACTTCAAGATGAGTTCTATTGGCATTTTCTCTGATTTCCTCAACCATCCTATACAGTGAAGATGGGGAAACTAAAAAATAAGAAGCAAACTGATCCGCTTTTCTTTCAGTTTCATCTCCTTCACCAATCAAAATAAAACTGACTGAACTCTTCTTCACCTCATCATAATAAAGATGATACAATTCATGTGCTAAAGAAAATCTTTGCCTTCCTAATGACATGTCTGAATTGATTACAATGAGACTGGACTGAGTTCCTTTATAACAGACTCCGCTAATATTCTTTCCGAGTCCATAAAATACCAGCGTCAAATTTTCTATCTTTTGTACCAATTTAAAAATATCTATCGGCGCTTCACCATCAGCTCCCAACTTTTTTCTAAGATTTGAAGCTTTATTACTTAAATCCATTTTATCAATCATTTATTTTGTCTCCAATAGCTGATCTATCTCAAATTGATTCAATACAATTTTATTGATTTTCGCTAAAACTTTAAGATCTTGGTCTACTATTTTATTTTTTCTAAACGATATGACACACTGTTGTTCAGCTTGTTCGCCAAACAAAAGATAGTCAACCGTACAGCAAAACAGGGCAGATAGTTTCTCAACAACATCCGACGTGATACTCCTTTCACCTTTTTCCATTTTGGCAATCATGCTTTGATTCAAAGACAAATATTCAGCAATCTTATCTTGAGTAAGATTTGAAGATATTCTAAGTTCTTTTATTCTTTTTCCAACATCACATACGTTTATCATATTCATACACCTCTCATAAAAAGAATAGCACACTCTTGTCATAAAGTCAATTTTTTAAATAGAAAAATTATGACAAGACAAGGAAGCAATTTCTTGATGTTGCTTAAAAATCCAAAATTGATGATAGTAAACCTATTTGATGAGTTCCTATCAAAAATCGTATCTTCAACCTCAAAACAGTACTTAAAGCTATCCGACTCGGTTTACATTGTCAAATTTAGATTTTATTTTAGCATAACTTTCTAGTTTGCTTTTTGATTTTTATTTAATATAGTAGCAAAAATTGAAGGAAATATCTCCACAAGAAAACGCATACTATTAAGGCTTTTCAAGACCTAATAATATGCGCTTTTCTGCTTTGAAAGACATTCCATTATTATTTTACTGTTATCAATCCTTCAGGCTCGACTGTAAATTCTGGTCTGTCTGCTATCGTACCATCTTCTTTAAGGTAATACCAGCCATCATTTGATTTGACAAAGGCATTAGAAACCATTTCCCCGTTTTGACTATCAAGATAGTACCAAGTCTCCTTGTATTTGATCCAGCCTGTTTTCATAGCACCTTCTCCATCGAAATAGTACCACTTCTCAGCAATCTTTTTCCAGCCTGTAGCCATTTCGCCTGACTGGTCAAACCAGTACCAGTTGCCGTCTGTGTGCTTCTTCCAACGGTCTGCAAGCATATAGCCTGAACCGTCAAAGTAATACCAGATACCATTGACTTTCTCAAACTTATCTTTTGGATAAGAACCATCTGAGTGTACATACCAGGTGCCAGTATCGTTCTGTTGCCATCCTTCTTCAATCGTCAAGCCGTTTTCAATATCCTTCTTAAACTGCTCACGGCTAATATCCCATTTGGCAAGATAAGGATAGGGGTCAATGTGATCTGAGTGATTATCGGGTTGGTTATTGGTGCAGTATTCGTGTGTCTTGATACCTGCCAAGTCGTCTGTATCAAGTGTTTTCGGTATACCAGCTTCATCCGCTAGATTGCGCAAGAGTTCGATATAGAGACGATAGTCAATCAGAAACTCTTCTTTTGATTCATGGCTTTCAATCAGCTCAACTTGTGCATAACCTTCTGCATTCCAACCACCCCCAACGTCCCAGGCACCATTATCAACAGGTCCTACCTGCATAACACGACCATTACCGACTACGTGAGAAAAGAAGCCCAATTCAGGATCTTTTCTGTAATGGTAGTCAGCCTCATTTTGAACCGTTGAGTTACGGTTGCCTGTGGAATGGGCATGAACTTGCCTATATGGTTGCACGCCGACTTGAGGCAAATCTGTTCTTAATTTACTCACATCAATTTCCATATTCTACTCCTTATCAATTAAAATAACTTATTTTTTACAATCCAGAGCTAGAAACTCCTCTATTTATACCTCATAAAGAAGACAATCCTAGTCACAATTGGGCTTGTAGATAGAACTTCAAAACGCACTATTTTGACACTGTAAATAGGACTGATAAGGTCTGCATTCTATCTACAATAACACCCCAGACTAAAAAGCTTTTCAAAAGTATATTTTTACAGTCTCTATATGTCCTTTTCATAAATACTATACTTTATTATATCATATAAAAGAAGTCAAAAGTCTGTTAAACTGTTTTCAAGACCAAATTAAAGATGATAACACATTTTTTTCATTTCACAGATTTTATTCAGCAAATACAGCTAGGATGACACTTTTGTTGCCAAGATGACCTTGCCTTCTTTTATCAAGGGGTGACGAAACAGTGAGAAATACAGTTGGATGGTCATGGCAACCCAGATAAGAGGTTCACAAAGGATAACACCCTTATATCCTTCCCAAGGAATAATCAAGACCACAAAAGCGATTTTCCCGATTAGTTCAATAAAACTAGAAACTAGAGGAAGGATCTTTTGCCCCAAGCCCTGCAAACAATTGCGATAAATCAGTAAAAGACTCAAAATTGGATAAAAAGCTGAGCTGATTTGCAGATAGAGACTGCCATTTTCTATCAAGTAACCATCTGTCGAACTAGCCAAGAAGGAAACCAAAGCTGGACTGGCAAAAAAGAGGAAAACACAAACAAAAACTGCCCAGGATATACTTAAACGACTGCCGATTCGAAGCCCTTGAACAATGCGGTCTGGTCGCTTAGCTCCTAGATTCTGAGAAGCAAAGGTCGTCATTGATGCAGAAATAGCAGTCATAGGAAGAAGAGCAAAGGCCATAATACGTCGAGCTGCCGTCTGGGCACTAATAATCACCGCACCAAAGGTATTAACAGAAGACTGTAAAATCACACTGCCGATAGATACAATTGAACTCATCAAGCCCATAGCCAAACCTTGCTCCAAAAGATCCGCGTACAAGCTTTTGTCCCATTTGAAATGCTTGCGCTGAGGGAGTAGCTCAGGCACACTCTTGCGGATATAATAAAAGCAGAGAACCGCTGATAAGCCTTGCGAAATGATGGTAGCAAGTCCCGCCGATTGAACTCCCAGTTGCAGTTGCGTAATAAAATAGAGATCCAGAACCACATTAACCAGAGCAGAGAAAATCAGAAAACCAAGTGCGGCTAGACTGTCCCCAATGGACCGCAACAAACCTGCAAAGAGATTATAAGCAAAACTGACACCAACACAGGTCACAATCATAGAAATATATTGATAGGACTGGGGAAGAATTTCTGCAGGAGTATCTAGGTATTGCAAGAGAGGATACAAACCAAGAAAACCCAGTAGCATCACTACAATACTCAACAGAGCTCCTAAAATCCAGGTGGTTGCTACTGCTTCCTTGATTTTAGTGAAATTTCGAGCCCCATAATAGCGAGCAATGACAATCCCCATTCCATTGCCAACACCAAGAGTAAAACCTACAATCAGGTCAAAAATCGCTGTCGTCGCCCCTACCGCTGCCAAGGATTCTTGACCAAGAAAACGCCCAACAATCAAGACATCAGCAGTGTTATAGAGCTGTTGAAAAATATTAGACAGCAAGATTGGGAAGGCGAAGCTTAAGAGCGAGGGAAGAATCGGACCATGTATCAGGTCCACTGTTCGTTTTTTGTTCATAAGGCTATTATATCAACTTTCTAGTGGAGCGACAAGAAACAGCAAACTATGCGTGAGCTGAAAACCAGAACAAGGCAACAAAAAAGCAGCGGATTTCTCCACTACTTTAAAAGCTTATTCTTCAATTTCGATTTCAAGTTCATCACCTAGGTCAAGTGTGACTTCTTCATTCACAGAATCTGCTTGAACTGCTTCATCTTTTTTGTTTTCAGTATCTTGTTCTGAAGTTTCTTCTCCGTCAATCAAGCCAAATTTAGAACGGACTTGCTTATCAATTTCATCAAAGATTTCTGGGTGCTCTGCCAAGTATTTTTTAGCATTTTCAGAACCTTGCCCAATTTTTTCATCTTTGTAAGAATACCAAGCCCCTGCTTTTTTGATAATATCCAAGTCGCTTGCAATCTTCAAGAGTTCACCGGTCTTAGAAATTCCTTCTCCGTACATAATTTCAACTACGGCTTCCTTAAACGGTGGAGCTACCTTATTTTTTACAACCTTAATCTTAGTTTCTTTACCGACATTGGTTTCTTTTTGGTCACCAGTTCCCTTAATTTGTGTATTACCACGAACATCCAAGCGGACTGAAGCATAGAATTTCAGAGCACGTCCGCCAGGTGTTGTTTCTGGATTTCCAAACATCACTCCAACTTTTTCACGCAATTGGTTAATGAAGATGGCAATTGTTTTGGTTTTATTGATAGAAGCACCAAGTTTACGCATGGCCTGACTCATCATACGGGCCTGCAAACCAACGTGGCTATCTCCGATATCTCCATCAATTTCTGCACGAGGTACAAGGGCCGCAACTGAGTCGACCACGACAAGATCTACAGCACCTGAATCAATCAATTTTCCTGCAATCTCAAGACCTTGCTCTCCTGAGTCTGGTTGTGACAAGAGCAATTCGTCAATGTTGACACCAAGAGCCGCAGCATAAGCTGGATCAAGGGCATGCTCCGCATCGATAAAGGCTGCAATCCCACCTTCTTTTTGCGCTTGCGCAACTGCATGAAGGGCAACCGTTGTCTTACCAGATGACTCTGGTCCATAGATTTCGATGATACGTCCCTTAGGATAACCACCTGAACCAAGGGCAATGTCAAGAGCCAAAGAACCTGAGCTCATCACTTGCACCTTTTGCTCGGCACGTTCACCCAAACGCATGATTGATCCTTTACCAAAGTCTTTCTCAATCAATTTAAGAGCGTCATTCAAGGCTTTTTCACGTTCTGCCCCAAATTTTTTTGAAATTTCTTCTAATTTTTTTGGTTTTTTCGCCATTCTATTCTCCTACATTCTAATGGTCCTCAGACCTATCTACTATTATATCAAAAGTTAGTCACTTAATAAAGCCTTGCGAACTAGGTTAAAGGCATGCATAACCGCAATGTGACGTACATCTGCTCGACTTCTGCCTCCAATATTAACCTTGATGACTTCAGTTCCATGCTCTTGAGCCAAGCCTATGAAGACCTTCCCAGCTGGGTGCCCTTCTAGGCTATCTGGTCCTGCTACTCCAGTCAAACTAATGCCAAAATCTGACTGAGTCTTGCTTCGTGCCTGCTCAGCCATCTTCTGAGCTGTAAATTCAGACACCACACCCTGTTCTTCCAAATCCTTGACAGGAATATCCAACATCTTTGATTTTTCCTCCAGGCTATAGGTTACAAAACCACCCTTAAATATACTTGAAGCTCCTGAAAAATCTGCTAGACTAGCTTGGAAAAGACCTGCCGTCAAGCTCTCTGCAGCCGTGATGGTTTTCCCTTGCCTTTTCAGTTCTTCTACTACAATGCTGGCCAAACTAGTCTCTTCCCCATAACCATAGCAAAGTTCTCGTAAAGAAAGTCCTTCAAAGGTCTGGCGATCCAAGATTTGATGTTCCAAAATATCCAGCACTTGATTCGCCTCTTCTTGACTGCTAACCTTTGTTGACAGACGTAGAGTAACTTCTCCTGTCTTGGCATAAGGTGCCAAGGTCGGATCTGTTTGATTATCAATCAAATCAGCCAAAACCGTAACCAATTGACTTTCGCCAATCCCAAAGAAACGAAGTACTCGGGAATATAGCTTGCTCCCTGTCATTAACTTGGGTAGAAGTTGGTTTAAAACCATAGGCTTTAATTCACTTGGTGGACCTGGAAGGACGACGTAGGTCACTCCATCAACTTCCAATATTCCTCCCACAGCCAGTCCTGTTTCGTTTGGCAGTGGAGTCGCCCCTTCTACAATTTGAGCCTGTCTTTCGTTATTCGGTGTTCGGGCATAGTCTGGTCTCTGGGCAAAAAAGATATCCAACTTCTCCTGGGCCTGAGGATCAAAGACTAATTCTTTCCCTAAAAATTTAGCCAGAGTTTGTTTGGTCAAATCGTCCTCAGTTGGCCCTAAACCACCTGTCAAAATCACCAGACTGCTACGTTGACTGGCAATCTCAAGTAAAGACAAGAGACGAGCTTCATTGTCTCCTACAGCCGTCTGAAAATATACGTCCACTCCAATCTCAGCTAGTTTTTCTGATAAAAACTGGGCATTGGTATTGACAATCTGTCCTGTCAAAATCTCTGTTCCAACAGCAATGATTTCTGCTTTCATGTTTCCTCCTACCTATCTATTCGTATTTTTTTGAAAAAATCGCAGGAAATTTCCTACGATTGATTTTTTATTTGTATCAAAAGTTAATTATCTTCATCACTAACAGGTGCTCTGCCAAATAAATCTTCAAATAAGACCGCATTGGTTTCAAGCTGAGTGACTTCTTCTTGTCCCAAAGAACGTCGGAGTAGATTTTGCATTTCCAACATATGGGCTCTCGAAACAATCTGGTAAGAAACACCTTGAAGCATCTCTCCTTCACCCTGCAACTGCTGAGTTTCAATGGTTTTAAATGAATCTTTATAGCCTAGCAAGTTAGGGATACTTTTTGCAGACAAATCAATATTGGTCTGCATATTGTCACTCAAAGCTTTTAGAATCTCTTGATAATGACCAACGCTATTTAAACTGAGAGCTTTTTCCATGACTTTTTGAATAACTTCACGTTGACGTTTTTGACGACCATAATCCCCCTCAGGATCTTGGTAACGCATTCGTGCATAGACTAGGGCTTCTTCTCCCCCAATATGTTGCTCCCCAACACCGATAGAAATGGTATTAAATTCTTCTTGGTCACTGATAGAAATTGGGAAACCTAGGGTATTATTGACTGTAATACCACCTACTGCATCCACTAGTTTTTGCAACCCTTTCATATTGACCATCACATAGCGATCAATATGGATATTCATCATTTTTTGAATAGTTTCTATAGCAAGCTCTGCTCCACCATCTGCATATGCTGAATTCAGTTTCGCTTCATGAGCCTGACCATTCCCTGATTCAATGCGGGTCAGAATATCCCGCTCTAAACTCATCATCGTTGTTTTTTTCGTTTTAGGATTCACTGTCATCAAGATCATGCTATCACTTCTACCGACCCAAGTTTCAGTTCGTTCAGCATTTCCGGTGTCCACTCCCATTAACAGAATAGTTAGAGGTTCAGTCGCTTCAATAACCTTGGTTTCTTCGCCGATTTTTTTATAGGTTTTAGCTAAGGTTTCTGTCCCTTGCTGATAAATAGTATAAGCAAAAATACCTGCTCCTACTACAGTTACAGAAAGTAAAGCTAGCACCATTCCAATAATTTTTTTAACCATATTTCTACTAATCGATCAGTTTACCCATCAAGTAAACATCGATAAATTTCCCTTCTTCTATATATGCCCCACGCTCTTGGCGACCTTCAATTATAAAGCCATGCTTTTGATAAAGATGAACTGCAGCCTGATTACGAGTTTGGACAGTCAGTTGGAGACGACGCAGAATGCCACTTGCTTGTGCCCACTCTATCGCTTCTTCTAGCAACAAACTTCCCAAGCCATTATTCCAATATTTCTTACCAATCACAATAAAGAGATCTCCAATATGACGGACTCTCTTGCGCTGGTCAGCTGTAATATTTACAATACCAGCAATCTTATCATTTAAGAATGCAAGTAAGGTTATCTGATTGTCCGAACTAGCTTGCTTGTTGAGGAATATTTCCATCTCCTCACTGGTCAAGAGAATACCATCTCTGTCTAGGCTGGTAAAATCTGTCTCCAAACTCACACAATTTAAAAAGGCCACTAATTCAACTGCATCTTTGGGCTCTGCTTCCCTAATGAGCAATTCATACTTCATATTGAAGCCCCTCTAAAAGCTTTTCTGCACGCAAACCCTTTGCCTGAAAATTTAAACGGCGTCCATCTGCTTCTTTTAGAATTTCCAACTCTAAATAAGTATCTGGCAAGGCATCTCCTAAAAGATTTCCCCACTCAATAACAGTCACTCCACCACCAAAGAGAAACTCATCCAAGTCGATAGAATCAGCATCCCCCTCTATACGATAAACATCTAGGTGGTAAAGTGGAAGACGCCCCTCATACTCTCTCACGATAGTATAGGTGGGACTTTTAATCATTTGAGAAATCTGTAAACCTTTAGCAAGTCCTTTAGTAAAGGTCGTTTTACCTGCGCCCAGTTCTCCAGTTAAGATTAAAACATCATTCTTTGCTAATAGATGACCCAAACGCTCCCCTAAGGCTTGTAGCTCTTCTTCATTTTTTGTGTACATACTCTTATTATACCAAAAACTTTTCTTTTGTGTCTATTTTCCTGCTAAACTTATACTCAATGAAAATCAAAGAGCAAACTAGGAAACTAGCCGCAGGCTGTACTTGAGTACGGCAAGGCGACGTTGACGCGGTTTGAATTTTATTTTCGAAGAGTATTACCATCATAACATCCATAAAAACAGACTTTCTCTAAAAGAAAATGAGCGTTGCAATGACCAATACAAGATCTCGGAAAATATGACCATAAAAGGAAACTTCCTTCTTAACCGAATTTGGGACAAGATAGGCTGCAAAAAACAAGCCCAGTCCAATATAAATCAGAAGTGAGACAATGGTCATTGGATTTCTTAAGAAGAGAAGTGTTGCTAAAATAGTCACCAACACTGTCTTTTTTCTGTCTAGCATAGCAAGCAAATCGCGCATGTATTTTTTCAAGGGTAAAAAAATCAGCAAATCTAGTCCAAATAGGAAAAAGAAGGATGGCAATAAAAAGTCAACTAATTCTTGCTGCAGCGTATTTTTGATGAACAAGTTATCTGACAAGACAAGAACAGCTCCTAACAAATTAATTAAGAGCAGGATACTGTAAAAAAACTTCACTGACTGCTTACTGGCTAGGACACTATGGACTTCTTGCTTACGGGTATAAAGATAATTTACTCCAGCACAGATTCCTGAAACGAAGACCATACTTCCGATGAAAAAAGCTGTACTTTGTTTAAAGGACAAGATGCATTCTTTCCATAGGAAACAGCTACTCAAACTGATTTGAATTAAGGCTAACAAAAATAAGATTCTCATTGATTTCATCTTTTCTCTCCCTTCCTACCAATCATTATACTCGGAGAAAAGAGAGAACTGTTTCTAATCTTCTCAAATGTCTCTTTAAGACGCTAAACAAACACGAGAGGCTAATACTCAATGAAAATCAAAGAGCAAACTAGGAAGCTAGCCACAGGTTGCTCAAAACACTGTTTTGAGGTTGCAGATAGAACTGATGTGGTTTGAAGAGATTTTGGAAGAATATAAATTTGAAATAAGGCTGATAGTATTCATTTCACTATCAGCCTTACAGGTTATTTAACGTTTCAGAAAAACTATAATGTCAAGATTAACTAAACAGTATCTAATTCCTTCAAATAATTTTCTATCTTCATCAGCATTAAAGAATTGTTATAAATCTTGCATAGCTCTCTTGCTTCTATATAATAATTTTTGACTTGTTCTTTGTCTAGAAATTTGGCTCCAGCATTTCCTACAAGAATAAGTAGAGGAGCCAGTTGGTAGCTTGTCTGTCTTTGTTTACAGAGTTCAATCGTCTCAAGAGCTTCTTGGATGGCTTCATTATATTTTTCCTTTGACAATAGGTAGTGAGCGTAGTTGTAACGAACTCTGATGTAGCCAAATAAAAATTCTTGATGCTCAAAATTTTTTGTCTGATATAACTCCATCAAATGAGAGTAGTTTGCCTCATATTCTTGTTCACGACCCACTAAGGAATAGAAATTAGATAGAGTATTCAACGCCTTTAAATAAATCAGAGTATTTGAAGAGACTTTTAATAATATATTTTCCAATGAAGAAATAGCCTCATACTTACTGTCATATTGATAGAAGTCAATAATAGCTTTAATCCATTCAAGGTAAGTTCGGTCTTCTAGTGTTAGAAAAGTGCTTCGTTCAATCTCTATTCTATAAATATATTCCAAATCGTCATAATTTCTGTCATCTAATAGTCGAGCAGATAATTGCTTGAAATTAGAGAGGTTAGATTTAATTTCAATTTGTTCATTAAAAAAATAATCTAATGGCACTTCGAGTCGTTGTGAGAGTTTGAACAAAAGGTCTGCGGAGGGAATGAAATGCCCTCTCTCAATTTTACTAATCTGGCTTTGTTCACAAATTCCTTCTGCAAGAGTTTGTTGGGAGAGTCTCAACTCTTTTCTTTTCAATCTGAATTTCTCTGCGAGTGTATTCATTAAAGATAATAAACCTTCCTATTTGCTTAATTTCGTTATAAAATTTTTAGTTCAAAATAGCAAGTTAAAAGAATAAATAATTCTTTATGGTAATAAACTAAAAAAGGTAAATTCCCAAACTAACTTCCACCGCTAATCCAAGTGGAAGTTAGTCTGATAAAAATCGTAAAAACCAGTGGAAATCCGTGTCAGGGTAAGTTCCGCTGGTTTTAATCATGCTTGATTTCATCGCTTTTGTAGCCGAAAGGAATCGAAAAAAAGAGCTCACAAAATCCCCTCATCTGAAAGCGTTTCAGATTAAGTTCCGCTATGGTGGAAGTTAGTGTGAGACGTTTGAATG
>NZ_CFGI01000018.1 GCF_001347015.1 Streptococcus pneumoniae
ATGTTAGTAAGTATTCCACCAAGGATAAGTGTTTCGAGTTTCATGGGTTATTTAAAAGGAAAAAGTGCACTCATGATGTTTGACAAACACGCCAATCTCAAGTACAAGTTTGAGAATCGGCATTTTTGGGCGGAAGGTTATTATGTGAGTACAGTAGGACTCAATGAAGCCACAATTAAGAAATATATTCAAGAGCAGGAAAAGCATGATATAGCACTAGATAAATTAAGTGTAAAAGAGTATGAGGATCCCTTTAGGGATAGTGGTAAGTAATACTAAAGCCTCTTTGAGAGGCAAGTGACGAGTCAAGAGCAATAAGGCTTGAACAAAGTGAAAGCCAGCGTCTTTAGGCGCTGGCTGGTAATTTGGGCTTATAGCCCTGGGACAAACCACCCGTTTGACGGGTGGTCATGATTTACGATACAAGCGGTCGTATTGGTAGTAAGGGTCAAAGGTTACATTGATACCCAATTTGCGAAGGACATTCTTGTCTTCATCAGTCAAGATGATGGTTGAGTGGGCTTCGCTTCCTTTGAGGTTGCCAAGTTCTTCCATAGCGCGGGCAGCGTCAGGATTTTCTGTAGCTGTGATAGCAAGTGCAATCAAAATTTCATTTGAATGCAGGCGTGGATTACGACTACCGAGATGATCGATTTTAAGACCTTGGATCGGTTTGACGACTTCAGGTTCGATTAGTTTTACTTCCTTGGCAATGTCAGCTGATTTCTTGATGGCGTTGATAAGAGCAGCGGCTGTAGGGCCAAAGAGTTCTGAGTTCTTACCTGTGACGATTTCACCAGTTGGCAATTCAAGGGCTAGGGCTGGTCCACCAGTTTCTTCTGCTTTTTGACGCGCAGCGACAGCAACCTTACGGTCTGCAGGTGTGATACCGAGGTCGTTCATAAGCAACTCAATTTTCTTGACAGCAGATTCGCCAACTTTTTCGGCTTTGAAATCAAGAACAGTCTGATAGTAGCGACGAATGATTTCTTGTTTAGAAGCTTCGATAGCAGCCTCATTATCTGTAATAGCGAAACCAACCATGTTGACACCCATGTCTGTCGGAGAAGCGTATGGTGATTCACCAAGAATACGTTCTAACATGCGCTTGAGCACTGGGAAAATCTCTATATCACGGTTGTAGTTGACAGTGGTTTCTCCATAGGTTTGGAGATGGAAGGGGTCAATCATGTTGACATCATCAAGGTCAGCTGTGGCAGCCTCGTAGGCCAAGTTGACTGGGTGATGAAGGGGTAGGTTCCAAACTGGGAAGGTTTCAAATTTAGCGTAGCCAGACTTGATACCGTTGATTTGGTCGTGGTACATATTGGACATACAGGTTGCCAATTTTCCAGAACCAGGTCCAGGAGCGGTTACGACGATCAAGTTGCGACTAGTTTTGATGTAGTCATTTTTCCCCATACCTTCAGGAGAAATAATGTGGTCCATATCTGTCGGATATCCTTTGATTGGATAATGAAGATAAGAATCAATTCCGTTTTTCTCGAGTTGGTTGCGGAAGGCATCTGCAGCTGGTTGACCAGCGTATTGTGTAATGACAACGGAGCCAACGAAAATCCCTAATTCATTGAATTTGTCAATCAAACGAAGAACTTCTTGGTCATAAGAAATACCCAAGTCGCCACGTGCTTTGGAATGCTCGATGTTGCTAGCGTTAATGGCAATCACAACTTCGACTTGCTCTTTCAATTCCTGCAAGAGCTTGATTTTGTTGTCAGGCTCATAGCCAGGAAGAACACGAGCAGCGTGGAAGTCTTCTAACATTTTGCCACCAAACTCCAAGTAGAGCTTGCCGTCAAATTGGTTAATGCGTTCCAAAATGTGGTCGCGTTGTAGATTCAAATAGTTTTCAGAACTAAAAGCTTGTTTTTTCATTTTTTTACCTCTGACCTCTATTATAATAAAAAATTGGAAGTTAGGAAACTATGGAGTTAAAAAAGGAATCAAAAAGATTAGGCAAACGCTTGCGCAAAATTTTAAAAAGCGCTATCATAGACTGTAGATTATTAAAATAATGAGGTAAGAAGATGCAAGAAAAATGGTGGCACAATGCCGTAGTCTATCAAGTTTATCCTAAGAGCTTTAGGGATAGCAACGGAGATGGAATTGGCGATTTGCCAGGTATTACCAGTAAGTTAGATTATCTAGCCAAGTTAGGGATTACAGCGATTTGGCTGTCTCCAGTTTATGACAGCCCTATGGATGATAATGGCTATGATATTGCTGATTATCAAGCGATTGCGGCTATTTTCGGAACCATGGAGGATATGGACCAACTAATCGCAGAAGCTAAGAAACGTGATATTCGTATCATCATGGACTTGGTGGTCAATCATACCTCAGATGAACATGCTTGGTTTGTCGAGGCCTGTGAAAATCCTGACAGCCCTGAGCGTGACTACTATATCTGGCGAGATGAGCCTAATGACCTAGATTCCATCTTTAGTGGGTCTGCTTGGGAATACGATGAAAAGTCAGGTCAATACTATCTTCACTTTTTCAGCAAGAAACAGCCTGATCTCAACTGGGAAAATGAAAAACTTCGCCAGAAAATTTATGAGATGATGAACTTCTGGATTGATAAAGGGATTGGCGGTTTCCGTATGGATGTTATTGATATGATTGGGAAAATTCCTGACGAGAAAGTAGTCAATAATGGCCCTATGCTCCATCCCTATCTCAAAGAAATGAATCAGGCGACCTTTGGAGATAGGAATCTCTTAACAGTAGGGGAGACTTGGGGAGCAACGCCAGAAATCGCTAAACTTTACTCTGATCCAAAGGGGCAAGAATTGTCTATGGTCTTCCAGTTTGAACATATCGGTCTTCAGTATCAGGAAGGTCAGCCTAAGTGGCACTATCAAAAAGAGCTGAGCATCGCTAAGTTAAAAGAGATTTTCAACAAATGGCAGACAGAATTAGGAGTTGAGGACGGCTGGAATTCCCTCTTCTGGAACAACCATGACCTCCCTCGTATCGTCTCAATCTGGGGAAATGACCAAGAATACCGAGAAAAATCTGCCAAAGCCTTTGCAATCTTGCTTCATCTCATGAGAGGAACTCCTTATATCTACCAAGGTGAGGAGATTGGGATGACCAACTATCCGTTTGAAACACTGGATCAAGTAGAAGATATTGAATCCCTCAACTATGCGCGTGAGGCTCTTGAAAAAGGTGTTCCGATGGAAGAAATCATGGACAGTATCCGTGTTATTGGACGTGACAATGCCCGTACCCCAATGCAATGGGATGAGAGCAAAAACGCTGGTTTCTCAACAGGTCAACCTTGGTTGGAGGTTAATCCAAACCATCAAGAAATCAACGTTCAAGAAGCGTTGGCAAATCCTGATTCTATTTTCTATACCTATCAGAAGCTAGTTCAAATCCGTAAGGAAAATAGCTGGCTGATTCGAGCTGATTTTGAGCTCTTGGAAACAGCTGACAAGGTTTTTGCCTATATCCGTAAAGATGGCGACCGTCGCTTCCTAGTTGCAGCTAACTTGTCCAATGAAGAACAAGACTTGGCAGTCGAAGGAAACGTCAAATCGGTCTTGATTGAAAACACCCTAGCTCAAGAAGCCTTTGAAAAACAAATCTTAGCTCCATGGGATACTTTCTGTGTGGAATTACTATAAATATTTTTTACAGAAAAATCTAAAATCGAAATCGCATAAAAACAAGGGAGGACTGTATGAAAGACAGAAATCCTTTGTTTTTTTATAACCAAGGTTTATAAACTTCCATTCTCAAAATTCAATTAACTTTACAAATCCTGGCTATTTTGGTAAAATAAACTTATGTTATAAAAACTAACATAAAGGAGAAAGAAGATGAATACAAAAAAGCGTGTCCTTAGTACAGGCCTGACTTTTGCGGCTGCTTTGCTTTTAGCTGCTTGCGGACAATCAGGTTCAGATACAAAAACTTACTCATCAACCTTTAGTGGAAATCCAACTACATTTAACTACTTGTTAGACTACTACGCTGATAATACAGCCATCATTACCAACCTAGTTGATGGTTTGCTTGAAAATGACAACCATGGAAACCTAGTTCCATCTTTGGCAGAAGACTGGTCTGTTTCGAGCGACGGTCTGACTTATACTTACAAATTGAGAAAAGATGCCAAATGGTTCACGGCTGACGGTGAAGAGTACGCCCTAGTTAAGGCACAAGATTTTGTGACAGGTATCAAGTACGCAGTGGATAATAAATCCCAGGCCATTGACTTGATTCAAAACTCGATCAAGGGCTTGAATGATTATATTACAGGAGCAGATTCTGACTTTTCTAAGGTTGGAGTGAAAGCCATTGACGACCAGACTGTTGAGTATACTTTGGCACGCCCAGAACCTTACTGGAACTCAAAAACAACCAATAGTATTCTTTTCCCAGTGAATGAAGAGTTTTTAAACTCAAAAGGGAAAGATTTTGGGACCCTATCTCCAGATAGCATTCTCTACAGCGGACCTTATTTGTTAAAAGATTTCACATCAAAATCATCGATCGAGTATGTGAAAAATCCGCATTACTATGATCATGACAAAGTATCGATTGAACACGTAAAATTGGCTTACTTTGATGGTTCAGACCAAGAATTGACCATCCGTAACTTTGAAAGTGGAGCTTATTCAATCGCTGGGGTTTATCCAAATAGTTCTAACTTCGCCAAGACCAAGGAGAAATATAAGGATAATATCGTCTATAGCTTGCAGGACAAGACTTCTTGGTACTTCAATTTCAACGTCAACCGTAAGGCTTACAGCCATACGTCTAAAACGACAGATGAGCAGAAGAAGTCAACTGAGACAGCTGTCTTGAACAAGAACTTCCGCCAAGCAGTGAACTTTGCCTTGGACCGCACAGCCTATTCTGCCCAGTCAAATGGGGAAGAAGCAGCTAGCAAGACTCTTCGTAACACCTTGGTGCCTCCTACATTTGTCCAAGTTGGAAACAAGACCTTTGGAGAAGTAGTTGCTTCTAAATTGGTCAACTATGGCACAGAATGGTCAGGTATAAACCTAGCAGATGCTCAGGATGCCTATTTCAACAAAGAAAAAGCCCAAGCAAAATTTGCGGAAGCTAAAAAAGAATTGGCAAGTCAAGGTGTGACCTTCCCAATTCACTTGGATGTAGCTGTTGATCAGACAAGTAAAAATGCCGTGACAGGCATGAACTCAGTTAAGCAGACCCTTGAGTCAGTTTTAGGTGCTGATAACATTGTCATTGATGTTCAGCAACTTTCAACAGATGATTTTAATAACGTAGCCTTCTTAGCGCCAACAGCAGCTGATCGTGACTACGATTTGAACTTTGATGGCTGGGTAGGTGACTATCAGGATCCGTCAACTTATCTCAATCCTTTCAATGCAGAGGATGGGTTCTACCTCAAGATTTTTGGTTTAGATGCTCAAGAAGATAAAGCTAAGATTGCTAGCTTGGGGCTGGATACTTACACAAAGATGCTCAAAGATGCAGATAGTGAAAATAAAGATGTAGCCAAACGCTATGAAAAATATGCTGAAGCACAGGCTTGGATGATTGACAATTCTCTCATTATGTCAGCTATGTCAAGTGGTGGTACAGCATCTGTAACAAAAGTAACGCCATTTACAAGAGGGTATTCATTGGTTGGTATCAAGGGTGATGGCAATAACTACAAGTACATGAAACTGCAAAAAGATACTGTGACAACCAAACAGTATGAAGAAGCTAAGACTAAATGGGAGCAAGAAAGCAAAAAAGCAATTGAAAAAGCTCAAAAAGAAGCAGAAAAACATGTTAAATAGTTAGAAATAGCCTTTTCAAGCAAAATCATAAAGACAAACATCAGTTTTGGTGCTTGTCTTTTTAAATCACTCGGCTATTGAAAACTAAGAAATGATTTGTTTTGTGCTAAAATAGATTGAAACGAATACTCAATGAAAATCAAAGAGTAACTGGGAAGTTAGCTCAAAGTATAGCTTTGAGGTGGTAGATAGAACTGACGAAGTCAGCTCAAAATACTGTTTTGAGGTTGCAGATGGACGCTGACGTGCTTTGAAGAGATTTTCGAAGAGTATAAGATCCTCTCTTTTACTGTAGTTAAGGAGATGAGAGGTAAGTGATAAGGGAGAGACTATGTACGACTATCTAATCGTTGGTGCTGGTTTGTCGGGAGCAATTTTTGCTTATGAAGCAACCAAGCGTGGAAAAAAAGTAAAAGTTATTGATAAACGTGACCACATTGGTGGAAATATCTACTGTGAGAATGTAGAAGGGATCAATGTCCATAAGTATGGTGCTCATATCTTCCATACTTCTAATAAAAAAGTGTGGGATTATGTTAATCAATTTGCTGAATTTAACAACTATATCAACTCGCCTCTAGCTAATTACAAGGGTAGCCTTTATAATCTACCTTTTAATATGAATACTTTCTATGCTATGTGGGGGACAAAAACTCCTCAAGAGGTCAAAGATAAGATTGCTGAGCAAACGGCTCACATGAAGGACGTTGAACCTGAAAACTTGGAAGAACAAGCTATCAAGTTGATCGGTCCAGATATTTATGAAAAGTTGATTAAAGGATATACTGAAAAGCAATGGGGACGTTCTGCGACTGACCTTCCACCCTTTATCATCAAACGCTTACCAGTTCGTTTAACCTTTGATAATAACTACTTTAATGACCGTTACCAAGGAATTCCAATAGGTGGCTATAATGTCATTATCGAAAATATGCTCAAGGATGTGGAAGTAGAACTTGGCCTTGACTTTTTTGCCAATCGTCAGGAATTAGAAGCTTCTGCTGAAAAAGTTGTCTTTACAGGGATGATTGACCAATACTTTGATTATAAACATGGTGAGTTAGAATATCGTAGTCTTCGTTTTGAGCATGAAGTTCTCAATGAAGAAAACTATCAAGGAAATGCTGTTGTCAACTATACAGAACGAGAAATTCCTTATACTCGCATTATTGAGCATAAACACTTTGAGTATGGTACACAAGCTAAAACGGTCATTACTCGTGAATACCCAGCTGATTGGAAACGAGGAGATGAGCCTTATTATCCAATCAATGACGAGAGAAACAATGTCCTGTTTGCTAAATATCAAGAAGAAGCAGCACAGAATGATAAGGTCATTTTCTGTGGACGTTTGGCTGATTATAAATACTATGACATGCATGTGGTCATCGAACGGGCCTTGGAAGTAGTCGAGGAAGAGTTGGGACAATGATGCAAGGATTCTGTCATTTTAGAATCTTTGCTACTTAAGATTTTTAGAAGTAAGGTCAACAAGATTCTTTTCTGCTTATCAGAAGAGAATCTCTGTTGGCTTTTTTGGCATAAATGAACAATTTTATTTTTCAGAATATATCAAATATAACAAATAACTCTTAAAATTCAGAAAATTCTATTGACAGGACTTGAAAAAGAGTCTATAATGAATAAAAAAACAAAGGAGAATACTATGAAAACAAGAAAAGTATTGGCTCTTGCGGGAGTAACCTTATTAGCAGCTGGTGTTTTAGCTGCTTGTTCTGGGGGTTCAGGCGCTCAAGGTGAAAAGACCTTTGCATTTACCTACGAGACACATCCAGATAATCTCAACTATTTGACAACTGGTAAGGCAGCAACTTCTGAGATTACTAGTAATGTGATTGATGGACTACTTGAAAATGATAAATACGGGAACCTTATTCCCTCAATGGCAGAAGACTGGTCAGTCTCTAAGGATGGCTTGACTTATACTTATAAGATTCGTCAGGATGCCAAGTGGTATACATCTGAGGGAGAAGAGTACGCTCCTGTTAAGGCTCAGGACTTTGTAACAGGACTTAAATATGCAACAGATAAGAAAGCAGAAGCCCTTTACTTGGTACAGGATTCAATCAAAGGTCTGGATGCCTATGCCAAAGGTGAAATCACAGACTTCGCTCAAGTCGGGATTAAAGCCCTTGACGACCAAACAATCCAATACACCTTGAACAAACCTGAAACTTTTTGGAACTCAAAAACAACCATGGGTGTGCTTGCGCCAGTCAATGAAGAGTTTTTGAATTCAAAAGGGGATGATTTTGCCAAAGCTACGGATCCAAGTAGTCTCTTGTATAACGGCCCTTATTTGTTGAAATCCATTGTGACTAAATCCTCTGTTGAATTTGCGAAAAATCCGAACTATTGGGATAAGGACAATGTGCATATTGACAAGGTCAAATTGTCATTCTGGGATGGGCAAGATACCAGCAAACCAGCAGAAAACTTTAAAGATGGTAGCCTTACAGCAGCTCGTCTTTATCCAACAAGTGCAAGTTTCGCAGAGCTTGAGAAGAGTATGAAAGACAATATCGTCTATACGCAACAAGACTCTACGACTTATCTAGTAGGGACAAATATTGACCGTCAATCTTATAAACACACATCTAAGACTAGCGAAGAACAAAAGACTTCAACTAAAAAGGCTCTCTTAAACAAGGATTTCCGTCAGGCTATTGCCTTTGGTTTTGACCGTACAGCCTATGCCTCTCAGTTGAATGGAGAAACTGGAGCAAGCAAAATCTTGCGTAATCTCTTTGTTCCACCAACATTTGTTCAAGCAGATGGGAAAAACTTTGGCGATATGGTCAAAGAGAAATTAGTGACTTATGGGGATGAATGGAAGGATGTCAATCTTGCAGATTCACAAGATGGTCTCTACAATCCAGAAAAAGCCAAGGCTGAATTTGCTAAAGCTAAATCAGCTTTACAAGCAGAAGGTGTGACTTTCCCAATTCATTTGGATATGCCAGTTGACCAGACAGCAACTACAAAAGTTCAACGTGTCCAATCTATGAAACAATCCTTGGAAGCAACTTTAGGAACTGATAATGTCATTATTGATATCCAACAATTGCAAAAAGATGAATTGCTTAATGTAACTCTATTTGCCGAAAATGCTGCTGGCGAAGACTGGGATTTATCAGATAATGTCGGTTGGGGTCCAGACTTTGCCGATCCATCAACCTACCTTGATATTATCAAACCATCTGTAGGAGAAAGCACTAAAACATATTTAGGATTTGACTCAGGGGAAGATAATGTAGCTGCTAAAAAAGTAGGTCTATATGACTACGAAAAATTGGTTACTGAGGCTGGTGATGAGACTATAGATGTTGCTAAACGATATGATAAATACGCTGCAGCCCAAGCTTGGTTGACCGACAGTGCTTTGATCATCCCAACAACTTCTAAAACTGGTCGTCCAATCTTGTCTAAGATGGTACCATTTACAATACCATTTGCATTGTCAGGAAATAAAGGTACAAGTGACCCAGTCTTGTATAAATACCTTGAACTTCAAGACAAGGCAGTCACAGCAGATGAATATCAAAAAGCTCAAGATAAATGGATGAAAGAAAAAGCAGAATCCAATAAAAAAGCGCAAGAAGAACTTGCAAAACATGTGAAATAAAACAAAAAGAGACTGAGCAAAAGTCTTTAAAAGCAAAACGCATATTGTCAGGTGTTGAAAAGCCTTGATAGTATGCGTTTTATTGTGGGAAAATGTACTTGACCTCTGTATTTTATTTTGAAAATGAAAAAATCCTGAGTTTAGAGTTCTCAGGATTTTCTTCATCTTACTGTTGTGGTTGTTGTTGAACTTGAGGGGTCTGAGGAGTCTGTGGAGCTGGATTTTGATTGGCTCCTGGTGCATTTGGTGCTTGGTTTTGACCATTAGTACTAGCATCAGGACTTGTTGCTGGTGCTTGGCTAGTAGAGCTTTCTGCACTTGTTGATGAGTTTTCGGTTGAAGATGATTGGGATGTCGTTTCAGTCCAAGTCGGTCTTGCTCCATTTTGGAAAACAAACTGCCCATTTCGATAAATGCCGTCTGGCATCGTCCAGTCTTCTGGATGAGTATCTTCTGATAGATACGTTATCATTGAGCGATAAACTTTAGCTGCAACTAGGAAACCATCTCCAACGATAGGAGTTAAACGATTCGAATAACCTGTCCATACAGCCATAGAATACTTACGAGTATAACCAACAAACATTTCATCTGGAGCTACATAGCCAGTGTTTTTGATGTGTTTTTCAATTTCATCATCTGTGTAGTTAGAAGTACCTGTCTTACCAGCTTGAGGAAGCCAAGGCAGGTAGGCACCACGACCAGTTCCGTAAGTCAAGACAGTTTTCATCATGTCGGTCATCATATAGGCTGTCGTTTCCTTCATGGCACGAGTCCCAACATTAGAGAACTCTTTTTCACTTCCATCACTAAAGACGACTTTATGGATATACATTGGTTTATAGTAAGTTCCACCATTTGCAAAGGCAGCGTAAGCAGCAGCCATCTTTTCACTACTTGCTCCATATTTTTTGTCTGATTCGGTTGTGTTACTTGAAATGGCATTTGAGTAGTGAAGACTTGGGTAGTCGATACCGAGACCATTAAGGAAGGTTTTAGCTCTATCTAGACCGACCTTATTCAAAGTCTCAACGGCCGTGACATTTCGTGATTGTTGAAGAGCATACTGGATTGTAATGTTTCCAAAGTAGACATGATCCCAGTTGTAGAGTGGAGTATCAGTACCAGGATAGTTATAAGGAACATCATGTACAATAGAAGCAGTAGAGTCATAGACTCCATATTCTAAAGCGGGAGCATAGTCAGTGATTGGTTTCATAGAAGAACCCCAGTCACGATTGGTTTCTACAGCTTGGTTGGTGCCAAATGAAACGTTACTTGCTTGGTGACGAGCTCCAAGTTGGGCAATGACTTTACCATTTGAAACATCTACGACCGTAGATGCGACTTGCAAATCATCGTCAGGGTAAGAGACGTATTGATCGGAGTTGTAGATATCCCACAGACGTTTTTGAGCCTCTTGGTCTACATTTGTGTAAACATCCATTCCAGTAGTTAGAAGGTTATAGCCAGTTTCTTGTTCTACTTGGTCGATAACCTCTTTGAGATAATTGTCCATATATGCTGGGTAGCTATTGACTGATTTCAAACTTTGGAGTCCATCAGTAATAGGAGTATTGATAGCCTTCTCATACTGTTCGGCAGAAATGTAGCCTTGACCTTTCATCTCTGAAAGTACCAAGTTACGACGGTCTTGGGCTGCTTCTGGATGTGAATAGGGGTCATATTGGTTTGGTGCCTGAGGCATTCCAGCCAGCAAGGCTAACTGAGGTAAACTTAAATTATTGAGGTCTTTACCATAGTAGTTTTGAGCTGCTGTCTGCATTCCATAGTTGCCATTAGACATGTAGACCTTATTTATATAGTAGGTCAAGATTTCTTGCTTGGTTGCTTTTTGTTCTAACTGAATCGCTAACCAAGCTTCCTGAGCCTTACGAGAAATAGTCTGGTCGGAAGTCGAGGTTGAAAAGTAAGTCAACTTAATCAACTGTTGGGTGAGAGTTGATCCACCTTGGAGGGAATTGCTTTGCAGATTGCGCAAGAAAGCTCCCAGGATACGGATGGTATCAATCCCCCTGTGGTCGAAGAAGCGATGGTCTTCGATAGAAACGATTGCCTTAACCAAATCTGTGGGAATATCATTAGCTTGGGCATTGACGCGGCGTTCAGAACCCAAGTCAGCAATGAGTTGATTTTTATTGTCGTAGATTTTACTAGAGGTTGTTGCAACTAGTTTACTCTCGGATAGGCTAGGAGCCTTGCTAACGTAGTAGAAAAAAACTCCTCCGCCTAAGACAATGGCTGCGATAACCAAGCTTAAGAAGCTAATGCTCAGATACTTGATTAGGCGCAGAATCGTTGGTTTGTTCATCTTGTTTTACCACCTAATAAATGTTCTTTGATAACATTGAGATAGGGAATTTGAGGGAAGGCACCAGCCTTGATTTCATATCCATATTCTCGAATATATCCAAGTGGCATTGATTTTTGCCCCTTATCTTGATGATAGAAGCGAATCAAATCGAATGCCGGCAATAAGTAGGTTTCTTGCTGAGAAGAAAAGTGAAGAAGGACAAAGCAGATTCCTTGTTGGGCAAGGACTTGTTCCATATGCTGAATCTGATGTGGATGGAAATTTTTCATCGGAATCGCACGTTTTTGTTTTGTTTCCTTGGCTTCAAAGTCGATGTAATATCCATTATAAACGCCAGAATAGTCCGTCGTTGAAGCTTGTCGAAAATAGGCTTCAACAATCTTGGCACGACTTCGTTGTGGATAGTCCACTCGTACAATTTGAATAGGAGTTGGTTTCTTATGTATAACAGCCAAGCCCTGAGACAAATAGTAGTCGTTGGTAGCATTGATCATCTTTTCAAAAGACATTCCTCGATTTGCGAAATTTTTGGGTTGAGAAAGAGATGTTTGTCTTTTTTGTGATGAAAGTTTATGTGGATAGTTGACCATAATTCTCCTTATTGGTACAATAACATCACTCTATTATACCATAAATTTGCACAGAAAGGGTTAAAAATGGCTACAGCTTTGGTTTTAGGCTATTCTGCTTTTGATTTGGGTTTATTTTCTGATAAGGATCCTCGTCTGAAATTGATTAAAAAAGCAATACGTAAAGATTTAGAGGCTATGGCAGAAGATGGGGTGTCTTGGCTTGTATTTACAGGAAGTTTGGGTTTTGAATATTGGGTTTTAGAGGTTGCTCAGGAGATGAAAATCGAGTACGGTTTCCAGTTGGCTACCATTTTTGCTTTTGAAACCCATGGGGAAAATTGGAATGAAGGCAATCAGATGAAACTGAGCCGCTTTAAGCAGGTAGACTTTGTCAAATATGCCTATCCTCGCTATGAACACAAGGGGCAGTTAAGAGACTACCAGCAGTTTTTACTGGAAAATACGACTAGTTCCTATCTTTTTTATGATGAAGAAAATGAAACGAAACTAGCTTATTTTTACCAAAAGATGAAAAATCAAGAGGACTATTTTATAAAGAGATTAACATTTGATCAATTAAATGAACTTGCTGAAAATTTTTCCGAAAATTGAAGCTTTGACCTTGATTTTTGTTTGCCTTTTTTTATATAATAATACTAGCAAGCGAGAATGGAGAGAGACATGGCAAGTATTATTTTTTCAGCGAAAGATATTTTTGAACAAGAGTTTGGACGTGAAGTCCGTGGCTATAGTAAAGTAGAAGTTGATGAGTTTTTAGACGATGTTATTAAGGACTATGAAACCTA
Source organism: Streptococcus pneumoniae (assembly GCF_001347015.1). Lineage (GTDB taxonomy): Bacteria > Bacillota > Bacilli > Lactobacillales > Streptococcaceae > Streptococcus > Streptococcus pneumoniae_E. The sequence goes on from NZ_CFGI01000018.1 coordinate 13,170, forward strand.
TGCTGCCTTGGTCAAGTCACTTCGTCAGGAAATTGCGGATTTGAAGGAAGAATTAACTCGTAAACCGCAAGTGAGCTCGGCTCCAAGTCCTAGTCACCCAGATCCAATTGATGTGGCAGCTTCATCTTCTATGACGAATTTTGATATTTTGAAACGCTTGAATCGTCTTGAAAAAGAAGTATTCGGTAAACAAATTTTAGACAATACTGATTTGTAATTCAGGTCTTGTTACATGCAATTTTTGGATAATCGCGTGAGGAGAATTGCTTCTCATGAGGAAAGTCCATGCTAGCACAGGCTGTGATGCCTGTAGTGTTTGTGCTAGGCGAAACCATAAGCCTAGGGACGAGAAATCGTTACGGCAGTTGAAATGGCTAAGTCCTTGGATAGGTCAGAGTAGGCTTGAAAGTGCCACAGTGACGGAGTCTTTCTGGAAACGGAGAGAGTGGAACGCGGTAAACCCCTCAAGCTAGCAACCCAAATTTTGGTCGGGGCATGGAGTACGCGGAAACGAACGTAGTATTCTGACTGCTATCAGCTAGAGCTGTTAGTGGTAGACAGATGATTATCGAAGGAAGTGGTCCTAGTCACTTCTGGAACAAAACATGGCTTATAGAAAATTGCATATAGGTTGGGGCTGAGAAATTTTCTCAACCTCATTTTTTAAAGTGTACATATAGAAAGGTCTTGCAAGACTGTAACATGAAAAAAGAATTTAATTTAATTGCAACTGTGGCAGCAGGACTTGAAGCTGTTGTAGGACGAGAAGTGCGAGAGTTGGGCTACGATTGTCAGGTTGAAAATGGTCGTGTTCGTTTTCAAGGAGACGTGAGAGCTATTATCGAAACCAACCTCTGGCTTCGGGCAGCAGATCGTATCAAAATTATCGTAGGAACGTTCCCAGCTAAGACTTTTGAAGAGCTGTTTCAGGGAGTTTTTGCTTTAGATTGGGAAAATTATTTACCACTTGGAGCTCGGTTCCCGATTTCCAAGGCCAAATGTGTTAAATCTAAACTTCACAATGAGCCAAGTGTACAGGCTATTTCTAAGAAAGCTGTTGTCAAGAAATTGCAGAAACACTACGCCCGTCCAGAAGGTATTCCACTGATGGAGAATGGCCCAGAGTTTAAGATTGAGGTCTCTATTCTCAAAGATGTAGCAACTGTCATGATTGATACGACAGGCTCCAGCCTCTTTAAACGTGGTTATCGTACCGAAAAAGGGGGAGCCCCTATCAAGGAAAACATGGCGGCAGCCATTTTACAACTTTCTAACTGGTATCCAGACAAGCCTTTGATTGATCCGACCTGTGGTTCGGGGACTTTCTGTATCGAGGCTGTCATGATTGCCAGAAAGATGGCGCCTGGTCTTCGTCGCTCCTTTGCTTTTGAGGAATGGAACTGGATTAGTGATCGCTTGATTCAAGAAGTGCGTACAGAAGCGGCTAAAAAAGTAGACCGTGAGCTGGAACTGGATATTATGGGCTGTGATATTGATGCTCGCATGGTGGAAATTGCTAAGGCCAATGCCCAGGCAGCTGGTGTTGCAGGAGATATTACCTTTAAGCAGATGCGCGTGCAGGATTTACGTTCCGATAAAATCAATGGTGTGATTATTTCCAATCCGCCTTACGGGGAGCGTTTATCAGATGATGCAGGAGTTACCAAGCTCTATGCTGAGATGGGGCAAGTATTTGCACCACTGAAAACTTGGAGCAAATTTATCCTGACTAGTGATGAAGCTTTTGAAAGTAAGTATGGTAGCCAAGCAGATAAGAAGCGTAAGTTATACAACGGAACCTTGAAAGTGGATCTGTATCAATATTTTGGTCAGCGTGTCAAACGGCAAGAGGTAAAATAGAAAGGGATACTCATGAGTAAAAAAAGACGAAATCGTCATAAAAAAGAAGGTCAAGAACCGCAATTTGATTTTGATGAAGCAAAAGAGCTAACAGTTGGTCAAGCTATTCGTAAAAATGAAGAAGTGGAAGCAGGAGTCTTGCCTGAGGATTCCATTTTGGACAAGTATGTTAAGCAACACAGAGATGAAATTGAGGCGGATAAGTTTGCGACTCGTCAATACAAAAAAGAGGAGTTAGTTGAAACTCAGAGTCTGGATGATTTAATTCAAGAGATGCGTGAGGCTGTAGAGGAGTCAGAAGCTTCTTCGGAGGAAGTTCCATCTTCTGAAGACATCTTACCACCCTTGCCTCTGGACGATGAGGAGCAAGGATTGGATCCTCTATTGCTAGAGGATGAAAATCCAACAGAAATGACTGAAGAAGTGGAAGAGGAGCAGAGTCTTTCTCGTCTGGAACAAGAAGACTCAGAAAAGAAAAGCAAAAAAGGCTTTGTTTTAACTGCTTTGGCGCTTGTATCAGTAATTATCTGTGTCAGTGCTTATTATGTCTATCGTCAAGTGAATCGCTCGACCAAGGAAATTGAAACTTCTCAATCAACTACAGCCAATCAATCAGATGTGGATGATTTTAATACACTTTATGATACCTTCTACACAGACAGCAATAAAACGGCTTTGAAAAATAGCCAGTTTGATAAACTGAGTCAACTCAAAACCTTGCTTGATAAACTGGAAGGTAGCCGTGAACATACGCTAGCCAAATCTAAATATGATAGTCTAGCAACGCAAATCAAGGCCATTCAAGATGTCAATGCACAATTTGAAAAACCAGCTATTGTGGATGGTGTGTTGGAGACCAATGTCAAAGCCAAATCGGATGCTAAATTTACAGATATTAAAACTGGAAATACGGAGCTTGATAAAGTGCTAGATAAGGCTATCAGCCTTGGTAAGAGCCAGCAAACAAGTACTTCTAGCTCAAGTTCAAGTGAAACTAGTAGCTCAAGCTCTAGTCAAACAAGCTCAAATACGACTAGTGAGACAAGCCCAAGTAGTTCAAATACGGCCTCAAATGAGACTAGAAGTACTCGCAGTGAAGTCAATATGGGTCTATCAAGTGCAGGGGTTGCTGTTCAAAGAAGTGCCAGTCGTGTTGCCTATAATCAGTCTGCTATTGATGATAGTAACAACTCTGCCTGGGATTTTGCGGATGGTATCTTGGAACAAATTCTAGCGACTTCACGTTCACGTGGCTATATCACTGGAGACCAGTATATCCTTGAACGTGTCAATATTGTTAACGGCAATGGTTATTATAATCTCTACAAGCCAGATGGAACCTATCTCTTTACCCTTAACTGTAAGACAGGCTACTTTGTCGGAAATGGCGCTGGTCATGCGGATGACTTGGACTACTAAGCAGTCGTTACAAAATTCTTTCTTTTCAAAAGTAAAAATGATAAAATAAAACAAATCAAACAAGAGGAGTGTCAAATGACAAAAGCTAACTTTGGTGTCGTAGGTATGGCCGTAATGGGTCGTAACCTTGCCCTTAATATTGAATCTCGTGGTTACACAGTTGCTATATACAACCGTAGTAAAGAAAAAACGGAAGATGTAATTGCTTGCCATCCTGAAAAGAACTTTGTACCAAGCTATGACGTTGAAAGTTTTGTAAACTCAATCGAAAAACCTCGCCGTATCATGCTGATGGTTCAAGCTGGACCTGGTACAGATGCTACTATCCAAGCCCTTCTTCCACACCTTGACAAGGGTGATATCTTGATTGACGGAGGAAACACTTTCTACAAAGATACAATCCGTCGTAATGAAGAATTGGCAAACTCTGGTATCAACTTTATCGGTACAGGAGTTTCTGGTGGTGAAAAAGGTGCCCTTGAAGGTCCTTCTATCATGCCTGGTGGACAAAAAGAAGCTTATGAATTGGTTGCGGATGTTCTTGAAGAAATCTCAGCTAAAGCACCAGAAGATGGCAAACCATGTGTGACTTACATCGGTCCTGACGGAGCTGGTCACTATGTGAAAATGGTTCACAACGGTATCGAGTATGGTGATATGCAATTGATCGCAGAAAGCTATGACTTGATGCAACACTTGCTAGGCCTTTCTGCAGAAGACATGGCTGAAATCTTTACTGAGTGGAACAAGGGTGAATTGGACAGCTACTTGATCGAAATCACAGCTGATATCTTGAGCCGCAAAGACGATGAAGGTCAAGATGGACCAATCGTAGACTACATCCTTGACGCTGCAGGTAACAAGGGAACTGGTAAATGGACTAGCCAATCATCACTTGACCTTGGTGTACCATTGTCACTCATCACTGAGTCAGTATTTGCACGTTACATTTCAACTTACAAAGAAGAACGTGTACATGCTAGCAAGGTTCTTCCAAAACCAGCTGCCTTCAAATTTGAAGGAGACAAGGCTGAGTTGATTGAAAAGATTCGTCAAGCCCTTTACTTCTCAAAAATCATTTCATATGCACAAGGTTTTGCACAATTGCGTGTAGCTTCTAAAGAAAATAACTGGAACTTGCCATTTGCAGACATCGCATCTATCTGGCGTGATGGCTGTATCATCCGTTCTCGTTTCTTGCAAAAGATTACAGATGCTTACAACCGTGATGCAGACCTTGCCAACCTTCTTTTGGATGAGTACTTCTTGGATGTTACTGCTAAGTACCAACAAGCAGTGCGTGATATCGTAGCTCTTGCAGTGCAAGCTGGTGTGCCAGTACCAACCTTCTCAGCAGCTATTACTTACTTTGATAGCTACCGTTCAGCTGACCTTCCAGCTAACTTGATCCAAGCGCAACGTGACTACTTTGGTGCCCACACTTACCAACGTAAAGACAAAGAAGGAACCTTCCACTACTCTTGGTATGACGAAAAATAAGTAGGTCTGCCATGGGGAAACGGATTTTATTACTTGAGAAAGAACGAAATCTAGCTCACTTTTTAAGTTTGGAACTCCAAAAAGAGCAATACCGAGTTGATCAGGTTGAGGAGGGGCAAAAAGCCCTCTCCATGGCTCTTCAGACAGACTATGACTTGATTTTATTGAATGCTCGTCTGGGGGATATGACAGCCCAGGATTTTGCAGACAAGCTAAGTCGGACTAAGCCAGCCTCAGTCATCATGGTCTTGGACCATCGCGAAGAATTGCAAGATCAGATTGAGACAATCCAACGCTTTGCCGTTTCTTACATCTATAAGCCAGTTATTATTGAGAATCTGGTAGCTCGTATTTCAGCGATTTTCCGAGGTCGGGACTTTATCGACCAACACTGTAGTCAGATGAAGGTTCCAACGTCTTATCGCAATCTGCGTATGGATGTAGAACATCATACCGTTTATCGTGGCGAGGAGATGATTGCTCTGACGCGTCGTGAGTATGACCTTCTGGCTACTCTCATGGGAAGCAAGAAAGTCTTGACTCGTGAGCAGTTATTGGAAAGTGTCTGGAAGTATGAAAGTGCGACCGAAACCAATATCGTGGATGTCTATATCCGTTATCTACGTAGCAAGCTTGATGTAAAAGGTCAAAAAAGCTACATTAAAACCGTGCGTGGTGTCGGTTACACCATGCAAGAATAGAAAGCAGTTGCAGTTATGTAACTGCTTTTTTTGAAGAGTTTTTGTATATTGACATGCGATTTTGTATTTGCTACAATCAGTTATGGAGGATACATCTAATGAAAATAATAAAAAAATTGATGCAAATCGCATTAGCAGTCTTTTTCTTCGGTTTGCTAGCAACAAGTGCAGTATTGGCGGATGATACGGATTCAGAAGGTTGGAAATTTGTCCAAGAAAATGGTAGAACCTACTACAAGAAGGGTGACATCAAAGAAACGGACTGGCGAGTGATTGATGGCAAGACCTATTATTTTGATTATAATGGTGAAATGGTTGTTGGTTGGCAATACATTCCAATGCCAGTTAAAGGATATACAATTGGTCCTTACCCTAATGGTATAAGATTAGAAGGTTCCCCAATGCCAGAATGGTACTACTTTGGACAAGATGGGGTGCTACAAGAATTTGTTGGATGGAAACAATTAGAAGTTAAGGATTCGTCAAATGTTGGTAAAAAATATGGTGAAGGCTTTGAAGGCCCAGAAGTTCTTAAATTAGCAAATTATTACTTTGATCAAGATCATTCTTTAAAAACAGGTTGGCTTTATGATCAGTCTAACTGGTATTACCTAGCAAAAATAGGTTCTTCAGGAAAAGACTACCTTGGGGGTGAAAGACGTGCGGGTTGGATAAATGACAACTCAACTTGGTACTATCTGGATCCAACAAGTGCTACAATGCAAACAGGTTGGAAATACCTTGGTAATAAGTGGTACTACCTTCGTTCATCAGGAGCCATGGCAACTGGTTGGTATCAAGATGGTTCAACTTGGTATTATTTAGATAATAAAAATGGTGATATGAAGACAGGTTGGGTATATGTTGGTAACCGTTGGTACTACCTTCGTTCATCAGGAGCTATGACAACTGGTTGGTATCAAGATGGATCAACATGGTATTACTTAGATAATAAAAATGGTGATATGACGACAGGCTGGTTCCAGGTCGGTAGTAAATGGTACTACGCTTATAGCTCAGGTGCTTTGGCAGTGAATACGACCGTAGATGGCTATTCTGTCAATTATAATGGCGAATGGGTTCGGTAAATAATGATAGTATTTTGTAATTTGAGATAAATTTTAAGTAAGAGTGCAGCTTCACGAAGTGATACTGGATAAAAAGTTTTTAAAATCAGAAAACCGCATATTATCAGGCGTCAAAAAAATTGGCAAAAACTTGATAATATGCGGTTTATTATGGAAAGATTTACTTATTTACTTATTTTTAACAAAATTGAGTTTTTGCCCAGTTTTACATGACATGTTTTAGAAAAAGGTATATAATGTTAGTGTAATATCAAGTGTTTTTTTGAAAGCATCACAACAATTACAATTTTAGGCTTAAAAATCGAACCTTCTTTAAATACTTAAATATTTAAGGGGGGGGTATAAGTACCCATTTGTAAAAAAGAAATGAGGTTGAAAATGAACTTTAAGTCAAGAAAATGTGAAGAAAACGGGAAAAAAGTTTTACGCTATTCTATTAGAAAACATCATTTGGGAGTAGCTAGTGTAGCAGTAGCTTCGGTGTTGTTTTTTGCAACTGGTGTGGCGACTGTTCAAGCGGATGGACCAGGAGTAGGCGAACCAGTATCAGGCACACCAGCCCCACCAAGTACACCAGGTTCAGCAAGTACAACAAGCACACTAGGCACTTCTGGTGCTAATACTGGTGACACAGAAATAGAAAATACAAATACAGATACAAATACAGCTGCATCAACTGAGAGTAATGGAAACTCTCTTCAAGGAGTACCTCGTGCAGCGGAAGTAAGAAATGGAAATGATGTGCCTAGTACAACGCTAGGTAGTGATAGAGCTGTACCAACAGATATTAAGCCAGAGGATAGCGATGGAGCAATAAATAATGAGGAAAAACCTAACTATGCTGGTAAAGTAACCCTTATGAAACAGTGGGATGTAAACGCAAATGATCCTACTATTAGAAAAGATACAGATAGGCAATATAAGACGGGGGAAGATAAGTTAGGAAAGCCAGCATTTCACTCTAGTACTGCCAACACTTTCCTTGGTTGGTCTGACAAACCTTCAGTAGATGGGAAAATTGATGAAAAGAACGGAGCTAGACTATTTTCACCAGAAGATACATTAGCAACAGCCTTTCCAAAAGGTTTAAAACCAGATTCAAAGTTATATGGTGTTTACACAAGCTTTACCAAGAATGAAGAGCCTGTCCCAACAGGTAATGATTTTAGAAGGGGAATGATTCTCTTAAAAGGCTTAAAAAGATTCACCATTAATGCTAACAAGGTTAAAATTGATACGAAAGTTGAATCGGAAGATGTATTACCGAATACTAAGTTAAGCAAAGCAACAGAAGATGTAGAAGATGAAAAAAATACACGTCGTATCATTGATAAGTATAACCCGGAAAATAATGATACTACAAAAGTGAATGAAGTGGTTCTAAAAGCTGAGTTTGAAATGGATAATAGTACAGCGATGACTGTTTACAGAAATCCTGATGCAAGAGGACAGGGACCTGTTTTATCGAACTCATACAAAAATAATAAATTTGAAATAGATGAAAAGAAAAAAACGTACACATATGTAGACTTGAATGTGAATTTAGACAAAGATTTAGTTGTTCCGGAAAAACTATATGCGGAGTTTAATGGTTATTCATGGAGACCGTTATATGCTATAGGAATTCAGAAAGATGGAACAAAAGAAACTCTAAACGTTTATTCAAAAGATGGAACAAACTTAGGAAATGACAAAAATAGCTTTAATTCATTAGTTAGTAATACAGATCCTAAAATTACATTTGGTGTTGAAACTAAAGGTTACAATAACATAACATTTAGAATGATCCTTAGATCTTTTAACGAAAAAGATAGTAATAGACCGAAAAGTGAAAGTAATAAATATAATGAGCGTATCGCTGAAAGTGTTATAAAACCAGATGAAGGAAAATCTATTGCTGAAACCATTATGCGTAATATGACACTTAAAACTCTTTCATCAACAGAGCTTAAAACCTTATTCCCTGATAAGAGTGATGAATAAATCAATCAGATGGTTGTTCGTATTGCACAAGATAAAGCCAAAAAGTTAGCAGATACCAATGGTGAAACAGTTCTAAAAGTAACAGGTTATGTTGATGGAAATGTTCACCCTAGTGCCGGTCGAGTAGGGTTGGGTTTTTTGAGTTTTGATTTGTCTGACAATTTACCTATTAAGAAAATAGATGCCAATGTTTTAGAACTAGGCTATGTTCATCCTTATAAAGCAACATATAAGTTCATAAGTGGAACAGAAGGAAAAGATCTGCCAACAGAAATAGAAGGCTATAAACCAACCGACCCAAAAACGTATGAAAATACAGCTAATGTAAATGCGATTCAACCAACTACAAAAGAGTACCCAGTTGCAGAAGAGGATGGTAAATGGGTATTTAAGAGTTACGATGCTGAAAATAAACAAGTAAATAAAGCAGATGTAGAGTTTGTAGGAACATGGGTATTCGTGGCTAATAAATACGGTGTAA
>NZ_CFGI01000019.1 GCF_001347015.1 Streptococcus pneumoniae
CGCCGTGAAAAGGCGGTGTCTTAACCCCTTGACCAACGGACCAGAGTTGTTATTTTCAACTCTTACTATTATACAGGCTTTTCAAACTTTGTCAACACCTTTTTTAAATTTTTTTATTAATTTTACAACAGCTTCAGTTCGAGCGGTATGTGGGAACATATCGACCGACTGGATATAATGAAGATCATAGACTTCTACTAAGCGTACCAAATCACGAGCCAAGGTCGAAACATTACAAGAAATATAAACCATTTTTTCTGGTACATAAGTAAGAATAGTATCTAATAACTTATCATCCAGACCTGTACGTGGTGGGTCCACAATCAGAGCATCTGCTCGGTAGCCTTCCTTGTACCAACGAGGAATAATCTCTTCTGCCGTTCCAGCTTCGTAATGTGTGTTGTCAAATCCCATTCTTTTAGCATTTCGCTTGGCATCTTCAATGGCTTCTGGAATAATATCCATACCTCTTAGTGTTTTAACTTTCTTTGCGAAGGCAAATCCAATCGTTCCAACTCCACAATAAGCGTCAATCAAATGGTCTTCTTTAGTAACATCCAAGGCTTTTACCGCTTCGTTATAAAGAACTTCTGTTTGTTCAGGATTTAGTTGATAGAAAGCTCGAGGAGATAGTGAAAATTCATAATCGAGTACACCTTCTTGAATACTCTCTTGTCCCCAGATAATCTCTGTCTTTTCACCATAAATCTCACTAGTTTTAGCTGTATTTGTATTCACAGCTACTGTCACAACTTCTGGGAAATCTTTAACTAAGTCTTTTACTAGTTGGGTTAAATTAAGCTGACGGTTTGTAACAATAATAATCTGAACCTGTCCAGTCTTTCTTGCTCGTCGAACCATTATAGTTCTAACACCTAGAACTTTTCTCTCATCCGTGATTGGAATCTGGTGATAAGTAAGCAATTCTGCTAGACGATTAGCAATCACTTGGGTTTCCTTGTCTTGTACCAGGCAGTCTTTCAACTCTACTAAATAGTGAGAGTTTTGTGCATATAAGCCCGCCTTGACCTGATTCTTAAATTTTCGAGTCTGAAATTGTAACTTAGCACGGTAGTACTTTGGTTCCTGCATACCAATCGTCGGGCGGATTTCATAGTTTTCATATCCTGCAGGAGCAAATTTTTTCAGCGCTTGATGAAGCAAGTCCGTCTTGAACTCCAGCTGCTTATCATAATGCAGGTGCATGATTTGGCAGCCTCCGCACTCATTGTAAATAGTACAAGCTGGCACAACTCGAAATTTAGACTTCTTGTTGACCTTCAGTAATTTTGCCTCAACAAAGTTACGTTTAATAGAAGTAATCTGACAATAGATATCTTCGCCTTTGAGAGCACCGGGTACAAAGACTAAAGTTTTTTGATAAAAGCCGATTCCCTCACCATTAATTCCCATACGCTTGATTTTTAATGGTATTTTTTGTTTTATTTTTAGATTCATAGGTCTATTATACCATGGAGTTTCTAAGATATTTAAGAATATGTTACAATAAAAGCATGAATTCAAAAACACCTCGCTTTAGTATACTAGATTTCCCTGAACAATTACGAAGCTATCTCAAGGGAGCTAATCTCTCTGATAGTTCTTCTCATTCAAGTGCAACTGTCCTACATATAGATTCAGGTTACTATTTAAAAATAGATCAAAAAGGCAGATTAGCTCAAGAAGCTAAGATTGCAAATTGGTTCGAAACTGAAGGATTGGGAACTCCAGTGATTACCTATTTATCAGCAAAAAAGGACTTCCTTCTGACCAAAGAAGCCATTGGCAGAAATGCTCTCGATTTTTTAAATCAACCCGAAAAACTCTGTCAAACCCTAGCTCAAGCATTAAACAAACTTCACAGTCTTAAACCACAATCTTTTCCGTCGGAAAATCATCTGAAGCGTTATAAAGAAAAAGCCTTAAAAAACTATCAGAGGGGGCTTTTTATAACAAGACTCTTCTGCCTCAATTTCATATTCACAGTCGTGAAGAAGCTTACCAACTGATACAAGAGAAAGGTTACATTCTCAAAGCTGATGCTTTTATTCATGGAGATGCCTGCCTGCCAAATTTCATCTTGAAGGATGCCTCGCATTTTTCTTGCTTTATTGACTTGGAATTGGCTGGTTTTAGTGACCGACATATCGACCTCTTTTGGACAATTTGGTCCCTTCATTACAACCTACAAGATGCTACGTATGCTGAATTATTTCTCGACTATTACGGTAGAGAATATGTAGATATGGATAAACTCCGACTTGTTGCAGCTTTCGAAGCATTTAGATGAAAGGAAATTATGAAAATCACAAAACTTGAAAAGAAAAAAAGACTCTATCTGATGGAGCTTGATAATGGCGACAAATGCTATATCACCGAAGACACAATTGTTCGTTTTATGTTATCGAGAGATAAGGTGATAAGCGAAGAGGAATTGAAAGAGATTCAGGACTTTGCTCAATTTTCTTATGGTAAGAATCTGGCTCTATATCACTTATCCTTTAAAGCACGTACTGAAAAAGAGGTCAGAGAATATCTAAAAAAATATGATATTGATGAAAACATCGTTTCTCAAGTCATTGCTAATCTTAAAGAAGATAAGTGGATCAATGATAGCCAATACGCTTATGCTAGCATCAATGCCAATCAACTTTCAGGAGACAAGGGGCCTTATGTACTGAGTCAGAAACTAGCACAAAAAGGAATTTCAAAATCTACTATAGAAGAGAACTTGAAAGAATTTAATTTTTCGGAAGTTGCTCAACGTGTAGCCAATAAACTATTGAAAAAATATGAGGGAAAACTTCCAGCTCGTGCCCTGCAAGATAAGATTATCCAGAACTTGACTAACAAGGGTTTTTCCTATTCTGATGCTAAAAGTGCCTTTGACGACTTAGATAGCCAAGTCGACGAAGAAACGACTCAAGAACTCATCTTCAAGGAACTTGATAAGCAATATGCCAAGTATGCCCGAAAATATGAAGGATATGAACTGAAGCAGCGTTTAACTCAAGTTTTAGCACGAAAGGGCTACGATTTTTCGGATATAGCAAGCGCTCTTAGAGAATATCTTTAATATTTCTAAGTGAAATTCACAGATTTTAGGTAATTTTATGGTACAATAGTAAATGATAAACTTATAAATTGTAGAAAGTTGGTTAGTTATGAAGCTTCCAAAAGAAGGCGACTTTATTACAATTCAAAGTTATAAGCATGATGGGAGTCTCCACCGAACTTGGCGGGACACCATGGTACTAAAAACAACAGAAAACGCCATTATTGGTGTTAACGATCATACACTTGTTACCGAAAGTGATGGTCGTCGTTGGGTCACTCGAGAACCGGCTATTGTTTACTTTCACAAGAAATATTGGTTTAATATCATTGCCATGATTCGTGATAATGGAACTTCTTACTATTGCAATATGGCTAGCCCCTACTATCTGGATGAAGAAGCACTGAAGTATATTGATTACGATTTGGATGTTAAAATTTTTACAGATGGGGAAAAACGTCTCTTGGACGTTGAAGAGTACGAGCGTCACAAACGCAAAATGAATTATTCTGATGATTTGGACTATATTTTAAAAGAACATGTCAAAATTCTTGTTGATTGGATTAACAATGGACGTGGTCCTTTCTCAGAAGCCTATGTAAACATTTGGTACAAGCGCTATGTAGAACTAAAGAATCGGTAAAGTTGTCAAACTAGGGTGAGAGCCCTGGTTTTTTTGTTGAAAAACCCAGCTTTTCAGCTAGGTTGGTCTCTATATATCTAATTTTGTAACTGTAAATTTGATGTGGGAATAGTCTTTTTCAACATCCTTATCCAACAAGAATGCTGTGGCGTCCTTCTTAACTTGAACCAGGTCAATATTCTGGGCTTGTGCTGCATAGACACATCCACAATAACATTGACGATAGATATCATACTCCTCACACATCTCTACTGAACGTTTGTAGCCTTGATTTTTCTTGAAATCGCTGGGAAGATAGTGGGTGGTATAAATCTTTTGCACATCGATTCCGATGCTGTTGATAGTTTGAGAATTCTTATGAGGACTGATGGTCAAAGCTGAGCCAAAGTAGTCAAATCCCAAGTCCATAGCCACTTGCGCTGTTTTATCCAGTCTATAGTCAAAGCAAACCTTGCAACGGTCGCCACCTTCAGGCTCTTCTTCCAAACCTCGAACCAGTTTACGATATTCGTTAGGTTCATAAGGAGCTTCTAGGTATTGAACGTTATTGCCAGTTCGCTCATTGAAATCACTGACAAATTTTTGGGTGACGTAAGCCCGCTTATGGTATTCTGCCTTGGGATGGATATTGGAATTAGCAAAATAGATGGTCACATCTGCATACTTGGTCAAATATTCTAGAGTATAGGTACTACAAGGGGCACAGCAAACATGCATGAGAATGGTTGGCCGTTGCTCATTCTTCTCCCATACTTGTACCATCTTCTGCATGACACGGTCATAATTAATCTTCTGATTGGGGTTCATCTTGCTCAGAATTTCTTCTACATCGATCATGTTCTTCTCCTTTTTCTAGTCTTATTTTATCATATAAGTTAGGAGACCTCAAATCTATTTAGAAGTGAATATCATAAAAAGAAGGGATATGCATTCCCTCCTTTTGTGTTTTTTATAAGTTGTTTTCTATAGAAAGCTTACATCATGCCGCCCATCATGCTTGGATCCATTGCCGGAGCCGGAGCTACTGGTTCTGGTTTATTGGCTACGACTGCTTCCGTAGTCAAAATCAAGCTGGCTACAGATGCTGCATTTTGTAGAGCTGAACGACTCACTTTAACTGGATCGATAATCCCTTGATCAATCATGTTGACCCACTCGCCAGTTGCTGCATTGAAGCCTGTACCAAGCTCGGCATTTTTCAAACGATCGATAACGATTGAACCTTCAAATCCTGCATTGTGGGCGATTTGACGAACAGGTTCTTCCAGAGCACGGAGAACAATATTGCGGCCCGTTGCTTCGTCTCCTGTCAATTCCAAGGCAACAACAGCTGGAATGACATTGACAAGAGCTGTCCCACCACCTGCAACGATTCCTTCTTCAACAGCTGCACGAGTAGCGTTGAGGGCATCTTCAATGCGGAGTTTCATTTCTTTCAACTCAGTTTCAGTTGCGGCTCCGACCTTAATGACTGCAACACCACCTGACAATTTTGCCAAGCGTTCTTGCAATTTTTCACGGTCAAATTCAGAAGTTGTGGTTTCGATTTGAGACTTGATAACTGCAACACGGTGAGAAATCGCTTCAGGATTTCCAGCACCTTCTACGATAACAGTGCTATCTTTGTCCACGGTCACTCTCGCTGCTTGACCAAGAGCTTCAATCGTCGCATCTTTCAACTCAAGGCCAAGGTCTTCTGTGATAACTGTTCCGCCTGTTAAGATGGCTATATCTTCAAGCATGGCTTTGCGACGGTCACCAAAACCAGGTGCCTTGACTGCTACCACATTGAAGGTTCCACGAATCTTGTTCAAAACAAGAGTTGGAAGAGCCTCGCCATCCACATCATCTGCAATAATCAAGAGCGGACGATTGCTTTGGAGAATGCTTTCTAGAAGTGGCAAGATTTCTTGGATATTGGAAATTTTCTTGTCTGTAATCAAAATGTACGGATTTTCAAGGTCAGCCACCATTTTTTCGCTATCTGTCACCATGTACTGTGAAAGATAACCACGGTCGAACTGCATTCCTTCTACGACTTCAAGCTCTGTTTCCATACCACGTGACTCTTCGATAGTGATGACTCCGTCTTTACCAACTTTTTCCATGGCTTCAGAGATGTATTCGCCGACTTTTTCAGAACGAGAAGAGACGGCAGCAACCTGAGCAATAGCTTCTTTGTTGGCAACAGGGATGGCATTGTTTTTCAAAGCTTCAACTGCTGCAGCAACTGCTGTTTCAATCCCACGACGAATTCCGATTGGATTGGCACCTGCTGTGACGTTTTTGATACCTTCACGGACAATTGCTTGGGTCAAGACTGTTGCAGTTGTTGTTCCGTCACCAGCGATATCATTGGTTTTAGAAGCTACTTCTGATACCAATTTGGCACCCATATTTTCAAAATGGTCTTCCAATTCGATTTCTTTAGCAATAGTCACACCATCATTGGTAATCAAGGGTGAGCCAAATGATTTTTCCAACACAACGTTACGACCTTTTGGTCCCAAGGTTACTTTAACAGTATCTGCAAGGATATCGACACCACGAACCATAGCTGAACGAGCATCTGATGAAAATTTAATTTCTTTTGACATACTTACTTTCTCCTTCTATTCTTCAATGATTGCCAAGATGTTAGCTTCGCCTACGATGATGTACTTTTCATCTCCGTCTTTGACATCAAGACCTGCGTGAGCTTCAACCAAGACACGGTCTCCAGCTTTAACACTTGGAGCAACCAAGTCACCGTTCAAGGTACGAACACCTTGTCCAGTAGCTACAACTTTGGCTGTTTTTGTTTTTTCTTGGGCTGAGCCTGCAAGGACAAAACCTCCAACAGTTTGTTCTTTTTCTTCTACTTTTAAGACCACACGGTCCCCTAATGGTTTCAACATCTGATTTCCTCCATAATGAGATAGATAGTATTAGCACTCTTTATACCTGAGTGCTAAATCATAGTTCTATTGTATCACTTGGTCAGAAATAGTCAAGAAAAAAGTCTGACTTTCTCAAGATAAAAAGCCTGAGAGCAACTCAGACTTTTCAATGTTTAAAATGGTAATTCCTCCTCTTCCAAAACCAAGTCCGCTAGATCTTGACCTGCGTTATTTTCACGCATGGCACGTTGGGCACGACTTTCCAAGAGTTGGAATCCTGTAACAAGTACTTCGGTCACATAATTCATTTGACCATTTTTCTCAAAACGACGGGTACGAAGTTCTCCATCCACAGAGATAAGACTACCTTTAGTTGCGTAGCTGGCCAAGCTTTCTGCTAGTCTGCCCCATAGAACCATATTGACAAAGTCAGCTTCGCGTTCCCCGTTTTGGTCTTTGTAACGACGGTTGACTGCAATAGTCGCTCGCGCTACTGACTTGTCATTGTTGGTTTTGTGCAATTCTGGTGTAGACGTCAAGCGTCCGATTAAGATAACTTTATTATACATATTTTCTTCCTCCTACTTATCTATTCGCAGGAAATCAAAAAAAGTTACAGAAATTTGTAACTTTTCGAGGAATTTTTTTACTTTTTATGAACCATGAAACCTGTCGCTTGTTGATTTGCCATAATGGTCATATCTGTAATCTGCACACGACGAGGTTGACTAGTCACATAGACTACTGTATCTGCAATATCCTGAGCTTGCAAGGCTTCTATTCCTTGGTAAACGGACGCAGCTCGTTCTTTATCACCGTGAAAACGTACCGTCGAAAAATCTGTTTCAACAATTCCAGGCTGAATGGTTGTCACCTTGATATCCGTTGCGATGGTATCAATTCGCAATCCATCTGAAAAGGTCTTAACCGCTGCCTTGGTAGCTGAGTAAACAGCGGCACCTGCATAGGCGTAGATTCCTGCGGTCGATCCCATGTTGATAATATGTCCTTGATTGGCTTTTACCATTGCTGGCAAGAAACAGCGAGTGACTGCCATCAAACCTTTGACATTGGTATCCAGCATGGTCAGCATATCCAGCTCTTCATAATCCTGATAGGGTGCTAAACCTAGAGCCAGTCCGGCATTGTTGACCAGAATATCAATCTGACCTATCGTTTCTAGAATATCAGAGCAGACAATCTTTACCATGATCATATCCGTCACATCTAGTTGAAAGGTCCAGACATTTTGGTTTGGGAAAGCTTCTGCAAACTCCGACTTGAGGACTTCTAGTCTGTCTGTCCGTCGTCCGGTTAGAACGACATTCTCACCCTGCTCCAGATAAGCACGCGCAATCGCTTCACCAATTCCTGAAGTCGCTCCTGTAATTACTACATTTTTTGCCATCTCATTTCCTTCTAGCTGGTCTATCAGATACTAACAGCTTCTTAGGCGGTCCAGTGTTTAGCTGGATCAAATGGAGTTCCAACAACTTGGTCTTCTGATAATTCAATAACACCACGTTTTTGCGGAGCATTTGGCAGATGCAATTCACGAGGACTACACATCATGCCAAAACTCTTTTCACCACGAAGTTCGCCTGGGAAAATAAGATTGCCTTTGGGCATCATAGCTCCTGGAAGAGCTACAATGGTTTTCAACCCGACACGCGCATTGGGAGCCCCTGCAACGATTTGTACTGTCTTGTCACTTGCGACTGCAACTTGGCAGATGTTGAGGTGGTCACTATCTGGATGGGCTACCATCTCAACAATTTCACCGACAACAAACTTAGGTTCCTTGTCATTAACAATTTCCTCTGCAAAACCTTCCGTTTGTAATTCTTGGTTCAAACGAGCGACTTGCTCATCTGTCAAAAAGACTTGACCGCGCTCTGCAATTTCAAACAAACTTGAAACCTCGAAAATATTCCACGCCACTGTTTCCCCATTATCTTTGAGGAAAACACGAGCTACCTTGCCTTTGCGCTCCACATCTAGTTTGGCATCTCCGCTATTTTTCACGATGACCATAAGGACATCACCGACATGTTCTTTGTTATATGTAAAAATCATTGTTTCCTTTTCTCCTATTTCAGTCCTGCTAAAAAGTCATCAATTTGTTGCTTGCTTTTACGGTCGCGATTAACAAAACGACCAATTTCCTTGTCTTTTTCTAGAACAACAAGGCTAGGAATTCCGTAAACATCCCAGAGTTTAGCTAGATCCATATATTGGTCTCGATCCACTCGAATAAAGGTGAACTCTGGATTAGTCTCCTCAATTTCTGGCAAGGCAGGATAAATATAACGGCAATCGCCACACCAGTCTGCTACAAAAAGAAAGACCTTCTTGCCATCTTTTTCCACTAAAGATGCTAATTCTTCTAAACTTGCTGGCTGTATCATAAGACTTCCTCCTCATAGACTAGGTCTTCATTTTCATAGATAAAGGTATAATGACGGCCATCCTCAAAAATGACGCCACCAACCAAGCTCTCTAGACTGCTTTCATAGACTTGAACATAGAGGGTCGCAATTTCCCCCATGTCTGAAAAATGGTCTCGTACAATCGCTGTCAACTCTTCCTGAGTCTTCATGAGCTTATGGTCGTCTGCAACTTTTTTCGTAGCAAGGGTAAGGCTCCCAATACCAAGCAGAGCCAGACCTGCCATCCACATTTTTTTAGCTTTCATACCATTCATTTTAACACAAAAAAGGCTTTAGGACAAATGAGGAAACATCAAAAAAGCAAGTAAAAAGCCTCTTCCTTTAAGGAAAAGGGCTTCTTATTCTCAATGAAAATCAAAGAGCAAACTAGGAAGCTAGCCGCAGGTTTCTCAAAGCACTGCTTTGAGGTTGTAGATAGAACTGACGAAGTCAGCTCAAAACAGCGTTTTGGGGTTGTGGATGAAGCTGACGTGGTTTGAAGAGATTTTCGAAGAGTATTATTCTTATTGCCAAGCACCTGAGTTGCCAACGTAGTAACCATCTGGCGTGTAGGTATTGCGAAGCATCTTACCTGATGAAGCTAGATAATACCACTTACCATTGTCTTTGACCCAATCATTCGCTAGCATGGCACCAGAAGAACTCACATAATACCATTCTCCCTTGTCATAAACCCAAGTGCTTGCTTTCATAGCTCCTGAGCAATTAAAGGTTCAAAAAACTGTCCAATATCATTCATTTTTTTAAAGCATTTTACACTACATCATCCACGCTGTAGGACATAGATACATCAAACGTAAGAGCCAAAATATCGAAAAATATACAACTTTTAAAGGCAACATTTCATTTTTTAAAGTCTAACAACCATAGAACTGAAATCAGAGCAAGGCATCAATTTCCTACTCTTAGTACGCCTATTTTGATGATTGAAGTGAAGATTTTTTTATTTAACGTAGACAACTCCCAATTTCCCAAAAGCCACATCTCCACGGATAATCAAGGTTTTGCTGGTTGGGGCTAGAGAAGTATCTGCCTTGGCTACACCACAGAAAGTTTCCACCTTCAAATCAACTCTCCAGTGTTGGGGAACATAGATAACTGCATTGCCAAAACCAACTTCTACTTTCAGGGTTGCAGTATCTCCTAACATCTCTGCATTGTCATAATATATCTTGGCATTTCCAAAACCAACTTCTACTTGGTCTTCTACCAATTCTTGGTTTTGCTTGTAGAAAGTCCCAGTCCCAAAAGCGACTTCCTTATCTGTAAGAATGGTCTTTTCACCATCATACCACCATTTTTTCCCATTCCAAGTTCTGTTAGAATGAGTGAGTGCGCTGACACCCATTACGATTAAAATACTAGCCCAGAACAATGACTGATTTGGAATCGGTAAAATATCATAAAAGTGGTTAGCAATCATTAAGGCTACTAAAGTTGTAAAAACTGCTGATGTCAGATGACGACGAAGCAAAGCTTCAACTGATTGATAGGCAAAAAATGCAATACCAAGTAAAGGCCATATTTTACCATCCAAAGAAGGAATGCCAAAATTTCCTTGCAACAAAATCCAGGCCGCTAAAACCAATAAAACAATACCAAATGCTTTCTTTTTCATGTTCTTACCTCATGTTTCTTAGATTTTCTTTTAGGAGGGATTGGTAATGTCGTGAGACATGAACCTCCTTATGGGTCTGATAAAAGGAAATGGTGCCCGTTCCTGAAAAGGACTTGTCCACCGAGTAAACCTGACGGATATTTGCAATAGTTGACTTGGATACCCGACTAAAATAGCGAGGAAGGATAGACTCTAACTCATAGAGTTTGAGCCGAACTTCGTAGGCATTTTTCTGGGTATGGGCATAAATCTTGCTACCTTCCGTCTCAAAAAAGAGAATTTCCGACAAGTCAAGATAATATTCGCCCGTCCCCTTGTAAAAAATTAACCTAGGAGACTTGGACTCTTGCAAGAGTCGCTGTAAATCCGCAATCTCATCTGTCAAAGCCGCCGCCTTGATGACAATTTCAGTTTCCTCTAAATTGCTATCAATTTCGATTCGTAACTTCATTCCATCTCCTTTCTGACTCTACTATATCAAAGCTAAAATAAGAAAACAAGAGCAAAAAAGCAAGTGGTTACTTTAGGCACGTAAGTGGTTCTAGGACCGCCTTATACTCTTCGAAAATCAAATTCAAACCACGTCAGCGTCGCCTTACCGTACTCAAGTACAGCTTGCGGCTAGCTTCCTAGTTTGCTCTTTGATTTTCATTGAGTATTAACTTACAGGTCAACATAGAAAGAAAAGCACACCCCACACAAGACCACAAATATAACCAACTACTACATCCTTGGGAAAATGCACTCCAGCTAAGACTCTCACTAGACCGAGGAGGGCTGAAAAGACCAACAAGATACTCCCTACAGATAAACTAGCATGCAAGCAAGCCATGGAGATAATGGTTGCTGAAAAGACATGACGACTGGGCATAGACTGACCAGGACTATCTCTGTCAAGTAAGGGTTTAATATCCCATTCCTCATAAGGCCTAGGGGCATTGATTTTCTTGCGAAGAAAGGACAAAATCACAAAACCTGACGCTGGGATAAACACATAAATCAAGATTTGTCTCCCAAGTCCTTCTTGGAGATAGGTAATTGCTAACAAGGTTAGATAAATCATAGGCATAACTACCGTCATGAAGCGATTGAAAGCTCTTAACGATCTCAGAAGAAAGGGCTTATTTTTAATGTTACTAGCAACGTGGCCATACCATTCTTGATAACTTTTCATATATTTTCTCATCACTTACTCAAATTTTGCTTATAGGAAGCACTTGTCTTCTAGTATAGTGCAGAAAAAGAAGGCCGTCAAGCATTCTTAGATTTATTCTTCTGCTTCGTCTTCTGTAAACTGACTGTTATAGAGGTCAGCGTAGAAACCAGCTTGCGCCATTAGCTCATCATGACTTCCTTGCTCGATGATATTGCCATCTTTCATGACAAGAATAAGATCAGCATTTCGGATAGTAGACAAGCGGTGGGCGATGACAAAGGAAGTTCTTCCCTCCATCAAACGGTCCATGGCTTTCTGGATTAATTCTTCCGTCCGTGTATCAACCGAAGAGGTCGCTTCATCTAGGATTAGGAGTGGTGCATCTTTCAGCAAAGCACGAGCAATGGTCAAGAGTTGTTTTTGTCCGACAGACAAGGTCACTGTATCATCCAAGACGGTATCGTAACCATCTGGTAGGGTCATAATAAAGTGGTGAATCCCTACAGCCTTGCTGGCTTCAATCACGCGCTCATCACTAATACCCTCTTGGTTATAGATGAGATTATCTCGGATAGTACCTTCAAAGAGCCAAGTATCCTGCAAGACCATTGAAAAGGCATCGTGTACTTCCGAACGCTTCATATCCTTGGTATCCACACCATCGATACGGATACTTCCCTTATCAATCTCATAAAACTTCATCAAAAGATTGACAATAGTTGTCTTACCAGCTCCGGTCGGTCCGACAATGGCAACCTTTTGACCTGCATGAGCGGTCGCAGAAAAGTCATGGATAATAGTTCGCTCTGGTGTGTAACCAAAGGAGACTCGATCAAAGACTACTTGACCTTTCATATCGCTCAATTGTCTTGCTTTATGGGATTCATCTTCCATCTCCTCTTCAGCTAGGAATTCGAAGACACGTCCCATGGCCGCACTAGCCTGCTGAAGACTGGTAATCCCTTGGGCAATTTGTGAAAGAGGCTGAGAAAAGATACGAACGTAGGCCATAAAGGCAACGATAATCCCGATACTGATGTGCCCATTTAAGGCCAAGGCTGCGCCAACGATAATCACCAAGGCATAGCTAAAGTTCCCAATAAACATCATAATCGGCATCATAATCCCTGAAATAAATTGAGATTTCCAGATACTATCATACAGACGATTGTTTAATTTCGCAAACTCTTCTTTCGTACTCTCGATGGCATTGTAACTGGTCACCACATTATGGCCAGAGTACATTTCTTCCACATAGCCATTGACAGCTGCCAAATCCTGTTGCTGACTCTTAAAGAAGCCCTGTGATTTGCCCATAAAGACGGATACAAATACAAATCCAACAAGGGTTGACACAACCGTCACCAAGGCTAAAATCCAGTTCATCCCAAACATGGTTACCAAGACTGCTACGACCAATAAACTAGATGAAAGAACTGTTCCCAGACTTTGATTAAGGGACTGGGCTGCAGTGTCAACGTCATTGGTTACACGAGACAAAGTATCCCCCTGAGAGTGTCCATCAAAATATCCCAATGGTAGGCGATTGATTTTCTCTGCAATGGCTGTTCTCAAACGCTCTGAAAAACGTTGAATAGCTGTTGTAAACAGAAAGGCCTGCAAATAATTTGATAGAAGTCCAATCACATAAATCACGGCCAAAAAACCACCAATAGCTGCAACCGCCGCGACATCCACACTTGCTGCCAGACCGCTGGCAATGATATTGGTCATTTCCTTGATACGGGTTGGACCATATACAGTAATGATATTGGATAAGATTGTTGCTAGAAAGGCGATCAGAAGGGCAAACTGGAGACCTGCAAGATAGGGTTTACTTTGTTTCCAAAGAGACATTTTTTTATTTTCCATGTTCCAATTCCTCCTTCGATAGTTGTGAATAGGCAATTTCTTGGTAAACTTCGTTATTAGCTAGAAGTTCCTTGTGGGTGCCTTGCCCCACGACTTTACCTTGATCCAAGACCAAAATCAAATCTGCATCCATAATCGTTGAAATACGCTGTGCGACAATGAGCTTGGTCATCGACTGTGTTTTTTCAGCTAGCTCTTGGCGTAGGACACGGTCTGTCTTGTAGTCCAAGGCTGAGAAGGAGTCATCAAAGATGAGGATCTCTGGCTTCCGAGCCAAGGCACGCGCAATTGCCAGACGCTGTCTTTGACCACCTGAGAAGTTGGTTCCTCCTTGGGCCACTTCTGACGCTAAGCCAGCTTCCTTGTCTTCGATAAAGTTCTTAGACTGGGCCAATTCCAAAGCCTGCCACATAGCCTGCTCACTAAGCGGTGTTTCTTGACTCTGTCCAAAATCTAAATTGTCCTTGACATCACCTGAAAAGAGAACCGCTTTCTGAGGAATATAACCAACCTTGTTGCGCAAATCCTCTAAGGCATAGCCTTGAACATTGACACCGTCCACCAGAATTTCTCCTGCTGATACATCATAGAAACGTGGAATCAAATTGACCAGAGTTGATTTACCAGAACCTGTTGAACCAATAAAGGCCACTGTTTGACCAGCTTCTGCTTTAAAGCTAACATGATCGATAACTGCCTCCGAATTTGCTGCATAGCGGAAGGTCACATCCTTAAATTCGACCTGACCTTTGAGATTTTTATCAGCCAACTGCACTTGAGCAGGATTTTGGATAGAGGAATGCAAATCTAAAACCTGATTGATCCGCTTAGCAGAAACCATGGTTCGGGGAAGAACGATAAAGAGTGCCCCCATGAGAAGGAAGCCCATGACAACCTGCATGGCATAAGACATGAAAACAACCATGTCACTAAAGAGAGGCAAACGCGCTGTTGGAGCGGCATCGTTGATTACATAGGCCCCAATCCAGTAAATCGCCACACTTAAACCACTTGAAATCCCCATCATAATAGGATTTAAAATAGCCATAAGACGGTTTACAAACAAATTCAAACGTGTCAATTCATCATTTGCTGCTGCAAATTTTTCATTTTGGTATTCTTCAGCATTGTAGGCGCGAACGACACGAATACCTGTTAAACTCTCACGAGTGATACTGTTCAGTTTATCCGTCAGCCCCTGAATCAAGGACTGTTTTGGAAAGGCTAGGGTCATCAAAACTGTCGTCATCAAAACGTTGACAATCACTGCCACAAGTACGGCCCAGAGCCAGTATTCTGAATGGCCTAAAATCTTCCCGATAGCCCAGATAGCCATAATTGGACCACGAGTAACTACTTGCAAGCCCATAGTAATCAACATCTGAACCTGAGTAATATCATTGGTAGTACGAGTTAGAAGACTGGGAATAGAGAATTTCTTAATCTCTGTCTGCGAGTAGTCTAAAACTCGGTTAAAAATATCACTTCTCAGCCTACTAGTATAGGAAGCAGCAACTCTGGACGCAAAAAATCCAACTGCAACTGCGGACAAGAAGGCCAGAAAGGACATTCCCACCATCATGCTTGCTGGCTGCCACAACTCATCCAAGTTGGTTCCTTGAGTTCCCAGCAAATCCGTAATTTTCGAGATATAGGTCGGCACTTCCAACTCCAGATAGACCGAAAAGCAAGTAAAGAGAATGGCTAGTAAAATCATCCCCCATTCTTTTCTACTAATTCGTTTAGCTAATTTCTTCATTCTCTCCTCCTATTCCCTTGATATTTTCCTGTAGTTGACTGAGGACTTTCTCAAAAATCAGTAATTCGTCTTTATCTACGCCTACCAATAACTGCTTGTCAATGCGTTCAAAGAAGGCCTTAACCTGCTTCATTTGAGAACGCGATTTGTCCGTCAGACGAACAAATTTTGCCCGCTTATCGCTAGGACTCGCCTCCAATTCTACCAAACCATTTTGCACCATACGCTTAACCAAATTACTAGCAACAGACTTGCTAATATTGAGTTCCTGCTCGATATCCTTAATCAGAACCAATTCCTCTTTTTGTTCACAATGATCTAAAAAACGCAGAACCTGCCCTTGCGGTCCACCCATAAATTCAATACCACAACGTTTGGCTTCTTTTTGTACCATCAGGTGAATCTGATGACCAAAACGCTTAAAGACTAACATCGGTTTATCCATGATTGCTCCTTTCTAATCCTTGTATTTAGTTCTCCTAAGAACTAAATAAGTTTTCATGAGAACTATTTTATCACTTTGAAGAGAGATGTCAAGAAAAAGTTTCCTAGAGAACTATTTTCTTGATTCAAAAAATCCCAAGTGATTTTTTCACTTAGGATCATGTTCTCTAGGTTAAATTAGAATCCGTCTACGTTTGTGTAGATTTTTTGTACGTCTTCGTCGTCTTCAAGGACGCTGTAAAGTTTTTCAAAGGTTTCAAGGTCATCGCCTGACAATTCCACTTCTGACTGAGGAATCATTTCCAATTCAGTAACTTGGAATTCTTCAATACCTGACTCACGGAGGGCAACGATAGCCTTGTGAAGGTCAGTTGGCGCTGTGTAAACTGTGATTGCACCTTCTTCTGCTTCTACATCGTCCACATCAACGTCTGCTTCTAGCAATTGCTCAAAGACTGCGTCCGCATCTTCACCTGCAAATACGATAACTCCCTTGTTGTCAAAGAGGTATGAAACCGAACCTGAAGCACCCATGTTTCCGCCATTTTTACCAAAGGCTGCACGGACATTAGCCGCTGTACGGTTGACATTTGAAGTCAAAGTATCAACAATCAGCATAGAACCATTTGGTCCAAAACCTTCGTAACGTCCTTCTGTAAAGGTTTCATCTGTGTTTCCTTTTGCTTTATCAATCGCTTTATCAATAACGTGTTTTGGCACTTGGGCTTGTTTAGCACGGTCGATAACGAATTTCAAAGCTGAGTTTGATTCTGGATCTGGATCACCTTTTTTAGCTGCTACATAGATTTCTACACCAAATTTTGCATATACTTTAGAGTTAGCTCCATCTTTAGCCGTTTTCTTGGCTACGATATTGGCCCATTTACGTCCCATTAGGAATCTCCTTTTTTCACATTTTAGTCCTTCTTATTATAACACAAGTTTTTTCGATTTTCACTAGAGGAAATAGATTTTATTCAGTAAATCAAGCTAGGAGAGTACTTTGGTTGCCAAGATGGTCTTGCCTTTCCATCCTTATCAACATTCAAAAAACAAACTAGACCATTATCTGAAAATAGAAAGTTTCAGCCAAGTTTGACAAAGTCCGCTCAAGCTACTGTTTTGAGTTTGTAGATATGAGCGACAAAAACAATCATACTGCACCTTTTGTTGACAGTCTACTCCAGACATATCATAGTTCAAGTAAATACTTTGAAATTCAACAGTTCTTATAGGCGCTATTGTATTCTAAGAAACCAATAGAAGAGTTTCTAAACAAAACCATAATTTATGTGTTCCTGAAACAGAAATTTATGCTCTTTTTGATTGCACATGATACTGAAGTTAGACTAGTACACTGCCGCTTCTAAACCATGGCTAGCAATTGATTTGTTCATATTTAATTTCATTTTTCCCATAAATGGGTATTAGCTATAAACAGCAAAATATTTCCGATACGTGTCATTCTTGGATTTCCAATCATCTAATACTCAATAAAAATCAAAGAGCAAACTAGGAAGCTAGCCGCAGGTTGCTCAAAACACTGTTTTGAGGTTGCAGATAGGGCTGACGTGGTTTGAAGAGATTTTCGAAGAGTATAAAACAAGCAAAAGGTAGCTAACTCCCTGTATAGCAAGGAGCTTCACTACCCTTTTTACTTTTTCTTACAGCCACTGTTTGATAGACTCATTTTAACATCACGAGCATACTCCAATGGAAATCGCTAGGCAAGAGATAAACTTTCAGATATTCGCAGAGAGATCATCGCCTCTTTTTGTCGCAAGCATTCTTCTCTCCTAGTCATTTTCTACCTTATCTTCTACCTGAGGATAAAGAGTCGTTCCCCAAATAGAAATCGTCCGCTTACGCACTAGGGGCAAATCGGTTTTTTCATAAACCGTACGCCACCATTCCCAGGCAAGTCCGGTACACTCCCTAATTTTGACAGAGAGATTGCGAACATTCCCTTTTAAAGGAATACTTGTGGTAAAATGAGCCGTCAAATCCTGCCCATTTCTGTCCCAAGCCTTAGGAGTCAAGACTTCTTTACCTTGATAATCATAGGATAATTCATCCCAAGTAATGTAATATTGGGCAACATAGGCACCACTATGATCCAAGAGTAAATCTCCGTTTCTGTAAGCTGTCACCTTAGTCTCAACATAGTCTGTACTGTTTTGAAAGGTCGCAACTACATTGTCCCGTAAAAATGAAGTTGTATAGGAAATCGGCAAACCTGGATGATCGGCTGTAAAGCGACTGCCTTCTTGAATCAAGTCCTCTACCATATCCACCTTGCCTGTTACAACTCGGGCACCCGAACTCGGGTCGCCCCCTAAAATAACTGCCTTCACTTCTGTATTGTCCAAAATCTGCTTCCACTCTGTCTGAGGAGCTACCTTGACTCCTTTTATCAAAGCTTCAAAAGCAGCCTCTACTTCATCACTCTTACTCGTGGTCTCCAACTTGAGATAGACTTGGCGCCCGTAAGCAACACTCGAAATATAGACCAAAGGACGATCTGCAGAAATTCCTCTCTGCCTCAAATCCTCTACCGTTACAGTATCTTGAAACACATCTCCTGGATTTTTAACAGCATCTACGCTGACTGTATAATAAATCTGCTTAAAATTGACAATCTGAATCTGCTTTTCGCCCGAATGGACAGAATTAAAATCAATATCAAGAGAATTCCCTGTCTTTTCAAAGTCAGAACCAAACTTGACTTTGAGTTGTTCCATGCTGTGAGCCGTGATTTTTTCATACTGCATTCTAGCTGGGACATTATTGACCTGACCATAATCTTGATGCCACTTGGCCAACAAATCGTTTACCGCCCCGCGAACACTTGAATTGCTGGGGTCTTCTACTTGGAGAAAGCTATCACTACTTGCCAAACCAGGCAAATCAATACTATAAGTCATCGGAGCACGATCGACCGCAAGAAGAGTGGGATTATTCTCTAACAAGGTCTCATCCACTACGAGAAGCGCTCCAGGATAGAGACGACTATCGTTGGTAGCCGTCACGGAAATATCACTTGTATTTGTCGACAGGCTCCGCTTCTTTCTTTCGATAACAACAAACTCATCGGGTAACTGATTACCCTCTTTGATGAAACGATTTTCAATACTTTCTCCCTGATGGGTCAAGAGTTTCTTTTTATCGTAATCCATAGCTAGTATAAAGTCATTTACTGCTTTATTTGTCATCTTCTACCTCCTAGTAAGTTCCTGGATTGAGTTGCATAAACTCAGACTTGTTCAATGAAATCAGCCGTGGTTGGACTAAGTGATCCAAAACTTCCTCGTACAATTCTTCTGAGACATTGCGTCGCCGTCTGGCTAGATAAGAAGTCGGAATGACCGTATTATCCAACATAAATACCTTATCTAAGTCAATCAAGGTTGGTCTTGTAAAAGGATTACGAGCTAAATCCGGCTCTTCTATCATAAAGTTCTTGACCAAACGTCTGGTCAAGAGAGCTGGTTTGAAGGTCTGATTTTTAACCAACTCTTTGTTTTTAGTCATGCTGTTGTCAATACAGATATACATATGATTCTTCACAGCCAAATCGCTACTAATAGTCGGAAAAGGCAAATAAAGAGCTACAACATCTCCTCTCTTAATCAAGTAAGAGCACCCCCTTTTCTCCTAATGTAACATAGACAGGATTGACCAAGTCTTCTGATTGGCTCAGAATTTCCAAAGTTTGAGTTTGGCGCGTTGTCAATTTAGTAGCATCTTGTCTCTTCAATACAAAATGCTTGTCGCCAATTACCTTGACACTATAATCCTTCTCCAAAGCTGACTGGTAAATCCACATCAGATTTTGTCTGTCCTGAGAACTCAAGAGAGAAGGAGTTTCAAGCCTCCCGACAGCCTGATAAAAATCAAAAACAGGAGCCAACTCCTGCCAATCTGACTGGCTAGTTGTCAAGGCTAGAAAAAGGGCTTTGCGAGCTGATACTTCTTGGTTAGCCTTGAGAGTTCCTTTTCCCTCCAAGTTTTTTAGAAAGTGGGAAACTCCAGAAAGCAAATCTTTCTCTAACTGCGAGAAATAAAAACCTTGCCTTCCCAGACATAAGTCTCTCAAGTCACTTTCTCTAGCAAATAAGAGTTCAAACAGTTGATAGTAAAAGAAAAATATCTGGCACTGAGTCGCGCTCATCTTTTCCTTATCGGCTTCTTTTTTTAACCAGAGCAAGGGCAATAGGTAGCTGGATTGATACATTTCCTCCACCTCCTACTCTTTTTGCCCTGGAGCTTCTGCACTAGCTGCCACTTCTTTTGACTGGATACTTTCCCACTGGTTGATTTCCTCTGAGATAAGACCTTCGCATGTCTTTACAAATAGGGCAAAAGCCTTAGTTTTTCCTGCATATTTCTCCGTTTGGCATTGATAGAGGAATTTTTCTCTCTCCAGGAGTTGCGCAGTTTTTTGGTAAGAAATCCAGTGTTCCTTGGCATTATACAAATTGAGAATTCCCTCACACAGCAAGCCTAGACTGGACAAGGCAACCGAAATCAAACGGTAGCGATCACCTGGCATAGGAATAGCACAAAAAACAGCTATGAGAAAACCTGCCACGATTTCTGTTATTTTTAATACCTTATAGCGTCTACGATGTTGAACGCTTTTCTTTAAAAAATGAGCTATCTGTACGTCCAATCGATCTGTCAAGTACATTTCTTCTGGCGTCATGTTCGTAACCCCTTTCATTTGCTTTGATAATCATAGTATAACATATTTGAATATCAAAGTATAGTAAAAACTGGAAAGCTATATCTTATTATAAAATCCAAATATGAAATATTTGTGAAATAAGGGAAAAATATCACAAAAAGGATGGAACAAAAAGTTTCAAAATGATAAAAGCGCATAATACCTTGCCTTAAAAAGCTTGATATTATGCGTTTTATCAGAGAAAGATTTTCTGAATGTTCTCCTCAAATAGAGTTTTTACAAAATTCTTTCAATCACTATTCTAGCTGGTTTCCGACTCGTCTAAGCTTTGCTTATCTTAACTGAGCAAGAATAGCTTTGAGTTTCTCAATCAACTCATCTTCTGTGTGGTCAGACTCTTTCTCATTGGCTAGGAAGGCAACCGCTTGAGCGAGAGCTTCTCGTGCTTGGTCGAGAACTTTCGCATCTACATTTGTAAGGTCACTTTCTTGCAGAACCTTAGTCAATTCCTTGGTCAATTTCTTGAGTTCTGACTCTTTCTTGCGACGAGCGATAAGGAAGAGAAGGAGACCAAGAAGGGCGAGCAGGCTGCCAATCATGGTACCGTATGGAAGATGACCTTGCTCTTTCCTTGTTTCTTTCATTTCTTCTTCATCCTTAGTCGCTTGCTTGCCTTTCAAGGATTCGAGTGCTTCTTTGACCTTGGCAGTCATCTCTCTCAAGCCTGCTTCTGTCAAGTCAGCATTTCTAAGGGCTTCTTGACCCTCTCCGAGAATGATCTTAGCAGCGTCGATGACAGATTGATCAATACCATCCAAGTCTTTCAAACGAGTTTCTAGTTCTTCAACCAATCGAGCAAGTTCAGACTTGTCAACAGGACGAGTCTCGCTAGGAGTCACCGTATCGCTTGAATTGTTTGGAGTGTTTGTAGAAACTGGTGTTTCTTGAGCTGGAGTACTTACTTGAGCCTGTCCAACAGTAGACGATGGAGTAGCAGGGGTGGTAGTACCGCCGTTGTTAGTGTTAGTACTGTTGTCAGTGTTGCCACCATTGTCAGTGTTACCACCATTGTCAGTGTTACCACCATTGTTAGTGTTACCACTATTGTCAGTGTTACCACCATTGTCAGTGTTGCCACCATTGTTAGTGTTGCCACCATTGTCAGTGTTGCCACCATTGTCAGTGTT
>NZ_CFGI01000020.1 GCF_001347015.1 Streptococcus pneumoniae
CCCTGACACGGATTTCCACTGGTTTTTAGGATTTTTATCAGACTAACTTCCACTTGGATTAGCAGTGGAACTTAGTTTGGGAATTTAGCTAAATTATATTTACATTATACTTTACACAAATCCGTGAATAGTAAGGTTGATTTATTTTGATAAATTGCGGTTATTTCATTAAAAAAATGCTATAATTGAAGGGACTATATCGAAGGAGAACAAAATGACTAAACCCATTATTTTAACAGGAGACCGTCCAACAGGAAAATTGCATATTGGACATTATGTTGGAAGTCTCAAAAATCGAGTATTATTACAGGAAGAGGATAAGTATGATATGTTTGTGTTCTTGGCTGACCAACAAGCCTTGACAGATCATGCCAAAGATCCTCAAACCATTGTAGAGTCTATCGGAAATGTGGCTTTGGATTACCTTGCAGTTGGATTGGATCCAAGTAAGTCAACTATCTTTATTCAAAGCCAAATTCCAGAATTAGCTGAGTTGTCTATGTATTATATGAATTTAGTTTCATTAGCACGTTTGGAGCGTAATCCAACTGTCAAGACAGAAATTGCTCAGAAAGGCTTTGGAGAAAGTATTCCGACAGGCTTCTTAGTCTATCCAATCGCTCAAGCAGCTGACATCACAGCTTTCAAGGCTAATTATGTTCCTGTTGGGACAGATCAGAAACCAATGATTGAGCAAACTCGTGAAATTGTTCGTTCTTTTAACAATGCATATAAATGTGATGTCTTGATAGAGCCGGAAGGTATTTATCCAGAAAATGAGAGAGCAGGGCGTTTGCCTGGTTTAGATGGAAATGCTAAAATGTCTAAATCACTCAATAATGGTATTTATTTAGCTGATGATGCGGATACTTTGCGTAAAAAAGTGATGAGTATGTATACAGATCCAGATCATATTCGAGTGGAAGATCCAGGTAAGATTGAGGGAAATATGGTTTTCCATTATCTAGATGTTTTTGGTCGCCCAGAAGATGCTCAAGAAATTGCTGACATGAAAGAACATTATCAACGAGGTGGTCTTGGTGATGTGAAGACCAAGCGTTATCTACTTGAAATATTAGAGCGTGAACTTGGTCCTATTCGTGAGCGTCGTATCGAATTTGCTAAAGATATGGGAGAAGTGTATAATATGCTTCAAAAAGGTAGTGAAAGAGCACGTGAAGTTGCAGGTCAGACCTTATCTGAGGTTAAAGGAGCAATGGGACTTCATTACTTTAACTAGGTTTATTTTACAAGAAACTATCATTTCTATCTCAAAGAAAAGATAGTTTTTTATTTGCCCCTGTAACATTTGACAAATTTTTATAGAATGGTATGATAGATACAATATAAAAAGAGTCAAGCTCAAAAAGAAAGAAAAGAGGAAACTTCGAATGTCTAATTGGGACACTAAATTTTTGAAAAAAGGTTTTACCTTTGATGATGTATTGCTTATTCCAGCTGAAAGTCATGTGTTGCCTAACGATGCAGATTTAACAACTAAATTGGCAGATAATCTGACTTTAAATATCCCAATTATTACCGCTGCTATGGACACAGTTACAGAGAGTCAAATGGCCATTGCTATTGCTCGTGCAGGCGGTCTCGGAGTTATCCATAAAAACATGTCAATTGCTCAACAAGCAGACGAGGTTCGTAAGGTAAAACGTTCTGAAAATGGAGTTATTATTGATCCCTTCTTCTTGACGCCTGAACATACAATTGCTGAAGCAGATGAGCTTATGGGTCGTTACCGCATCAGTGGTGTTCCAGTTGTTGAAACACTTGAAAATCGTAAATTGGTTGGTATTTTGACAAACCGAGATCTTCGTTTTATTTCAGACTATAACCAACCAATCTCAAATCATATGACCAGTGAAAATCTTGTGACTGCTCCTGTAGGTACAGATCTTTCAACAGCTGAGAGTATTCTTCAAGAGCACCGTATTGAAAAGCTTCCTTTGGTCGATGAAGAAGGCCGTCTTTCTGGTTTGATTACTATCAAAGATATTGAAAAAGTTATTGAGTTTCCAAATGCGGCGAAAGATGAGTTTGGTCGTCTTCTAGTTGCAGGTGCAGTAGGTGTTACTTCAGATACCTTTGAACGTGCAGAGGCGCTTTTTGAGGCAGGGGCGGATGCGATTGTTATTGATACTGCACATGGTCATTCTGCAGGTGTCTTGCGTAAAATTGCTGAGATTCGTGCTCACTTCCCAGATCGTACTTTGATTGCTGGAAATATTGCAACTGCTGAAGGTGCACGTGCCCTTTATGAAGCAGGTGTAGATGTTGTCAAGGTTGGTATTGGACCAGGTTCTATCTGTACTACTCGAGTAATTGCTGGTGTTGGTGTTCCACAAGTAACAGCTATCTATGATGCTGCAGCCGTTGCGCGTGAATATGGAAAAACGATTATTGCTGACGGTGGAATCAAGTATTCTGGAGATATTGTAAAAGCACTTGCGGCTGGTGGAAATGCTGTTATGCTTGGATCAATGTTTGCTGGAACAGACGAAGCACCAGGTGAAACTGAAATCTTCCAAGGACGTAAGTTCAAGACTTACCGTGGTATGGGATCAATCGCTGCTATGAAGAAAGGTTCAAGCGATCGTTACTTCCAAGGTTCTGTTAATGAAGCAAACAAACTCGTTCCAGAAGGAATTGAAGGTCGTGTTGCTTATAAAGGTGCGGCAGCTGATATTGTCTTCCAAATGATTGGCGGTATCCGATCTGGTATGGGTTACTGTGGTGCGGCTAACCTTAAAGAACTACATGATAATGCTCAATTTATTGAAATGTCTGGTGCTGGTTTGAAAGAAAGCCATCCTCATGATGTGCAAATTACTAATGAGGCACCAAATTATTCTATGTAAAAAACAATGAAAAGAACTCCCGTGAAAACAGGAGTTCTTTTACGATATTGTCAATTTTAATTTACAGAAACTTTACCACCCTGAATAGTAAAGATACTTAGATTTTCTGGCAGATTTTGAAGATGATCTAAGCTTGTTGTTGTGATAAAGGTTTGGATTGAATGAGAAATCGTTTCTAATAATTTTAGTTGTCTAGTGTTGTCAAGTTCGCTCATAACATCGTCAAGCAGTAATATTGGAGATTCTGTAGTAATGCTTTCCAT
Source organism: Streptococcus pneumoniae (assembly GCF_001347015.1). Lineage (GTDB taxonomy): Bacteria > Bacillota > Bacilli > Lactobacillales > Streptococcaceae > Streptococcus > Streptococcus pneumoniae_E. The sequence continues at coordinate 3,134 of NZ_CFGI01000020.1, forward strand.
CAATTCGATTTCTGCTAATTTTATCGAGAGGACGAGACTACGATGTTGTCCTTGACTTCCGAAACTAGCATCCATCCCATTTATATAAAAAGAAATGTCATCTCGATGAGGACCGACACCAGTATTCTTTTTAAATAAATCTCTGGATCTACTTTTTTCTAAAGCAATTTTGAAAGATTCGGATAAGTCTTCTTTGTCAGTTAGCTTGACAGAAGATTGATAGGATATTGACAACTCTTCAATCTGATTAGAGAGTTCAAAATGTTTCTTACGCCCAAATGATTCTAGTTTTTTTATGAAATCTAAGCGGTGATTCATTACACGACATCCATAATTAACTAGCTGATCATCTAAGACTGAAAGGAAGGTTTCATCTATTTTTTGAGCTGATTTTAGATAAGTGTTTCTTTGCTTTAGGATATGGTTATAATTGGTTAAATCTGATAAATAGATTGGTTTAATTTGTCCAAGCTCCATATCAATAAATTTTCGTCGAACCGAAGGTGCTCCTTTAATTAGTTGTAAATCTTCAGGAGCAAATAAGACAACATTCATGTGTCCTACATAATCTGAAAGGCGTGCCTGTTTTAAATGATTAACTTTTGTCACACGGCCTTTTTGTGTTAGTTCTATTTCTAGGGGAATGGATCCAATTTTTTTCTGAACGAGACCTGAAAGATGAAGTTGTTCCTCATCAAAATGAATGAGATTTTTATCTGTTCGAGTTCGATGACTACGCGTTAAGGCTAAAAAATAGATAGCCTCTAACATATTTGTTTTACCTTGTGCATTACGTCCTAAAAAGACATTTAATTTAGGATTAAAGTCTATTTTCGTCTCTTTGTAGTTACGAAAAGTTTTGAGAGATAGGTGTTGTAGCCACATGATTATCTACCAGGGAATCGTGGAACTTGTTTGCTTTTGGGTGATGAAGCAGGTTTCGATTTGTCTTTTTTTACTCCCTTATTCATCTCCTTGACGAGTTTAGCGATTCGTTCTTTTTCAATTTTATCATCTTGGTATTCATCCTGTTCCTCAGAAGTAGGTTGTGTCAACAAGATGTCAATATTTATGTCAGGGATGTCAACTTTATCACCAATACGAAGTTTTTTACCGCGACGACTCTCTAATTCCCCATTAAAGTAAACAGAATGTTCAGAGAGAAATGATTTGATAGCTCCTCCGCTATGTGTAATTCCAAGTTCTTTGAGTAGTGCTTGGAGGGTAATAAAGTCTTCAAATAATTTGTATTCCATAATTCACCTCAATCTTTGGTATTATACCATATTTTCCTAAAAATAGTGAGAGAAATAGGGAGAAATGTAAGCGATTTTTATTTCAAAAGTGTTACAGAGAACAAGAAAATTTCAGGTTTTCGTGATATAATAGAAGTCTGTATATAAGGAGGTAAATCATGGAGTTAGTGCATGGAATTTCAACACATTTTATCCAATCAAAAAAGTTTAAAACGAACAAAATTACCGTGCGTTTTACAGCTCCATTATCTCTTGATACGATTGCAGGTCGCATGTTGAGTGCGAGTATGCTAGAGACTGCTAATCAGATGTACACCACTTCTCAAGATTTGAGAAGACATTTGGCCAGTCTATACGGTACAGATATGTCAACCAATTGTTTCAGAAGAGGGCAAAGTCACATTGTAGAATTGACATTTACCTATGTTCGTGATGAGTTTTTAAGTAGGAAAAATGTGCTAACTTCACAGGTTTTGGAACTAGTAAAAGAAACTCTTTTTTCACCCGTAGTAGTTGATAATGGGTTTGATCCGGCCTTGTTTGAAATTGAGAAAAAACAATTGCTAGCAAGTTTAGCAGCTGATATGGATGATTCTTTTTATTTTACACATAAAGAATTAGACAAATTATTTTTTCATGACGAACGTCTCCAATTGGAATATAGTGATTTACGAAATCGTATTTTAGCTGAAACTCCACAAAGTTCTTATTCTTGTTTCCAAGAATTTTTGGTCAATGATCGAATCGATTTCTTTTTTCTAGGTGATTTTAATGAGGTTGAAATTCAAAATGTATTAGAATCATTTGGCTTTAAAGGTCGAAAAGGAGATGTGAAGATTCAGTATTGTCAACCTTATTCCAATATACTACAAGAAGGTGTGGTTCGGAAAAATGTAGGACAATCCATTTTGGAATTAGGTTATCATTGCCCTTCTGAATATGGTGATGAGCAACATTTACCCATGATTGTAATGAATGGTTTACTTGGTGGATTTGCTCACTCTAAGCTCTTTACAAATGTCCGTGAAAATGCTGGATTAGCTTATACCATTTCAAGTCAGCTTGATTTATTTAGTGGATTTTTGAGGATGTATGCTGGTATCAATCGAGAAAATCGTAATCAGGCTCGTAAAATGATGAATAATCAACTGCTTGATTTAAAAAAAGGATATTTTACAGAGCTTGAGTTAGAGCAGACCAAGGAAATGATTCGTCGGTCTTTGTTACTTTCTCAAGATAATCAATCTTCATTGATTGAACGTGCTTATCAAAATGCCTTACTTGGAAAATCTTCAGCAGACTTTAAAAGTTGGATTACAAAACTCGAGCAAGTTGACAAAGATGATATTTGTAGAGCAGCTAATAATGTGAAACTACAAGCGATTTACTTTATGGAAGGAATAGAATGACAAAGGTTGTTTTTGAAGAAAAATACTATCCAGCTGTAAAAGAAATGGTTTATCGAACTCGTTTGGCCAACGGATTGACAGTTGCTCTTTTGCCTAAAAAGGAATTTAAAGAGGTTTACGGGAGTGTCACTGTTCAGTTTGGTTCGGTAGATACGCTTGTCACAGAAGTTGACGGAGATGTAAAAGAATATCCTGCAGGAATTGCTCATTTTCTTGAACATAAATTATTTGAGAGAGAAGATTCTAGCGATTTGATGTCAGCTTTTACGAGTCTAGGTGCAGATAGCAATGCCTTTACAAGCTTTACAAAAACAAACTATCTTTTTTCAGCAACGGATCATTTTTTAGAGAATTTAGATTTACTTGATGAATTGGTAACATCAGTACATTTCACCGAAGATTCTATTTTAAGAGAGCAGGATATTATTCAGCAAGAACGAGAAATGTACCAAGATGATCCAGATTCGTGTTTATTCTTTTCGACTTTAGCGAATTTGTATCCTGGTACACCTTTGGCAACTGATATAGTTGGAAGTAAGGAGTCAATTTCCCAAATCAATCTAACTAATTTGCAAGAAAATTTTACAAGGTTTTACAAACCTGTAAATATGTCTCTGTTTTTAGTTGGTAATTTTGATGTAAATCAAGTACAGGACTACTTTGAAAGAAAAGAACTGGAAGATTTAGGTGTTCAGGAAGTATCAAAAGAAAAGTTGCTTTTACAAGATGTGAAGTCAACAGACAGTATGAGAATGGAAGTATCTTCTCCCAAACTAGCGATTGGGATTAGAGGTAATCGAGAAGTTGCTGAGGCAGATTGCTATCGACATCATATTTTATTAAAATTATTGTTTGCAATGATGTTTGGTTGGACTTCGGATCGTTTTCAAAAGTTATATGAATCAGGTAAAATAGATGCTTCCTTATCTCTTGAAATTGAAGTAACAAGTCGTTTTCATTTTGTTATGTTGACAATGGATACGAAAGAGCCAGTTGCTTTATCTCATCAATTTAGGAAGGCCATTCGTAATTTTACAAAGGATTTAGATATTACAGAGGAACATTTAGATATTATCAAAAGAGAGATGTTTGGCGAATTTTTCAGTAGCATGAACTCTCTTGAATTTATTGCAACGCAATATGATGCTTTTGAACATGGTGAGACAATTTTTGATTTGCCAAAGATTTTACAGGAAATTACTTTAGAGGATGTCCTTGATGCTGGACATCATTTAATAGATGATGGTGACATAGTTGATTTTACAATATTCCCATCGTAGTAACCTATCATAATAGACACTAGAAAGAAGGGATGACAAGTATGAGGAAAAAAACAATTGGTGAGGTTTTACGATTAGCTAGAATCAATCAGGGATTGAGTTTAGATGAATTGCAGAAAAAGACAGAAATCCAGTTAGATATGTTGGAAGCAATGGAAGCAGACGATTTCGATCAACTTCCAAGTCCTTTTTACACGCGTTCTTTCTTGAGAAAATATGCATGGGCTGTTGAGTTAGATGACCAAATTGTCTTGGATGCTTATGATTCTGGGAGTATGATTACTTATGAGGAAGTAGATGTTGATGAAGACGAGTTGACAGGTCGTAGACGTTCAAGTAAGAAAAAGAAGAAAAAAACATCCTTTTTACCTTTATTTTATTTTATCCTTTTTGCTTTATCGATTTTAATTTTTGTGACCTATTATGTTTGGAACTATATTCAAACTCAACCAGAGGGGCCTTCTCTTTCTAATTACAGTGTGGTTCAATCAACAAGTTCAATAAGTTCAACTAGCTCTGTTCCCCACTCCTCAAGTAGTAGTCCATCTAGCAGTTCTTCTAGTGTAGAATCAGCTATAAGTGTATCAGGCGAAGGAAATCATGTAGAAATCGCTTATAAGACAAGTAAGGAAACAGTTAAATTGCAATTGGCAGTTTCAGATGTTACAAGTTGGGTCAGCGTTTCAGAAAGTGAGCTTGAGGGTGGAGTGACCTTATCACCGGATAATAAAAGTGCGGAAACAACAGTTTCAACTAAAAGTCCTGTAACCATTACTTTAGGTGTTGTAAAAGGTGTTACTTTGACAGTAGATAATCAGACTGTTGATTTATCGAAGTTAACAGCTCAGACTGGACAGATCACCGTAACCTTTACTAAAAATTAAGGAAAAACAAATGAAAAAAGAACAAATTCCCAATCTCTTAACAATAGGTCGAATTCTCTTTATACCTATTTTTATCTTTATTTTAACGATAGGAAATTCGATAGAGAGTCATATAGTGGCAGCTACTATCTTTGCTATTGCCAGTATTACAGACTATTTAGATGGATATTTAGCTCGTAAATGGAATGTAGTCAGTAATTTCGGTAAATTTGCAGATCCTATGGCGGATAAGTTACTAGTTATGTCGGCTTTTATTATGTTGATTGAGTTAGGTATGGCTCCAGCTTGGATTGTTGCAGTAATCATCTGTCGTGAGTTGGCTGTTACAGGTTTAAGACTATTACTGGTTGAAACTGGTGGGACAGTTTTAGCAGCAGCAATGCCTGGAAAAATTAAAACTTTCAGTCAGATGTTTGCCATTATTTTCTTGCTATTACATTGGACTTTGTTTGGTCAAGTTCTACTTTATGTAGCCTTGTTTTTCACTATCTACTCTGGCTATGATTATTTCAAGGGTAGTGCCTATATATTTAAAGGGAAATTTAGTTCGAAATGAAATCAATAATTGATGTAAAAAATCTTTCTTTTCGTTATAAGGAAAGTCAAGAATACTATGATGTGAAGGATATTACGTTTCACGTGAAACGTGGAGAATGGCTTTCGATTGTAGGGCATAATGGTAGTGGTAAATCAACGACGGTTCGCTTAATTGATGGTTTACTGGAAGCAGAATCTGGAGAAATTGTAATTGATGGTCAACGGTTGACTGAGGAAAATGTTTGGAATATACGTCGTCAAATCGGTATGGTTTTTCAAAATCCAGATAATCAATTTGTTGGAGCGACTGTTGAAGATGATGTTGCCTTTGGTTTGGAAAATCAGGGACTTTCTCGTCAAGAAATGAAAAAGAGAGTGGAAGAAGCTCTGGATTTGGTTGGCATGTTGGACTTTAAAAAGAGAGAGCCAGCGCGTCTATCAGGTGGCCAAAAGCAACGTGTTGCTATTGCAGGTGTTGTAGCCCTAAGACCAGCTATTCTAATACTGGATGAGGCAACGAGTATGTTGGATCCTGAGGGGCGTAGAGAACTGCTTGAGACAGTAAAAGGAATTCGGAAAGACTATGATATGACGGTCATTTCCATCACACATGATTTGGAAGAAGTTGCCATGAGCGATCGCGTGTTGGTCATGAAAAAAGGGGAAATTGAATCAACTAGTAGTTCAAGAGAACTTTTCTCTCGAAATGATTTGGATCAAATTGGATTAGACGATCCTTTTGCCAATCAATTAAAACATTCTTTGAACCAGAATGGCTATGATTTACCTGAAAATTATTTGACAGAAAGTGAGCTAGAGGATAAGCTATGGGAATTGCTCTAGAAAATGTGAGTTTTACATATCAAGAAGGTACTCCCTTAGCTTCAGCAGCTTTGTCGGATGTTTCTTTGACGATTGAAGATGGTTCTTATACAGCTTTAATTGGGCACACAGGTAGCGGTAAATCAACTATTTTACAACTTTTAAATGGTTTATTGGTGCCAAGTCAAGGGAGTGTGCGAGTCTTTGATACCTTAATCACTTCGACTTCTAAAAATAAAGATATTCGTCAAATTAGAAAACAGGTTGGTTTGGTATTTCAGTTTGCTGAAAATCAGATCTTTGAAGAAACGGTTTTAAAAGACGTTGCTTTTGGCCCGCAAAATTTTGGAGTTTCTGAAGAAGATGCGGAGAAGATTGCGCGTGAGAAACTGGCTCTGGTTGGAATTGATGAATCACTTTTAAATCGTAGCCCGTTTGAGCTGTCAGGGGGACAAATGAGACGTGTGGCCATTGCAGGCATACTTGCCATGGAGCCAGCTGTATTAGTCTTAGATGAACCCACAGCAGGCCTGGATCCTCTGGGTAGAAAAGAGTTGATGAATTTGTTCAAAAAACTCCACCAGTCAGGGATGACCATTGTCTTGGTAACGCATTTGATGGATGATGTTGCTGAATATGCGAATCAAGTCTATGTGATGGAAAAGGGACGTCTAGTTAAGGGTGGTAAGCCAAGTGATGTCTTTCAAGATGTTGTCTTTATGGAAGAAGTGCAGTTGGGAGTACCTAAAATTACGGCCTTTTGTAAACGATTGGCGGATAGAGGCGTGTCATTTAAACGATTACCGATTAAGATAGAGGAGTTCAAGGAGTCGCTAAATGGATAGTATGATTTTGGGGCGTTATATCCCAGGGGATTCGATTGTTCACCGATTGGATCCACGTAGCAAATTACTTGCTATGATGCTACTGATTTTGATTGTGTTTTGGGCTAATAATCCCTTGACGAATCTGATTCTTTTTATAGCGACAGGAATATTTATTGCTTTGTCAGGAGTATCTCTTTCATTTTTTATTCAGGGCTTGAAGTCTATGTTTTTCTTGATTGCCTTCACAACTATTTTTCAACTGTTTTTCATTTCTAATGGGAATGTTTTATTTGAGTTTTCGTTTGTGAGAATCACGGATTATGCTTTGCAACAAGCTGGAATTATTTTTTGTCGCTTTGTATTGATTATTTTCTTTTCAACTTTGTTAACCTTAACGACCATGCCCTTAAGTTTGGCATCAGCTGTTGAAGCTTTGTTAGCACCTTTAAAGCGTGTGAAAGTTCCAGTTCATGAAATTGGATTGATGCTGTCCATGAGTCTACGTTTTGTTCCGACATTGATGGATGATACGACGCGGATTATGAATGCACAGAAAGCGCGTGGAGTGGATTTTGGTGAAGGAAGCATTGTTCAAAAGGTGAAGGCGATGATTCCCATTTTGATTCCTCTTTTTGCGACAAGTTTAAAACGTGCGGATTCCTTGGCTATCGCCATGGAAGCGCGTGGTTATCAGGGAGGAAAAGGTAGAAGTCAATACCGACAATTGAAATGGACGCGAAAGGATACGCTAGCAATTATTGTTATTCTCGTACTTGGTTGTTGTTTATTTTTCTTAAAATCTTAGTAGATTTCAGGAATTGATAAAAAAGTTACTGTAACAGTTTTTGATATAAAGGTAGGGATATGAACCGTTTTAAAAAATCAAAATATGTCATTATTGTTTTTGTCACTGTTCTGCTTGTGTCAGCTCTCTTAGCGACGACTTATTCAAGTACAATTGTGACAAAATTAGGAGATGGAATTTCATTGGTTGATAGGGTTGTACAAAAACCTTTTCAGTGGTTTGATTCTGTTAAATCAGATTTGGCACATTTGACACGAACATATAATGAAAATGAAAGTTTGAAGAAACAGATTTACCAGTTAGAAGTTAAATCAAATGAGGCGGAAAGTTTAAAGACAGAAAATGAACAATTGCGTCAATTGCTTGGTATGAAGTCCAAGTTGCAAGCCACAAAGACTTTAGCAGCAGATGTTATTATGCGTTCTCCGGTATCTTGGAAACAGGAGTTGACCTTAGATGCAGGGAAATCAAAAGGGGCTTCTGAGAACATGTTAGCTATTGCAAATGGTGGCTTGATTGGGAGTGTTTCAAAAGTGGAGGACAACTCTACTATGGTCAACCTTCTGACAAACACGGAAAATGCTGATAAGATTTCTGTTAAAATTCAACACGGTACTACCACAATTTATGGAATTATTGTTGGCTACGACAAGGAAAATGAAGTTCTTAAAATTAGCCAATTAAATAGCAATAGCGATATTAGTACAGGCGATAAGGTAACAACGGGTGGATTAGGAAACTTTAACGTTGCGGATATTCCTGTTGGTGAAGTGGTTGCCACAACGCATAGTACGGATTATTTGACACGAGAAGTAACTGTTAAATTGAGTGCAGATACTCATAATGTGGATGTGATAGAATTAGTGGGGAATTCATAATGAGACAGTTGAAGCGGGTTGGAGTGTTTTTATTGCTCCCTTTCTTTGTTCTAATTGACGCCCATATTAGCCAGCTTCTGGGCTCATTTTTCCCCCATGTACATTTGGCTAGTCATTTTCTGTTTTTATTTCTCTTATTTGAGACGATAGAAGTATCAGAGTATCTCTACCTAGTCTATTGTTTTGTGATAGGCTTGGTTTACGATGTTTACTTTTTCCATCTAATAGGGATCGCAACTCTCTTATTTATCTTATTGGGAGCCCTTCTTCATAAATTGAATAGTGTTATTTTGTTGAATCGTTGGACACGAATGCTAGCCATGATTGTCCTGACATTCCTGTTTGAAATGGGTAGTTATCTTTTGGCTTTTATGGTAGGATTGACAGTGGATAACATGTCGATTTTTATAGTCTATAGCTTGGTACCGACGATGATTTTAAATTTTTTATGGATTACTGTTTTTCAATTTATTTTTGAAAAATATTATCTATAAGAAAGAAACAAAAATGTAACAAAGGCGTAATATTTATTGGAGTTTTTTTTGGTATACTAGTATTGTCTTAAACAGAAGGAGTATCTAAGTAATATGAAGAAAAAAATCTTAGCGTCACTTTTATTAAGTACAGTAATGGTTTCCCAGGCAGCAGTATTGACGACTGCCCATGCAGAAACGACTGATGACAAAATTGCTGCTCAAGATAATAAAATTAGTAACTTAACAGCACAACAAGAAGAAGCACAAAAACAAGTTGATCAAATTCAGGAGCAAGTATCTGCTATTCAAGCAGAGCAATCTAACTTGCAATCTGAAAATGATAGATTACAAGCAGAATCTAAGAAACTCGAGGGTGAGATTACAGAACTTTCTAAAAACATTGTTTCTCGTAACCAATCTTTGGAAAAACAAGCTCGTAGTGCTCAAACAAATGGAGCCGCAACTAGCTATATCAATACAATCGTAAACTCAAAATCAATTACAGAAGCTATTTCACGTGTTGCCGCAATGAGTGAAATCGTATCTGCAAACAACAAAATGTTAGAACAACAAAAGGCAGATAAAAAAGCTATTTCTGAAAAACAAGTAGCAAATAATGATGCTATCAATACTGTAATTGCTAATCAACAAAAATTAGCTGATGATGCTCAAGCATTGACTACGAAACAGGCAGAACTAAAAGCTGCTGAATTGAGTCTTGCTGCTGAGAAAGCGACAGCTGAAGGGGAAAAGGCAAGTCTATTAGAGCAAAAAGCAGCAGCTGAGGCAGAGGCTCGTGCAGCTGCGGCAGCAGAAGCAGCTTATAAAGAAAAACAAGCTAGCCAACAACAATCAGTACTTGCTTCAGGTAATACCAACCTAACAGCACAGGTACAAGCAGTATCTGAATCTGTAGTAGCACCTGTTCAGGCTAAAGTACGTCCAACATATAACACGGATGCCTCAACTTATCCAATTGGAGAATGTACCTGGGGAGTTAAAACATTAGCACCTTGGGCTGGAGACTATTGGGGTAATGGAGCACAGTGGGCCACAAGTGCAGCAGCAGCAGGTTTCCGTACAGGTTCAACCCCTCAAGTTGGAGCAATTGCATGTTGGAACGATGGTGGATATGGACACGTAGCGGTTGTTACAGCTGTTGAATCAACAACACGTATTCAAGTATCAGAATCAAACTATGCAGGTAATCGCACACTTGGAAACCACCGTGGATGGTTTAATCCAACAACGACTTCTGAAGGTTTTGTAACATATATTTATGCAGACTAATTAGAGAGAGGGACTCGAATAGAGCCCTCTTTTTCAGGTTTTACCAGAGGTAAATTCCCAAACTAAGTTCCACTGCTAATCCAAGTGGAAGTTAGTCTGATAAAAATCCTAAAAACCAGTGGAAATCCGTGTCAGGGTAAGTTCC
>NZ_CFGI01000021.1 GCF_001347015.1 Streptococcus pneumoniae
TTTTTAACTTGGGCGCGTAGCTCAGGTGGTTAGAGCGCACGCCTGATAAGCGTGAGGTCGGTGGTTCGAGTCCACTCGTGCCCATTAATTGGAGAATTACTCAAGAGGCTGAAGAGGACGGTTTGCTAAATCGTTAGGTCGGGTAACTGGCGCAAGGGTTCGAATCCCTTATTCTCCGTTTTAATGAGAGTTTATAACTCTCTTTTTTATTTTTAGAGACAATAAAACTTCAGATCTGTAAAACTTAATTGAATTACTAATCTGAAGTTATTTTTATATCGTTTATATTATAATTGTGTTATTTCACTTCCAACCCTTGAGTGAAATTTCTCCGCTATTGAGCCAGATTTCTTTTCCGTTATCACATTGAACTAAAAGTTTGCCATTTTCAGAGATATCTTTAGCAAATCCCTTGTGGTCTTTTTGATCTAGTGTGAAAGTAACTTCTTTTCCTAGAACGAATGATTGTTTTTTGTATAGGTATAATAGCTCTTCTGCTGGTGTTTCGAAGAAAGCACGCCAGATTTCGATAATTAATTCATTTCTGGTAATAGGTGCTGGAGCTTTGAATAAACTAGCAGCTTTTTCTTTTAATTCTTGAGGAAAGTCTTTAATAGTAAAGTTGATTCCTACTCCAATAATGATATCTGTGACTAAGCCAGTTTCTACAGAGGTCATTGCTTCAGTAAGGATTCCTCCAATTTTATGATTGTTTAGGTAGATATCATTGACCCATTTTATGTCGATATCTATTAAAGTTAGGTTCTTAATGGCTTTGTAGATAGCTCCTGCTACAAGTAGTGTGTAGGATGGTAATTTGTCATAGGGGAGATTTGGTTTGAGATGGAGTGTCATATAAATGCCACCTTGTGGTGAGTAGAAGGAACGTTGAAAACGGCCTCGCCCTGCTGTTTGATAGGAAGCTAGATAGAGGGTATTTGCTTCATGGCCTAAATCAATTGCTTCTTTTGCATCTAGTTGTGTTGATTTTGTTTCGGTTTTAAAGCTGACTTTAATTGGAAGATTTTCTTCTAGAATCTCTGGAAGAATAAGGTCACCATTCACCAGTTTATAGCCTTTGTTTTTGATACTATCAATTTCAATGCCTTCTTGTTCTAGCCGCCTGATGGCTTTCCAAATTGATGTTCGGGTTAGTGATAGTTCTTCTGCAATCTTTTCTCCGCTGATATAATCGTTTTCTTTAGCTAGAATTTGGTAGACGGCTTGGTAGGATTTCATAGTGTTTCCTTTCTCACTAGTTGGTGTTGGGAATATTCTTTTCTTGTATGACTTGGGGTCTGATTAAAGTATTGTTTATAAGCTTTCGAAAAGTGGAGTGGATCTGAAAAACCTACCGAGTATGCAATTACCTTGATGGACTCTTGGGTATTTTCGAGAAGTTGTTTAGCTCGGTGCATTCGAACGTAGAGTAGGTATTCTTTGGGTGATAAGGTATTAAATTCTTTGAATACGCTTGATAAGTAGCTTCTGTGAACGGATAGTTCTTTTGCTAAATCTTGAATTGTAAGTGATTGAGGATAGTGGCTATCAATTAATCGTTTGCATTCAAGATAGAGTTGGTAGGTTGATGAAATATTCTTTTTTTTCTGATTGGGAGCAATAGTTCCCAGATGAAACATCAGTTCATGGAGTTGTCCCATGATATGGAGTTGAGCTAATTCATTGGATTTCGTAATCTGAGCGAAGCGAACAATGTCTGAGATGAGTTTTGCAGTAGTCTGGGTATGACAAGTTTCAGATTGGATGAGATAGGCTTGGTCAAAAATTTGAGAAAGAGTAAAATAATCAGGAGCTTTCCCTCCAGTGATTCCTAACCAGTAGTAGGCCCAAGGTTCTTTACTATCTGCTTGATAAAAGGTTAGTTCCTCTGGTTTTAATAGAAAGAAATCTCCCTCTTTTAAATCAACAATTTTACCATTGTAATGAAATTTTCCTTGTCCTTTAGTAATGTAATGTAGAACGTATGTATCACGAATGGCTGGACCAAAAGAGTAATTAGGTGTGCATTCCTCATATCCATAAAAGCTTAGAGAAAGGTCAATTGTTCCAGTCTAGTATTCTGAAAAAACTAGCATGTGCTACCTCCTACCTAACATTTTACCATATTCTTGAGACATTTTATTATATAAGGACTATCAAGAAAAACATGAAGCCAGTGAATTTAAAGATCTCTTTTTAAACTGGGATAAGTTTTGGCCAGAAAACCGTCCAACACAGTCTGATGTAGATTTAATTTACAAGCGTAAGGATCGTGCACCAAAGCAAGAGATTGTTTTTGCAGATGGTTCAGTAGAATATTTGTGGAATACCTTTGGTGAGGAGCAGATTGATCTTGATGTGACCAAAGAAGTAACGATGGAATTTATCCGTAAGACGATTCAGCACTTGGCAAGTAATGGGTGTGATTTGATTCGCTTAGATGCCTTTGCTTATGCAGTGAAGAAATTGGATACCAATGATTTCTTTGTGGAACCAGATATTTGGGATTTATTGGACAAAGTTCGAGACATCGCTGCTGAGTATGGGACAGAGCTCTTACCTGAGATTCATGAACATTATTCGATTCAGTTTAAAATAGCGGATCACGATTACTATGTTTATGATTTTGCTCTTCCAATGGTGACACTCTATACTCTTTACAGTTCCAGAACAGAGCGTTTGGCTAAGTGGTTAAAGATGAGCCCAATGAAGCAATTTACGACGCTAGATACCCATGATGGGATTGGAGTAGTAGATGTCAAGGATATCCTGACCGATGAGGAGATTGACTATACTTCAAATGAACTCTATAAGGTTGGAGCGAATGTCAAACGTAAGTACTCTAGTGCCGAGTATAACAATTTAGATATCTACCAAATCAATTCAACCTACTATTCTGCGCTTGGAGATGATGATGTCAAGTATTTTCTCGCTCGTCTAATTCAAGCTTTTGCCCCAGGTATTCCTCAGGTTTACTATGTAGGTCTATTAGCAGGCAAGAATGATTTGAAATTATTAGAAGAAACTAAAGAAGGTCGAAATATTAATCGTCATTACTATAGCAATGAGGAAATAGCAGAAGAAGTCCAACGTCCTGTGGTGAAGGCCCTTCTCAATCTATTTTCTTTCCGAAACCGTTCAGAAGCCTTTGATCTAGAAGGGACTATTGAGATAGAGACACCAACAGCCCACAGCATTGTAATCAAACGTCAAAATAAAGATAAGTCTGTAACAGCAGTAGCAGAAATTGATCTGCAAAATCAGACTTATCAGGTAATTGAGAACGGAATTGAAGTAACATTTTGAAGCCTTGATATGGTTGATAAAATAGGGTTGGTAAATTCCCAAACTAAGTTCCACCGCTAGTAGAAGTGGAAGTTAGTCTGATAAAAATCGTAAAAACCAGTGGAAATCCGTGTCAGGGTAAATTCCACTGGTTTTAAACATGCTTGATTTCATCGCTTTTGTAGCCGAAAGGAATCGAAAAAAAGAGCGCACAAAATCCCCTCATCTGAAAGGGTAAGATGTTTATATTTTGTCATAGTAGACCTCATTTCTAACTCAAACGTCTCATACTTAATTCCACCATAAAAATCCGTTTTACACTAATTTCCACTTTGTTCAGGCAAGTGTAAGTTACTTTGAGAAGTTAGAAAAATAGGGTTTTTATTTTAGTAAACGTTTCCCTTGTTTTCAAATTGCTAAAAAAGTGGTACAATATAGGATAGCTTACTATTATCTGAATCAGCTGATTTGGAGAGAAAGGATTCATTTTGAAATCAATAGGCTTTATTGAAAAGCTGAAAGGGTTGTCTAGTAAAGAGCTGATTTTATTGGGAATTATCCTGAGTATCTTTTTACCCTTTTATCTTTTTGTAGTTGTATTCTGTTTATATATTATCAGTTTAATTTTTACAGGAGACATGAAAAGTATTCTTCAGAAAATGGGGGAGCATCCGATGCTGCTTCTTTTTCTTGGTTATAGTACTGTAATATCCATTTTTGCACAAAATTGGATGGGAGTCGTAGCTTCAGTAGGAATGTTTTTATTTACTATTTTCTTTTTGCACTATCAGTCGATTTTATCACATAAATTCTTTCGCTTGATTTTGCAGCTCGTCTTGTTTGGTAGTGTATTGTCAGCTGTTTTTGCGAGTTTAGAGCATTTCCAAATTGTGAAGAAATTCAACTATGCTTTTCTTTCACCCAATATGCAGGTGTGGCATCAGAATCGTGCAGAAGTGACCTTCTTTAACCCTAATTATTATGGAATTATTTGTTGTTTCTGTATCATGATTGCCTTCTATTTGTTTACAACGACCAAGTTGAATTGGTTGAAAGTATTCTGTGTGATTGCAGGCTTTGTGAATCTCTTTGGATTGAACTTTACGCAAAATCGAACTGCCTTTCCTGCTATTATCGCTGGAGCCATTATTTATCTCTTTACGACCATTAAAAACTGGAAGGCCTTTTGGCTTAGTATTGGGGTCTTCGCAATCGGCTTGAGCTTCCTCTTTTCTAGTGATTTGGGAGTTCGGATGGGGACATTAGACTCTTCTATGGAAGAACGCATTTCTATCTGGGATGCTGGGATGACCTTATTTAAGCAAAATCCTTTCTGGGGTGAAGGGCCATTGACCTATATGCACTCTTATCCTCGGATACATGCTCCTTATCATGAACATGCTCACAGTCTTTATATTGATACGATTCTGAGTTACGGAATTGTGGGGACTATTTTACTAGTTTTGTCTTCTGTTGCTCCTGTTCGCTTGATGATGGATATGAGTCAGGAGTCGGGGAAACGTCCGATTATCGGCCTTTATCTATCTTTCCTTACAGTGGTTGCTGTGCATGGAATCTTTGACTTGGCCCTCTTCTGGATTCAGTCAGGTTTCATTTTCTTGCTAGTTATGTGCAGTATTCCGTTGGAGCATCGAACTTTGGTATCGGACATGACGGATTAAGTATATAAGATTACAATCTTCTACCTTGGGTGGGAGGTTTTTTATTTACACTGGACATGTCGTACATCTGAGGTGTGAGTCTTCTGTAGGGATCCACTACCGGTGAATACAATAGCGCTCCCTAAGCCTGACTATCGTGAGGTAGCGGATAAAAATGGTCTGGAGATAGATCGTTTTAAGTCTGACGCAGGAAATAAGCGAAATCGTAGCACTACGAACAGGAACGTGATAGCAAGGCGTATATAGTGGATAAGGTAGCGAGAAATTTTAAAGTATAAAAGATAGTCTTAATCTATATGTGTAAATCACGAAAGTAATTGAATTTGGAATAAGGTTGGTGTGAAAAAGATATAGTAAACTGAATCTTGAATACTAGAATGATACTTCTACAATATTATTATAATTTAATTTGAATTCCAAAATCACATTGTTCAGTCTGTATTTCGTTTTACTATAGGTCTTCCTAAACTCCAAAGTTTCTGCGTCAAATTTCCTATTTTCGCTGTAGCCTTTGATACTTCGAACGACAATTTGAATCATATATTCAGAAAAAATGAAAAATTTGTGTTAATAAGCCTAAATATTCTGAAAATTCGTTTATTTTTCTTGAAACATCTTAAAATCTATGGTATAATTGATAATAACCTATACTTTATTACGAGGAGTGAAGAAATGAAAAAAAGTCAAGTGCTTGCTGTAGCAGGAGCTACCTTATTAGCGTCAGGAGTTCTAGCTGCGTGTTCAAACACTAGTTCAAGTAATGCTAAACTAGCAAAAGATTACCAATATGTTTATCAAACAGATCCAGAAACCTTGGATTATATCGTCAGCAATATCGATTCAACATCATTCATCACAACAAATGCTGTAGATGGTTTGTTGGCTAATGATAAATATGGTAATCTGGTTCCTTCTATTGCTGAATCATGGACAGTTTCAAAAGATGGTTTGACGTATACCTATAAAATCCGTAAGGATGCTAAATGGGTAACTGCAGAAGGAGAAGAATATGCTCCTGTCACTGCTAAAGACTTTGTCACTGGTTTGAAGCATGCGGTAGATGGAAAATCAAAAGGACTTTCAATCGTTAGCTCTTCTATTAAAGGATTAGAAGCATATATTAAGGGTGAAACAAGCGATTTTTCAACCGTTGGAGTAAAAGCACTTGATGACCAAACACTAGAGTATACCTTGAACCAGCCAGAAACTTTCTGGAATGACAAGACAACTAGTGGTGTTTTGATGCCAGTTAATGAAGAATTCTTAGCTTCAAAAGGGGAAGGTTTTGGTGCCCCAACAGATGCTAACTCTATTCTTTATAACGGTCCATTTGTCTTGAAGGCTGTAACTCCTAAATCATCTATCGAGATGGCTAAAAATGATGCTTACTGGGATAAAGAAAATGTAAAAATTGAGAACGTTAAGTTCACTTTCTGGGATGGTAAGGATCAAGATGTCATTGCCAAAGGTTTTTCTGATGGTCAATATAGCAAGGCTCGTATCTTCCCTACAAGTTCTACATATGAAAAATATGCAGCTGATTTCAAAGATAACATTTACTTTAATGAACCAGGTGCGGGTGTTGCAACTGTCAGCTTGAACTATGGCCGTACAACGTATAACCACACTGCTAAGACAAGTGATGCCCAAAAGACATCTACTCAAAAAGCTTTGTTAAATAAGGAGTTCCGTCAAGCCTTGAACTTTGCGGTAGATCGCAGTTCTTATTCAGCTCAAACAAATGGTACTGATGGAGCTGCAGTAGCTATCCGTAATACATTCGCACCATATAATCTTCAAGTTGGTAAGAAAACATTTGGTGAATTGGTACAAGATAGCTTGGCTAAGACAAATTCTTCTACTTGGTCAAACGTATCTCTAGCAGATTCTCAAAATGGACTTTACAATGAAGAAAAAGCGAAAGAAGTCTTTGCTAAAGCTAAATCAAGCCTGCAAGCTGAAGGTGTTGAATTCCCAATCCACTTGGATGCCTTGGTTATCCAAGAATCAACAGCGGTTGTAAACCGTGTTCAATCATTGAAACAATCAATTGAAAAGTATTGGGTTCAGATAATGTTGTTGTAGACTTGCAACAAATGACTCAGGCAGAAGCTTTACCAATTTCATTTAGTGCTCCAACAGCTAAAGAGCAAGATTGGGATATCCACACCTTGCTAGGATGGAACCCTGACTATCAAGATCCTTCTACTTTCTTGGATCAGTTTGTCATCAAGGGAGGAAACACTCGCCTTTACCTTGGTATTGACCAAAACACTGATGCATCAGTAGTAAGCAAACTTGCTTTAGCTGACTATGGAAAATTACTTGATGATGCAAACAGCGAAAACCAAGATGTTCAAAAACGTTATGAAAAATACGCGGTAGCACAAGCTTGGTTGACTGACAATGCTTTGACAATTCCAGTAATGGCTTCTCCTAAAGAAACAGCCGTTTCATATGTTTCAAAAGTTCTACCATTTAGCTCATCATATTCTGAATCTGGTCTTAAAGGTGAAAATTCAGGATACTTGAAGTACACTGAAGTTGGTGAAAAAGCAATCACCAAAGAAGAGTATGAAAAAGCTCGTGAAAAATGGTTGAAAGAAAAAGCTGAATCAAATGAGAAAGCTCAAAAAGAATTGGCAAGTCATGTGAAGTAAATAATTTCTAATAGAACTTTCTCTCCATGAGGAGAAGGTTCTTTTGGGATTTTTAAAGGAAATAATATGAAAAAATATATTTTTATGCGTGTTTTGCGGTCATTGGTTTCGATTTTCTTAGTAACGACTTTGACCTACACGATTATCTATACCTTGGTTCCTCGAAAATTGATTTTCAAGCAGGATCCTAACTATAATAAAATTGCGACAACGGCTGATAAACGTGATAACTATGAAAATACTGTGTTTGAGCGTATGGGCTACATTGAGTATTACGATACTAAGGAGTTGCAAGAAAAGGCAAGTAGCATGGATTCTTCTGTAACAGTAGAAGCAAATGCGACCAATAAAGCTATTTATGAAAAGTACATCAATCAATTAGGTCATGGTTGGACTTTGGGAGAATTTACTGAAAGTGGTCAATTTTATGCTACTCGTGAAATTCCAATTTTTGAACGTGTTTTTCACTTCTATGCTAACTTGATTGACATTGACCATACAAATAAAATTCAAGACCCTGAAAATCCAGACTTGAAACGTTACCTTCGTTTCGAAAATGATCCAGCTATCGGATGGTCATTGGTCGGTTCGGGTACTAAACATAAATATCTCTTGTACTTCAACAGTCAGTTCCCATTTGTGCATCAAAATTTTGTGAATATCAATTTAGGTGACTCTTATCCAACCTATGCTAATACACCAGTTCTTCAGGTTATTACTCAAGGTCAAGGACAAACCAAAACTGCCCAAGTTCAGTTCCCAACAGGTAAGAAAACGTCTTCTGTAAATATTTACTCAAGAACCTACAAGTCACCTAGTCAGGCTGACTCTCGTGAAGTAGCTAGCTATGGGAAAGATGATCCTTACACAGCGACTGAAAGTAATTACCAATATCCATCTATGATTGTCAGCTCTGCTATTGCTGGTTTGATTGGTTTGGTGATTTCTTATGCGATTGCCGTGCCACTTGGTTCAGCTATGGCTCGTTTCAAGAACACTTGGATCGATAGCTTCTCAACAGGGGCTTTGACCTTCTTGCTTGCTCTTCCAACCATTGCCTTGGTTTACATTGTTCGTTTGATTGGATCATCTATTGGTCTTCCAGATTCGTTCCCTATCTTGGGTGCTGGAGATTGGCGTTCTTATGTTTTACCAGCAGTCATCCTTGGTTTGTTGGGTGCTCCTGCTACAGCTATTTGGATTCGTCGTTACATGATTGACTTGCAATCTCAAGACTTTGTTCGTTTTGCTCGTGCAAAAGGTTTGTCTGAAAAAGAAATTTCAAACAAACACATCTTTAAAAATGCCATGGTTCCGTTGGTTTCAGGAATTCCTGGTGCCGTTATCGGGGTTATCGGTGGTGCAACCCTTACTGAAACAGTCTTTGCCTTCCCAGGTATGGGTAAAATGTTGATTGACTCTGTAAAAGCATCTAATAACTCTATGGTCGTTGGTCTTGTCTTCATCTTTACATGTATTTCTATCTTCTCACTTCTTTTGGGAGATATTTGGATGACGATTATTGACCCACGTATTAAATTGACTGAGAAAGGAGGCAAATAATGTCTACAATCGATAAAGAAAAATTTCAGTTTGTAAAACGTGACGATTTTGCCTCTGAAACTATTGATGCGCCAGCATATTCTTACTGGAAATCAGTGTTTAGACAATTTATGAAGAAAAAATCAACTGTAGTCATGTTGGGAATCTTGGTAGCCATTATTTTGATGAGTTTCATCTACCCAATGTTTTCTAAGTTTGATTTCAATGATGTCAGCAAGGTAAACGACTTTAGTGCTCGCTATATCAAGCCAAATGCTGAGCATTGGTTCGGTACAGACAGTAACGGTAAATCTCTTTTTGACGGTGTCTGGTTCGGAGCTCGTAACTCTATCCTCATTTCTGTGATTGCGACAGTGATTAACTTGGTTATCGGTGTTTTTGTCGGTGGTATTTGGGGAATTTCAAAATCAGTTGACCGTGTCATGATGGAAGTTTATAACGTCATCTCAAACATCCCATCTCTTTTGATTGTTATTGTCTTGACTTACTCAATCGGAGCTGGATTCTGGAATCTGATTTTTGCTATGAGTGTAACAACATGGATCGGGATTGCCTTCATGATTCGTGTGCAAATTTTGCGCTATCGTGACTTGGAATACAACTTGGCGTCACGTACTTTGGGAACACCAACCTTGAAGATTGTTGCCAAAAACATCATGCCTCAATTGGTATCTGTTATTGTGACAACCATGACTCAAATGCTTCCAAGCTTTATCTCATATGAAGCTTTCTTGTCTTTCTTCGGTCTTGGATTACCGATTACAGTGCCAAGTTTGGGTCGTTTGATTTCGGATTATTCACAAAACGTAACAACCAATGCTTACTTGTTCTGGATTCCATTGACAACTCTTGTCTTGGTATCCTTGTCCCTTTTCGTAGTTGGTCAAAACTTAGCGGATGCTAGTGATCCACGTACACATAGATAGGAGTAGAAATGACAAAAGAAAAAAATGTAATTTTGACTGCTCGCGATATTGTCGTGGAATTTGACGTTCGTGACAAAGTATTGACAGCCATTCGCGGCGTTTCCCTTGAACTAGTTGAAGGAGAAGTATTAGCCCTGGTAGGTGAGTCAGGATCAGGTAAATCTGTTTTGACAAAGACTTTCACAGGTATGCTGGAAGAAAATGGTCGCATTGCCCAAGGAAGTATTGACTACCGTGGTCAGGATTTGACAGCCTTATCTTCTCACAAGGATTGGGAACAAATTCGTGGTGCTAAGATTGCGACTATCTTCCAAGATCCAATGACTAGTTTGGACCCAATTAAAACAATTGGTAGTCAGATTACAGAAGTTATTGTAAAACACCAAGGAAAAACAGCTAAAGAAGCGAAAGAATTGGCCATTGACTACATGAATAAGGTTGGGATTCCAGATGCAGATAGACGTTTTGATGAATACCCATTCCAATATTCTGGAGGGATGCGTCAACGTATCGTTATTGCTATTGCCCTTGCCTGCCGACCTGATGTCTTGATCTGTGATGAGCCAACGACTGCCTTGGATGTGACTATTCAAGCTCAGATTATTGATTTGCTAAAATCTTTACAAAACGAGTACCATTTCACAACAATCTTTATCACCCACGACCTTGGTGTGGTAGCAAGTATTGCGGATAAGGTAGCGGTTATGTATGCAGGAGAAATCGTTGAATATGGAACTGTTGAGGAAGTCTTCTATGACCCTCGCCATCCATATACATGGAGTCTCTTGTCTAGCTTGCCTCAGCTTGCTGATGATAAAGGGGATCTTTACTCAATCCCAGGAACACCTCCGTCACTTTATACTGACCTGAAAGGGGATGCCTTTGCCTTGCGTTCTGACTATGCAATGCAGATTGACTTCGAACAAAAAGCCCCTCAATTCTCAGTATCAGAGACGCATTGGGCTAAAACTTGGCTACTTCATGAGGATGCTCCAAAAGTAGAAAAACCAGCTGTGATTGCAAATCTCCACGATAAAATCCGTGAAAAAATGGGATTTGCCCATCTGGAAGACTAGGAGGAAGGAAATGTCTGAAAAATTAGTAGAAATCAAAGATTTAGAAATTTCCTTCGGTGAAGGAAGTAAGAAGTTTGTTGCGGTTAAAAATGCTAACTTCTTTATCAACAAGGGAGAAACCTTCTCGCTTGTAGGTGAGTCAGGTAGTGGGAAAACAACTATTGGTCGTGCGATAATCGGTCTAAATGATACAAGTAATGGTGATATTATTTTTGAGGGTCAAAAGATTAATGGTAAGAAATCGCGTGAACAAGCTGCGGAATTGATTCGTCGAATCCAGATGATTTTCCAAGACCCTGCGGCAAGTTTGAATGAACGTGCGACTGTTGATTATATTATTTCTGAAGGTCTTTACAATCATCATCTGTTCAAAGATGAAGAAGAACGTAAAGAGAAAGTTAAAAATATTATCCGTGAAGTGGGGCTTCTTGCTGAGCACTTGACTCGTTACCCTCATGAGTTCTCAGGTGGTCAACGTCAACGTATCGGTATTGCCCGTGCCTTGGTCATGCAACCAGATTTTGTTATTGCGGATGAGCCCATTTCAGCCTTGGACGTTTCTGTACGTGCCCAAGTCTTGAACTTGCTTAAAAAATTCCAAAAAGAGCTCGGTTTGACCTATCTCTTTATCGCCCATGATTTGTCGGTCGTTCGCTTTATTTCAGATCGTATCGCAGTTATTTACAAGGGTGTTATTGTAGAGGTTGCAGAAACAGAAGAATTGTTTAACAATCCAATTCATCCATATACTCAAGCATTGCTTTCAGCGGTACCAATCCCAGATCCAATCTTGGAACGTAAGAAGGTCTTGAAGGTTTACGACCCAAGTCAACACGACTATGAGACTGATAAGCCATCAATGGTAGAAATCCGTCCAGGTCATTATGTTTGGGCTAACCAAGCCGAATTGGCGCGTTACCAACAAGGGTTAAACTAATAATGGTTTTATAATTTCCATGTCAACTTTTATGGAAATTATAAACCTTTTTTTTGTTGGACTGATTTGAAAAACTTTGGGCTCTTTGTCAACTGTAGTGGGTTGAAGAAAAGCTAAGATCTAGAAAGGACGAAATTCGTCCTTTCTTTTTTGATGTT
>NZ_CFGI01000022.1 GCF_001347015.1 Streptococcus pneumoniae
AAAGGGCTTGTTGCCGAAAAACTCCAACCATGGTTTACGAACCTCGTCTTTGCTGGTTTCTCTGTATTTTTTTAGGTCTTATTTATGGTGGTCCTTCAATAATTCTTCAAACTCAGAGACAGTCATTCCCAATTGCTGGCTGGCTACCTCGGAAGTCAGAAGACCTTGACGGACCATATCTAGGAAGGCAAAAAGTTTTCCACGTTCAAGTCCACGCTCCAGTCCCTGTTCAATCCCCTCTGCACGGCCACGTTCAAGTCCACGCTCTAAACCTTGTTCAATACCTTCCGCCCTAGCTGTTTCCAAGGCATAGTCCTGTGCTAACAAGGCTTGTTCTTCTCGCATACGTAGTTGACTAAACATCTTCCTGTCCTCCTCGGACCAGCTCTTGTAGTCCAGCAGTTGGTCTGCTTGGCTGATGGCTCGCTCGGGTTGTTGGGTAAAGGGCTTATTCCCGAAAAACTCTAACCAGGGCTTGCGAACCTTGTCTTTGCTGGTTTCTCTGTATTTTTTTAATTCCAAGAATGCCATCTTGACCAGATGGTTTTCTTGTCCGTTATTGGTAATGGTTAAAACCTCACCTGTCGTATCCTCTCGCATGCTAAAGCTATGAAAAGCCAAATCATCTGAGAAGTAATTACTATCCACAATAGCTATTGCGTAAACAGGTGCGATATGCTTGTAACTCTGGTGTGTATCACCTTCTCGCTGGCGAATTTTTTCTAGGTTTTGATTGACCTGACTGCATAGATAAGCCCACAAACGATTGATGAAAAAATTCTGATGATGAACCTGAATCTCAATAATTACTTGCGTTCCATTGTCCAACTCCGCCAAGACGTCTATACTGGTATAGAAATCCTGTGCCGAGTACGGTGTAGTGGGCAAGACGTGAATGTTACTTCCCTCCAAAATGGTCACATTTTTTGCTGGTAAATCCAGCATATCGCGAATAAATTGACAAGTGATTTCTGGGTTGCTGAAAATCTTCTTAGCAACCAAGTCATTAGTTGGGCTAATGCCCGGATGTCTTAGAATCATCCTTTTCCTCCTTCTATTATAGCACATTTTTTAATCTAATTTACTAGATTTGATGCTTATATCTATTTATTCGTAAAAGAAAGCTTTTCTTCAGAAGAAAGCGAATCGCTTATTTGAAATTTTTTACCCTCTGTTGGATAGTCCCGTCTATCTATGTTATAATGAAAGAAGGATTTAAAATCGGAAAAGGAGTATCTATGCTTAAATTAGGTGTCATCGGAACAGGTGCTATCAGCCACCATTTCATAGAAGCAGCCCATGCTAGTGGGAAATACCAGCTGGTCGCAGTCTATTCTAGGAAACTTGAAACCGCAGCAACCTTTGCTTCTCGCTATCAGGATATCCAACTATTTGATCAATTAGAAGACTTCTTCAAGATCTCCTTTGATTTGGTCTATATTGCTAGCCCAAACTCCTTGCATTTTGCTCAGGCAAAAGCTGCATTGTCTGCAGGTAAACATGTCATTCTTGAAAAGCCAGCTGTCACTCAGCCACAAGAATGGCTGGATTTGATTCACACAGCTGAGAAAAATCGCTGTTTTATCTTCGAAGCAGCTCGTAATTATCACGAGAAAGCTTTCACTACTATCAAAAACTTTTTAGCAGACAAGCATGTGTTGGGAGCAGATCTCAACTATGCCAAGTATTCTTCCAAAATGCCTGACTTGTTGGCTGGGGAGACACCAAATGTCTTTTCAGACCGTTTTGCTGGTGGAGCTCTTATGGATTTGGGGATTTATCCTCTCTACGCTGCTGTTCGCCTCTTTGGAAAGGCTCAGGACGCAACCTATCAGGCTCAAAAACTTGACAATAGCATTGACCTAAATGGAGATGGAATCCTCTTCTACCCAGACTTTCAAGTTCACATCAAGGCTGGAAAAAACATCACTTCCAATCTTCCTTGCGAGATTTATACGACAGATGGTACCTTGACCCTCAACACTATCGAGCATATTCGCTCGGCTATTTTTACAGACTACCAAGGCAATCAAGTCCAGCTCCCTATCCAACAGGCTCCTCATACGATGACTGAGGAAGTCGCTGCATTTGCACACATGATCCAGCAACCAAACCAGACACTCTACCAGAATTGGCTGGAAGATGCAAGCTCTGTCCATGAGCTACTATATACCATGCGCCAGACTGCTGGCATTAGATTTGAGGCAGAAAAATGAAAAGCAAACTACCGACTGAATGGCAAGAACTGAGTGACCAACTCGGTTTTCAGGAATTCACCCCCATTCAAACTCAACTATTTGAACCACTTCTTGCAGGAGAAAACCTCCTAGGAGTAAGCCCAACAGGAACTGGTAAGACCCTAGCTTACCTTCTACCAAGTCTTCTCAGACTACAAAAGAAAAAAGCGCAACAACTCTTGATTCTAGCACCAAATACAGAACTTTCTGGACAGATTTTTGACGTATGTAAAACGTGGTCAGAAGCCATCGGCTTGACAGCCCAACTCTTCCTATCAGGTTCAAGCCAGAAACGCCAGATTGAACGCCTAAAAAAAGGACCAGAAATTCTGATTGGAACTCCTGGCCGTATCTTTGAACTCATTAAATTGAAAAAAATCAAGATGATGAATGTGGAAACCATCATCCTAGATGAATTCGACCAATTGCTTGATGATTCTCAGATACACTTTGTAGAGAAAATCACTCACTACGCACCTCATGATCACCAACTGGTCTACATGAGTGCCACAACCAAGTTTGACCAAGAAAAGATTGCGCCTAACACACGTACCATTGATCTTTCTGACCAAAAATTGGACAACATCCAACATTTCTATATTCAGGTAGACCAACGTCACCGAGTGGATATGCTACGAAAACTAGCTCATGTGGAGGATTTCCGCGGTCTGATCTTCTTCAATAGCCTGTCAGATCTTGGAAGTTCAGAAGAAAAATTACAGTATCGGGAGATCCTAGCTGTTTCCCTCGCTAGTGATGTCAATGTCAAATTTAGAAAAGTCATCTTAGAAAAGTTTAAAGACAAGCAACTAACCCTGCTTCTTGCAACTGACCTTTTGGCTCGAGGGATTGATATTGATAGCCTAGAATGCGTCGTAAACTTTGATGTTCCTAGAGATATTGAAACCTACACTCACCGCGCTGGCCGTACTGGTCGTATGGGCAAGGAAGGTTATGTTATCACTCTCGTCACTCATCCAGAAGAACTTAAAAAACTCAAGAAATTTGCGAGCGTACGTGAAATTGTCTTGAAAAACCAAGAACTCTATATTAAATAAAGCCCCCATTGCTCTATACACATCCGGTGTATGGAGCTTTTTTATAAGCAATTCAATTTTATACTCTTCGAAAATCTCTTCAAACCGCGTCAGTTTCGCCTTGTCGTATGTATGGTTACTGACTTCGTCAGTCTTATCTGCAACCTCAAGACCATGTTTTGAGCTGACTTCGTCAGTTCTATCTACAACCTCAAAACAGTGTTTTGAGATGACTTCGTCAGTTCTATCTGCAACCCTCAAAAATATGTTTTGAGCTGACTTCGTCAGTTCCATCTACAACCTCAAAACAGTGTTTTGAGCTGACTTCGTCAGTTCTATCTACAACCTCAAAACGGTGTTTTGAGCTGACTTCGTCAGTTCTATCTACAACCTCAAGACCATGTTTTGAGCTGACTTCGTCAGTCTTATCTGCAACCCTCAAAAATATGTTTTGAGTTGACTTCGTCAGTCTTATCTGCAACCTCAAGACCATGTTTTGAGCTGACTTCGTCAGTTCTATCTACAACCTCAAAACAGTGTTTTGAGTAGCCTGCAGCTAGCTTCCTAGTTTGCTCTTTGATTTTCATTGAGTATTAGTTCAATATCTGAAAAAAAAAGAACCTTGCAAAGCAAGATTCTTTTAGTGTCTGACTTAAATAATTGTTCTTCTGGGAACTAAATCGAATTAAGCTTCGATTTCTGTAACCATACCTGAACCAACAGTACGTCCACCCTCACGGATAGAGAATGTAGTACCTTGTTCTACGGCGATTGGGTGGATCAACTCAACGTCGATTGTCACGTTATCACCAGGCATTACCATTTCAGTACCTGCTGGAAGTTCGATTGAACCTGTAACGTCAGTAGTACGGAAGTAGAATTGTGGACGGTAGTTGTTGAAGAATGGAGTGTGACGTCCACCTTCTTCTTTAGTAAGGATGTAAACTTCACCTTTAAATTTAGTGTGTGGGTTGATTGAACCTGGTTTAGCGATAACTTGTCCACGTTCGATTTCATCACGTTGAACACCACGAAGAAGGACACCTACGTTATCTCCAGCAAGACCTTCGTCAAGTTGTTTACGGAACATTTCAACACCAGTAACAACTGCTTTTTGAGTTTCTTCTTTGATACCAACGATTTCGATTTCGTCGTTGACTTTAACGATACCACGGTCGATACGTCCTGAAGCAACTGTACCACGTCCAGTGATTGAGAATACGTCCTCGACTGGAAGAAGCAATGGTTTGTCAGTGTCACGTTCTGGTTCTGGGATGTACTCATCAACTGTGTTCATCAATTCCATAACGATGTCTTCGTATTTAGAGTCACCTTCAAGAGCTTTAAGAGCTGAACCTTGGATAACTGGAAGATCGTCACCTGGGAAGTCATATTCTGACAATAGGTCACGGATTTCCATTTCAACCAATTCAAGCAATTCTTCGTCGTCAACCAAGTCAACTTTGTTCATGAAGACGATAAGGTGTTTAACACCAACCTGACGTGAAAGAAGGATGTGTTCACGAGTTTGTGGCATTGGTCCGTCAGTTGAAGCTACTACAAGGATAGCTCCGTCCATTTGAGCGGCACCAGTGATCATGTTTTTAACGTAGTCCGCGTGTCCTGGAGCGTCGATGTGAGCGTAGTGACGTTTTTCAGTTTCGTACTCAACGTGCGCAGTGTTGATAGTGATACCGCGTTCGCGTTCTTCTGGAGCAGCATCGATAGACGCATAGTCTTTAGGTTGGTTAACTGATGAAGGCAAGCGACGTGCCAAAACAGTTGTGATAGCTGCAGTTAGGGTAGTTTTACCGTGGTCAACGTGTCCGATAGTACCAATGTTAACGTGTGGTTTACTACGATCGTATTTTTCTTTTGCCATTTGAGTAAAAGCCTCCAATAAAATATATTTTATAGATAGACAGTAGGCAATACAGTCTAACTTTCCTTACTATTTTATCAAATTTCAGCTAAATTGCAAGTGTTTTACAACGTTTTTGTGAATTATTCTTGGTAAAAATTTAGCTAGCTAGTAGAAAGTACTAAATAGACTTATCCTTCAAGGAGTTTTCAGCATTATTCATCCACTCACTTGCTGAGAATATAAACAGTCTCTGGTTTATACTACAAGGAAGCTACGCACAGGATAAGGCAAAGCGAATGTAGCTTAAAGAATGGTTAGAAGAATATCCTTAGCAATCGCTTATTGTATAGTAGATTGAAACTAGACTAGTACACTTTAACTTCTAAAAAATTACTAGAAATTGACTTGACTGGTCTGATTGATTTATCCTATTTCTATTTCACTTTACCATAAAGCAGACCTAGCAGATAGGGAACCCATCTCCAATATATAGTAGAATGAAAACTGCACATTTTGTTGGGGAATTCAAACCAAGTTTTCACAATGTTTTAGAAACAAGGGTCTATTATTTCAACTGCAACCTACTATAGCCCGTAGAAGCTGAAATAGCCCATTGAGACTTCTAAACCACTGCTGGAGAGGAGTTTGTTTAGATTTTCTTTCATTTCCCTAAAAAATCAAAAAGAGAGAACCAGTCTGATCCTCTCTTACTTATAGATGGTGCTCACTCAAATGTTAAAGGAGCTATTTCTTAGAGATAAAGGAATTTGAATACAGCTACTGCCGCAATTGCTGCTGCAATAGGTGCTACTACTGGTACCCAAGAATACCACCATTTTGAATCGCCTTTATGCTCACCAAGAACTGATTTTGGAAGGAAAGCATGAAGGAGACGTGGTCCCAAGTCACGAGCTGGGTTCAAGGCAGGTCCTGTAGGTCCTCCAAGTGATGTTACCAAAGCCATAACGAGGAATCCAAGTGCCAAGTGAGCCACAGAAAGTCCTGAAGCAGTGTGTGGAGCAACCTGTGCTTTAATAGCCAAGTCAGAAAAATCAACTGTTTGTCCTGCTTGTGTTGCCATTTGTTTCATGTATTGAAGCACTTCAGCACCAAAGAAGTTTTTAGTCAAACCAAGAGCTGCAAAGAACAAAACAAATGAACCAACAAACTCGTTAATCAAACCATTGACAGTTGCTGCATAGCGACTTTCTTTTGTACCATGGTCAATACTTGAAATAGTTGAGAAAGTTCCCAAGATGTTATTTGAGTTTTCAGTTTTCAAGTAGAATGGACGGTGTGTTGCCACAACTAAGGCTTGACCAAAGATAGCCCCCAAGACTTGCGCGATAATGTAAGGTACCACTTGTGCCCAAGGGAAAAGACCGCTAACTGCAAGTCCTAGAGTGAAGGCAGGGTTGATGTGGTTCCCAGATACATTACCAAACATCAAGGCTGGGATCATAACCCCCATACCATAACCAACAGCGATGACGATCCAGCCACTTTGGTGACCTTTCGTACCTTTAAGTTCAACGTTGGCAACTGCACCATTCCCAAGAATGATCAAAATGGCAGTTCCCAAAAATTCAGTGGCATACTTCAGTGCCCATGTGAAATCCATTTGCTAGATTCTCCTTAAAATTTTTTAGATATTCCTTATTTTATCAATTTTTACCCTATTTAGCAACTAGTTTCTGGAAAGATTTTTTAAAAATAATACTCTTCGAAAATCTCTTCAAACCACGTCAACGTCGCCTTGCCGTATGTATGGTTACTGACTTCGTCAGTCTTATCTGCAACCTCAAAACGGTGTTTTGAGCTGACTTCGTCAGTCTTATCTGCAACCGCAAAACAGTGTGTTGAGCTGACTTCGTCAGTCTTATCTGCAACCTCAAAACGGCTATCTTGGGCTAGGTAAGACAGAGAAATATCTTTTTTCTTATTGATTTCTCCGCTAGTTGGCTCCTCTTCTCCAACTAAAATCTTAAAAAGAGTAGACTTACCTGCACCATTTTTCCCAACAAGGGCAATCCGATCTCGTTCATCAACCTGTAGGTTGATATTATCAAAAAGAACCTCTCCTGCAAAAGAACGTTCAATTTTATTAGCTTGTAAAATAATCATACAAGTAGTATAGCATGTTTCCCTAAGGCATTCAAGACAATCGTCTTAACCCAAATATCCTAGAAAAACCGGCTCTGCTTATTCTTGGTATTAAAAAGTATTTGGATTATAAACTCTACTTATTTTTTTGCAAGATAGCTAGCTAAACATTTTCGCTCGTTTACAAGAGTGACTCAAACTCAGCGACAGTCATTCCTAACTGCTGGCTGGCAAATTCAGAAGTTAAAACATGTTGACGAACCATGTCTAAGAAGGCAAAAAGTTTTCCACGTTCTAAACCTTGTTCAAGACCCTCAGATCGTCCTCGTTCAATCCCCTGTTCAATACTTTCTGCTCGTCCTTGTTCAAGACCACGTTCTAAACCTTGTTCTAAACCTTGTTCAACCCCCTCAGCCCTAGCAGTTTCCAAAGCATAGTCATGAGCCAATAATGCTTGTTCTTCACGCCTGCGTTGTTCACTAAACATTTTCCTGTCCTCCTCGGACCAGCTCTTGTAGTCCAGCAGTTGGTCTGCTTGGCTGATGGCTCGCTCGGATTGTTGAGTAAAGGGCTTGTTCCCAAAAAACTCCAACCACGGCTTGCGAATGCTATCTTTGCTGGTTTCTCTATATTTTTTTAGTTCTTATTTGTGATGGTCTCTCAATAGTTCTTCAAATTCAGAGACAGTCATACCCAACTGCTGACTGGCTATCTCCGAAGTCAGAAGACCTTGACGAACCATGTCTAAGAAGGCAAAAAGTTTTCCACGTTCTAAACCTTGTTCAACCCCCTCAGCCCTAGCGGTTTCCAAAGCATAGTCCTGTGCTAACAAGGCTTGTTCTTCGCGCATACGTAGTTGACTAAACATTTTTCTGTCCTCCTCGGACCAGCTCTTGTAGTCCAGCAGTTGGTCTGCTTGGCTGATGGCTCGCTCGGGTTGTTGAGTAAAGGGCTTGTTCCCAAAAAACTCCAACCACGGCTTGCGAACCTCGTCTTTGCTGGTTTCTCTGTATTTTTATTATTCTTATTTACAATGGTCTTTCAATAGCTCCTCAAACTCAGCAACTGTCATTCCTAACTGCTGGCTGGCAACCTCAGATGTCAGAAGACCTTGGCGAACGAGATTTAGTAGCATAGACAAACTACCTTCAACTTTTCCACGCTCCAGTCCTTGTTCAAGACCACGTTCTAAACCTTGTTCAACCCCCTCAGCCCTAGCGGTTTCCAAGGCATAGTCATGAGCTAACAAGGCTTGTTCTTCACGCCTGCGTTGTTCACTAAACATCTTCCTGTCCTCCTCGGACCAGCTCTTGTAGTCTAGCAGTTGATCTGCCTGGCTGATAGCTCGCTCAGGTTGTTGGGTAAAGGGCTTGTTCCCGAAAAACTCCAACCACGGTTTGCGAATCCTATCTTTGCTGGTTTCTCTGTATTTCTTTAATTCCAAGAATGCCATCTTGACCAGATGATTTTCCTGACCATTGTTGATAATGGTTAAAACCTCACCTGTCGAATCCTCTCGCATGCTGAAACTGTGGAAAGCTAGATCATCTTGGAAGTAGTTGCTATCGACAATTGCGATTGCGTATACTGGTGCAATATGTTTATAGCTCTGATGAGTATCACCTTCACGTTGGCGAATTTTTTCAAGGTTTTGATTGACCTGACTGCACAGATAAGCCCAAAGGCGATTGATGAAAAAATTCTGATGATGTACCTGAATCTCAATGATTACTTGGGTTCCATTATCCAACTCCGCCAAAACATCTATACTGGTATAGAAATCCTGCGCCGAGTACGGCAGGGAAGGCAAGACGTGAATATTGCTTCCCTCCAAAATGGTCACATTTTTGGCTGGTAAATCCAACATATCGCGAATAAATTGACAAGTGATTTCTGGATTGCTAAAGATTTTCTTAGCAACCAAGTCATTGGTTGGGCTAATGCCCGGATGACGTACAGTCATATTTCTTCTCCTTTCATTATAGCACATTTTTAAATCTAATTTACTAGATTTGATGCTTCTATCTATTTATTCGGAAAAAGAGTAGAAAAAACAAAAGAAATTCAAACTTTATAGCAAAAGGAAATAAACTCTGAACAAATAGGATAGTAAAGTCGAATCAATTTCTAGCAATGTTTTATAAGTTATAATGTTCTGTTCTGAATTTAAGATAACATATAATTTAAAGAGACTGGGCCAAAACTCAACTTCCGGAGAAAATAAAGTAAATCTTCCCACAATAAAACGCATAGTCTCAAGTTTTGAACACCTGATACTATGCGTTTTTCTGATTTGAGAGGCTTTTTCTCAGCCTCTTCTTAATCTTATACTCAATGAAAATCAAAGAGCAAACTAGGAAACTAGCCGCAGATTGCTCAAAACACCGTTTTGAGGTTGCAGATAAGACTGACGAAGTCAGCTCAAAACACCGTTTTGAGGTTG
>NZ_CFGI01000023.1 GCF_001347015.1 Streptococcus pneumoniae
TCCAACCACGGCTTGCGAATGCTATCTTTGCTGGTTTCTCTGTATTTTCTTAATTCCAAGAACGCCATCTTGACCAGATGATTTTCCTGACCATTGTTGATAATGGTTAAGACCTCACCTGTCGTGTCCTCTCGCATACTAAAGCTATGGAAAGCTTGATCATCTTGGAAGTAGTTACTATCTACAATTGCGATAGCGTATACTGGTGCGATGTGTTTGTAACTCTGGTGTGTATCACCTTCTCGTTGGCGAATTTTTTCTAGGTTTTGATTGACCTGACTGCATAGGTAAGCCCACAGGCGATTGATGAAAAAATTCTGATGATGCACCTGAATCTCAATGATAACCTGTGTCCCATTGTCTAGTTCAGCTAAAACGTCTATGATGGTATAGAAATCCTGAGCCGAGTACGGCAGGGAAGGCAAGACGTGAATGTTACTTCCCTCCAAAATGGTCACATTTTTTGCTGGTAAATCCAGCATATCGCGGATAAATTGACAAGTGATTTCTGGATTGCTAAAGATTTTCTTAGCAACCAAATCATTGGTTGGGCTGATGCCCGGATGTCTTAAAATCATCCTTTTCCTCCTTTTATTATACCACAGTTTTAAATCTAGGTTTACTAGATTCACTGCTTCTATCTATTTATTCGGAAAAAAGACGAAAAAACCTGAGAATCATCTCAGGCTTGGTCATTAAATTTTTTTCTCAATACCGAAAAGTGGAGAAAGTGGTCGTTTTTCATGAATACGTACGATAGCATCCCCTAAGAGATGAGCGATTGAAATCTGCTCAATCTTATCAATCAAACGCTCTTCTGGCAGATAGATGGTATCCAAAACAACCAATTTCTTAATAGCTGATTTTTGAATATTGTCCATAGCAGGACCAGAAAGAACTGGGTGTGTACAGCTTGCATAGACTTCAACAGCACCAGCTTCTGCAAGAGCATCTGCCGCATGACAAATCGTTCCAGCAGTATCAATCATATCATCAATCAAGATACAAGTCTTACCTTCGACCTTACCGATGATGTTCATGACTTCACTAGTATTCATCTTATCAACGCTACGACGTTTATCAATAATAGCAATAGATGTTTTCAAAAATTCTGCCAACTTACGAGCACGAGTCACCCCTCCATGGTCTGGGCTGACAACCACATAGTCAGAACCAATCATGCCACGACGCTCAAAATAATCCGCAATCAGAGGAGCCCCCATCAAGTGATCCACAGGAATATCAAAGAATCCTTGAATCTGCGCAGCATGCAAGTCGATTGTCAACAAACGATCCACTCCAGCTACTTCAAGCATATTTGCAACAAGTTTTGAAGTGATTGGCTCACGCGCTCTCGCCTTTCTATCCTGACGTGCATACCCATAGTAAGGCATGACAACATTGACAGATTCTGCACTCGCACGCTTCAAAGCATCCACCATAATCAAAATTTCAAGCAGATTGTCATTTACAGGCGAGCTAGTTGATTGTAGGATAAAGACGTGTTTCCCACGGATTGATTCTTCGATGTTGACCTGAATCTCTCCATCTGAAAATTGGCGAACACTTGATTTCCCCAACTCTATCCCAATCTCCTGCGCCACACGTTTTGCCAATTCTTGATTAGAAGAAAGGGCAAACAGCTTTAAATCAGAAAAAGACATGATTTCCTCCGGTATATATGTATCGCTTGTGCTTTTCACAAGATTTTTCCATCTACCATTGTAGCGCTTTTTGCACTATTTTTCAATCAAAAATAAAAGAAGGGCACCATATTTGTACCCTTGCATCATTCTTTTGAAAAATATTCTAGTTCATCAACTCATCGTGCTTCTCAACAAAACGATAAGCCTGATAAAAACCATAGAGAGTAATAGCCGTAACCACTGGAATCGCTAAAGGCAACTCTGTCTCCAATTCAACAAAAGGAGAGTTAAACAAGAAGTGAGTTACCAAGGCTAAAGCTAGGAAAATAACCCCCTCTTTCTTGCCAACCTTCTGCCCTTTATAGGCTCTGTAAAGCAAGTAAACACCTACTACCGCCAGACCTGAAAAAGTCCAGTGAGAGGCAATTCCTGAGATAATACGCTCTAAAATTCTCGAAATAGTAAAGTCAAATCCCTCTGGCAAATCCGTACGAATATAGCCAATATCCTCAATCATTTGGAATCCCAAACCAGAAGCAATCCCTAGTAAAAACAAAGATTTTAACTTTCGTACAGGAATCAAAGCCAAAACAAAAACAAGTGGCAATAATTTCAACGGTTCTTCTACCAAAGGAGCCACAATAGCACTTTCAAAGGCATTTAAAAATGCACTATCTGGGAAAAGAATACCCAGCAAATCATGGATATAGGTATTCGCAAAGCTAGACAACCAGCCTGAGAGGAACATCCCACCCAATAAAGACAGAATCAAGGCCTTCTTTGGCAATTCCCATTTTTTCCCAAGACGGAAAAGGAAATAAAGAGCCGGAATCATGTAAAAGAGAGCTAGAAAGATAGAAAATCCCATTAGTCCATATTCCGCAGCTAACATCGAACCATCCGTATAGTAGATGGTTTCATACTGCAAACCAATACATAGCAATAAAATAAAAATAAATAAAATACTGTTTTTCTTCATACACTTTCTTTCTAAATAAAGTATTTACAATTCTACAACTGTCATACTTCCTGTATCCACATCGTAAATGGCACCAGAGATAATGACATCGTCTGGTATTAGGGGAGACTCGATAAGGAGTTGCATATCCTCACGTACACTCTCCTCTATATCTTGGAAGGGCAAGAAGTCCTGGTCTGACACATCGACACCTAGTTCCTCTTTCAGATACTCCTGAAAAGGTCCATTTTCAAAGGTCTGAGCACCACAGTCTGTATGGTGCAATACCACAATCTCTCTTGTCCCCATTTGTTGCTGGGAAATAACCAGCGAACGAATCATGTCTTCTGTCACTCGACCACCTGCATTCCGCAAGATATGAGCATCCCCAAGTGCCAATCCCAAAGCTTGCGCAACGTGCAGACGAGAGTCCATACAGGTCACAATAGCCACTCTTGTTTTGGGTTTAAGTGGCAGATTTAACTGCCCATGTAGGGCAACATAAGCCTGATTGGCTTGCATAAACTGTTCAAAATACGACACGATTCCCTCCTCGAAAATTTGATGGTCAAATATTTCTCCTATCTTATCATTTTTAAGAGGATTTGTCACGGATTATGCAAATACCTTTTTCAAGACTTCCTGAATCGTTGTCACCCCAATAACCTGAATTTCCTTAGGCGGAGTGATTCCTGTCAAGGAATTTTTGGGTACATAAATCTTAGTAAAGCCTAACTTAGCAGCTTCATTGATACGTTGTTCGATACGATTCACGCGCCGAATTTCTCCTGTCAAGCCTAACTCTCCGACAAAACATTCCTGAGGATTGGTTGGCTTGTCCTTGTAGCTCGAAGCAATGGCAACTGCAACGGCCAAGTCAATGGCAGGTTCATCCAATTTAACACCGCCAGCAGATTTGAGATAGGCGTCCTGATTTTGCAAGAGAAGACCTGCACGCTTTTCCAAAACAGCCATAATCAAGCTAGCACGATTAAAATCAAGTCCCGTCGTCGTACGCTTAGCATTTCCAAACATGGTCGGTGTTACCAAAGCCTGAACCTCCGCCAAAATCGGACGCGTCCCTTCCATGGTCACAACGATGGAGGAACCAGTTGCTCCATCCAAACGCTCTTCTAGGAAAACTTGACTCGGATTGAGTACCTCAACCAAGCCGCCCGACTGCATCTCAAAAATCCCAATTTCATTGGTAGAACCAAAACGATTTTTGACCGCTCTCAAAATACGAAAGGTGTGGTGACGCTCCCCTTCAAAGTAAAGCACCGTATCCACCATATGCTCCAACATACGCGGACCAGCCAAGGTTCCTTCTTTGGTCACATGACCTACGATAAAGATAGCAATGTTATTGGTTTTGGCCAGCTGCATAAGTTCAGCCGTCACCTCACGCACTTGAGAAACAGACCCCTGCACCCCTGAAATCTCAGGAGACATAATGGTCTGGATAGAGTCAATAATGAGGAAGTCTGGCTGGATGCGCTCCACCTCTGCTCGAACACTCTGCATATTGGTCTCTGCATAGAGATAAAACTCACTATCAATATCACCCAAGCGCTCTGCTCGTAGCTTAATCTGCTGGGCAGACTCCTCCCCACTGACGTAGAGAACAGTCCCCACTTGAGACAACTGGGTTGAGACTTGTAGGAGAAGGGTTGATTTCCCAATTCCAGGATCCCCGCCTATGAGGACGAGACTTCCTGGTACCACCCCACCTCCAAGTACACGGTTGAATTCCTCCATCTCTGTCTTGGTTCGATTAACGTTGATAGAAGTCACCTCAGCTAGTTTCATGGGCTTGGTTTTCTCACCTGTCAAGGATACACGCGCATTCTTGACCTCGGCAACCTCAACCTCTTCTACAAAAGAAGACCAAGACCCACAGTTAGGACAACGTCCCAAATATTTAGGGGAATTATACCCACAATTTTGACATACAAATGTCGCTTTTTTCTTTGCGATGATAAACCTCTTTCTATATCTCTAACTCACACTCAATCACTTGGCAAAAATCAATCTTCTCATTTGGCACAAACTGGCGCATGAGCATGTTGTGAGTTACCACTATCACGGTCTGGTAATCTCGATACTTAGCCATACATTCTAGAAAACGAGACTTCATCTCTTCAGCTGTCTCATATTGAATAGGGCTATTAGGAAGTAACCCCCCATTATTTTCTAGGAACAGGCGTCTAGCTGTTTCAAAGTTTTCTATTCCTGTTTCATAAACCTGCCATTCATGCAATAATGGCTCCACTCTCAAAGGAAGTCCCATAGCACAAACCACATAAAAAGCCGTTTCTAAAGCTCTTGTGACTGCAGAAGATATGATTATTTCAGCTGAAAGGAGTAAAGGATTGGTGCTCAGTTCCTGGGCTTGTTGCCGTCCCTTCTCAGACAAGGGTGCCAAATCTATCCCAAATCCCGTATAAGAACGCTCCTCTAACTCACGGTAGTCTGGCTCCCCGTGGCGTACAAAGATAATCTTCATCCTAGTGCCCAGTCGATCCAAATCCACCAGTTCGAACACCATCAGCTGCATCTCCATCTGCAATTAAGAAAGGAGCAAAGACAGCCTGGACCACACGTTCCCCAACTTCGAGAATTACTTCTTGGTCTGTGATATTCTTCATCTGCGCAAAAATATGACCTTCATTCCCGGGATTTCCATAATAATCCCCATCAATGACACCAACAGAGTTAATCAAGACTAAGCCCTTCTTACGAGGATTTGAAGAGCGATCATAGAGGTAGAGAACCTCAGTCGGCTGCATATAAGCCTTAACCCCTGTCGGAACCAAGACAATCTCTCCTGGCGCAATAACCGTACGCACAGCAACCTTTAAGTCGTAACCAGCCGCATGCGCTGTCTCACGCTTGGGCAATAAATTTTCATCTGTAAAACTCGAAACCAATTCAAAACCACGAATTTTCATAATTTTCTCTTTTCTATTATCATTTATTCTAGATTATTCTATCTTATTTATTCGTAAAAAGCACGAAAAAAAGAGCACACAATTCAAATCGCTTAGGGCTGCTGGATTCCTCCCCTGACCCGCTTCACGCAGAACTGTTGCTCCACTATTTATTATATCACATTCCTATTCATTTTAAAAGCAAAATTATTTTTTCCGTCTATTTCTAAAAAAGTCCTGCATAATAGCTGCGCATTCATCTTCCAAAATTCCCGTTTCAACCTCCACACGATGATTGAGACGTTCATCTGTCAAGATATCGTACAAACTCCCAGCAGCCCCAAATTTCTGGTTTTTAGCCCCATAGACCACGTTTGGAATGCGGGCAAGACCAATAGCCCCACTACACATGACACAAGGCTCAATGGTCACAAAAAGCGTGCAATCCAGCAAGCGCCAGCTCTCCTCACTCAGGTTCGCATTCTCTATAGCCATAATTTCCGCATGCATAACCGCTCGCTGCAATTCCTCACGCGCATTATGTCCACGACCAATGATTTCGCCATCCTTGACAATCACACAACCAATTGGAATTTCATCGTGTTCCAAGGCAATCTCAGCCTCTCTCAAAGCCTCCCTCATAAAAACTTCTTTTTCTTCAACTGTATAATTCATCAATTTTCCCTTTTCCTACTTATCGATTTTATTATTATATCATGAATCCCAACACAAAAAAAGCCACCGAATGCGGTGACTCTATAGGGAGATTATTATGAAAAAGAAAAGTTTAGGATATTTGTTACAACAAGTTAGGAGGTCTTCTTGTAACTGTCTATAGTATACCCGACCTATCTTAAACAAATCTTAAAAATCTCTTATGACCAAACACTTTCTAAAATATTTGTTTGTTCACGACCAGGACCTACTGAGAAAGTAGAAATACGAACTCCAACCAATTCACTCACACGACGAACATAATTACGCGCATTCTCAGGAAGGTCTTCCAAATTACGAACTCCAGTAATATCTTCTGACCAACCTGGCAACTCTTCATAGATAGGCTTGCAACGTTTCAATTGCTCAAGACTAGCTGGATAGTAGTCAATACGTTGACCATCAAGATCATAGGCCACACAGATTTTCACAGTATCTAAACCACTCAAAACATCGATAGAGTTCAATGAAAGATTGGTGATACCAGAAACACGACGGCTATGACGCATGACAACTGAGTCAAACCAACCCACACGACGTGGACGACCAGTTGTAGTACCATATTCATGACCTACTTCACGGATACGTTCTCCTACTTCATCAAACAACTCAGTTGGGAAAGGACCGTCACCAACACGACTCGTATAAGCCTTACATACACCAACAACCTTGTCAATCTTGCTTGGACCAACACCTGAACCAATTGTCACACCACCAGCTACAGGGTTTGACGACGTAACAAATGGATACGTACCTTGGTCGATATCTAGCATAACACCCTGTGCCCCTTCAAAAAGCACACGCTTACCATTATCAAGCGCATCATTCAAAATGACAGATGTATCTGTCACATACTTCTTGATTTGTTGACCATATTCGTAATACTCTTCAAAAATATCATCAAAAGCAATCGCTTTACTATCATACAATTTTTCAAAAAGACGATTCTTTTCAGCAAGGTTACGTTCTAAACGCTCACGGAAAATATCTTTATCTAAAAGATCGGCAATACGAATCCCAACACGAGCAGCCTTGTCCATATAAGCTGGACCAATTCCCTTAATTGTAGTACCAATCTTATTGTCACCCTTAGCTTCTTCTTGCAAACGATCCAACTCGATATGATAAGGCAAAATAACATGCGCGCGATCAGAAATACGCAAATTATCAGTTGTCACACCTTCCTCATGAAGATAGCTCAACTCTTTCACAAGAGATTTAGGATTTACAACCATACCGTTCCCAATAACAGAAATTTTTTCAGGGAAGAAAATCCCAGATGGAATCAAGTGCAACTTAAATTTCTTACCATCAATCACAATCGTGTGACCAGCATTATCACCACCTTGGTAGCGTGCAATCACTTCTGCATTCGCTGAAAGGAAGTCCGTAATCTTCCCTTTACCTTCATCACCCCATTGGGTACCTACAACAACAACTGAAGTCATAATCTTGTCTGAGCCCTCAGGCTCTTCCTTTCTCACATACATGGCAGGAATCTCACCCACAATTATATCTTACAATTTATTATAAGAAAAAATCGCCTTTTTATCAAGAAGAAACAATAGAAAGATTTGCTATTTCCAACTATTAAAAAATGATTTAGAAAAATTACCAGCTATTTATTGTTATATTGCCATGAAAAAGTAAGTTTGTTCGGAAATTTACTAAAATGACCTCAACAAGAAATAAAACCCCGATTCATTATCATCTTTTCAAGATACAAACGATAAGCAACACGATAATGGTAAACGATAAAATCCCTACGACACCCAATACCATATCTCACTAAATAATAAATTAAAAATTTAAAATGAAAATGTTCCCAGTTCCAACTATTATCAAAGAAAGTAGCATACTCTTCTTCGATACTGTCATAGAAATCAGTCATCTGATCATAAATATTTTGTAGCATAAGCATACACTCCTTTACTTTTTATGATCTTATTCTAACAAAAAATTTTAATTAATCATTAATAATTCCTGAATTGTTAAAATACCAACCTCAACAAGAGAAAAAATAGGAAAAGTTGACAGAATAGAAATAAATTTACTACCTAAATTTCAAATGATTAAAGTCCTAAAAAGACCGCCTTAAAACTTTTGGGTAAACCCTATTAGAACTATAATATTTTTATATAGGTATTATGAATCTGATTTTGTAGTATAAAAAAATTCAAACCATAATTCTCCTTAGAAAACGCCGTTTTAACTGCTATCAGTGCTCAAAAATGATGGTTGCTGAGACTTCTATCGTCAAGAAAAATATCACTTGTCATTAGGTGCAAGACAGATTATTAATTACATAACAAAAAAAGAGGTCGAAACCTCCTTTTATTAACTACTCCGCCAGTAGGACTCGAACCTACGACATCATGATTAACAGTCATGCGCTACTACCAACTGAGCTATGGCGGAATAGAGCTAAGCGACTTCCATATCTCACAGGGGGCAACCCCCAACTACTTCCGGCGTTCTAGGGCTTAACTTCTGTGTTCGGC
>NZ_CFGI01000024.1 GCF_001347015.1 Streptococcus pneumoniae
TATCGGGAAGACAGGATTCGAACCTGCGACACCTTGGTCCCAAACCAAGTACTCTACCAAGCTGAGCTACTTCCCGAGTTAAATAGAAAAATGCACCCTAGAGGAGTCGAACCTCTAACCGCCTGATTCGTAGTCAGGTACTCTATCCAGTTGAGCTAAGGGTGCTCATTATATTATGCCGAGGACCGGAATCGAACCGGTACGATCGTTACCAATCGCAGGATTTTAAGTCCTGTGCGTCTGCCAGTTCCGCCACCCCGGCCTCTCTAAGCGAACGACGGGATTCGAACCCGCGACCCCCACCTTGGCAAGGTGGTGTTCTACCACTGAACTACGTTCGCACTGTTTTCTTCTATCTAAAAATGCCGGCTACATGACTTGAACACGCGACCCTCTGATTACAAATCAGATGCTCTACCAACTGAGCTAAGCCGGCTCATTTATTATATCTTAATGCGGGTTAAGGGACTTGAACCCCCACGCCGTTAAGCGCCAGATCCTAAATCTGGTGCGTCTGCCAATTCCGCCAAACCCGCATATATGACCCGTACTGGGCTCGAACCAGTGACCCATTGATTAAAAGTCAATTGCTCTACCAACTGAGCTAACGAGTCTAAAATAACTTACGTTATCTTAAACGGTCCCGACGGGAATCGAACCCGCGATCTTCGCCGTGACAGGGCGACGTGATAACCGCTACACTACGGGACCTATGGGAGTTAACGGGATCGAACCGCTGACCCTCTGCTTGTAAGGCAGATGCTCTCCCAGCTGAGCTAAACTCCCTAGAGCTAAGCGACTTCCATATCTCACAGGGGGCAACCCCCAACTACTTCCGGCGTTCTAGGGCTTAACTTCTGTGTTCGGCATGGGTACAGGTGTATCTCCTAGGCTATCGTCACTTAACTCTGAGTAATACCTACTCAAAATTGAATATCTATTCAAACCAAGAAAACCTCTCGCTTTCGTATTCTCAGTTACTTTGGATAAGTCCTCGAGCTATTAGTATTAGTCCGCTACATGTGTCGCCACACTTCCACTTCTAACCTATCTACCTGATCATCTCTCAGGGCTCTTACTGATATATAATCATGGGAAATCTCATCTTGAGGTGGGTTTCACACTTAGATGCTTTCAGCGTTTATCCCTTCCCTACATAGCTACCCAGCGATGCCTTTGGCAAGACAACTGGTACACCAGCGGTAAGTCCACTCTGGTCCTCTCGTACTAGGAGCAGATCCTCTCAAATTTCCTACGCCCGCGACGGATAGGGACCGAACTGTCTCACGACGTTCTGAACCCAGCTCGCGTGCCGCTTTAATGGGCGAACAGCCCAACCCTTGGGACCGACTACAGCCCCAGGATGCGACGAGCCGACATCGAGGTGCCAAACCTCCCCGTCGATGTGAACTCTTGGGGGAGATAAGCCTGTTATCCCCAGGGTAGC
Source organism: Streptococcus pneumoniae (assembly GCF_001347015.1). GTDB lineage: Bacteria > Bacillota > Bacilli > Lactobacillales > Streptococcaceae > Streptococcus > Streptococcus pneumoniae_E. Next base: position 1,448 of record NZ_CFGI01000024.1, read on the forward strand.
TTTTATCCGTTGAGCGATGGCCCTTCCATACGGAACCACCGGATCACTAAGCCCGACTTTCGTCCCTGCTCGAGTTGTAGCTCTCGCAGTCAAGCTCCCTTATACCTTTACACTCTGCGAATGATTTCCAACCATTCTGAGGGAACCTTTGGGCGCCTCCGTTACCTTTTAGGAGGCGACCGCCCCAGTCAAACTGCCCGTCAGACACTGTCTCCGATAGGGATCACCTATCTGGGTTAGAGTGGCCATAACACAAGGGTAGTATCCCAACAACGTCTCCTTCGAAACTGGCGTCCCGATCTCATAGACTCCTACCTATCCTGTACATGTGGTACAGACACTCAATATCAAACTGCAGTAAAGCTCCATGGGGTCTTTCCGTCCTGTCGCGGGTAACCTGCATCTTCACAGGTACTAAAATTTCACCGAGTCTCTCGTTGAGACAGTGCCCAAATCATTACGCCTTTCGTGCGGGTCGGAACTTACCCGACAAGGAATTTCGCTACCTTAGGACCGTTATAGTTACGGCCGCCGTTTACTGGGGCTTCAATTCATACCTTCGCTTACGCTAAGCACTCCTCTTAACCTTCCAGCACCGGGCAGGCGTCACCCCCTATACATCATCTTACGATTTAGCAGAGAGCTGTGTTTTTGATAAACAGTTGCTTGGGCCTATTCACTGCGGCTGACTTAAAGTCAGCACCCCTTCTCCCGAAGTTACGGGGTCATTTTGCCGAGTTCCTTAACGAGAGTTCTCTCGCTCACCTGAGGCTACTCGCCTCGACTACCTGTGTCGGTTTGCGGTACGGGTAGAGTATGTTTAAACGCTAGAAGCTTTTCTTGGCAGTGTGACGTCACTAACTTCGCTACTAAACTTCGCTCCCCATCACAGCTCAATGTTATAGAACTAAGCATTTAACTCAATTCACACCTCACTGCTTAGACAGACACTTCCAATCGTCTGCTTTAGTTAGCCTACTGCGTCCCTCCATCACTACATACTCTAGTACAGGAATATCAACCTGTTGTCCATCGGATACACCTTTCGGTCTCTCCTTAGGTCCCGACTAACCCAGGGCGGACGAGCCTTCCCCTGGAAACCTTAGTCTTACGGTGGACAGGATTCTCACCTGTCTTTCGCTACTCATACCGGCATTCTCACTTCTATGCGTTCCAGCACTCCTCACGGTACACCTTCTTCACACATAGAACGCTCTCCTACCATACCTATAAAGGTATCCACAGCTTCGGTAAATTGTTTTAGCCCCGGTACATTTTCGGCGCAGGGTCACTCGACTAGTGAGCTATTACGCACTCTTTGAATGAATAGCTGCTTCTAAGCTAACATCCTAGTTGTCTGTGCAACCCCACATCCTTTTCCACTTAACAATTATTTTGGGACCTTAGCTGGTGGTCTGGGCTGTTTCCCTTTCGACTACGGATCTTAGCACTCGCAGTCTGACTGCCGACCATAATTCATTGGCATTCGGAGTTTATCTGAGATTGGTAATCCGGGATGGACCCCTCACCCAAACAGTGCTCTACCTCCAAGAATCTCTAATGTCGACGCTAGCCCTAAAGCTATTTCGGAGAGAACCAGCTATCTCCAAGTTCGTTTGGAATTTCTCCGCTACCCACAAGTCATCCAAGCACTTTTCAACGTGCCCTGGTTCGGTCCTCCAGTGCGTCTTACCGCACCTTCAACCTGCTCATGGGTAGGTCACATGGTTTCGGGTCTACGTCATGATACTAATTCGCCCTGTTCAGACTCGGTTTCCCTACGGCTCCGTCTCTTCAACTTAACCTCGCATCATAACGTAACTCGCCGGTTCATTCTACAAAAGGCACGCTCTCACCCATTAACGGGCTCGAACTTGTTGTAGGCACACGGTTTCAGGTTCTATTTCACTCCCCTCCCGGGGTGCTTTTCACCTTTCCCTCACGGTACTGGTTCACTATCGGTCACTAGGGAGTATTTAGGGTTGGGAGATGGTCCTCCCAGATTCCGACGGGATTTCACGTGTCCCGCCGTACTCAGGATACTGCTAGGTACAAAGACTATTTTAAATACGAGGCTATTACTCTCTTTGGCTGATCTTCCCAAATCATTCTTCTATAATCTTTGAGTCCACATTGCAGTCCTACAACCCCGAAGAGTAAACTCTTCGGTTTGCCCTCCTGCCGTTTCGCTCGCCGCTACTAAGGCAATCGCTTTTGCTTTCTCTTCCTGCAGCTACTTAGATGTTTCAGTTCACTGCGTCTTCCTCCTCACATCCTTAACAGATGCGGGTAACAGGTAGTACCTGTTGGGTTCCCCCATTCGGAAATCCCTGGATCATCGCTTACTTACAGCTACCCAAGGCATATCGTCGTTTGTCACGTCCTTCTTCGGCTCCTAGTGCCAAGGCATCCACCGTGCGCCCTTATTAACTTAACCTTATTTTCTGACCTTTCAGTCATAAACTCTTATTAATACTACAGCGTTTTCGGTTTATTTTCTTGTTACTATTTGATATAGATATTCAATTTTCAATGTGCATTACTTGGTGATCTCTCACCAATGGAGCCTAGCGGGATCGAACCGCTGACCTCCTGCGTGCAAAGCAGGCGCTCTCCCAGCTGAGCTAAGGCCCCACAAGACCTCTCAAGACTAAACAAGACCAATGCGCAGTTCCTTATCCTTAGAAAGGAGGTGATCCAGCCGCACCTTCCGATACGGCTACCTTGTTACGACTTCACCCCAATCATCTATCCCACCTTAGGCGGCTGGCTCCTTACGGTTACCTCACCGACTTCGGGTGTTACAAACTCTCGTGGTGTGACGGGCGGTGTGTACAAGGCCCGGGAACGTATTCACCGCGGCGTGCTGATCCGCGATTACTAGCGATTCCGACTTCATGTAGGCGAGTTGCAGCCTACAATCCGAACTGAGACTGGCTTTAAGAGATTAGCTTGCCGTCACCGGCTTGCGACTCGTTGTACCAGCCATTGTAGCACGTGTGTAGCCCAGGTCATAAGGGGCATGATGATTTGACGTCATCCCCACCTTCCTCCGGTTTATTACCGGCAGTCTCGCTAGAGTGCCCAACTGAATGATGGCAACTAACAATAGGGGTTGCGCTCGTTGCGGGACTTAACCCAACATCTCACGACACGAGCTGACGACAACCATGCACCACCTGTCACCTCTGTCCCGAAGGAAAACTCTATCTCTAGAGTGATCAGAGGGATGTCAAGACCTGGTAAGGTTCTTCGCGTTGCTTCGAATTAAACCACATGCTCCACCGCTTGTGCGGGCCCCCGTCAATTCCTTTGAGTTTCAACCTTGCGGTCGTACTCCCCAGGCGGAGTGCTTAATGCGTTAGCTACGGCACTAAACCCCGGAAAGGGTCTAACACCTAGCACTCATCGTTTACGGCGTGGACTACCAGGGTATCTAATCCTGTTTGCTCCCCACGCTTTCGAGCCTCAGCGTCAGTTACAAGCCAGAGAGCCGCTTTCGCCACCGGTGTTCCTCCATATATCTACGCATTTCACCGCTACACATGGAATTCCACTCTCCCCTCTTGCACTCAAGTTAAACAGTTTCCAAAGCGTACTATGGTTAAGCCACAGCCTTTAACTTCAGACTTATCTAACCGCCTGCGCTCGCTTTACGCCCAATAAATCCGGACAACGCTCGGGACCTACGTATTACCGCGGCTGCTGGCACGTAGTTAGCCGTCCCTTTCTGGTAAGATACCGTCACAGTGTGAACTTTCCACTCTCACACTCGTTCTTCTCTTACAACAGAGCTTTACGATCCGAAAACCTTCTTCACTCACGCGGCGTTGCTCGGTCAGACTTCCGTCCATTGCCGAAGATTCCCTACTGCTGCCTCCCGTAGGAGTCTGGGCCGTGTCTCAGTCCCAGTGTGGCCGATCACCCTCTCAGGTCGGCTATGTATCGTCGCCTTGGTGAGCCGTTACCCCACCAACTAGCTAATACAACGCAGGTCCATCTGGTAGTGATGCAATTGCACCTTTTAAGCAAATGTCATGCAACATCTACTCTTATGCGGTATTAGCTATCGTTTCCAATAGTTATCCCCCGCTACCAGGCAGGTTACCTACGCGTTACTCACCCGTTCGCAACTCATCC
>NZ_CFGI01000025.1 GCF_001347015.1 Streptococcus pneumoniae
ACTAATCAAGGTAGGGGCTGAGAACTCCATAACAGGGGCAGAAATCAGCCTAATCACTAAGCTAGCAGAAAGAACCGTGCAAGATATTATCAGCCGTCTAATCACGCGCCATAGCGTTCCTATTGTTGGGGTTCGTCATGGGACATTTAGAGGATATTTTATCCCTGCTAACAAAGAGGAGCTACTGGACGGAGCAAAAACATTTTACAATCAGATCCGAGAAGAAGAAAAGCGACTATCGGTATTGATGAATAGCGACCTAGAAAGCTACAAAGAAACCTTGAAGGAGGTGGGCGGATATGTTTAGCCTAAGCCGAGAAAGTGAGCAAGATCTAGCGCATGGCATTCTGGAGGTAGTGGAAAGATACCTGGAAGCGCGTGATACAGTCAAACCACGACTGACAGGTTTAATCTCAGCCCAGGAAGTCATGGACGAGTTAGATATAAAATATATGACACTCCAAAAATGGGAAAAAGCAGGGCTAAGGCGATACCATCCACCGCTTGAAGATACTAGGAAAATCTATTATAAAATATCTGATATCTGGAAGTTTTTGGGGGTAGAAAATGGGTAGATACATGACAGAGCCAGCTTATGCTGGTATGAAGTTAGCCAAGGAAGATAAAACCAAGGTCAGACGCCCAAAGTTGAAGCAACTCAAAGAACGGAAACAACTGAAGAAACTGAGGAAGAAACGTCGGAAAGGGAGCTGATATGACGATTTACGAGGCTAGAGGCTTTCAGGGTAATCTTGTCTATCCATTTGATAAAATTGAGCCGTTCCAGTACATTGAACGCTTTAAGCCTTTGGTAGTCCCTGAAGGGGCAAACATTGAAGAATTTAAACGTACACAAGCGCCTTACTGTATAAGTGGCAAAGTGACACCAGAAAAGCATGGCAGTTACAAGCGAAACAACTCCAGTCTAATCTATCGGGATTTGATTTTCCTTGATTATGACGATATACAGGGGACGTCTGAGGGCTTTATAATGGCCGTTTCTAGCGCCTTGTTTGGCTACTCTTACATCTTATACCCGACTATCAAACATAGCTTAGAAAAGCCCCGTTTTCGCCTTGTAGTGAAGCCTGATAATGTGATGAATGAGGCAACCTATAAGCAGGTAGTGAAAGAGATTGCTAACAAGATTGGACTACCTTTTGACATGGCTAGCCTTACATGGTCACAACTCCAAGGGCTACCCGTAACAACAGGAGACCCAGCGAGTTATCAAAAGATTGTGGAGCATGGACTAGATTATCCAGTACCAAAGACAACGGCTGAACCAGTCAAACAGAATGCTACAAGCCTTCCATACACTCCAAGGCCCAGCGGTCAGAAATCTATGACCATGAGGATCATTGACACACTTTTCAACGGATTTGGAGACGAGGGAGGGCGCAACGTAGCACTGACACGCTTTGTAGGTTTACTCTTTAATAAGTGGGTTGATTGCGACCTAGAGACCGCCTACGAGCTGACAAAGATAGCTAATAGCGTGACAGTTGAACCATTGCCTATTGAAGAGCTAGACCGCACTTTTAGCAGTATAGCACGGGCTGAATATAGAAAGAGAGGATAGAACCATAGAAAAGGAGAAATTGAAAAGCCTGGAAAGTGAAATCTTAGAGGCGCGTGAAAGCGAAGATAAGTACTTTAAGACTTTCAAAGGTGTTAGGGGACAGCTTATCAAAGAGTGTCAAGAAATCAAGGACAAGGCTTATCAGCAAGCTTATGAAGAAGTTATGGCAGACAGCAAACACCTTGAAAATGTAAAGGCAGGCAGGTTGACCGAGGCCCAGCATGAAGAACTAGCCCAGCAGAAAGGCGAGGAAAAGAGCAGTAAGGCCTTACCAACTAATCCGCTGGGAGTTGCTATTATGTTAAA
>NZ_CFGI01000026.1 GCF_001347015.1 Streptococcus pneumoniae
AAGGGAGCAGATGGCAACTGGAGTGCACCAGCGGATAGCCCAATCACAGTTAAAGATGGCAAGGCAACTGTTAAACAAGGAACAGCAAGCAGTGGTAAGTCTATCACAGCTCAAGCAACAGCCGGAACTGGTACAGATGTCAGTGCGGCACGCGAAGCGACTATAACTGTTCCAAGTCATACGAAGCCAACTGTTAGCACCATTACGGTAGAAGCAGATAGCCAGCCAACAGCAGAATCTATTAGCAATGCCGTAACAGCTGAGCATAAGAAGACTGCGGTAGCTAAAGGAGCTCTTCCAACGGTAGCAGCAGGAACCAGTCAAACAGTAGGCGTCACCGTCACTTATGACGATGACTCTACAGAAGATGTAAACGTCACAGTTCAAGCTAAAGAAGCGACACCGACTGCAGCTACAACCAAACAATGGCAAAATGGTGATGTCGAAATTGGCTTACCAGACAATGCGGATAAAGCAAGCTTAACTTATACAGATAAGCAAGGAGCAAGTCAAACTGTTGAGCTCAGCAAAGGAGCGACAGGCTGGACGGTAACAAGTGGGGATACGAGTCTATTAGCTAACGGTAAGTTACGCTTGAAACCATCAAGCTACACAGCCGGTCAAGCTGTAAGTGTCAGCGCAACCAAGGGAAGTGACGACACAACCAGTCAGGCATCTAGCGCAAGTATCACTCCGACAGAGCATACAGTGACAATCACTC
>NZ_CFGI01000027.1 GCF_001347015.1 Streptococcus pneumoniae
GGACAATCCATTCTAAAAGACCCAACTACTGTTTCCAAAGAAGTCAAACGAAACAGACAAGTCCGAGAGTCTACATGCCATAACCTTCCTTGCCCTCTACTCGACAAAGCTCCCTTTGTCTGTAATGGCTGCCCTAAAAGAAGACAAAACTGTGGCTATCAGAAAATCTTCTACCTCGCTAAACAAGCTCAAAAACAGTACGAACAAACTCTTGTTGAAGCTCGTGAAGGAACTCCCCTCAATTCCAAGACCTTCTGGGACATGGACAAAGTCATTTCTGAGGGTGTTAAAAAAGAACAACACATCTATCATATCCTCAAAACTCACAATCTTGATGTCAGCTCCTCAACCGTCTATCGACACATCCGAAAAGGATACCTATCTATCGCTCCTATTGACCTAGCCAGAGC
>NZ_CFGI01000028.1 GCF_001347015.1 Streptococcus pneumoniae
GCTCTGGCTAGGTCAATAGGAGCGATAGATAGGTATCCTTTTCGGATGTGTCGATAGACGGTTGAGGAGCTGACATCAAGGTTATGAGTTTTGAGGATATGATAGATGTGTTGTCCCTTTTTAACCCCATCAGAAATGACTTTGTCCATTTCCCAGAAGGTCTTGGAATTGAGAGGAGTTCCTTCACGAGATTCGACAAGAGTTTGTTCGTATTGTTTTTGAGCTTGTTTAGCGAGGTAGAAAATTTTTTTAAATCCACAATTTTGTCTTCTTTTAGGGCAGCCATTACAGACAGAGGGAGCTTTGTCGAGCAGAGGGCAAGGAAGGTTATGGCATGTAGACTCTCGGACTTGTCTGTTTCGTTTGACTTCTTTGGAAACAGTAGTTGGGTCTTTTAGAAT
>NZ_CFGI01000029.1 GCF_001347015.1 Streptococcus pneumoniae
GATGATATCGAAATGGATGTGCGAGGAGAGAGTAAACTCTTCTTTTGTGACCCTAATCGCTCTGACCAGAAAGGGAGAATTGAGAAAAATCACACGCTGATTCGCGATATCCTTCCTAAGGGAACTTCTTTTGACAACTTAACTCAAGAGGATATTAATCTCGTTTGTTCTCATGTCAACAGTGTCAAACGCGCTGCTTTGAATGGAAAGTCAGCCTATGAACTCTTTGCCTTTACCTATGGAGAAGAAATTCCTAAGCTTCTCGGCATTTCTAAAATACCTGCAGAAGACGTCTGCCAGTCGTCTACATTACTCCAACATAAGTTCTAAAAACTAACCTTTAACCGCATTCAAACGTCTCACACTAACTTCCACCATAGCGGAACTTAATCTGAAA
>NZ_CFGI01000030.1 GCF_001347015.1 Streptococcus pneumoniae
CGCAACCAAGGGAAGTGACGACACAACCAGTCAGGCATCTAGCGCAAGTATCACTCCGACAGAGCATACAGTGACAATCACTCCAATCACGAAGGTGAAAGGTGAAGCAGTAGAGGCGACAGACCTCACTGGTGCTGTAGAAGCGACAGGAAAAGATCATGTGGAAGCAGTAGGCACAATCCCTACAGACTTAGGTAAACACCAAGTCACAGCTAAGATTGTCTATGGAGATCAAAGTGAAGAAAACATTACGATTCCATATACTGTCAAACCAAGCGTGCCAAGTCTGGTAACAGCAGTCGGTAAGAAAGATGCAGGCAGCGTTACCGTGAATGGCGTGAATAGTGGTACAACGGTAGCTC
>NZ_CFGI01000031.1 GCF_001347015.1 Streptococcus pneumoniae
CGGTAACTGGACAGTTCCAACTGGCTTTGAAGTAGGCACAGATGGCAAACCAGTCTTGAAAGCCAAGACAGCTACAGCCGGAACTGTGGTAACGGTACAAGCCAAAGCACAAGACATGGAAAGCAAGCCATCCACTGGTAAAGTGAAGACAGCTCAACCATCAACCTTTACTCCAGAAAGTAAACAAAATGGGGATGTTGTGATTCCATTACCAGCTGATGCGGATAAAGTCGTGATCAACTACCCAGAAAGTGATACGGTTACGAAGACAGTAGAACTTACCAAGGGAGCAGATGGCAACTGGAGTGCACCAGCGGATAGCCCAATCACAGTTAAAGATGGCAAGGCAACTGTTAA
>NZ_CFGI01000032.1 GCF_001347015.1 Streptococcus pneumoniae
ACTCGGTCAACTGGATAGGTAGACAGTAATTCATCAACATTTCCAATATGATCACTGTGGGTATGGGTTACCAAAATAAAATCAAGTTTTTGGACACCCAATTCCTTCAAACGACGAAAGACACGGTCTGTCAGAACATGCTTATAAGACGTTTCAATTCCTTCTCTCCATGGATAGCGAGAATCACTTCCATCTGGGAAATCATAATCTTCTCCTGTATCCACCATGGCAAAATGTCCATTGCTTTCAAGAATAATCGCATCACTGCCACCTTCTTGAACATTTATAAAGTGGATTTTATTT